>NZ_CP107929.1:2387500-2987500 GCF_036017915.1 Micromonospora sp. NBC_00421
ACCACCCGAAAGCCCTGCACCGCAGAACCCCCGACCTGGGGCATCTCGTCCAACACACCCAGCGCTCCCGCGCCAGGCACTTTTACTACGTTACCCGGTGATATCCGCCGTGTCAAACCGCTCTGTAGCGATCCACACCACTTCCACCACATTTTCCACACACCACGAACATCCCGGCTCACACCGGAATCCCTCGTGATTTCCGTCAGGCCGGCCGCAGGCGGTGAACCGCCACTTCGTCCGTTTCCCTGCCGGGCCTTCACTCTACTCGGTCGGTTTCGCCTCCCCTCATCGACCCCTAGGGGCCGATCCGGAGGGCACCACCCGGGATCGAGTGCCGCGCTCGGCCTTGGGGCTTTCGCCCTGCTTCGTCCGTTCCGCGCTGGCAGAGAGAAAGTTACGCGGCCGTTCAGCCGGCCGTCAAATCCGGACCACGCGCCCACTGTCACACCGGCCACGACAGCCGGAGAAACGCGCCGGATCCGCCCGCGAGAGGCCACCGGAGACCGGGAACGAGCTGCGGAAAGACTACTGGGGGGACACCCGGATGGGCCGAACGGCCAGAACCCGCGATCGCGGTTGGAGATCACTTAAGTTATACGTAGCGTTACGGCCACACCGCAGTGCAGCGGCCCTCACCCCCTCTCAACTGCGTGCCAGGCGGCCCGAGCCACCGGCGCTCCCGTGTACGTGGTGTCGGACGCCTCGACCGGGCGGTGGCGATCCTCGACGACGACGTCCTGGTGGAGGCGGACTTCGTCACCGCCGCGCTGGCCCAACTCGCCGACGAGGTCGCCATCGTTGTCGGGCACAACGTCACCTGGTGGCCGGCAGAGCACCGGTGGAACCCGTGGCTGGCCAAGCGGGCCTACAGCTACTGGAACCACCAGGCCCTCGTACGCCGGATCCACGGCCACTTCAACGTGATGAACTGCATCTCCGGTTCGAACTCGGTCTACCGCACCGAACTGTTGGACGTGTTGCTGCCCCAGCGGCCGCCGTACATCGTCGACGACACCTACTGGGTGTTGGAGACGCACCGCCGCCGGCTCGGGAAGGTCGTATACGCCCCCGTGCCGTCGCACAGCTCCAGGACCCGACCACCGGCCGGGACTGGTACCGACAGAACCTCCGCTGGTTGTGGGGCACCTTCCAGGGCGTCATCGGGCACCGGGTGGGCCGGCACAACAGCCGGTTCGACCATGCGTACCTGCTGCTGATGCTGCACTGGCTGCTCTGGGTTGTCCAGGTACACGCCTTGGTCAAGGCGATCCGGCAACCCACAGTGGACCGCTGTGTCTGGTCTTCGCCGGGGCGGATCGCCCGCCCCGGCGCCGGTCCGGCCGTCCCGCTCGGCACCGAGGCCTGAGGAGGTGAACATGTCTGCGACTTCGGAACGGTCGACCCCGCAGGGACGGGGTCATCCAGCAGACTGACGGGTACGCCGATCCGGACCGGGCGGGACGACCGCCGGCGGGTCGGATCGGTGGGTGGACCCCACCCGGGGCCCGGTCACCCGGAACACCGGTCGCCGGTAGTGTTTCGCCCCATCGTGACCCGGGGGCGCCCACGCGGACCTGGGACCGCCGAGGAGTACGGAGGCTGGTTATGTCCACCGGGGAGGAGTCGTACGCGTCGCGCGACGACGGGACGTCACGGCCGAGGTTCGAGCTCGCGCTGCGTGGCTACGACAAACGGCAGGTGGACCGGTACGTCGAGCAGATGGACGGCGCGCTGTCGACGCTGACCGCCGACCGGGCCCAGGCTGCGGGGCAGATCCAGGGCCTGACCACGCACATCCAGCGGTTGCAGGCGGAGCTGACCGAACTGCGCCAACGTCCGGCACAGGTGGACCGGGCGTCCTTCCGTGACCTCGGCCCGATGGTGGACCAGATCCTCGCGCTGGCCGAGAAGCAGGCTGCGGTGATCACCGACTCGGCCACCCAGCGGGCGAACCAGCTCCAGGGCGAGGCGGAGAAGACGCTGCTCGACGCCCGGGACCGGACCGCCCAGGCACTGCGGGACCTCGACGAGGAGTTGTCCGCCCGCCGCGACGAGCAGGAGAAGGCGTACGAGGAGCGCCGGTCGGTGGTCGACGCCGAGCTGGCCGAGATCCGGGAGCGCGCCGAGAAGCTCCGGGCCGAGGGAGAGGCCACCCACGAGCGGGCCCAGCAGGAGGCGAAGCGGATCAGCGAGCAGACCGCGAAGCAGATCACCCAGACCCGGGCCGCCGCCGAGGCGTTGACCAAGGCCGCGCGTACCCAGATCCAGCAGGAGATCCAGGCGGCCCGGACGCAGAGCCAGCAGGAGCTGGCCCAGTGGCAGGCCACCGTGGAGCGGGAGGTCGGCGAGCGGCGGGCCGCGGCCGAGCAGGAGCTGGCCGAGCAGCGGGCCGCCGCGGAGCGGGAGCTGACCAACCAGCACAGCGCCGCCGAGCAGCAGATCGCCGCGCTGATCGCCGAGGCGCAGCAGTACGCCACGGAGGTGCGCCAGCGGGCCGACGAGCAGACCAGCGGCCACCAGGAGCAGCTGAGCACGGTGCAGCGGGAGATCGCCGAGCGGCAGAAGGCCCTCGCCGAGGTGCAGGGCGAGTTGGAGACCGCCCGCGCCCAGCTGGCCGAGATCCAGCAGGAGGGTGACGGTACCGAGCGGGAGTTGGTGCGTGCCCGGCAGCGGCTGGAGGAGGTCCGTCGCGACCTGACCGCCGAGACCCGGCGCCTGGACGAGGCCCGGCAGGCCGCCGAGAGTGTGGAGCGGCACGCCAAGGACGTCCGGGCCCGGGTGCAGCGGGAGGCGAAGCGGGTCGCCGACCTGGCCGCCGCCGCCGTGATGGCGGCGGCCGCCGGTGGCGGGGAGACCGCAGAGTATCCGACGTTGGCGGCCCGGCCGGCCGCCGAACCGCGGGTCGACGCGGCCACCGAACCGCCCGGCGGCAAGGTGCCGACCAACGCCTGACGCGCGTCGGACGGCCCTCGGGCAGTATCGCCGGGGGCCGTCGGGTCGCGGGTCCGACCGGCCATCCCACGGGCACCGGTGCGGGACCGTCGCTGTCAGTCGGCGGCGATCTCGTCCAGCACCCGCTGCTGGAAGGCGCGGGCCGCAGCGGCGGCCGGCGGCGGCCCGCCACTGCGGGCGTCGACACAGCGCGCCACCAGTTCCGGGTCCCGGCCGAGGGCGATCGTCCGGCGGCCGGCGGCGACCTTCGACAACCAGTCGCCGTCGCGGATCCGGACCAGCGCGCGACAGGCGCCCAGCACCGCGTCCACCGCTGCGGGGGCGGGGCCGTCCCCGGGCGGGACGGGCCGGTCCAGCCACCAGCGCAGCGCGGTCACCAGCAGGTTCCGTAGGTCGCCCGGGGACAGGTCGGCGAAGACCTCGCCGGCTGGCGGCCCGTACAGCTGTCGTCCCCGCTGGTGCAGGATGCTGCGGTCCAGGCCGTACCAGAAGTGGCCGTCGGCGGCGGGCCGCTCGGCCGGGGCGAAGGTGGCCCGGAACGGCATCCGTGGCCCGGTGTTGAGCTCCACCTCGAAACCCGGTTCGGGGGTGCCCGAGCCGGCCACCGTCCGCGAGTAGGTGACCAGTTCCAGTCCGCGCGCCGGGCAGGGCAGGGTCTCGTGCCGCAGCCGGGCCACCAGGTCCTCCCGGGTCCGCCGGGCCGGCGTGTCCCGGCAGACCAGGGCCACGTCCACGTCGCTGCGGCCCGGTTGGTAGGCGTCCAGCGCCACCGAGCCGGTGGCGTAGGCGCCGACCAGCTCCGGCCCGAGCACGTCCCGGGCGGTGGTGACCAGGTCGGCGAGGTAGCGGCGTACGGCGGCGTCCATGGCTGTCATCCTGCCGCTGCCGGCGGGGCGGGCTCGAGAGCGGGGCGACGCCCGGCGGGTCCGGTCGGCGGCCCCCCTGGCGCGGAAGCCGTCGGTGGGACAGACTTGAGGCCCGACACCGAGGACGGGGGCATGGGCAGCTCCACACAGGACGATGCGGCAGCGGAATTCGTGCGGGAACTGACCCACTGGCGACACCAGCGGGGAATGTCCAAGAAGGAGCTGGCCGAACGCACCGGCTTCGACCCGTCGTACGTCAGCCACATCGAGAACGGGCGGCACCAGCCCACCGAGGAGTTCGCTCGCCGGGTCGAGCTGGTGCTGGACAGCGGCAACCGGATCTGGCAGCAGTACGTCGTCTTCGCCGACAGCCGGGGGCCCGGCGGACGCCGTTCACCGCTCGGTCCGACCGCGGTCCCGCCACCCATCGGCTCGCACCTGGTGATCGAGGACGAACAGGCCGCCCTGTCCCTGGTCGACGGGGTGTACGAGTGCCGGTTCCGGCGGGTCTTGCACAGCGTGGGCACCGAGCCGATCACCCGGCACACCGTGCAGATCGACATCGACCGGTTCCCCGACGATCCGGCCCGGTCCGCCGCCTTCCACAGCCGCCATCCGCTCTCCATCGACGAGGTCGACTTCCGGGCCACCATCGGGGCCGAGCAGCCGGAACCGATGAGGTGGCGGGTCGGTCGCAGCCGGGACGCCTTCCTGAAGATCGTGCTGTTGCTGGACGGCGGGGGCACCCCGGTGCCGCTCTACCCCGGGCAGCGCACCGTCGTGGACTACTCCTACCGGGTGCCGGCGTGGAAGTTCGGCGACTGGCTGCAACGCGACATCCGGCTGCCCACCCGGAACCTGGTGATCCGGCTCGACTTTCCGGCCGACAGCGGGCCCACCGTCTGGGGCAGGGAGACCTCGTTCACCTCGGAGACCACCGTCGAGGTGCACCCGGACCGCCGGGAACAGCAGGGTCGGGTCGGGTACGAGTGGGTGGTGCCCCGGCCCCGGCTGCGCGCCCAGTACCGGGTGGACTGGCGCTATGCCGACCCGCGTGCCGCACTTGTCGACGCTCCGACGGACATCCGGCCGTTGGCCTGCTGAGCGCCCTCGCAGATCCGGGCCGGGTGCCCTCGTCGAGCCGGCCGGAAGTTCCAGCCGGACGGGCCCACAGGTGTCGTTTCCGACAGATCCGGCCGGTTGTCCGGGCGCGGCATAGCGGTGTGGCAGGCCCGACCGTTAGGCTCGTAAGGCTGAGCGGGGCCGATTAAGCAATCGCCCTCGATCAATGCGGGTTGCGAGTATTGGCTGGTAGTGGCATCGGAAGGCAGGCTGGAGTGACCCGAGAAGGTGAGCCTGGGCCGCGATACGCCCACCGCGCGGACAACAAGCGGGTGGCGTACGAGGAGACCGGTGCTCCCGACGGGTTCCCCGTCTTCCTGATGCACGGCACACCCGGTAGCCGCCGGGGCCCGAAGCCCCGGGGAATCGTGCTCTACCGGTTGGGCATCCGGTTGATCGCCTACGACCGCCCCGGCTACGGCGACTCCGACCGGTTCGAGGGTCGGGACGTGGCCGACGCCGCGCGGGACGTGGAGGCCATCGCCGACCAGCTCGAGCTGGACCGGTTCGCGGTCGCCGGACGCTCCGGAGGTGGGCCGCACGCGCTGGCCTGCGCCGCCGACGAACGCCTGCGCCCCCGGGTGAGCCGGGCGGCGGTGCTTGTGAGTTTCGCGCCGTCGGAGGCCATCGGCCTGGACTGGTTCGACGGTATGAACCGCGACAACCAGCGCGGTTTCGGCGACGGCCGACCGGACACCGAGATCGTGGTCGAGGAGATCCGGCAACGGGCCGCGCGGGCCGCCGAGGACCCCCGCTTCCTGCTGCGGGACCTGATGACGCAGATGGGCCCACCGGACCGCCGGGCCATCAACGACGCGGCGCTTCGGGGGATCATCTTCGACACCTACCAGGAGGCGCTGCGGGCCGGGCCGTACGGCTGGATCGACGATGTGCTGGCGCTGCGTCGTGACTGGAAGTTCGATCTCGACGCGATCGACACCACGACCACCCCGGTGCGGCTGTGGCACGGCGCGGACGACACCTTCGCCCCGGCCAGTCACGGCCGCTGGCTCGCCGCCCGGATCCCCGGCGCCGAGATCGAGGTGCAGCCCGACGCCGCCCACTTCGACGCCATGCAGCAGCTCCCACGCATCCTGCGCTGGCTCGCCGACGGGCAGACCCCGGCGGGCGCCGACGTGCTCATCGGCGCCCGGCCCGGTCAGTAGGGGTGCGGGTCGAGAACCCGACGCACGTACCGTCCCGCGCGCAGCACCACCACGCTCGGATGCTCCTGCCCGATCCGGTCGGCGAGCCGGTCGGCCAGCCGCACCCGGCCGATGCTGACCGCTCCCCCGCTCGCCGCCTGCCGGGCCGTCTCCACGTTGCCGAGGGTGCGCAGCGTGTCCGGGTGGTCGGCGCCCAGCACCGCCGTCAACCGGGCCGCCACCGCCTGCAACCGGGCGTACCCCTCCTCGGGCTGGCCGCCGAGGAGGACGAACACGGCGGCGTTGTTGTCCGCGCCCATGCTGAACGGGTGCTCGGCCCCCAGCACCTGCCGCAGCCCGTCCGCCGTGGCCTGGCTGAGCGCGTACGCCTCGTCCTGCTCGCCGACGTCCGCCAGCGCCACCGCCCGGTTGACCCCGCACACCAACGTGTACGGATGCTGCACCCCGAACACCTGGGTGAGCGTCTGCTGCACGTCGTCCAGTTCCGTGCGGGCCCGCGCCCCCTCGCCCTGGAGCATCAGGTTGGCCGTCCGGCTCAACCAGCAGAGCAGGGTGTCCGGGTTGGTCGGCCCGATGGTGGCCCGCAGCCGGGCGTAGGCGTCGTCGAGCAGCCGGCCCGCCTCGGCGATCCGACCGGTGCTGCGCAGCGACGCCGCCAGGTTGGCCTGGTTGGTCAGCAGTTCCCGGAACTGTTCGCCGAAGACCCGGCGGTATCCCTCGATCACGTCCTCCAACACCGCCACCGAACCCGGGTAGTCGCCGGTCTCCCGGAGGTCGCGCGCGTAGTTGCTGGCCGAGAGCAGGGTGCGCGGATGATCGGGGCCGAGGACGACCCGCAGCCGGCGGTAGGTGGACTCGTCGGTGTCGAGCGCCCGGACGAAGTCGCCGGACAGCCGGTAGGAGGTGGCCAGGTTGTTGGCCGCGTTGAGGGTGCGCCGGTGGTCCTCCCCGAAAACCTCCACGCACGCCCCGTGCGTGCGCAGGTCGCGCTCCAACGCCGGCCGGTAGCGGCCGAGGGCCCGCAGGTCCGCCGCGAACCCCCCGGCGGTCATCAGCGTGTACGGGTGGCTCACGCCGATCAGCGCCTCCTGCTCCCGCAGGGTGTCCTCGTCGAGCGCCAGAGCCTGGTCGAACAGGCCGAGGCTGCGCAGCAGGTTGGCCCGGTTGAAGCGCAGGTTGAGCAGCTGGACCCGGAGCGACCGGTGGGCGGAGGTGTCCGAGGAGAACCCCTCGAGCATCGTCGTCCAGGTCTTGTCCGCCTCCCGGGCGTACTGCGCGCCCTGCTCGAAGCCGCCGTTGAGGAAGATGTAGCGGACCCGGTCGATGACCAGCTGCCGTACCGTGTCGTCGTGGCAGGACACCGCCTCGGAGCCGTCCAGGTGCGGCCACAGGTGCCGGTAGCGGGGCTGGAAGGCGGGGTCGTCCACGTCACCGGAGGGTCGTGAGCCGGCCAGGATCCGGTGGACGTCGTGCTTGGCCTCCCGCAGCTCCTGCTCGGACATCCGGGACCGCAGCGCCGCCTGGAGCAGCCGGTGGATCTGCACCCGCTGGGCGTGCAGGTCCACCTTGATCAACGCGAGCCGGTTGATCCGCTGGACCAGCGCCGCCGCGATGTCCCGCTCCGAGACCCGGTCGGCGACCTGCCCGGCGACCAGCTGGTCGTGCGGGGCGATGACCTTCGCCACCTGGTCGCCGTAGAGCAGGTCGAGGGCGATGTCGGGGGCGAGGACCGAGCCGAGCTGGAGCAGGCGGTAGGCCCCGGGGGACTGCTCCCGCAGACCCTCCAGCGAGCGTCCCCACACGTCGCTCTCCGGGCCGGTGCGCGCCAGACCGGCCAGGTAGGTGGCGACCGAGTCGGGGCTCTCGGCCAGCCAGGCGCCGGCCAACGCCACCAGGATCGGCACGTCCTCCACCGCCTCGGCGACCTGCTGCGCCTCGGCGACGGTCATCCCCCGACGGCCGGTCCGACCGATCAGGTGGGTGACGCTCTCACCGCGGTGGAAGGCCTCCACGTCGACCGCCCGGGCCAGGTCGCCCCAGTCCGGGTTGCGGGTGGTCACCAACACGTGGCCCTCGCCCTGGGGGAGGTAGTCCCGGACGTGTTCGTACTGGTCGACGTTGTCGAAGACGATCAGCCAGCGCAGTGGCGGCTCGTCGGCACCCCGACCGCCGCCGTGACTGAGCCAGTCCCGCACCGCGCGGGTGTTGTCCGGCACGTTCTGCAGGTCCGGCAGGCCGAGCCGCCGGCCCAGGTCGGCGAAGCGGACGTCGACGAACTGCACCGGGTCCGCGTCCACCCACCAGACCACGTCGTACGCCCCGTGGAAACGGTAGGCGTACTCGGTGGCCAGCTGGGTCTTGCCGATGCCCGGCCCACCCCGCAACGCCACCGGGACCCGTTCCCGCGCCGCCGCCTTCAGCTCCTCGCGCAGCGCCAGCAGCAGCCGGTCCCGACCGGTGAACCGGACGTTGCGCGCCGGGGCGTAGAAGACCGTCGGCTCGACGCCCGGGTAGCGGGTGGCCGGCACCGGCCGGTCACGCCCGTCGGGGGACCTCCCGACCAGCTCCCACACCTGCTCGGCGGCGGCCGAGGCGCCCCGCTCGTGCACGGTGGCCCAACTACCGGGTGGGGTGTCCACCGACGGGGTGGTGTCGTCCAGGTGCAACGCGAGCGCTGGGGAACCGGCCTGCCGCCCGACTGCGCCGCCCATGGCCCGGCGGGCGGCGAGGTAGGAGCGGGATACCAGGTGCAGCTCGCGCGAGGCCGCGCCGGCCGGCACCGTCGCCGGGGCACCCAGCGGGGCCGCCAGCACCCTCAGGTCGACCGCGTGCAACGCGGACTGCACCCATTCCGCCCAGGCCTGGTCCTCCGGCACGGAGCGCAGCACGATCAGCTCGTCCACGATCAGCGGCCGGCGTTCGAACCGTTGGACGGTCTGCCGCCGCAGTCCGTCGTCCATCCGGGGCAGCCCGGCGACCGTGCCGCCGGTGACGTGCCGGGTCAGCGCCTCGTACGCCGACAGCAGCCCCCGGCTGCCCGGCACGTCCCCGAAGGTCGCCAGGGTCTCCTCGTACGCGTAGTACGCCCGGTAGGGCACCTCGACGGAGAGCCAGTAGTCCTGCCGTTCCAGCTCGGTCATGCCGCTGGGCAGCCCGACGAACCGTTGCATCGCCAACGCCCGGCCGGCGTCGGTCTTGGTCTTCTCCCCCTCGTCGACGCGCATCGGCACCGGCAGCACCCGACGGGCCCGCCGCCCCTCGTAGCCACGGACCCGGTCGGCGACCGTGGCAGCGCCGTCGATGCCCTGGTCGCTGAGGGTGAAGCAGTCGACGACGACGTCCGGCAGGTGGATGGTGCAGATCTCGGCGACGTCGCTGATGCCGGTGCGGCTGTCGATCAGGGTGTAGTCGTAGTGCCGCTTCATGTCCGCGCGCAGCGCGTCGAAGAACTGCGCCCCACCGAGCCGGTTGTAGAAGTTGTCCCAGTTGAGCCCGGTGACGCTCGTCGCGTAGTCGGGGTTGTGCCGGCCGGCGAGCAGCAGGTCCAGGGTCCCGCCGCCGGGAAACTCCCAGCTCACCGAGAAGGCGTACTTGTGGACCCGGGCGTACTGGCGGTGCCAGTCACCGGGGCGGGTGTCACCGCCGGCCTGCCGACGGCGGGCGTTCTCCCACTCGTACTCCAGGATCAGGTCCATCACGCCGCCGGTGGAGGCGACCTGCTCCGGGTCGAGGAACGGGGCGAAGAACCGGTGCAGCCCCGGGGATTCCAGGTCCCAGTCGGCGACGAGCACCCGGTGGCCGTTGGCGGCGAGGATCCAGGCGGTGTTCGCCAGCGCCATGGTGCGACCGGTGCCACCCTTGTACGAGTAGAAGGTGACGACCTGGCCGTCGCGGGGTGGAGTCATCGTTCTGCCTTCCCTCGCCGTACGTCGGACGATCCGGCCGGCCCCAGGCTCGGCTTCGGCTCGTGCGGGCCCTCCGGCGGATCGACCGGACCGTGCCGGAGGAACTGCTTGCGCGCCTCGGTCACCAGCAGCGGCGCGCAGCGCTCGAACTCGTCGATGGTGCGCACCGGCAGTACCCGGGGAAACCGGGCGTCCTGCAAGCTACCGGCGATCTCCTCGGGTGTCGGCTCGCCACGCGCATGGTCGGCGGCGATGACGAGCGGCACCACCCACGGCGGCAGTCCGTCGAGCGCGACGCGGGCGGCGTCCACCCCGACCCGGACGTCCACCAGCACCACCGCCGGGCTGCTGGGGGCCCGGTCCCGGGCCTCGGCCAACTCGACCACCCGGGTGGGCAGCCCCAGCCGCTCGGCGGTCGCGGCCACGTAGTCGGCGACCGCCAGCTGGTGCTGGTCGCCGTAGGGTCGCCAGCGCACCCGGTCGGCGGTGAGGGTGGTGACCACCAGCGCGGTACCCGGCCCGTCCGGGACCGGGTTGCTGGTCAGCGGCGTCGCCCGGGACCGGGCGAGCGGTTCGTGTTCGGCCACCGTGACGATCCGGTCGGCCAACGCCCCGAGGAGGCTGCGGTACTGCACACGGTAGGCGCTCAGTTTGCACAGTGCCCGCAGCCCGTTGTCGGCGTAGTCGGCGCGGTCGTCGGGGTCACGCACCAGCTCCAACGCCTGGACGGTCTCGGGACGGTCCTCCCAGGACGGCAACGGCATCCAGAGCACCGGCAGCACGTGCCGCTGCGCCCGCCCCGCCGACAGCCGGGTCAGCCGGCCACGGAAGGAGTCCCGTTCACCGAGCGCCCAGGCGTTGCGGAAGTAGTTCGGCGAGTAGAGGGGCACGAACACGTGCGCGAGGCTCAGCGCGTCGGTGAGCGTACGGCGCAGGTCCGCCCCGGGGTTGACCTGGCCGTCGAAGAATCCCACCTCGATCTCGGCGGCCCGCCGGGGATGATCCCGGACCGCTTCGGCGAGGTCCTGGAAGAACTGGCCGACCCAGTAGTCGGTGTCCGGCCGGGCGGCGTCCGACAGCGGGACGGAGTGCGCGTAGCTGAGGAAGAAGTAGGTCTCCTGGCCGGTGACCCCGGGCGAGGAGCTGTCAGACCAGGTCATGCCCGTCCTCCTCGAACCGGTCGCGCAGCTGCCGCAGGTCGGTCGGGACCACCGGCTCGACCCAGTGTGTGCGGTATGCCCGGGCGATCCGCTGGGCCAGCCGCCAGACCACCGCGTCGTAGGCGTCCTTGCCGTTGCGACCGAGGCTGAGCAGACCGTAGATGCCCTCCTCGTGGTATTGCGGAGCGATGTCCGAGGGTAACCGGGTGGGGGCGAACATCTGCCGCCGCGACACGACCTCGGGCATGCGTCGGCGCTCCACCACCGACCAGTTGACCGGGATCACCGGGGTCTCCCCCGCCGACGGCTCGGCGTCCGGGCGGGGGTGGGCCTGCCGCCGGGTGAAGGCGTCCCACTCCCGGGCACACCACTCGCTGCCCAGGTAGTGCGGTGAGACGAGCGGAATGAACACCTGGCTGTGGCCGGCGGCGAAGGCGAGGTCGTCGGTCCACAACTGCCCTCCGTCGAGCATCCGGTCCATGAAGCCGGCCGTCCGTCCCGGGCCCAGGCCGAGCAGTTCGACGACGTGGTCGGAGAGGTCGACGAAGAGCTGGAAGACCTTCTGGTTGGTGTCCCGTGGGGGCGCCGCCACCCGGTTGCGGGTGCGGGCGTAGCTGAGGAAGAACACGGGGGCGCTCTCGTCCTCCCAGAACCGTTCCTCCGCCACCTAACGCTCCCGCCCGGCGCAGCCACTCCCGGCCGACCACAGTATCGACAGGGGCCAACCTCGCGCTGTCCCGTTCACGCCGGTCGGTGCTCATCCATCCACCCGCGGGCGAGGTCGACGGCGGAGCGCAGCCGGACGCGGTGGCCTTCGGCGGAGCCGACCGGCCCGGACCGGACCGCCCCGCCGGCCACCACGGCCGCGCCGATCAGCGGGAAGTCGGCGTCGTCCAGGTGCGGGGCCAGGAAGTCCCGGTGCACGCGGCGGCCGTCCGGGTCGCGGACGTAGCAGCGGTACGACCGGTGGGGCGCGGGCCGGCGGCACCGGTACTCGGCGAGGTGGAACGCGGTGCACACCGACCAGTCGACGCCCAGCAGCAGCACCAGGGCGTCACCGGCGTACAGCGCGCCCAGCGGGGACCGGTCACCGAGGTGGCAGTCCAGGTCGTGCCGGGCGGTCAGCGCGGCGGCGGCCGGGCCGAGGGCGGCGAACGAGGTCTGCGGGTGGACGCTACGAAGGGCGCCGGCCCGCCGCCGGACGTGCTCGGCGAACACCCCCATCCCCTGTGCCGGGCTGTGCACCGGGTCGAACGGCGCGATGGCCGCCTCGACAAGGGCGGCCTGACCGGGGGTCAGCCCCGCGGTGGCGGCCCGGAACGCCGGCGAGGTGACGGAGTTGCCGGCCGTCTGTGTCGGCACGACCACGGTGCCGCCGTCGCCGAGGACGTCGCGCAGCGCGGCGAGCAGGGTGGCCGGTCCACCCGGGCCGGGCCGGACCCGGGACAGCGCGCAGTGCACCAGCACGGTCGCGCCCACCGGCACCCCGAGCGCCCGCAGGTCGGCGGCGAGGGCGGACCGGCAGGTCACCGCCAGTCGTCCAGGGTGGCGCGCAGCCGCCGGACGAAGCGTTCACCGTCGACTGTCAGACTGCCGAGGTCGAGCAGCGCGTCCACCGCCCCGTCGGTCCACTCCCGGTAGCGCCGGAAGTGTGTCGCCGCCTCGACGCCGGGCCGCTGCCGCCACACGTCGGCGACCGCCAGGTGGGCGTAGACGCCGTGCAGCGCGCCCTCCACCGGGCGGGGGTCGTCGCGCCAGGGCACCCGCAGCCGCCGGGCGTCGGCGGGATCGAACAGCTCGCAGACGTCGAGCACCGCGTCCAGCTTGAGGTGCTGGACCTCGTGGACGAGCAGCACCGCCAGCGCGGCGTCGTCGGCGACCGGGGTGACGGCCACCGCGCCGAACGCGGACCGGGCGGCGGCGCTGCGGGACCGACCGGACGGGTCGGGCCGCAGCGGCACCACGGCGCGCAGCAGGGCACGGACACCGGCGGCGTAGCCGGCGGCCTCGTCGTCGAGGCGGTCGACCGCCCGCTGCACCTGCCGGGTCCAGCGGTCGGCGACCACCGGGCTGAGCCGGGACGCCACCGGCAGGTCGAAACAGTCCCGGTACGGGTCGGTGTCCTCCAGCAGGACGGTGCCGCCGTCGGTGTGGGCCGCCCGGGTCGGCTGCCACCGGTCCGGGTTGGACCCGACGACCGGCCGGACCCGCACCCGTCGCCGGCCGGCCCGCAGCTCGACCGTGCCGCCGGAGACGACCACGGGCACGGTGTCGGTGCCGGTGTCGACCACTATCGCGCCGAGCGTCGGCAGGTGCACCGCGCCGGCCCGTACCGGCAGCAGGAGGTCGGCGTCGACGCCGGCCCGGACCGCGGCGGCGGCGGCCACGGCGGCGAGGTGGGGCAGCTCGCCGGTGGCTCCGGCCCGACAGCGCTGCGCCCACGACCGGACGAAGGGGTGACTCAGCACGGTCTGGACGGCGTCGGGCGCGCTGACGTCCAGGTCGACCAGGAGACGCCAGCCGGCCGCCGCGACCGGGTCGGTGCCGGCGGTGGGGCTGAGGGCGACCGTCAGGGCCCGGACGATGCCGTGGTGGACCGCGGCGAGCTGCCCCACCGACTCCGCGCTGCCCCGGCCGGAGCCGAGATCGTCCAGGACGGCGGGGTGCAGCGAGTCGGCCGACCGGTCCGCCGCCGGGTCGGCGGGCACCGCCGTGGCCCGGATCAACGCGGCCAGGTCGGCACAGTAGGCCGACGGGTTGTCGAAGCCGGTGCCCGTGCGGTAGCGGTGGGCGAAGAGCCCGCCGCCGCACCGGCGGACCAGTGGGCAGGACCGGCAGGTCGCGCAGAGGCCGGCCAGACCGGACTGGCGGACGGCGATGCCGGGGTGGGCCGCGGCCTCGTCGACCGGGTGGTGGAAGACGTCCAGGCCGGTGGCGGCGGCACCGTGGAAGGCGGACTTGAGCGAGTCGACCTGTTCGAAGGTGCCGTCGGTCTCGACCACGACCAGGTCGGCCGGGGCGAGCCCGACCGCCTCGGTGCCGGTGCTGCCGCCGACGGCGGTGGCGAGCAGGGACTCCAGCAACCGGATCGGCACCGGCCGGCCGTCGGCCAGCCAGCGTCGGTGGATCGTCAACAGCCAGTCCGCGTACGGCGTGGCGATCCCGTCGGGACGGGCGGGCGGGCGGTCCCAGTTGGCGTGCGGCAGCAGGAAGTCGATCCGGGGCGGCTCCTCGGCGAGCAGCGCCTGGTAGACCCGGATCGGGTCGTTGGCCAGGTCGACGGTGCACAACAGCCCCGCATAGACGCTGCGGTACGCGGGCCGGCGCAGCAGGGCCAATGCGCGCCGCACCTGGTCGTGGCTGCTCGCGCCGTTGGCGTACCGGCGGTGCCTGTCGTTCGCCGTCCGGTCGCCGTCCAGGGAGATGCCCACCTTGACGTCGTGGGCCACGAGGACGTCGGCGATCTCGGGGGTGAGCAGCACACCGTTGGACTGCATGCGCAGGTCGAGCCGGGCCACCGGGGCGATGCCCCGACGCAGGGCGGTGGCGGTGGCGGCGATCCGGTCCGCGCCGGCGAGCAGTGGTTCCCCACCGTGCAGGACCACCCGCACCGTGTCGAGCCGGTGGGTGGCGGCGTGCTCGGCGATCCGTCGCGCGGTGGCCTCGACCGTGTCGGGCGCCATCAACCGGGGCTGACGACGCCACGACTGGTCGGGGTGCTCGTAGACGTAGCAGTGGTCACAGGACAGGTCGCACCGGCTGGTCAGTTTGAGGACGTACTGGCTCAGCGGGGCGACGAGCGCGGCGACCGGGTCAGACGTGCGAGCCGAAGGATGCGACATCGACCCGGGTCGGGTGTGTTGCCCTGCGGTCGTCGACCCGGGCGACGGCGTCGGCCCGGTCGACCGGGATCTGGCCCAGTGGCGTGCGCCGGACGTCGCTCATCGGTGCCGGGAAGGGATCGGACAGGCGTTGGGTGCGGTCCACGTCGGGCCCCCATCTGTGTCGGAAGTGGACGGACGTCCGTCCATCCGACGGCCGACCACTGATATCGATGATGGTATCTGCCACGGGGCGTCATGTCACTGCTGCGCTGCGCCATCTTCCTCGACCATCTTGGCCATCCAGGCCGCGTTGGACTGGGCGATGATCCGTTCGGCCTCGGCGACGAACGCGTCGTCGTCGGTCCAGCCGAGCCCGGTCGCCCGGGTCAGCCGCAGCCGGGTCAACTGGTCGGCTGTCCGGGCGTACTCGAGGTGCTGCTGCTCGTAGCGTTGGGCCGCGCCGTAACCGACCAGGGCCGTGGTGACCACCGCGACCACCCCGACCCAGGCGGTCAGGCCCAGGCCGTCACCGAGCACCCCGGCGACGGCGGAGAGCAGGGCGGCCAGGACGGTCAGCGCGGTCGCCGCCCGACCGATCCGGGCGGCGGCCCGGCCGGCCTTGCGCGCCGCCGGCAGGTAGTAGCCGTCCACCTGCCGCTGCACCCGTTCGACGAGGTAGCTCGGCACGTCGGAGACGGCCGGCAGCGGACGGTCGGCCGGCACGATGTCGAGGGTGGGCCCGACCAGGTCGCCGCCGTAGGCCAGGAGCAGGTCGTAGCGGCGCAGCAGGACGGCGTCGGCATCGTCGTCGGCGTATGGGGTGACGCGGGCGAGGTAGCGGTGCAGCTCCGCTTTCGACGCCTCGGAGATCGCGCGGAGCCGGGTCCAGGTGGCCACCGCGTCCCGGGACGCCCAGCGGCCGACCACCGGTACCAGCAGCAGCGACGCGGCGGCGACGAGCGCCAGCGCCCGGCCGACGGTGGGCGCGGGCTCGGCCAGTCGGGCCGACGCGGTGCCGGCGACGGCGGCGGTGGCGGTGAACGCGGCGACCAGCCGTCGCCCCCGGGTGATCCGTCGCTTCGCCCGTTGGGCGGCCTGCGACCAGACGCCCTGTGCCCGCCAGACCTGGGCGGCGGCGAGGGATCCGTCGATGTCCGGCACAGCCGCATGGTAGGCGATCAGCGCTCATCCGACTCGTGCCCGCCAGGCCGAGCACGACGGACATGACGACGTTGTCGTACTGCTGGTCGACCGGGTGTATGCGCATCCGCCGCGCGTTCCGGCGAAAACAATCAACTGGGACGGCCGACCGGAAAAGATCCAGTGGGGATCACCTGTTCAGAGGGGGGTGTCCGACTACCGTTCATCGATGGGAAACAGTGGTTTCGGCATCTCTGACGGATGGTTGCCCGGGTCAACCCATTGATATGGGTGCCCGCTCGTGTGATCGTGCCTCCAGCAGTCGCCAACCCCCGGCGACTCGCGACGGAAGGTCACCCCCACCGGGCCCGCCGGCAGCCCGGAGACCGCCCGTCGCGGCCATGCCTCAGCGCTACATCGGCGCGCGACCCCACCGGGCCTCACCGCGCCGCCCGAGAACAGGAGCACACCCCCTTGAAGCTCTCCCCTCGCCTCGTCGCGCTCTCCGGCGCGGTCGCGGCCGGCCTGATCGCCGCGGGCACCACCGCGGCGGTACAGGCCGCGCCGTCGCATCCCACCCCGAACCCGGCCCAGGCCCGCGCCGCCGCCGTCGGCGCGGCCAACTCGCTGGTCGCCAGCCGCCCCGGCTACCTGCACGCCAGCGCCGGCGACGCGTTCGTGCAACGGCCGGTCATCTCCTCCGAGGGCACCCAGTACGTGCCGTACGAACGCACCTACAAGGGCCTGCCCGTGGTCGGCGGCGACTTCGTGCTGGCCACCACTGCCACCGGCGAGGTCACCTACGCCTCCGTCGCCCAGCAGCAGAGCATCGGCGAGCTGTCCACCACCCCGAAGCTCACCGCCACCGCGGCTGAGCGGACCGCCCGCGCCCAACTGCGGAAGGTCGCCGGCGTCGAGGGCACCACGCTTGTCGTGCACACCCTGGGCGCCCGGCCCGCGCTGGCCTGGGAGACCACCGTCACCGGCACCGGGGCCGACGGCCCCAGCCGGTTGACCGTCGACGTGGACGCCGTCACCGGCGTGGTGCTCGGCACCCAGGAGCACGTCGTCCGGGGCACCGGCACCGGGGCATGGAACGGCCCGGTCACCCTGAACACCACCCAGTCGGGCAGCACCTACTCGCTCAAGGACCCGACCGTCACCAACCAGAGCTGCCAGGACGCCGCGAACAACACCACGTTCTCCGGCCCGGACGACGTCTGGGGCAACGGCACCGGCACCAGCAAGGAGACCGGCTGCGTCGACGCGCTGTTCTCGGCGCAGACCGAGCACAAGATGCTGTCGCAGTGGCTGGGCCGCAACGGCGCGAACGGCAGCGGTGGCGCGTGGCCGATCCGGGTCGGCCTCAACGACCAGAACGCCTACTACGACGGTTCCCAGGTGCAGATCGGCAAGAACACCGCCGGGCAGTGGATCGGCTCGCTCGACGTGGTGGCCCACGAGATCGGCCACGGCATCGACGACACCACCCCGGGCGGCATCTCGCGGGGCAACACCCAGGAGTTCGTCGCCGACACCTTCGGCGCGGCCACCGAGTGGTTCGCCAACGAGCCGTCCACCTACGACGCACCGGACTTCCTGGTCGGCGAGAAGATCAACCTGGTCGGCAGCGGCCCGATCCGCAACATGTACAACCCGTCCGCGCTGGGCGACGCCAACTGCTACTCCAGCAGCATCCCCAGCCAGGAGGTGCACGCGGCGGCCGGCCCCGGCAACCACTGGTTCTACCTGCTGGCCATGGGCAGCAACCCGACCAACGGCCAGCCGACCAGCCCGACCTGCAACAGCAGCACCGTGACCGGTCTGGGCATCCAGAAGGCCATCAAGATCATGTACAACGCGATGCTGCTGAAGACGTCGACCTCGTCGTACCTGAAGTACCGCACCTGGACGCTGCAGGCTGCCAAGACCCTCTACCCGGGCAGCTGCACCGAGTTCAACACGGTCAAGGCCGCCTGGGACGCGGTGAGCGTGCCGGCACAGTCCGCCGACCCGACCTGCACCACCGGCACCCCGACGCCGACCCCGACCGCCACCTCGACCCCGACGCCGACCCCGACCTCGGGCGGCTGCTCGGGCCAGAAGCTGACCAACCCCGGCTTCGAGTCCGGCGCCACCGGCTGGACCGCGTCCTCGGGCGTGATCACCAGCTCGGCCAGCCAGGCCGCGCACGGTGGCTCGTACAAGGCGTGGCTGAACGGGTACGGCTCGACCCACACCGACACCGTCACCCAGTCGGTGAGCATCCCGGCCGGTTGCCGGGCCACGCTCTCCTTCTGGCTGCACATCGACACCGCCGAGTCGGGCAGCACGGCCTACGACAAGCTGACCGTCAAGGCCGGCAGCACCACCCTGGCGACGTACTCCAACGTCAACGCCGCGAGCGGGTACGTGCAGCGCAGCTTCGACGTCTCGGCGTCGGCCGGCAGCACCGTCACCATCTCGTTCAGCGGGGTGGAGGACAGCAGCCTGCAGACGTCCTTCGTGGTGGACGACACCGCGCTCACCCTGAGCTGACCCACCCCTGCCGGCAGCGGCCGGTCGTCGCCACCGCGACGGCCGGCCGTCGGCGTGTCCACTGTCGCTTCCCGGGTGGGCAGGCGCTCGTTTACCGGGTGGACCGGCGCTCCGCCCTGGCCCGGGACCGGGCAGGGTGAACGCCAGCGCCCACCCGTTGACAGCGCGACGTCAGCACGGACAGTGCGACGTCAGCACGGACAGCGCGACGTCAGCACGGGCAGCGCGAGGTCAGCACGGGCAGCTGCCCGACCGCTAAAGGTGCCCGGTGTCGTTGAAGCTGACCAGGGTGGGTGGCCGATCGGACTGCCACCGCACGACGGTGATCCCGCAGTTGGCCTGGTGGAGGCCCAGCCAACGCCACTGCGGGGCGTCGAGCACGTGCCGGACGAACCAGCCGATCACGAAGTTGTGCGTGATCAGCAGTTCGTCGCGGTCCTCCTCCCCGGTCACGCCCAGCCGGCCGACAGCGGCGCGCAGGGCCGCCGCGTCCTCGTCGCGCTCGTCGGCGGGCACCCCGTCCAGCCAGGCATGCCATCGGTCCGGGTAGCTGTCACGTCGCGCGGTGGAAGGCACCGGCGTCCGGTCCGCCACCAGGTCGCAGGCGTGTCTCGGCACCTGAGGGAGGTGACTGGCGACGATGTCCGCGGTCTGTGCGGCGCGGGCCAGCGCGCTGTGGTGGATGGTCGAGAACGGCACCGTGCGCAGCCGGTGACCCAGCCGGTCCGCCTGCTCACGACCGCGCGGCGAGAGTCCGCCGTCCGGGCCGTGATCCGAGGTCGGATCCTGTTCGCCGTGACGGACCAGGTAGAGCTGTGTCCGAGCCATTGACGTGAGACCCTACCGCGTACCGGGCAGACTGTCTCCGGCATCGGCGGGCCGCGCCGGATCCGGCGCGGAGACGGCGGGCCCGGCGTCGGCGGGCCCGGCGTCGGCGGGCCCGGCGTCGGTGGGCCGCTGCGGTTCCGGCTGGAAGACGTCCGGCACGCCGTCGCGGTCCAGGTCGACGCGTTCCGCCTCGTGCACCCGCCGGTAGACCCGGCTCCGGGCGCGCAGGATGACGCTGGCCAGCAGCGCCGACAGCAGCGACCCGGCGAGCACCGCGACCTTGGCGTGGTCGTCGCGGGCACTGCCCAGGCCGAAGGCGAGTTCCCCGATCAGCAGCGAGACGGTGAAGCCGATCCCGCCGAGCAGCGCGAGACCGAGCACGTCGAGCCAGTTGAGGCCCTCGTCGAGGTCGGCCCGGGTGAACCGGGACACCAACCAGGTCGCGGCCAGGATGCCGATCGGCTTGCCGACGACCAGGCCGACGGCGATGCCCACCGCGACCCGGTCGGTCAGCGCGGTGGCCAGTCCGGCGAGGCCGCCGATGGTGACGCCGGCGGACAGGAACGCGAAGACCGGCACGGCGATGCCGGCGGAGATCGGCCGGACCCGGTGCTCGAAGTGCTCGGCCAGGCCGGGGCCGGCGTCCGGGCCGCCGGCCGCCGCGCTGCGGACCACCGGCACGGTGAAGGCGAGCAGCACCCCGGCGACGGTGGCGTGCACCCCCGACTCGTGCACCAGCACCCAGGTGAGGGCGGCGAGCGGCAGCAACAGCCACCACGACCGGATCCGGCGCTGCACGAGGATCGCGAAGGCGGCGAGCGGCAGCAACGCGCCCAGCAGCGGGGCGACGGCCAGGTCCGAGGTGTAGAAGACCGCGATGATCATGATGGCGAGCAGGTCGTCGACCACCGCAAGGGTGAGCAGGAAGGTCCGCAACGCCGACGGCAGGAACCGGCCCACCACGGCGAGCACCGCCAGGGCGAAGGCGATGTCGGTGGCGGTCGGAATCGCCCAGCCCCGGCCCGCGCCGTCGCCCGCCCCGGCGGCGATCAGGTAGTACAGGACGGCCGGCACGACCACCCCGCCGACGGCCGCCGCCACCGGCACCGCGGCACGACGGGGGTCACGCAGGTCACCGGCGACGAACTCGCGTTTGAGCTCCAGCCCGGCGACGAAGAAGAACACGGCCAGCAGGCCGTCGGCGGCCCAGGTCGCCACGCTCAGGTCCAGGTGCCACCACGCCGGGCCGACTGTGGTGTCCCGCAGCGCCTGGTACGCCCCCGACCAGGGGGAATTGGACCAGATCAACGCGATGAGCGCGCCGCCGAGCAGGAGTGCCCCACCCACGGTCTCCCGGCGGAGGATGGCGGAGATCCGGCTGGTCTCGCCCCAGGACCGGCGGGCGAACAGGCTGGGGCGTCGCCGGGTGGCGTTGGTCACGGAAACTCCTCGTCGACAGGGATGGCGTCGTCCATCGCCGACCAGACTTCCCGGCACACCTCCGACCACCCTATCCGGCGCGGCGGCCGACCGCCCGACGAGTCACCCCATACCCGGCCGCCGTCGGTCCCGGCCGGGTGCGTGCCCAGCCGGGACCGTGGGCGGATCAGAGGGTACGGGCCAGCCGGTCGGCGAGCAGCCGGGCGAACCGGGCCGGGTCGGCCAGGTCGCCGCCCTCGGCGAGCAGCGCCGTGCCGTACAACAGCTCGGCGGTCTCGGTCAGCGCGGACGTGTCGTCACCCCGCTGGTGGGCGACGCGCAGGGCGGTGACCAGCGGGTGGGTCGGGTTGAGCTCCAGGATCCGCTTCACCGGGGGGATTTCCTGCCCCATCGCCCGGTACATCTTCTCCAGGGTCGGGGTGATGTCGTGCGCGTCGCCGACGATGCACGCGGGCGAGGTGGTCAGCCGGGAGGAGAGCCGGACCTCCTTCACCGTGTCGGTGAGCGCCCCGCCGAGGAAGGAGAGCAGCTCGGCGTACTCCTTGTTCTGCTGCTCGCGGGCGACCTCGGTGTCCTTGCGCTCCTCCTCGGTCTCCAGGTCGACCTGGCCCTTGGCGATGGAGCGCAGCGGCCTGCCGTCGAACTGGCCGACCCGCTCCACCCACACCTCGTCGACCGGGTCGGTGAGCAGCAGCACCTCGTAGCCCTTGGCCCGGAACGCCTCCAGGTGCGGGGAGTTCTCCAGCATGGTGCGGCTCTCACCGGTGGCGTAGTAGATCTCGCCCTGGCCCTCCTTCATCCGCGCCACGTACTCGCCCAGGCTGGTGGGCTCGGTGTCGTGGTGGGTGGAGGCCACCGAGACCAGCTCCAGGATGGTCTCGGTGTTGTCCTGGTCCTCGAGCAGACCCTCCTTGACCACCCGACCGAACTCGCCCCAGAAGGTGGCGAACTTCTCCGGGTTGCCGGTGCGCATCTCCTTGACCGTGGCGAGCACCTTGCGGACCAGCCGGCGGCGGACGATCTGGATCTGCCGGTCCTGCTGGAGGATCTCCCGGGAGATGTTCAGCGACAGGTCGTGGGCGTCCACCACGCCCTTGACGAAGCGCAGGTAGTTCGGCATCAACGCGGCGCAGTCGTCCATCACGAAGACCCGCTTGACGTAGAGCTGCACCCCGCGTCGACCGTCGGCCTGGTAGAGGTCGTACGGCGCGTGGGCGGGGAGGAACAGCAGCGCCTCGTACTCGAACGTGCCCTCCCCGCGCATGTGGATGGTCTCCAGCGGGTCGGTCCAGTCGTGGCTGACGTGCCGGTAGAAGTCCTGGTACTCCTCCTCGGCGACCTCGTCGCGCGGGCGGGCCCAGAGCGCCTTGCGGGAGTTGAGGGTCTCCACGGTGGGTTCGCCGCCGTCGACGCCCGGCACTGTGGTACGGATCGGCCAGGCGATGAAGTCCGAGTACCGCTTGACGATCTGCCGAATCGTGTTCCGGTCGGCGTAGTCGTGCAGGTTGTCCTCGTCGTCGGCGGGCTTGAGGTACACGGTGACCGAGGTGCCCTGCGGGGCGTCGTCGACCGTCTCCACCACGTACGTGCCCTCGCCGGTGGACTCCCAGCGGGTGCCCTCGGTCTGCCCGGCCCGCCGGGTGAGCAGGGTGACCCGGTCGGCGACCATGAACGTCGAGTAGAACCCGACGCCGAACTGGCCGATCAGCTCACCGCCGGCGTTCTCCTTGGACTCCTTGAGCTTGCGCAGCAGCTCGGCGGTGCCGGAACGGGCGATGGTGCCGATCAGCGAGACGACGTCCTCGCGGGACATGCCGACGCCGTTGTCCCGGACGGTGAGGGTCCGGGCCTCCGGGTCGGTCGCCAGCTCGATGTGCAGGTCAGAGGTGTCGACGTCGAGGTCGGAGTCGACAAGCGACTCCAGCCGGAGCTTGTCCAACGCGTCGGAGGCGTTGGAGATCAGCTCGCGCAGGAAGATGTCCTTGTGCGAGTAGATGGAATGCACCATCAGTTGCAGCAGCTGGCGTGTCTCCGCCTGGAACTCCAGCGTCTCGGTCCGACTGCTCACACCAACCTCCTCGTACGGGTGGGTCCGGTCCGCGCAACAGGATACGAGGTGCCGTGGCGGCCCGGTCACGCCCGGTCGTCCTCCCGACGAACGAGCAGGCAGGCCTGCGGGGTGCGCTCGGTGGCACCGTCGAACTCCTGTGGGGCGCGACACATCCGGGCCCGCTCGGGCAGCCCGGCGGCGTGCAACAACGTCGCCACGTGGTCCGGATGACGACGACGGAACGCCAGGGAGACCGGGTCGCCCCAGGCCTCGGTGTAACGCACCGTCTCGTCGCCGACCTGGAAGGCGACGAGCGCGTGCCCGCCGGGGGCGAGCACCCGGCGGAACTCGGCGAAGACCCGGGGCAGCCACTCGTCCGGCACGTGGATGACGCTGTACCAGGCGACCAGGCCGGCGAGGACGCCGTCGGCCACCGGCAGGTCCAGCATCGAGCCCTCGACGAAGCGCAGGTCCGGGTGGGCGAGCCGGCCCTGCGCCAGCATCCCGGGTGACAGGTCGAGCCCGGTGACGGTCAGGTCGAGGGCGCGCAGGTGGCCGGTGATCCGGCCGGGGCCGCAGCCGACGTCGAGCACCGGGCCGCCCCCGCCGGCCAGGACGGTCTCGGCGAACGCGGCGAGCATGGCCCGGTCGACCGGGCGGGCGGCGAGTTCGGCACGGAACCGGGTGGCGTACCCGGCGGCCATCGTGTCGTAGGAGGCGCGGGTCTCGGCGAGGAAGTCGGCGTCGATCACGGCAGCGGACCCTACCGTCCCGGCGGCTCCCCCGGGGGCTACGCCACCCCGACCGGCCCCGGCCCCGACCCGACCCCGGTCGGCCCGCTCGACGTCGCAGGGGTCAGCGGATGGTCGCCGGGCGGGTGACGTCGTGCACGTGGTGCGCCACGTCGTGCAGGAGGTAGACGGCGAAGCGGCGCACGGTGAACACCGAACCGTTGCTGCGCCGGCCCGGCCGGGCCCACTGTGGGGGCGTGACGGCGTCGAACGCGGCGGCGGTCGCCTCGGCCTGCGCGGCGAGTTCCCCGGCCACCCGGGTCGGTGACTGGTGGACGTAGTCGTCCTCGACGGCCGTGGCGTCCTGGTCCCAGTTGGGGAAGACCGGGTCGTCCTCGTCGAGCATCAGCGCCAGCCGACCCCGGAAGATCCGGCAGGTGTCCCGCACGTGGCAGGCGTACTCGACCGGCGACCAGACGGTCGGCGCGGGCCGCCGGGCCGCCTCGGGCCGGGACAGCACCTCCCGCCAGACCGGAACGGTGGCGCGCAGCCGGTCGCCGGTCGCCTCGGCCTGCTGCGGCACGAAGCCGCACTCGGCGCATCCGTCGTCGATGACGAAGGTCCAGTCCCGGTCCTCCGGCGTGATCGCCGCCCATTCCGCCATGCGGCGATCCTGCCACGGAGGTGCCGGGCCGGCACCGGCCGGTAGGGTGTACGCCGCAGGTGGATCCGGTCAGCCGGGCCGTCAGGGTCAGGGAGGTCGTCGTGTCGCGGGACGCGGAGCGCAGGCTCATCGCCGCCAACAAGAAGGCCCGGCACGACTACACCGTCCTGAAGACCTACGAGGCCGGCCTCGTGCTGGCCGGCACCGAGGTCAAGTCGCTGCGCGAGGGTCGGGTGTCGCTCGTCGACGCGTTCGCCCAGGAACGCGACGGCGAGCTCATGCTCTACGGCCTGCACATCGCCGAGTACGGCTACGGCACCTGGACCAACCACCAGCCCCGGCGTACCCGCAAGCTGCTGCTGCGTCGGGTGGAGATCGCCCGGATCCTGGAGAAGCTGCGCGACGGCGGGGTGACCCTGGTGCCCCTGTCGATGTACTTCAGCAACGGCTGGGCCAAGGTGGAGCTCGGGCTGGCCCGGGGCCGCCGCTCGTACGACAAGCGACAGGTCCTCGCCGAGCGCGACGCCAACCGGGAGATCGCCCGGGAACTGGGCCGCCGGCTCAAGGGTCGCCGCCCGGCCGGCGAGGGCCGCCGCCCGGGCTGAGCCCGACCGGCTGCGGTCGGACGGCTCGCGGGGCGGGCTGCGGGCTCAGCCCGGGGCGTCGTCCGCCTCGGCCGTGTCCGCGGTGCCCGGCGCGCTGGCCAGCACCACGGCCGCGGCGACGGTGGCCAGGGTGGCCGCGACCGCCCAGGGTAGCCAGCCGGCGCGTACCCCGTCGCCGAGCAGCAGCACCCCGGCGACCGACGGGACGACGATCTCGACCGCCCAGAGCACGGCGGTGACCGGCCCGACCTGCCCGTGCCGCAGCGCGTGCGCGTAGAGGATCGTCCCGGCCACGCCGGAGACGACAAGTCCCCAGCTGACCGGCTCCCGCAGCAGGTCCCACACCGCCGCACCCGGCTGGCCCAGCGGGTCCGTCGGTGGGGTGAACGCCCGGGCGCACAGCGCGGTGATACCCCAGGCCACCCCGGCCAGGGTGGCGGCGACGATCGGCCGGGCCACCCGCAGGGCGGCGACCCCGGCGGCGGCGGTCAGCACCGCCGCGACGGCCAGGCCGACCCGTAGCGCCGTCGACGTGGTGACCGGCGGTTCGGGGCCGGCGGCCAGCGAGATGACGGTCAGGGCGGCGACGGTGAGCAGGATCGCCGCGGTGTCGCGGCGGCGTAGGCGCGCGCCGAGCACGATCCGGGCGATGACCACGGTGACGGCGAGGGAGCCGGCGGTCACCGACTGGACCGCGTACACGGGCAGCTGCTGGAGGGCGACCAGGGAGGCGAGCCAGGCCAGCGTGTCGCAGGCCAGACCGGCGAGATAGAGCGGGTGCCCGAGGGCGCGCAGGGTGCTGGCGCCGCGCCGCGCCCCGACGGCCTGCAGGACCGAGCCGACGCCGTAGCCGAACGCCGCGCCGAGGGCGAACGTCAGCGCGACACCGGACGTCACTGCCCGCCCCCGGCCCGGACGGGCCCGGCCGCCACCGCCGATCCGCTCATCGACACCGCCTCCGGCTCACGGGCCGGCCGGTCCCCCGGCCGATGCTCCCGTCGGATTGTCCCCGCCCCGCGTGCGGTCCGCAGCGCGTCGACCGCCGGCCGGTCGCGCCAGTTATACAAGAAGTCTTGTACTTCAAGTCTTGTCCTTTTACTGTGGCGGCATGACGGAGGAATCCACCCTGCACCTCACCGACCCCCGGGCGATGCGTGCGCTGGCCCACCCGACCCGCTTGCGGCTGCTCGGCGAGCTGCGCGTCGGGGGCCCACAGAGCGTCGGCATGCTCAGCGACGCCATCGACGAGGCGGTCGGCTCGGTCAGTTACCACCTCGGCAAACTGGCCCAGCACGGCTTCGTCGAGGAGGCCCCCGAGCACGCCCGCGACCGCCGCGAACGCTGGTGGCGCGCGGCACACACCCGGACGTCCTGGGAGCCGGTCGACGCGCTCGCCGACCCCGAGCGCCGGGCCGCCTCCGACCTGCTGCGCCGCGCGGTCCTCGACCGGTACGTGGAACGGCTCGGCCACTACCTCGACGTCGAGGCGACCCTCGACCCGCAGTGGGTGCGCGGCACCGCCAGCAGCGACTCCTGGCTGCACCTGACCAGCGACGAGCTGATCGAGCTGCGGGCCGACCTGGAGGCGCTGGCCGCCCGCTGGCGCGACCGCAGCGACCCGGCCCGGCCGGGGGCCGAGACCGTGACGTTGATGTTCCACGCCTTCCGGGATCCCCGGTGACGCCGCCGCGCCGCCGCGCCCCACTTGTCGGCCTGCTGGTCGGTCACACCGTCTCGCTCACCGGCAACATGCTCACCCTGATCGCGCTGCCGCTCTATGTGCTCGCCGAGACCGGATCGCCCGCCGCCACCGGCCTCACCGGCGCGGTCGTCACCGTGCCGGTGGTGCTCGGCGGGGCGCTCGGCGGGGTGCTGGTGGACCGGATCGGCTACCGGCGGGCCAGCGTCCTGGCCGATGTGGTGTCCGGGCTGACGGTCGCTGCCGTGCCGCTGCTCGACGCCACCATCGGCCTGCCGTTCTGGGCGCTGCTCGGGCTGGTCTTCGCCAGCGGCCTGCTCGACACCCCCGGACAGACCGCCCGCAACGCCCTGCTGCCGGAGGCGGCAACCGCCGCCGGGGTGCCGCTGGAACGGGCCGTCGGCTGGTACGAGGCCAGCGAGCGGGGCGCCCGGCTGATCGGCGCACCGGTGGCCGGCCTGCTCGTCGCTACCCTCGGCGCGCTCCCCGTGCTGGCCCTGGACGCCGCCACCTTCGCGGTCTCCGCGCTGGTCGTGGCGGTGCTGGTGCCCCGGTCGCTGCGTCCGGCCACGCCCGCCGACCCGGCCGGCGGCGGCTACTGGCGAGAATTCGCCGCCGGGGTGCGGTTCCTGGCCCGGGAGCCGTTGCTGCGCGCGGTGGTGCTGCTGGTGCTGGTGACCAACTTCTTCGACGCCACCAAGAGCAACGTGCTGTTGCCGGTGGTGGCCGCCCGGGAACTCGGCGGGCCCACCGCGTTCGGCCTGCTGGTCGGCGCGATGGGCGGCGGGGCGCTGGTCGGGTCGCTGGTGTTCAGCGCGGTCGGCCACCGGCTGCCCCGCCGGGCCACCTTCGTCACCGCCTTCGCCGTGGTCGGCGCGCCGCCGTTCTGGGCGCTGGCCGCCGCCCCGCCGCTGCCGTGGATCGTCGCGGTCTTCGTCGGGTCCGGCTTCGCCGCCGGCGCGATCAACCCGCTGATCGGCGCGGTGGAGCTGGAACGGGTGCCGGCCCACCTGCGGGCCCGGGTCTTCGGGGTGATCGGGGCCGGCTGCTGGGCCGGCATCCCGCTGGGCGCGCTCACCGCCGGGGTGGCCGCTGACCGGTTCGGCACCACACCCACCCTGCTCACCGTCGGCTGCTGCTACCTGCTGGTGGTGCTCACCCCGCTACTCGGCGGCCCGTGGCGCACGCTGGACCGCCCGGGCGCCCCCGCCCACCCGGCACAGACCCCCACCCCGGCCGCATGACCAGCATCCGGCCAGGCCCCCGTGTTCCCGTTCTCGGTGATCAAGAGGTTTACGTCAGCTTCGATCTTCAGATTGACGCAAACCTCTTGATCACTTGACGCAAACTCCTTGATCACCGGGGGCGGGGCGGGAAGTGGAGGCGAGTGGGCACGACGCGTCTACCCGCGGGCGTGCCGGTCGTGGCACGGGTCGGAACCGCCCCGGGCGTCGAGGGTGAGGGGGGCCAGCCCGGGCGTCGGGTGTGACGCGGTCGCCTCGGGCGTCGGGCCGGCCCGAGGGTCAGTCGTGGCGCAGGTCGGCTTGGGCTGCGCGGAGCCGGTCGACGGCCGGGTCGGTGCCGGGTGGGACGCGCCGGTCGAGCTCGGCCCAGACCTCGGTCAGCGCGTCGGTCACGGCCCGCAGCTCGGCGGCGTGCCGGCGGGCGCCCTGCCGGTGCGACTCCTCCAACCGACGTGCCCAGCCGGCGGTCACCGTGGCGAGGCGTTCATCGTCGGCGCGGGCCTGGGCGGCGCTGCGGGCGGCGGGGGCCGGCACGATCGCGGCGACCGGCCGGGGGTCGCCGTCGCGGGTGACCAGGGTGACCGTGTCGGTCAACTCGGCCATCGCGATCAGCTGGGTCAGCCGGGTACGCAGCTCGCGCAGCGGCACGGATCGGGGTTGACCACTGTGGTGGGACAGCGCGGGGGCAGCCATGTCCCCATGGTCCGACCCGGGTACGACATTTATCGTCATGACGGTCCCGGGTGGGGCGGACGAGCCACCCCACCCGGATTCGTTCAGCTCGCCTGCAACGTCACGTCGTCGACGACGAAGCTGGTCTGCAGTGAGGCGTCCTCGGTGCCGGTGAACTTCAGGGTCACCGTCTGCCCGGCGTACGCGCCGACGTCGAACGAGCGCAGCGTGTAGCCGGTCGCCTTGTTGAGGTTCGAGTACGTCGCCAGCGTGGTGCTGCCGATCTGGACCACCAGCTTGTCGTACGCGACGGTGGTGGTCCGCTCGGTGGTGTCGATGTGCAGGTAGAAGGCGAGGGCGTAGGAGGAGCAGCCGGCCGGCACGGTCACCGACTGGGAGAGCGTGTCGGTGCTGGTGCTGCCGTTGCCGTTGAGCCACGCCTTGTAGGAGCCGGTGCGGGCCGGCTGGCTGGACGAGTTGGTGATGACCCCGGAGGTGGCCGTCCATACGGTGGCGCCGGACTCGAAGCCGCCGTTGCCGACGACCTGCCCGCCGGTGCAGCTACCGGTGCCGGTGACGGTGACGGTGTAGCTGGCCGTGCGGGTGGCCGAGCCGGTGCCGGTCACGGTGAGGGTGAAGCTGCCGAGGCTGGCGCTCGACGACGCGCTGACCGTCATGGTGGCCGAGCCGCCGGAGGTGACCGACGACGGGCTGAACGAGACGGTCACGCCGCTGGGCGCACCGGAGGCCGACAGGGCGACGGTCTGGGCGCTGCCGCTGGTGGTGGCGGTGCTGACCGTGGCGGTGGTGGAGCCGCCCCGGACCACACCGCCGGCGGTCGGACTGACCGCGACGGAGAAGTCGTTGGTCGGGGTGCCGCCGCCGACCGCCAGATCCCAGATGGCGTACGCGACGCCGTCGGCGCTGCGGTTGAGCCCGGTGGCGTTGACGTTGTTGGTGGTGTCGCAGGACGAGTGGTAGCACGGGTCGTACGCGGCGTTGGCGGTGCCGCCCCACTTGCTGGCCTGGGAGCTGGTCTTGCGGGCGCTGGCCCCCATCGCGTAACCCGAGGTCGGGATGCCGGCCTGCTGGAAGGAATAGTCGTCGGAGCGGCCCTGGCCCTCGACGTTCTCCTCCGGCGACAGCCCGAGCGAGTCCCAGTACGCCTTCAGCGGCGCCGAGGTGGTGGAGGTGAGCCGGTTGATGAAGTAGCCGCCGTTGGTGGAGGAGACCATGTCGAAGTTGTAGTACCCCTTGATGTAGCCCTTCTGGGCGGTGGTCAGGGAGTTGACATAGAACTTCGAGCCCTGCAGGCCCTGCTCCTCACCGTTCCACCAGGCGAACCGGACCCGCTTGGTCATGGTCGGGTTCTGCTGGGCGAGCACCAGGGCGTTCTCCAGCAGCACCGACGAGCCGGAGCCGTTGTCGTTGATGCCCGGACCGGCGGCGACCCCGTCGAGGTGCGCACCGAACATGACGACGTCGGTGGTCGGGCCCTGCGGCCACTCGGCGATCACGTTGTTGCCCTGGTAGGTGCAGCTGGTGCAGGTCTGCTCGGTGACCGTGTAGCCGGCGGCCTGGAGCTTGGACTTCACGTAGGCGACCGAGGCGGTGTAGCCCGCCGAGCCGGCGCGCCGGTTGCCGCCGTTGCTGGTGGCGATGCTCTGCAACTGGGCCAGGTGCGCCTGGACGTTGCTGACCTGGACGTCCGGCGCGGCGAGCGCGGCGACGGCCGGCGCGGCGGTGGCCGGCCGGGCGGTCGTGGTGGCCGAGGCCGGTGGCGCGGCCAGGGCGAGCGTCACCGCGGTGACGGCGGCGATCGCCAGGGTTCTGCGCTTCATACGAGCTCCTCATGGGGGTCGGCGGGGCATCCGCCCAGGCGTCACCGTCCCGTCTGTCGGAGGTGACCGGGGGTGGACGGGAGACCCGCGATCCGGGGGTGGGATCGCGGCGGAAACGCCAGGGAAGCAAACACTGACATGTATCAATCTGCTGGTCAATCCGTCGGACGGTGTCACATTCGCGGGCACCGCAGGGCGCGGCGTCGGGAAGCGGTCACGACAGCCTCGGCGCGGGGTGTAGACAACGCATGTATACGCGGTGTGTATAGTGCTCCGCATGTCCATCGGCCAGACCTTTCTCGGCCTGCTGGAGGCGACCCCCCGGCACGGCTACGACATCAAACGGCGCTACGACGAACACTTCGGCCACGCCCGCCCGGTCGCCTACGGCCAGGTCTACGCGACCCTGTCCCGGCTGCTGCGCGGCGGCCTCGTCGAGGTGGAGGCGGTCGAGCCCGGCGAGGGCCCCGACCGCAAGCGGTACGCCATCACCGAGGCCGGCGTCACCGACGTGGCGCGGTGGCTGGCCCGCCCCGAGCCGCCCGAGCCCTACCTGCAGAGCGTCCTCTACACCAAGGTGGTGCTCGCCCTGCTCACCGGCCGTCAGGCGGCCGAACTGCTCGACGTGCAGCGCGCCGAGCACCTGCGGCTGATGCGGGACCTGACCCGCCGCAAGCGCGACGGCGACCTCGCCGAGCAGTTGATCTGCGACCACGCGCTGTTCCACCTGGAGGCCGACCTGCGCTGGCTCGAACTCACCACCGCCCGCCTCGACGAGCTGGCCGCGCAGGTGCGCCGGTGAGCGCGCCGCTGCTGGCCGCCGAGGGCCTGCACCGCCGCTTCGGCGAGACGGTGGCACTGGTCGACGCCGCGCTGCGCATCGACGAGGGCGAGGTGGTCGCGGTGCTCGGGTCGTCCGGCTCCGGCAAGTCCACCCTGCTGCACTGCCTGGCCGGGATCGTCCGCCCCGACCGGGGCCGGGTCGTCTTCGACGGCCAGGACCTGGTGACGATGAGCGACGCCCGGCGCAGCGCCCTGCGCCGGGAGGCCTTCGGGTTCGTCTTCCAGTTCGGCCAGTTGGTGCCCGAGCTGACCTGCCTGGAGAACATCGCCCTGCCGCTGCGGCTGGCCCGGGTCCCCCGGCGTGCGGCCGAACAGCGGGCCGGGCAGTGGCTGGAACGGCTGGAGGTGACCGACGTCGGCGGCAAGCGCCCCGGCGAAGTCTCCGGCGGCCAGGGGCAGCGCGTCGCGGTGGCCCGCGCGCTGGTCACCCGCCCCCGGGTGATCTTCGCAGACGAGCCGACCGGCGCGCTCGACTCACTCAACGGCGAACGGGTGATGCGGCTGCTCACCGAGGCCGCCCGGGACACCGGGGCGGCGGTGGTGCTGGTCACCCACGAGGCACGGGTGGCGGCGTACTCCGACCGGGAGGTCGTGGTGCGCGACGGGCGTACCCGGAATCTGGAGGTGGCGGCGTGAGAGGCCGGGGCGCGGTCGCGGACCTGGTGATGGGCGCCCGGATGGCCGTCACCGGTGGCCGGGAGGGCTGGACCCGGGCGCTGCTCACCGCCGTCGGCGTCGGTATCGGGGTGGCCATGCTGCTGCTCGCCACCGCCGTGCCGGGGGCGCTGGACGCCCGGCAGGCGCGCGGCGACGCCCGCGACGACCTGCGGATGGGCGAACAGGTCGCGGCCGGTCCCGGCACCCTGCTGGTCCACCCGGTGGACACCGAGTTCCGGGGCCGGCCGGTCCGGGGCCGGCTGGTCCGGCCGGAGGGGCCGGCCGCCCCCGTCCCGCCGGGGCTGACCGCCCTGCCCGGCCCCGGCGAGGCGGTCGTCTCCCCCGCCCTGCGCCGGCTGCTCGACTCCCCCGCCGGCCCGTTGTTCGCCCCCCGCCTCGGCGGCGCGCGGGTCACCGGCACCATCGCCGACGCGGGCCTCGCCGGCCCCCACGAGCTGGCCTACTACCAGGGCGACGACCGGCTGACCGACGCGCACGGGGCGACCCGGCTGGACAGGTTCGGCGGCGGGCTGCCCGGCGAGGGTCTCGGCCCGGTGCTGATGCTGCTGGTGGCGGTCATCTTCGTGGTGCTGCTGCTGCCCATCGCGGTGTTCCTCGGCTCCGCCGTGCGCTACGGCGGCGAACGCCGGGACCGCCGGCTGGCGGCGCTGCGCCTGGTCGGCGCGGACACCACCATGGTCCGGCGGATCGCCGCCGGGGAGGCCGCGGCCGGCGCGCTGCTCGGCGTCGCCGTCGGCATCGGGTTCCTGCTCGCCGGCCGCCAACTGGTCCCGCTGGTCACCCTCTACGACATCAGTGTGTACGCCTCGGACATCCGGCCGCCCGTCGTGCTGCTGCTGGCCGTCGTGCTGGCCGTGCCGGCGCTGGCCGTGCTGGTGGCGATGCTGGCGCTGCGGGCGGTGGTGGTCGAGCCGCTCGGGGTGACCCGACGCGGCACCCCGGTCCGCCGCCGGCTCTGGTGGCGGCTGCTGCTGCCCGCCGCCGGCCTGGCCCTGCTCCTGCCCGTGGCCGGTCTGCGCGACTCCGACGGCGGGGTCACCCGGTGGCTGGTGCCGGCCGGGGCGGTGCTGCTGCTGACCGGCACGGTCACCCTGCTGCCCTGGCTGACCGACCTGCTGGTCCGGCGGCTACGCGGCGGCCCGGTGCCCTGGCAGCTCGCGGTACGCCGGGTGCAGCTGGACAGCGCCACCGCCGCACGGCTGGTCAACGGCATCGCCGTGGCCGTCGCGGGCACCATCGGCCTGCAGATGCTCTTCGCCGGGATCGCCGGGGACTTCACCACCGCCAGTGGGCAGGACACCTCCCGGGCGCAAGTGCAGGTGCAGTTCCGCGACCAGCCCGACCTGGCCCGGGTGCTGCGGCAGCTCGGCGGGGCCGAGGGGGTGACCGCCGCAACCGGCACCCTCAGCACCGGGGCCAACGTCGGCTCGCCGGACGGCCCACCGGTGGAGATCCGGATCGGCGACTGCGCCGCGCTGGCCGAGTTCGCCCGCCTCGACCGGTGCGTGGACGGGGACACCTTCCTGGCGTCCAATCCGGGCGACCCGGTGGCTGTCCCCGCCGGCGCGATGCTGACCGTCGAGGACGGGTCGCGGTGGCGGGTGCCCACGACGGCGCGTGCCGCGCAGGCCCGACCCGACCCGGCCGGCTGGATGCAGAACGGGGCGCTGGTCACCCCCGGCGCGGTCGCCGGCCGGACCCTCGGTCCGCTGCGGTCGACCGTCTACCTCCAGCTCGACCCGGCCGCCTCCGACGCGGTCGAACACGTCCGCAACGCCACCGCCGCGATCGACCTGACCACGTCCGTCTCCGTGCTGTCCCCGACCATCGAGTCGCCCAAGTTCGCCGACATCCGGCGCGGCCTGGCCATCGGCACGGTCGTCACCCTGGTGCTGATCGCCACCAGCATGCTGGTCGGCACGCTGGAGCAGCTGCGGGAACGCCGCCGCCTGCTGGCCATGCTGGTGGCGGTGGGCACCCGACGCAGCACCCTCGGCTGGTCCGTGCTCTGGCAGACCGCCCTGCCGGTCGGGGTCGGGCTGGTGTTGGCGGTCGGCTTCGGGCTCGGCCTCGGCGCTGCCCTGCTGCGGATGGTGCAGGCCCCGGTCTCGATCGCCTGGCCGGTGGTCGGCTTCTCCGTCGGGCTCGGCGCGCTGACCGTCCTGGCGGTGACCGGGTTGAGCCTGCCCCTGCTGTGGCGACTCACCCGCGCTGACGGGCTGCGCACCGAGTGACCGGCCGGTCCGGGGCCACCGTCCACCGGCGGTCCCGGACCGGGTCACGGAGGTCAGCCGGCGTACGGGGTGGCGACGTCGAGGATCCAGGTGACGCCGAACCGGTCGGTGAGCATCCCGAAGCCCGGTGCCCACGGCGACGGGCCGTACTTCTCGATCAGATCGGCACCGTCGGCGAGCTTGTCCCACAACGCGCCGACCTCCTCGGCGGTGTCACCACGGACGGAGACGAAGAACCGCTCGCCGGTCAGCGTCATGCCGTTCTCGCGGGTGGTGGCGGCCGGCGCGGGCGCATCGGGGGCCTGGCCGGGCACGTCGTAGGCCATGACGGCGAAGCCGTTGTCGGCCGTGACCTGGCCGAAGACGACCCTGTCGGCGTCCGGCAGGTCCTTCGGCATCCCCAGGTCGCCGTAGCTGACGACGGTGCAGCGGCCACCGAACACGGACCGGTAGAACTCCAACGCCGCGCGGGCGTCACCCCGGAAGTTGAGGTGCGTGGTGGCGGAGATGGCCATGGTCGACTCCTTGCTGATGGTGCTCGACGCCCGGAAGTGGGCTGGTCAGGAGCAAGATTCGCAGCAGTAGGTGCCAGGGTGTGGCACCTACTCCGGGCAGAATCAGACTCATGCCGACCACGTCCGCGCGACTACTCGCCCTGCTGTCGCTGTTGCAGAGCCGTCGGGACTGGCCCGGCGGGGTGCTGGCCGCACGCCTGGGCATCAGCCTGCGTACCGTGCGCCGCGACGTCGACCGGCTCCGGGAACTCGGCTACCCCATCGCCGCCGCCAAGGGCCCCGACGGTGGCTACCGGCTCGCCGCCGGCACCGTGCTGCCGCCACTGCTGTTCGACGACGAACAGGCCGTCGCCCTCACCATCGCGCTCCAGGTCGCGGCGACCGGCACGACCGGCGGGCTCGCCGACGACGCGGCGCGGGCGCTGCACACCGTACGACAGGTGCTGCCCGCCCGGCTGCGGCAGCGGGTCGGGGCGCTCAGCGTCACCGCCGTCGCCCGGCCCACCACCGCAGCCGCCGAACCGGTCGACGGCGGGGTGCTGCTGGCGCTCGGCAGCGCCGTGCACGCCCGCGAGATCCTCCGGTTCGACTACGGGTCCGACAGCACGGACGGGCCGGCCCGGCACGCCGAACCGCACCACGTCGTCACCTGGGACGGCCGGTGGTACCTCGTCGCCTGGGACCTCGACCGGGCCGACTGGCGGACCTTCCGCGTCGACCGGATCACCCTGCGCCCGCCCCACGGGCCCCGCTTCACCCCCCGCCCACTGGCCGGCGGAGACGTCGCCACGTACCTCACCGGGGTCTTCCGGGGGTCGGGCGGCGGGTCGGCGGACTGGCCCTGCCGGGGCACGGTGGTCCTCGACCTGCCGGCGGCGACCGTCGCCCGGTACACCCGCGACGGCCTCGTCGAGGAGATCGCCCCCGACCGGTGCCGGCTCACCCTCGGGTCGTGGTCCTGGGTGAGCCTGGCCGCCGCCGTCGCCCGGTACGACGCCGAGATCACCGTCGTCGGCCCACCGCCGCTCACCGACGCGTTCGCGCTGCTGGCCGACCGGTTCACCCGCACCGCCACCGGTGGTGTCGCCGCCGTGGCACGAGCGGGCTCCGCCGCCCCGGCGCTGTCAGGCCAGCAGCGGGAGCGCGGCGAAGGTGTGGTCCCGCCACAACAGTCGTGAGGTCTCCTCCGGATAGGCGACGACCACCGGCCGTTCGTCGAAGACGCGCGTGCGGCGATCGGCGTCGTACGCCGGCCACCCGGGGTCGCCGGTCGCGGCGAACGCCGTCCACGCCCCGCGCAGCTGCCCGGACAGCTCCTGCGCGGCCGGAGTGGGCGGATCACCGATCAGCATCGCGGGCTGCCCACTGGTCAGGTTGCCGAAGACCAGCGGCACGTCCAGGCCGTGACAGGCACCGAGGCCACCGCCCAGGCCCGGCGCCGGCCAGGTCAGCTCGTAGAGGTGGACCCGGCCGCCACCGGCGAGTTGCGCGTCGGCCAGGTGCAGGCTCGGCATCCGGAACAGCCAGTCCGCGTTGACCAGCTCGTACAGCTGCTCGTCGGTCGCGTCCGGGAACGCCTCCCGGTAGCGGCGGGCACCGGCCGGGCCCGGGGCCAGCATCCGCAGCGCGGTCTCGGCCTGCTCCGGCGTGACCTGGCCGAGCACGCCGTCGAGCAGGCTGAACAGCCGGTGCTCGTCGCGGGTGTGCCCGACGAGCAGGTCGACGTCCCGCGCGGCACCGTCGGCCAGCGCCCGCCACGGGGTCGCCGGCAGCACGTCACCGTCGACGACCGGCGCGAACGGGATCGGCCGGTGGGTGATCCGCCCCCACCGTTCCCGCCACCGGACGATCCCGGCCGAAATCGCCTCACCCACGGCCGGCAGCCGGTCCGGAGCCACCGTCGACAGGTCGGCCAGGGTCGGTCGTACCCCCAGCTCGGCGGCGCAGGCGGCGGTGACGTCGGCGGCCAACTCGGGTGAGAGGAACGTCCCCGGGACGCTCTGCGCGACCGCCCGCCGGAACAGTCCGGCGGCGCGCGGCATGGCCAGCAGCGCGGCGACCGAGCCGCCACCGGCCGACTGCCCGAAGACCGTCACCCGGTCCGGGTCGCCACCGAAGGCACTGATGTTGTCCCGCACCCAGCGCAGGGCCGCGACCTGGTCGAGCAGCCCCCGGTTGGCCGGGGCCCCGTCGAGCTGCCCGAAACCCTCGAAACCGAGGCGGTAGTTGAGCGTCACCACCACGGTTCCGCCGGCGGCGAGGTGGCCGCCGTCGTACTCCGGGAGGCCGGAACAGCCGACGAGGTAACCGCCACCGGGAACCCACACCAGGACCGGCAACCCCGCCGCCGGGTCCGGCTCCGGCGTCCAGACGTTGAGCGTCAGCCAGTCGTCGCCGACGCGCTGCGGGGACGTCCCGAACGCGCCGGGCTGCGGGGGCGGCGGACCGAAGGCGACCGCCGGACGTACGCCCTGCCAGCCGCGTACCGGCTGCGGCGCGGCGAACCGGAGGGCTCCGACCGGCGGCTCGGCGTACGGGATGCCACGGAACACCGCCCGGTCCGCCTCCCGGCAGCCCCGCAGGACACCGGCCACGGTACGGACTTCCGGCGCGGACTCCGACGGCATGCTGGCCCCTCCCCCGCTCCCGGTCGGCCGCAGCATCCCAGCGCCCGCCGACCACCGGCACACCATTTAGGTCCGGACGGGAAGTCGAGGCATCTGGTGCCCTGGTGGCTATGCCGGTGATGGTGCCAAGGGCCAGGGTGACTTGTGCGGGACCCGGTCCGTCATCGCAGGCGGTCCTGGGTGTCTGCCGCGGCGGGTTGCGGTCGCGATGGTGGGCAGAGTGCAGAGAAAGCGTGGATGACGGGGGCGAGCCGGTCGGGTGTGGTGCCATGCAGGACCAGCTCGTCGGCACCGGCGTCGAGGTAGTCCTGAAGCCGGGCGGCGCAGGCATGAGGGCTTCCGGTCGCGGTGGACTCATCAAGCCAGGTTGCGGGTATCAGGCCGGCGGCCTCGGCGAGGTCGAGGGGGTCGAGAACGGCGTCGGCGTACGTGTCGCCGAGCCGGGCGATGTGGGGGTGTCCGCGCAGTCGTCGAAGCGCGTCCAGGTCCCAGCCGTTGATCCGCACCAGCCGTTCGCCGCCGACGGGAGCCTGTAGGTAGGTTGCCGCCCGACCCGCAATGACATCCCTGGCCTCGGGTGTCGGGTCGGCCGCGGTGAGGACGGTGGCGTAGATGCGCACGGCGTTCGGGTTACGGCCGCAGGTTGTCGCGGTCCGGCGGACGCGGGCGGCGGTCCGTGCGACTGCCTGCGGCGTGGTGAACGCCGGCAGGAGCACACCGTCGAAGTGTTCTCCGGCGAGCCGCAAGGACTGCTCACCTATCCCCGCCAGGACGACGCGGGGTGGCGGTGTGGTCGGCAGTTCCCGGAGCTGAAGCCTCGGGAAATCGCCTGCGGGGCCGTGGTAGGTCACCTCTTCGCCGTTCCACAGGCGGCGCAGCATGGTCACGGTGTCGACAACCACCCGTGCCGTGGCGGTGGGCGGCACACCGAGTCCGGACAGCCAGCTGCCGCCGCGTCCGAGCCCGAGCAGGAAGCGGCCTGCGGTCAGCGACTGGAGGGTGGCCGCGAGTGAGGCGAGCTGCAGAGGGTGCCGGGTCTGAAAGGGGACGACTCCGGCGGCGATGCCGGGTCTTGTGGTGCATGCGGCAAGTGCGCCTGCGAGGGCACCGAGATCCTTCGTGCCGAACTTCTCGGAGATCCACAGGTTGCTGAGCCCGAGTGCCTCTCCGGCCTGCGCCTGGGCGATGCCCGTACGCGCGTCAGGCACGCGGCCGGACAGGATGTATGCCCCCAGCGGCAAGGTAGTGGGGGTGGGAGGGGTGCCGCTCACGGCATCCTGCCGTGGTGGTTCGCGCTTGCGGTGTCCCGCTGCACGGCGAGCAGGGCCTTGAGGCAGAGCGCGGTGGTGACCGCGCGGCTTCCCCACACTCTGGCGTGGTTGTCGAGCCAGGGCACTGCCTCCCAGGAGCCGTCAGGGAATTGGCTGCCGATCAGCAGTTGGCAGTCGTCAGGGGACACGGCGGTGCCGGCCGCGGTCAGGGCCAGCATGGCCAGGGCCCGGTTGAGGGGATCGGGTGCGGGTGCCTGTGCGAGGAAGCGTGCGGCCCGGGCGATCTCTTGTTGATGTCCGCCAAGGGCAGCGAGGTGGCGTACGGCGACGTAGGTGCTGTAGCAGGTTCCCACATACCAGGAGGCTCGCCAGAAGCCCATGGGCTGTTGCTGGTCGATCAGCCAGCGGGTTGCCGGGCCGACGAGCGGGCTCAGCGGTAGGGGCCCGATGTGCTGCTCGTACAGGTGGGTGGCGTGTGCGAGGTTCGCGACCACCTCGGGGTCGCGGCCGGTGTCGTTCCGGCCCCGGCCCCAGACCCGGTTGGCCGTATCGCGTTCGCCGGGTGTGTCGAGCAGCCAGGTGTTGACGACGCCGTCGTCCCATGCGTTGCGCGCGGCGAGAGCGGTGGCGGCGCGTACGACGGCGTTGTCGGCCTGGCCTGCGCGGATGAGGATCCGCAGGACCTGGGCGAGGGTGTCGGCGTCGTGCGGTAGGGGTGCGAAGCCGGGGAAGTACCGCCAGGAGACGCCGTCGCGTTGGGAGAACAGCCAGGCGGTGTTCTCGTCGGCGAGTCGCCGGCATTCCTTGTGGCCGGCCTCTGCGGCGTCCAGGAGTGTCTCGGTGATGGTGGCAACGTGGTAGATGGCGCCCACGCAGCGGAACTCGGCGAACGTCCCTGCCTCTTCTCCCGCCGTTGGCAGGGGCTGCTGCTGGCCAAGCTTGACGAACTGCGCGGTGGAGTAGGAGCCCATGATGTGTGCCGCGTCCGGGTAGGACAGTTCGTGCTGCCCTGCTAGGTACTCCAGGGCCCGTTCCACGGCGGCGTGAACGGTTGGGGGTGTCATCGGGTCACCGCCTCCGGTGAGGTCGACCCGGGTGGCTCCGTGCGGGAACGCACGGCCAGTGGAATGGGCCCCGGCATCGGGATGAGCGTGGTGACGATCCGGGCCGGTTCGTCGGACACCGGAACCAGGGTGTGCCGTTGGGCCAGGGTGGCGAGGAACACGGACGCCTCGGTGTGGGAGAACGGGCCCCCGATGCACCCTCGCGGGCCGGCGCCGAAGGGCAGGTAGGCGTGGGGCGGGATCGTCTCGGCACGGGTCGGCAGCCAGCGGTCCGGGTCGAAGTGCTCCGGATCCGGGAAGAGGGCCGGGTCGCGGTGCAGGGCGAAGATGGAGAACAGCACCATCGCATCGGCCGGGAGCCGGTAGCCGCCGAGGTCGACGTCGACGAGGGGGCGGCGCATCAGCATCCAGGTGGTCGGGTAGAGGCGCAGGGTCTCCTTGACGACGCGATGGGTGTACTGCAGTCGGCCCAGGTCCTCGTACCGCACCGGGCGGCCCTGCAGGACGTCGTCGACCTCGTCCTGCACGGCGCGTTGCGCAGCCGGGTGGGCGGCGAGCAGGTAGGCCGCCCAGGACATCGCCGCCGCCGTCGTCTCGCTGCCGGCGATGATCATGCTGGTGACCTCGTCGTAGACCTGGTCGTCCGTCATGGCCGCACCGGTGTCCGCGTCCACGGCCTGCAGCAGCGAGGTCAACAGGTCCGGGTGTTGCCCGAGCTCGAGGCGGTGCTGACGGATCATCCGGTAGACCACGGCTTGGAACCGCGGCAGCGCGCGCTCGAATGCCCGGTTGGTCGGTGTCGGCAACCGGTCCAGGAAGTCGAACGGCGCCAGGGCGCGCTGGCCAAGACCCCGCAGCAGCACGGGGAGGGTCTCCTGGACCTCGGCCGCGGCCTCCGGGTCGAGGTCCGTGGAGAACAGGACCCGGGCGACGATGCCGAGCGCCAGCGGGAAGGTGACCTCGTCCATCCGGACCACTTCCCCGTCGGCCCAGGCGGTCACCAGCCCCTGGACGTGGTCCCCCATGGTCCGGGTGTAGCCGGCGATCTCGGAGGCGTGGACTGCCGGCTGGATGAGTCGGCGCTGCCGGGCGTGGAAGTCGCCCTCCGACGTGAACAGGCCGTTGCGGGCCAGGACCTGTGCCTTTTGGAACATCACCCCCTTGTGGAACTTCTCGGCATCCGTCACCAGCATCTGGCGGATCAGATCGGGGTGGTTCACCACGTACGCCGTCCGCGGGCCCAGTTTGAACGTGGCCACATCGCCGTAGCGGCGGATCTGCTGCACGAACCCCAGCGGATCGCGGCGGATGCGCACGGCGCTGCCGACCAGCGGAACACGCGAACGCATCGACTTCGGCACGCGGTGTGGGACTGCCATCGACACCGACTTCTCTCCGTCCTGCCAGGGAGCTCGGATTCGTCTCACGGCCGCTGGTGCGACGACCGCGCCGGAGCCGGCGCGCCCAGCCGGACAGGGAGCGCGGTGACACTGCGGCTGTACGAGGTGCGTCCCCACGTCACCGGCCCCTCCAAGTGCAGGTCCGGCAGGAGCGCGTAGATCTCCTCGAAGACCACCTCGAGCTCCATCGAGGCCAGGTGCGCCCCGACGCAGCGGTGGATCCCCGTGCCGTAGGCCAGCACGGGGGCAGCGCCACGCCGCCGCGATGAGGGATCGAAGCGCGACGGATCGAACACTCCAGGATCCTGGAACGCCCGGGGGTCGTGGTTGGCGCCGGTGATCAGCCCGTAGATCCGCGATCCCGCAGGGAGAACCTCACCCCCCAGTTCGATGTCGCGTAGGGCGACTCGCGGGATCGGGCTGTACATCGCCGGTGACTCGAACCGCAGCAGTTCCTCGACGTACGCCGCAGCCCCGCCGGGGGATCCGTCGAGGCGGTCGACGTGCTCACGACGGACCAGCGTGCGCCACAGCGCCAAGGCGATGACCCAGGCCATGGTGGGCCCTCCGCCCGCGAGGATGGTGAACACCATGGCGATGATGTCGTCCTGCGAGAGGCCACCCTCGTCATCACTCGTGTCGGCCAGTGCCGTGATCAGATCGCTGCCTCCGCTGCCGCGCCGACGGGCCACCAGGTCCACCACGAAGGCGTCCAGTTCCGCACTGCTGCGATCCGCGTCGGACAGGCGGACGTCGGTGAGCGTCGGATCGAATGGCTGCTCGATGCGCCACACGCACGTGTTCAGCCAGGAGATGTCCGCCGGGGGCAGGTCCAGCAGCAGGCTCATCATGTGCGTGGGAAGAGCGGTCGCCAGTTCGTGCAGGTCCACCTGCTGTCCGGCGGTCAGTCTCGCCGTGAGGTCTCGGACGCTGTCCGCCACGACCACCCGGGTCTGCTCCCGGAGCGCGGCCACCCGGGCGGCAGTGAAGTACCGCAGGTAGACCCGGTTGAGGCGGGTGTGCTCGGGTGGATTCCGGAGCCCGATGGTGTCCGCCAGCCGACGGACGCTCGGGTGCTGTTCCATGGCCCCGGACCGGAGGATGCCGGCCGCCTGCACCCGGATGTGATCCGGCGGCGCCCGGAAGAGACGGGAGACGTCCTCGTAGCGGCTGACCAGGTACTCGCCGTCCGCTCTCCGGTACACGGGGGCGTTCTCCCGCAGCCAGGCAGCCAGGGGCAGCGGATCCGCCATCACCGCCGGGTCGGACAGCACGGCGTACACGTCCGACGAGGCCAGCACCGTCCGCCAGTCCCGACTGGCGCCGGAAGCCGACGCAGCGAAGTGCGATGTGGCTGTCATACGCGAATCACTCCTACCCTTCTCGGATCTCGAATAACGCCACGTACACAAGGACTTGCATGGAGTTCAGTTCATTCGTGCGAGTGTTCCCTCACCTCCCCAAACTGCTCTCCCCGTGGTCGTCTGGCGATAGCGGCGGACATGCGATCGGCTAGTGCCCCGTCTTTGAAAGTTGATCGCGTAATGCGATCGTCTCAGGCGCCGGGCTATTCCCGTAGATAGAGAGACACCACCCGCCTGACAGACCGCTCAGCAATCTGCAGCCATTGGTAAGAGCCCACTATTGGTTAGGGTTGGTGGAACCGCAGGGCCAGTCGAGCACGGAAGCGCCGTCGGCGGTCACGCCATTCAGAACATCGACACATCGGCTCGAATCGGCTTGGGAGGAAAAGTTGCCAGTATTCCCAGCGCTGAAAGCTCAGCTCATAGGCATCCCAGCTTGGCGCATGGCATGGCGACCAGCGGTGCCCCATCGATCGTGTTGCCGTTGCAGAGCGTTAGACACAATCCGAAGCCTGGATTCATGAACTGATAGTAGTTAGCCTTGACACCCACTTCTATGCCATTCCGATCGGAAGCTCCCAGCTGCGCCGTCGCGCCAGCGGCTGGCCACACCAGAAGACTCAGTCCGAGAAGGATGGCTCCGAATCCTGCCGCGAGGGCACGGCGATCACGATGGAGATGATCCATGCGATGATCCATTCGTAGATGTGCATACTACTCATCAGTATCCGGATACGAGAAGGAGATCGCAATAGCCGCTCGGCCATGGCATCGATCACCGCTCCTCCTCCTGATCGCCTAGCGATCTTTCCGAGACGGGTCACCAGGCCGCTGGCTCCGCGAGCACAGATCCTTTGTGACTGATCAAGTGGTCGTCGGCGGGTTCGGTGATCTCGATCGTGGGAATGCCGGTTTGCGGCAGGAGAACGCGGTGTTGCGGCAGGAGAACAGCGACCGCTACTGGGCGACGCGGAGCGGCAAGAAGGCAGTACAAGCGTCGACACAGGTCAACCCTGGACCTGAATCGATGGCGTTCGGCACCTGCGCGACGACCCGGGGCGTCACCAGTCGACAGGTTCGAGCCGCATCCCCCGGCGGGGCTTCCCAACGTTGGGAGAGGGTCACCTAGGCCAGCCCTTGACTACTACCCACCTGTGGGAGGTCGTTTCCCCAGAGTTCGGGAAGGGTCAGCGACCACGCGGAGTCGCTTCTGTCATCGATCGGAACCCAGGCGACCTAATCAGCCTCGTTCACGTCCACTTCACCGGTCGCATCGACGTCACCCTCGACCCTCGACGCTGGCTCAGTTCGCCGTCAGCGAGGTCTGCGGCGTGCCCCTGCTCCACGCACAGCGCCGCCTTGGAGTAGCGGGCGAGCAGCTTCCCTCCGTCGCGCTGCGGGTCGGCCAGGCCCACCGTCACGCACCTGCCGAAATCGGTGCTGATCCAGTGCACCGTCACCCCCCGCTGCTGCCAGAACGCCTGGTCGTCCCCAACCTTGGCGGCCCATTCCTCGAGATTCGCCGCCGAGTACGTGGCATCGACGAAGTCGACCAGCACCGCCGGCGCCAGGGCGCGTACCGCCGCGTCCATACTGGCGGTCGGCACGCGGTAGACCAGCAGGCGCCCGCCCGGCATGTCCACGAACACGCCGGCGTACGCAGCCGGCCACCGACCCGGGGCGACCTCACCCACCCGAGCGCCGGCGTCCATCGGCGCCTCCTGACCTGGCCAGTACGACTGCCCCGGCACGGGCGACGAGGGTGGCGGCTGCGGCGCGGCCTGCGCAGCGACGGTGCCGCAGGCGGCGAGCACGGCGAGCAGCGGCGCGGCGAGCAGCGCAGTCAGACGACGGTGCATGGTCGGACCTCCTACGGGGGTACGGCGAGCTGCGCCATTCGGACACTACGGGTATAACGATCCGGCCGGTGGTGAGATTCACGCCCTCCCCCCGGTTGGATCACCGCACGGACCCGTCAGTTGATGTGGATCGTCGCCCCGGCCCGGCTCAGGAACTGCGTGATGTCGATGATGCGGTCAACCCGGTCAGGGCACGACCCTGGCCGGTGACGTGCCTACTGCCTCGACGCCCGGAGAGCATCAACGCGGACGATGACCCGATACCTGTGACGCTGCCTACGTAGCCGGACGAAGCACCTGGTGCCTGGTGGCTATGCCGGTGGTGGTGGAGTGAGCCAGGCGAGGGGTTCTCCGGTGAGGGCAGCGTCGGCGAGGCGGTGGGCGCTGGCGGTCTTCAGTGCCGCGCGTGAGCTGTCGATCCAGCGTTGGACGTTGTCGATCCCCTGGTGGCGGTACTCGACTGCTTGGACGAGGCATTCCAGCTTGTCAGCGTCGCGGGCGACGATGGCCTCTGGTGTCTCGCCCGCTTCGTACTCGCCGACGGCGGCGTTGATGAGGTCGGCGACGGCCGGTGGGCAGGCGGCGACCTGGTCGGCGGTGACTGTGGTGTTGGGTGCGGCAGTGAGGTAGCGCTTGGCGATGTGCGGGATGTCGGTGATCCGGGTTTCCTGGGTGTCGTGTAGGACGCACAGCATCGACACCCGGGCGGGGTCGGCACCTTCCATGGCGGCGAGCATCATCCCGATGAGCGCGGTCCGGAACGAGTGTTCGGCGATGGATTCGGGGTGCTTGACGCCGGCGAACCACCAGCCGGTGCGGGCGGCGCGTTTGAGTACGCCGGCTTCGAAGATGAAACTCATGGCTCCGGCGGCGTCGTGGTCGTCGTTCATCTGCCCGTCCCTGTGCCGGTGACTCCGTCTGCTCGCAGGCTGTAGACGATAGAGGCTCGTTCCTGCCGGGATCGAGCGAGCCGAAGCCGGTCGGCGACCGATCAACGCCCGATTTCGGGTGATGTGCATGGATAGCGTGGACGGAACACCCGGAGCTTGCAGGCGAGGGGGTGCCCGGCACGCGACGCGTCGGGGTACCGTCCGACGAGGTGGCGGCCAGTTGAGGTTGCCTGGCCTCGTGAGCTTGGAGCGGCGCTATGGCCTCGTCCGTCGATCCGCGCTTCGGTGTAGCTCTGGGTGAGTTTCGGGAGCGGCGTGGTTTGTCGCTTCGCTCCCTGGGGCAGCTTGCTCATCGGAGTAAGAGCCATCTGCACGAGTTGGAGGCGGGGCTCAAGGCTCCGACGGTCGACACGGCACGTCACCTGGACCGGGTTCTCGAAGCGGGGGGCGTGCTTGCTCGGTTGGTGGATGCGCCGATCGACCACGCAGCCGAGGCCGGCGAGCTGCGGGCGCGGGTCGCCGCCAGTGATGTCAGCGCGGATGCGCTCGATCGGATCGAGCAGGGTGTTGACGATCTGGCCAGCTCCTATCCGACGATGGCCCCGGCGGATCTTCTGCCGTTGGTACGGCGACACCTTGCCTATGTGGGGCGGTTGTTGGACGGGCGGGTGACGCTTGCTCAACAGCGGCGGTTGTTGGTTGCCGGTGGCTGGCTGGCGGTGCTGCGGGCGACCGTTCACATCGACCTGCGACAGCGAACGGCTGCGGGTGCGCACTTGCGAGCCGCTCGTGATCTTGCTGAACATGCTGAGCATGGCGAGATCCAGGCATGGTGTCTCGAAACCCGGGCCTGGGACGTGTTGACCCAAGGTGACTACCGGACGGCGCTCGATCTTTCCCGTCAAGCGCAGCGGGTCGCTCCGAAGGGGAGTTCTGCCCGCATTCAGGCGACTGCTCAGGAGGCTCGTGCATGGGCGCGGATTGGGGATGTCGCTGCGACCCGGCGAGCGTTGGACCGGGTGGAGCGGCTGACGGCGAATCTGCCCGTTCCTGAGCGCGCCGAGCACCACTATCGCTACGACCCGGCCAAGGCCGCCGCGTACACGGCCACGACGTTGGCGTGGGCCGGTGACCCCGGTGCCGAGCAGGTAGCGCGGGCGGTGTTGGCCGATCTGGACCCGCACGGCGATGGCGGAGCGCGGCCCCGCCGGTCCGCGTCGGCCCGTCTCGACCTTGGTCTCGCCCTGGTCGCCGCCGGCCAGCCGGACGAGGCGGTTGCTCTGGGGGCGCAAGCGGTGACGTCCGGGCGGGTGGTGCCATCGAACTGGTGGCGGGCTGCGGAACTGCTGGCCAAGGTGGAGCAGTCGGGGGCCCCAGAGGCCGTGACATTCCGTGACGCGTGCATGGAGTACGCACCTGGGCTGCAGTCACCAGCGGACACCACACTCGGTTAGCGGACGTTCACCCTCTGGATCGGCGCCGTGCCTGGCGTGACGCTGGACGTCACTGAAGCCGGGCGCGGAACGAGGTACATCAGCAGGTGGCCCTCCGTGCCGTGGGCGCGGAGGGCTGGTCACATGACGGTGAATATTGGACTCCTACGGCGAGTTGTCAGCCGGCACTTTGCGTCGTCGCCGTCCGCTGTTCCCGGCGTCGGAGAACGCATCCATCCATTGGAGCGGGAGGCCGCCCGACGACGGTTGTTGGACCTGGCGCGAGGCGTACCACAGCTCCCGACGTCGGGCGGGATTGCCTTGTCGTCGAAGCGGCGCGTGTCGTACGACGAGTATCTGTCGGCCACCGCACTGACCTTCGCGCACCGGCATCGGCCTATGTGGTGTTGGCGGCGATGGCGGCGCGTCTGTCGGTGCGGAGCCGACTTGCCCTGCCATGTCCGGCACCGGCTCCCGATCGAGCGCGGCCACTGGTCCGGGAACGGTGAGCAGTGGTGACCAGCCACGGTCCGGTGCTGCCGATCTGGAGTTGCGGCGGATGCGACCGCCCCTGGCCGTGTCCGACCCGGCGGCAGGAACTGCGCGCGGAGTACGCCGACGCGCCGGTGTCACTGGCCCTCCACCTCGGGGCCTACTTCGTCCAGGCGGCCGAGGACATGCCCTGGGCACCGGCCGGCCCCCTGCACCGCCGCTTCATCGGCTGGATCAGGCAGCCGGGAAAAGCACAGCAGCGACGTGCAGCGCCCGTGCCAGCCGAACCCGACCAGTAGGAGCGCCACCGGGCCGAATGACCTCGGACGGCACCCAATCCGACCGGCCTGCCGAGAGTTCACACACGGAATCGACCCCACGTAGGAGCAGCCCCATGCAGCACGAGTCTGTCGTAACCCCCTGGTTCCATCACTACACCCCAGCAGACAGTCCTACTGCCGGGGCCGGAGAGCGAGGGCGCTCGTGATTTCCAGTGTGCTGTCGATCGTGTTCGGGGGGTTGGTGCCGGGCTTCCTGCTCGGGTTGCTCGCGTTCCGGGTCAAGTCCCGGTGGTGCCCCCGCTGCGGCGGGTCCACCCACACCATGTCGGTGCCGGGGCACGACCGGTGACCGGCCCCGGCCGGCAGCGCGCCGGCACCGAGCCGCCGATCGGACGGCGGATGGCCGAGTTACGGGCCCGCCGGGGCATGAGCCAACAGGTCTTCGCCGACCGGATCGGCAAGTCGAAGAGCTGGGTCGACAAGGTCGAACGGGGTGTGCGTACCCTCGATCGGCTCTCCGTCATCGAGACGGTGGCCGGGGCGCTGGGCGTCGCGCCGCAACTCCTGCTCGGCGGTCGGACCCCGCCGGCACCGGTCACCGACGTCGGTGCCGCCGTGGAACGGGTCCGGGCCGCCCTGGCCCGGCACGACGCTCCGGCATCCGCCCCGGTCGGGGCGGCGGTGCGGCAGCTCGACGACCAGGCGGGCTACGCGTGGACGGCGTACCGCAACGGGCAGCACCCCCAGGTGTTGCGGATGCTGCCCGACCTGCTCGTCGACAGCCGCTACGCCTGCCACGTCAGCCTGGTGGACCCGCCCGTGCTCGAACTGCTGGTGCGGGTCTACCGGCTCACCGCCCAGACACTGGTCAAGCTCGGCGACGCGCACCTGGCCTGGCTGGCCGCCGACCGGGCGATGATGGCCGCCACCCGTGGTGATCCGATGCGGATCGGGCTCGCGGCGGTGTCCCTCGCGCAGGTGCTCCGCGCGCTGCGGCGGGGCCGGCTGGCCACGACCGCCGCGCTCACCGCCGTACGCCAACTCGACCCGGCGGTGACGCACGGCCACCCGCCGGCGTCGGCCCTGACCGGGACGCTGCTCATCGAGGCCGCCCTCGCCGCCGCCGGTCACGGCGACGCCGCCACCGCCCACGACCTGACCGAACGCGCCGCCCACCTCGCCGCCGACCACGAACGGCACGACCAGGACGGCGTCGCTTTCGGCCCCACCAGCGTCGACCTCGCCCGTGCCCTGACCGCGACCCGCCTCGGCGACCACCATCGGGCCGTCGCCCTGCACCGCCGGGCCACCGACCAGGAGGGTTGGCGGCGGCTCCCCGCCGAACACCGCGCCGCCCACCTCATCGACATCACCCGGGCCCACCTCGACCTCGGTGACCACGACGCCGCCGGACGGGCCCTGCTCGCCGCCGACCACATTGCCCCGGCCGAGACCCGCACCCGCCCTGCCGCCCGGGCCGCCCTGACCGCCGTGCTCCGCGCCGGCCCCACCCCGGCCGACGTCGCCCGCCTCGCCGCCACCATCGGGTTGACCCGCCCCTGACCTGTGCACCTGGTGGCCGGTCGACCGTTGAGCGACGTCCAGGAAGCGCACCTGGTCATCAGCCGCCAACCGCCGACGAACTCGGACCGGTCAACGGCTACCGCGCCCATCGCCAGCCCTGAGCCCCAGCAGTCGTGCGGCTACCGGACCTCCCGACCCGGTGGATCTCCTTGGGGACAGCACAATGACGACATGAATCTTGCTACGGTCCGTGCAGATGTCGTCGTGATCGACGATCTGTTGCGGGACATCGCCGAGCGCCCGGTCGACCTCAGCGATCCGAACTGGATGGCCGAGATCCGGCAAGCGCAGCCGCCGGTGGACGAAGCCGGGGTGGCGGCCGAGGCGTCTGCCGCGCTCGATGCGCTGTTGGATGCGTACGAGACCGGCGGAGCGCCGGCCCGTGCGGAGGTGCGCGACATCTTTCGGGCTCACCCGTCCTTCCGCTGGGCCGCCCACCTACCGGTGGCGTGGGATTCGGTCGGAGAGTTCCGCCGACGACTCGTCCATGTCTCCGCGATGGATCAAGCCGCCGATCCGCGCGACGAGCTGATGACGATCTGGGCGCTGTGCAACCGAGCCCGCGAGCGTGGCATCGACGTCGAACCGGTGCTCCGCGAGGTGGCGAACCTGTCATCCGACGCGGATCTCTACGGGTTCGGCTCGATGCAGACGCTGATCATGCGAGGGCTGGAGGTACACGACCTCGGCTAGAAATTCAGCAATCCTGAACTTCCGCAAGGTGCCCCGACCAGGATTCGAACCTGGGCTCTCCGGTTTCGTAGACCGGCGCGCTGTCCGCTGCGCCACCGGGGCTCACGACCGACGCCCGGGGGCGTCGGCCGGTCTAACCCTTCACACAGATCACCTGCTTGAGGTGGGCCACCACCTCGACCAGGTCGTCCTGCTGCGCCATCACCTCGGTGATGTCCTTGTACGCGCCGGGGATCTCGTCGACCACCCCGGCGTCCTTGCGGCACTCCACCCCGGCGGTCTGCTGCGCCAGGTCGGCGGTGCTGAACGTCCGCTTCGCCTTCGTCCGCGACATCCGCCGCCCCGCGCCATGCGAGGCCGAGCAGTACGCGTCCTGGTTCCCCCGCCCCCGCACGATGTACGAACCGGTGCCCATCGACCCCGGGATGATCCCCAGGTCCCCCCGACCGGCCCGGATCGCCCCCTTGCGGGTCACCAGCACGTCCACCCCGTCATAGCTCTCCTCCGCCACGTAGTTGTGGTGGCAGGAGATCGGCTCCCCGTAGCTGACCTGCGGGAACGCGTCCCGGACCACGCCGCAGAGCAGGGCCAGCATGACCGCCCGGTTGCGCCGCGCGTACTCCTGCGCCCACCACAGGTCCCGACGGTAGGCGTCCATCTCCGGGGTGCCGGCGAGGAACACCGCCAGGTCCCGGTCGGGCAGGTCGGCGTTGTGCGGCAGGGCGCGGGCCACCCCGATGTGCCGCTCCGCCAACTCCTTGCCGATGTTGCGGGAACCGGAGTGCAGCATCAGCCAGACCTGCCCGGCGTCCGGGCCGTCCTGCTCGACGCAGACCTCGATGAAGTGGTTGCCGCCGCCGAGGGTGCCCAGCTGGTGCCGGGCCCGGCTCTCCAGCTGCGCCACCTTCCGGTCCAGGGTCGAGAACCGGCCCCAGAAGTCGTCCCAGCCGCGCTGCTCCAGGCCCCGGACCCGCCGCGGGTCGACCGGGTCGTCCCGCTTGGCGAAGCCGACAGGCACGACCGCCTCGATCGCGGTACGCAGTGGTGCGAGGTTGTCGGGCAGGTCGGCGGCGGTGAGCGAGGTCCGGACCGCGCTCATCCCGCAGCCGATGTCCACCCCGACGGCGGCCGGCGAGACGGCCTGCCGCATCGCGATCACCGAGCCGACGGTGGCGCCCTTGCCGTAGTGCACGTCGGGCATCACGGCGACGCCCTGCACCCAGGGCAGCGCACCGATGTTGCGCAGCTGCTGGGCGGCCTGCGGCTCGATGCCGTACGGGTCGGTCCAGACCCGTACCGGGGCCTTCGTGCCCGGCAGCGGGGTGAATGCCATCGTGTTCTCCTCGTTCGTGGGAGCAGGGGTGACAGGATTCGCACCTGCGACCGTCGGGTTTGGAATCCGGTGCGCTACCCGTTGAGCTACACCCCTCGGCGGGTGTCGGGGTCGAAAAAGCCGCCCGGTCCCCTGGTGGGGTGGGCGGCTGCGCAGTCGCGCTGGCGCTATCCGCGCCGCCACCCCGATCGCCACCGACAACCCCGGGCTCGTTCGCCGGCTGGCAACAGCACACCGCCGCGCGGCTGGGACCGCGTGGTCTCGGTGCTGAGGTACGGCGACACGGTGTGCTCCCTGGTTGGTCGGTGTGGCGTTGACATCGAACCTAGGCGGACACCCGCAGCGCCGCAAACGGATATCCACGTTCGCTCCGGTGACGTTCCGGTTATCGAGGCCCGCATATCACGGAGAGCATGTCGAGCCAGGCGCTGCCGACGAGGGCGACCGGGTAGCGGGCCTCCCTGACCTGCCCGTCGGCGGTCTCGACGGAGAACCGCACCGGCAGCGGCTCCGCTGCGAACGGCTCCCCGCACTGGAACAGCACCACCACGCCGATCCAGCCGGTGCCACCGGGCCGGATCAGCCTCGTCCGGCCGAGATCGTGGACGAGCACGGTGGGGCTCTCCGCCCGGACCGACCGTACCGGCCCCGGCCACCACCCGGTACGGTCCAGGACCATGGCACTGATGCGTTGCGACTTCGACTCCGAGGCACTGGGGCTCAGCACCTCGATGACGGTGATCCTGCCGCAACGCGACCCGTCCCGGGTGGAGCTGCCCACGGGGACGGCCGACGCGGACCCGCCTGTGCTCTACCTGCTGCACGGCCTCAGCGACGACGACACCGCCTGGGTGCGCCAGACCTCGATCGAGCGCTACGTGTCATCGCTGGGCCTGGCCGTGGTGATGCCGCAGGTCGGGCGCAGCTTCTATTCCGACGAGAAGCACGGCAACCGGTACTGGACCTTCCTCACCGAGGAGCTGCCCCGGGTCTGCCGGTCGTTCTTCCGGCTCTCCGACCGCCGGGAGGACACCTTCGTGGCCGGGCTGTCGATGGGCGGCTACGGCGCGGTGAAGTGGGCGCTACGGCAGCCGGAGCGGTTCGCCGCCGCAGCAAGCCTGTCGGGGGCGCTCAACGTCGCCCACCGCCGGCACCATCCGGACCGGCCGCTCGATCCGGACGTCTGGCACACCATCTGGGGGGACGCCCCGGTGGCCGGCCCCGACGACGACACCGTCGCGCTGGTGGGTCGGGTCGGGCCCGACACTCCCCCGCTCTACGTCGCCTGCGGCACCGAGGACTTCCTGTACGACGACAACGTGCGTTTCGTCGAGGCCGCCCGGGAGCGCGGCGTGCCGGTGACAGTGGAGTTCTCCCCCGGCGACCACGACTGGCCGTACTGGGACGCGACGATCCGGGACGTGCTGGCCTGGCTGCCGCTGCGCACCCGGCCGCCGGCCGGCTGAGCGGCGGACACCTGCCGTGCCGTCAGCGGGGCGGCAGGGACGAGCGGGCCACCGGGAAGTCGAACCAGGTGTCCGGGTAGGGCTCGTCGGCGTACCGGTAGTGCCACCACTCCCGGTCGTAGTTGACGAAACCGCAGTCGGTCATCAGGCGCTTGAGCAGTTGCCTGTTGGTCCGGGCGGTGCCGGTGATCCGGGCGTCGGCGGTGTGCGCCAGCGGGTCGAAACAGTCGAAGCCGGTGCCCATGTCGATTGCCCCGTCGGCGAACCGCCTGTCGGCCGGATCGGTGCAGGCCACCAGCGGCTGTCCCGGGGCGTACGAGGAGCGGGGCGGGGCCGGGCGGGGCTCCAGGGTCAGGTCGAGGGTGCTGCCCCGGCTGTGCGCGGTGGGTGCACCGAGGTAGCCGTCGGCGAAGAGCCTCGACTTGGCCACCCGGGGATAGAACTCGGCCTTCATCTGCTGCCCGGCCGCGCCCTTCGCCCACCGGACGAACTCGTCGGCGGCGCGCTGCGGGCGGTAGCAGTCGTAGACCCGCAGGCTCAACCCCCGGGCGCGGGCGGCGTCCTGCACCCGGCGTAGCGCCTCGGCGGCGGTACGGGTGAGCAGGCACAACGGCTCGTCGTAGCCGTCCACCGGGCGGCCGACGAAGTTGTGCGGGCCGGCGTACCGGATGTCGACGACGATGCTCGGGTCCACCTCGGACAGCAGCACCACGTCGGCCGGGGCACGGGGTCCGGTCGGGGTGGGCGTGGCGGCGTCCGCCAGCGGCGCGGGCTGCGGTGGCCGGTCACAGCCCGCCGCCGCGAGCACCACCGCGACGAGCAGCAACCGGACCAGCACCCACCGGCGGCGGTGCGCGCCGGGCCTCACCGCCGTCGGCGGATGTCGTGGGGTCGGTGGCGAAGGGCGAGCAGCAGCCCGGCGAGTCCGGCCACGACGGCGGCCAGGGAGACCGCGACCAGCGGACGTGACCAGGGGTGACCGGCCGGGTCGAGCCGGCTCGGACCACCGGCGGCGGCCAGCGGGGGCGGGGTGGCGGTGGCAGTGGCGGTCCCGGACGGGCCAGCGGTCAGCTCGCCCGGGTTGACCAGTCGGCCCACCGCCGCGCCCCGGGGCACCCCGAAGCCCCAGTCGAGCAGGGCCGCGCCCTGTTCCCAGCCCCGCTTGTCGACGACCTCCGCACCGAGCAGGGTGACCACCAGCCGCCGTCCGCCACGCTCGGCGGCCCCGACGTAGGTGTGCCGGGCCAGGTCGGTGAAACCGGTCTTCCCGCCCAGCGCCCCCGGGTAGCGGTAGAGCAGCTGGTTGTCGTTCTGGATCGGGAAGGCCTTCTCGCCGAGCGCCGGCTGGGCGGGGATCGTCGCCTCCCGGGTGGTGTCGTAGCGGCGGAAGGTGGCGTCGGCGAAGCAGGCGCGGGCGATCAGTGCCAGGTCGTACGCGCTGGTGAACTGGCCCGGCCCGTCCAGCCCGGACGGGGTCACCGCGTGGGTCTGCAACGCGCCGAGCTGCCGGGCGTGTGCGTTCATCGCCCGCAACCCGCCGGGCAGCCCGTCCGGGCCACCGCCGAGGCGGGCCAGCGCGTTCGCCGCCTCGTTGCCGGACTTGAGCAGCAGGCCCAGCCAGAGGGTCTCGATCCGGTACCGGCCACCCTCGGCGAAACCCACGGCGGAGCTGCCGGGCTCGATGTCGAGGTCGCCGTCGGTGAGGGTGACCACCTGCTGGGGGTCGAGTTTCGGCAGCACGGTGGCGGCGAGCAGTAGCTTCTGCACGCTGGCCGGGGTGGCGTACTCGTGTGGTCCGCAGCCGCCGAGCACGTCGCCGCTGTCCAGGTCGGCGACCACCCAGGAGGCGGCCGGCACGGCGGGCGGTGCGGGCGTCCCGGCGGGGCGTACCAGCGCCTCGGTGGCCAGGGCCGGACCGCCGACCGCACGGGCGGTGGGATCCGCGCGCGGCGGCACCGGCCGGGGTGGCCGGGACGCCGCCGGCACGGCCGCGCACGGCCCGGTGATCACCGCACCGGGAGCGGCCACCGCACCGGGAGCGGCCACGGCACCGGGAGCGGCCACCGCACCGGCGGGCGCGCCGACCGGCGACAGCAGGAGGGCAGCGATGACAGCGGCGGTACGTCCCCGAACTCTCACGCTGACGAACGTAGTGATCCCGGGCCGGCCGCTCGGGCGATCCGGCGAATCACGCCCGGCCGCCCCCTGCGGGCCGGTAGGGTGCCGCCCCTGGCCCGGTCCACGCCGACCCACCACGCCGATGGTCGGTACGTGACCGCGTAGACGGTCGATACGTGACCGCCGGCCCACGTGACAGTGGCGGAAGGTGTCGACGACGGTCCACGCGGGTAGCGGAGAGGTAGGCACCGGTGAAGGAGGAGACCATGACCGACCCCCGTTACGCCCCGCTCGGCCTCGCGGCCAGTGGTGGCCTCGTCGACCTCGATGAGATCGACACCCGTCCCGTGGTGGGGGCGGACGACGCCCGCGCCGACGCCGCCCGGGCCGGCGCGGACGTGGACCTGTCCGAGGCGGACCGGGACGGTGACGGCGTGCCGGTCGGTGCGGCCGACGCGGACGCCGACCGGGCCCGGGCCGCAGACGAGGAGAGCTGACCGTCCGGGCGGGGCGCTCGACCGCCCCGCCCGGACCGGCTCGGCGGCCTGCCGGATGTGATCCCGGCCGGCAGGCCGATGCTCCGCCGGCTCAGTGGCCCCGGATGGCGCGGTGGATCTGCACCGGGAGGGCCGGGGCGCCGTCGACCGGCGCCGGGTCCTCGGCGGTGGGTGCGATACCACCGGCGGCGATCCGGTCCAGGGTGGCCAGCCCGGCCGCGTCGATGCTGCCGAACACGGTGTAGTTGGGCCGCAGCGCCGAATCCGACTGGACCAGGAAGAACTGACTGCCGTTGGTGTCCGGCCCGGCGTTGGCCATGGCCAGGGTGCCCCGGGCGTAGAGCCGGCGGACCCCGGTGGGGTCGGTCGGCGCGGGCGGCAGGTCGGTGGGTAGTTCGTCGCGGTAGCGGTAGCCCGGCCCGCCCTCACCGGACCCGGACGGGTCGCCGCACTGGAGCACCTTCAACGTCGGGTAGGCGGTCAGCCGGTGGCAGGGCGTCCAGTCGTAGAACCGGTGCCGGGCCAGGTGCAGGAAGCTCTGCACGGTGCACGGGGCCTGCTCCCGGTCCAGGGTCAGCCCGATCGGCCCCTGGTTGGTGCGCAGGGTGACCCGGACCGTGCCGTGGTCCGGCGTCCGTCGCGGGTCCGGCGGTAGCGGGACCGGCCGGGCCGCCGGCTCGTCGGGCGTGGAGGTGTACGCGCACGGCCCCTTCGTGGTCCGGGCGGCGCTCGGCCCGTCGGCCGGCGCGGCGACGGCCGCGGTGCCACCGACGACGACCAGCGCGGCCGAGGCCAGCGCCGCCCCGACGAGGCGGGCCAGCCGGCCGTGGGCACGCGACCCGGCGGCGAACGGTCGGGGTTCACTCGACACTGTGGTCCTCCTGGACTCGTGGTACCGGAGAGACGGGTGGTACCGGAACGACCGGAGTCTATGGAGGGCGGACCCGGTTGTCGACGCCGGCCGATCCCGGGCGAGGCGGCACCGGCGCGGGGCGACGGTCAGTCCCAGGCGACGCGTCGCCGGACCCGACGGCGGGCGCGACGTCGGCGGCCGACGGCGAGCAGGACGGCCAGCAACCCGACCAGTCCCGCAGCCCCGCCTACCACCGCCCCACCGAGCCGGTCCGGTGCGCCCACCGCCCGCCCGGCGGGAGTCGACGCGGCGGCCACCGGGGCGGACGCCGACGGTGCCGCGCTGGGGGTGGTCACCTCACCGGGGTCGACCAGCCGGCCCACCGAGGCGTCCCGGGGCAGTCCGAAGCCCCAGTCGAGCAGCCGCGCCCCCTGCTCCCAGCCGCGCACCGGGCGGGCCTCCGCACCGAGCAGGGTCACCACCAGCCGCCGGCCGTCGCGTTCGGCGGCACCGACGTAGGTGTGCCGGGCCAGCTCGGTGAAACCGGTCTTGCCGCCCAGCGCCCCGGGGTAACGGTAGATCAACTGGTTCTCGTTCTGGATCTGGAAGCCGGGCTTGCGCAGCGTCGGTTGGGCCGGGATCTGGGTCCGCTCGGTCAGCGCGTACCGGCGGAAGGTGGGGTCGGCGAAACAGACCCGGGCGATCAACGCCAGGTCGTACGCGCTGGTGAACTGGCCCGGCCCGTCCAGCCCGGACGGGGTCACCGCGTGGGTCTGCCACGCGCCGAGCCGACGGGCCTCGGCGTTCATCTCGCGTACCCCGGCCGATGCGTTACCCGCGCCGAGGCGGGCCAGCAGGTTGGCCGCGTCGTTGCCGGACTGGAGCAGCAGGCCGAGCCAGACGGTCTCGACCGGGTAGCGACCCCCGTCGAGCAGGCCGACCGCGGAGCTGCCCGGCTCGATGTCCAGATCCGGGCGGGTCACCGTGACCACCTGCTTCGGGTTCAGCTTCGGCAGCATGGTGGCGGCCAGCAGCAGCTTCTGCACGCTGGCCGGGGTGCCGTACTCGTGCGGGCCGCAGCCGCCGAGGACCGCCCCGGTGTCCAGGTCGGCGACCAGCCAGGAGGTCGCGGTGACCGGCGGCGGCGCGGGTGCGCCGGTCGGCACGGTCAGTCCGGGGGTGGCCAGCGCCTCCCCACCCACCACCTGCTGCGCGGGCACCGCCGGGGGCGGCACGGGGCGGGGTGGTCGGGTCACCTTCGGTGCCGGCAGCTTCGGGCACGGCACGACGGCTGCGCGGGCCGTCCCGGCGCGGGTGGGGACGCCCGCGCGGGCCGGGACGGGCGTCGCCCCCGCAGTGAGGAGTACGGCCGCGACAGCGGCGGCCAGGACCCGGGGTCTCATGGTGAGGCACCCTACCGATGCGGTACGCCGGATCCGCAGCCGCCGCGTCACCGGTCAGCACCGACGCGATCGACCCGTCGAGCACCCATCCATGCACCCTGAGTCCCCAGGTCGTGACGCAGGGATGATGAAATCGGTCTTTCCGCATCGACCACGGGACCGCTCCCAACCCCTCCGACCTGCTAATTTATCGGATTCACACGCAGCGTCACCAGTGGCTCACCGAACTTCTTGAACGATCTCCGCGCGGTCCCCGTATCCATCGCCGCAAGGACGGATCGGGGCGGTCGCCAGTGCCACGAACCTCCTTGACCCCAGCCACCGTCGGGACCCCGGACGCGACGATCGTCCACGGCCCGCCGGAGATCAGAGGAGAGGTACATGGCCAGGCCAATGCGGAAGAATTCCGTCCTCAAGCTCGGCGGAGTGGGCGCCCTGGCGGTGCTGCTCCTGGGTGGCGGTCTGCAGCTCGCCTCCGCTGCCGAGAACACCGGCAGCACCGCCGCGCAGACCGTGAACTGCCCCACCGTGCGGGACAAGTTGCCGGCGGTTCCGGCCGCGGCGGCCGCCGGGGTGGAGCGGGAACTGGCCAACCTGGACGAGGAGATCGCCCGGCAGAACGAGCGGCTGGCCAAGCAGGCGGCCAACCCGCAGGGCGGCGCGAACTTCATCAACAACGCCATCCTCGGCCCGCTGAAGAGCAAGCGCGTCGCGGTGCTCGACCGCATCGAGATCAACTTCAACCGGGTCGGCGCGCAGCGCCCCGACCTGGACAGCCTGGCCACCTGCGGGCTGAACGCCCCGGGCGTCGCCAGCGCGCTGAACAGCTCCGTCAAGGCCGGCAACGCCGGTAACGCCGGCACGGGCGCGAACACCACGGGCGGCGCGCAGACGGTGAACTGCCCGACGCCGCAGATCCCCGCCGTACCGGCCCAGGCCGCCGCGAACGTCCAGGCCGAACTGGCCAACCTGGACAAGCAGATCAGCGAGGCCAACGCCCGCCTCGCCCAACAGGCCGCCAGCCCCCAGGGCGGCGCCAACTTCATCAACAACGCCATCCTCGGCCCACTGAAGGACAAGCGCCAGGCCGCCCTCGACCGCATCGAGATCGCCTTCAACCGCGTCGGCGCACAACGCCCCGACCTCGACAACTTCGCCACCTGCGGCCTCAACGGCGCGGGTGCCGGAAACGCGGGCGCGGGCAACGCCGGTGCCGGCAATGCGGGCGCCGGAAACGCTGGCGCGGGCAACGCGGGTGCCGGAAACGCCGGTGCGGGTGCCGCCCGGACGGTGAACTGCCCGACGCCGCAGATCCCCGCCGTGCCCGCCCAGGCCGCCGCGAACGTCCAGGCCGAACTGGCCAACCTCGACAAGCAGATCAACGAGGCCAACGCCCGCCTCGCCCAACAGGCCGCCAACCCCCAGGGCGGCGCCAACTTCATCAACAACGCCATCCTCGGCCCCCTCAAGGACAAGCGCCAGGCCGCCCTCGACCGCATCGAGATCGCCTTCAACCGCGTCGGCGCACAACGCCCCAACCTCGACAACTTCGCCACCTGCGGCCTGAACTGACCCCCTCGCCCACGGACGGCCCGGCGGATGATCCGCCGGGCCGTCCGGCTTTCCGGCCCGCCCGGTGCCCCTCGGTGGGCCGTCGGCTCAGTGACCCTCGGTGGGCCCGGTCTCGGCCAGGTAGTCGTACAGCGCGGCGGAGGCCCGCAGCCGGCGCAGGCTGCGGCGGTGCAGGTCCTGCTCCCGCCGGGCCAGCTCCGCCCGGACCCGGTCCGGCCGGCCGGTGCTGCGCAGTTCGGCGAGGACCGCGGTGATGATGTCGAACGGGTAGCCGCCCCGGCGCAGCAGCGCCACGACCTGCGCCGCCCGCCACTCGGCCACGTCGTACACCCGGTAGCCGGTGCCGCGTTGCCGGTGCGGGCGGAGCAGGCCACGTTGCTCCCACAGGCGCAGCTGCGAGGTGCGCACGCCGACCTGGGCGGCCACCACACCGATCCGGGCGTCCCGGCGGGGCACGGCCGCCGCAGGGCTGGCCAGCACCGTGGTGAAGGCGCCCAGCACCCGGGCGATCTCGGCCCGTTCACGGTCCAGCTCGGCATGCCCGGCGTCGAGCGCGGCGAGCGCCGTCGGCAGCTCACCCCGGTGCACGGCGGCCAGCACCTCCCGGGTACGCGACCAACCGTGCCCCTCGGCCATCAGGCGGGCCACCGCGAGGGCCCGGACGTGCCGCCCGGTGAACATCCGGTAGCCGCTCGGGGTGCGGTCGGCCGGTGGCAGCACCCCGTCGGCCAGATAGTTGCGCACCTGCTGGGTGGAGATCCCCGCGCTGGCCGCGACGTCGATCATCCGCCACCGCCGCTCCCCCACCCGCTCAGCTTACCGGTTGTCATGTGGTTTGAGACTTTCCGCCCAGCTCTCTCCCCACCAGCGCGGCGGCTGCCGGCAGAAGTCTCAACAGGATCATGAATGAGAAAATCGAAGGTATGGAGCAATCAGCGAAGTCCGCCGACCACCACGACGTGATCGAGGTACGGGGAGCCCGGGAGAACAACCTGACCGGGGTGTCCGTCGACATACCCAAGCGGCGGCTCACCGTCTTCACCGGGGTCTCCGGTTCGGGGAAGTCGTCCCTGGTGTTCGGCACCGTCGCCGCCGAGTCCCGCCGTCTGATCAACGAGACGTACAGTGCCTTCCTCCAGTCGTTCATGCCGAACCTGTCCCGGCCCGACGTCGACTCACTGCGGAACCTGACCCCGGCGATCGTGGTCGACCAGGAACGGATGGGGGCGAACTCCCGCTCCACAGTGGGCACCGCGACCGACGCGTACGCGATGCTGCGGATCCTGTTCAGCCGGCTCGGCGAGCCGCACGTCGGCGGGGCCGGGGCGTTCAGCTTCAACCTCGCCGAGGGCATGTGCCCGACCTGTGAGGGGCTGGGCCGGGTCTCCGACCTGGACGTGTCGGCGATGGTGGACGTGGAGCGCTCGCTCAACGACGGGGCGATCCTGGTGCCGAACTTCGCCGTGGACTCCTGGTACTGGCAGACCATCGTCGGGTCCGGCCTGTTCGACCCGGACGTCAAGCTCCAGGACTTCACCGCACAGCAGTGGGCGGACTTCCTGCACAAGCCGGCCACGAAGATCAAGGTGGGTGCCAACAACTGGACGTACGAGGGCCTGATGGTGAAGGTCCGCCGGCTCTACCTGACCAAGGACCGGGAGTCGATGCAGGCGCACATCCGCGCCTTCGTGGACCGGGCGGTCACCTTCACGACCTGCGCCGCCTGCGGCGGGGCCCGCCTCAACGAGGCGGCGTTGTCCTCGCGGATCGCCGGGCGCAGCATCGCGGAGTGCGCGGCCCTGCAGATCAGCGACCTGGCGCAGTTCGTCGGCGGGATCGACGCCCCGTCGGTGGCGCCGCTGGTGGCCGACCTGCGCGAGACCCTGGACTCGCTTGTGGAGATCGGGTTGGGCTATCTCAGCCTGGACCGGGAGTCCGGCACCCTCTCCGGCGGCGAGGCGCAGCGGGTCAAGATGGTCCGTCACCTCGGGTCCAGCCTCTCCGACGTGACGTACGTCTTCGACGAGCCGACGGTGGGGCTGCACCCGCACGACATCGCCCGGATGAACGACCTGCTGCTGCGCCTGCGCGACAAGGGCAACACGGTGCTGGTCGTGGAGCACAAACCGGAGACCGTCGCGATCGCCGACCACGTGGTCGACCTCGGCCCGGGTGCCGGGTCGGCCGGCGGCCGGATCTGCTACACCGGAGACGTGGCCGGGCTGCGCCGCTCCGACACGCTCACCGGTCGGCACCTCGACCACCGGGTCACCCTGCGGACAGCCGTCCGCCGGCCCACCGGTCACCTGTCGATCCGCGGTGCCGACCTGCACAACCTGCGCGACGTCGACGTCGACCTGCCGCTGGGGGTGCTGACCGTGGTCACCGGGGTGGCGGGCTCGGGCAAGAGTTCGCTAATCCACGGCTCGCTGCCCCGTCGGGACGGGGTCGTGGTGGTCGACCAGGCCGCCATCCGGGGCTCCCGGCGCAGCAACCCGGCGACCTGGACCGGCCTGCTCGACCCGATCCGTACCGCGTTCGCCCGCGCCAACGGGGTGAAGGCGGCGCTGTTCAGCGCCAACTCCGAGGGCGCCTGCCCGACCTGCAAGGGGATCGGGCTGGTCTACACCGACCTGGCGACGATGGCCGCCGTCGCCACCGTCTGCGAGGCGTGCGAGGGGCGGCGCTACACCCCCGAGGTGCTGAGGTACACGCTGCGCGGCCGGAACATCAGCGAGGTGCTCGGCATGTCGGTCACCGAAGCCCGGGACTTCTTCCCGTCCGGGCCGCCCCGGGTGGTGCTGGACCGGCTGGCCGAGGTCGGTCTCGGCTACCTGACCCTGGGGCAGCCACTCACCACGCTCTCCGGCGGGGAACGCCAACGGCTCAAACTCGCCGTACACATGGCCGAGAAGGCCGCCACCTACGTGCTGGACGAGCCGACCACCGGCCTGCACCTGGCCGACGTGGACCAACTGCTGGCGCTGCTGGACCGGCTGGTCGACGCGGGCAACACGGTGGTCGTCATCGAGCACCACCAGGCGGTGATGGCGCACGCGGACTGGATCGTCGACCTGGGCCCCGGCGCCGGGCACGACGGTGGCCGGGTCGTCTTCACCGGCACCCCCGCCGACCTGGTCGCGCACGCCGACACAGTGACCGCCCGCCACCTGCGCGAGTACGTCGCACCCCGGTAACCGACAGGTCGCGCAGCTCGGCCCGGCATGGCGGCGGCGTCGGTCGTCATCGCCCCGGCCGGCAGGCGGGACCGGTCGCGCGGGACCGGCAGGCGGGACCGGTCGCGCGGGACCGGCAGGCGGGACCGGTCGCGCGGGACCGGCAGGCGGGACCGGTCGCGCGGGTCTGGGCGAGAGCGGTCAGCGGTCCGGGAGCCGCCGCAGCCAGACGCGCTGCCAGGGGGTCTCCACGGCCTTCGGGTGGTAGCGGTCGCGGACCCAGCCCACCGCCTGCCGGGCCGGCAGCCCGTCGAGGATCGCCAGGGCGGCGAGGGCGGTGCCGGTCCGGCCGATCCCGCCCCGGCAGGCCACCTCCACCCGACCACCGTCGTGCGCGCGGCGCAGTGCCTCGCGGAGCGCGTCCAGGGCGTCCGCGCGGTCGAGGGGCAGCCAGAAGTCGGGCCACCGGATCTGCCGGTAGGGCCAGGCCGGGGCCGGGCCGGGTGCCAGGATCAGGGCGAAGTCGGCGGGCGACACCACGTCGGCCACCCGTCGCCCGCGCACGGTCGCACCGCTGGGCAGGGTGACCACGCCGGTCGAACTGGACCAGTCCACACCCTGAATTCTGCCCGGTACGGACACAGCGCGCCGCCCCCGACCCTGGTGGGTCGGGGGCGGCGCGTGTCGATGTGCGGGTCGCCTCTCGGCGCGTGGCGCGACGCGGCTCCAGCCGAACGGAACTCCGCGACGGCATTTCAGGTGAGGCCCGGGGACACCGAACACACCGACACCCTGCACAACGCGGGGCCCCTCGCGCTCCTTCCCCGCCCTGCAGTGACCCCCGTCACTCTCCTCTGTCCGCCTGGCCCGCCGGCATCGGGTTGGCCGAGACAGCCGCCCGCGCCGGCTACGACCACGGGGCTGTGGATGAGGATCACCGAGGCGACGCGGGCCTGTGTGGAGAGTTGTGGTGCCGGGGGCAGGCCGGGGGCAGCAACAACTCTCCACGATCCCTTGCCGCTCCCGCCGGCCTGCCGGTCAGCCGGCGCGGCGACCTGCCGATCTGCCGGCGGTCGGTGCACATACCGTTGGCCGGCACCCCGGGCGGGGTGCCGGCCAACGGCGTCATGTGCGGGTGGGTCAGCTGTTCCAGTGCTCGGCGACGAGGTCGGCGGCCTGCTGCTCCCACTGGGCGTAGTGGTCGGGGTAGGCCGAGACCTGGACGGTCTGGGCGGCCTTGGTCAGCGGCATGTCCTGCCAGCCGTCGACCTGCTTGAGGCCCTTGAGGAACGCGGTGGTGGCGTACTCGGGGTCGGTGATCTGCTCGACCGTGCCCCAGCCGGACGACGGGCGCTGCTGGAACAGGCCCTGCGAGTCGTGGTCGTTGCGGTCGCCCAGGTGGCCCAGGTTCTCCAGCTTGGACTCCTGGAGGGCGGTGGCGATGGAGATGACCGCGGCCCGCTCGTCCAGGCCCGACTTCTTGGTCGCGGCGATGATCGCCCTGACGTTGGCGGTCTGCTCGTCGTCCAGGTCGATGCGGGACTGGTCGCCCTGCACACCGTGCGGGATCAGCCTGCCCTTGTCCACCGCCGGCTTGTCGGCCTGGACGGTCACGGCGACCGGGCGGGTGTCGGTGGTGGCGTGGGCGTGGGTGGCGGGGCCGGCGAGGATGCCGCCGGTGAAGGCGAGGCCGGCGATACCGAGAGCGGTCTTGCGCAGGATGGTGGTGTTCATGGGGGTAGCTCCTTCGGAGGGTTGACGCCCTGGCCGACCAGGGGGTCGGGTGCCCGTCGGGGGACGGCTCGCAGGGCGTGGGCACCACGTCGGGCGCTCATGCGGGGAAAGAAACTCAGGGGTCTCCGGCGGGGCTTGCCGCTGGCGGGACTCGCCGCTGGGCGGGGGTGCCACTCGGGCCGGGGTCAGGTGTAACGACCGGCGTCCCGGGGCCATTCCCCGGAGGTGCAGACCGCGTCCCGGGCGCGCGAGCGGGGGCTCGCGGCACCGGACGCCGGGGCACCGGACCAGGTGTAACGACTGACGGGGGCAGAACGGACGCGGCGGACGATCGACGCGCGCCCACCGACACCGCACCCACCCATCGGGTGCCGAAGGCGTCACGGGGTGATCCGGGACTCGACCTTCGCCGCGCAGGCGGTCACCACCGACCGGGCGTCCAGGCCCAGACTCTCGATGGCGACCAAGGCGGTGAAGACCACGTCGGCCAGCTCGGCCGCCACCTCTTCGTGACTGTGCGTCACGCCCTTGCGGGGGTTCTGGCCCAGCACACCGATCCACGCACCGGCCGCCTCGCCGGCCTCCTCGGTGAGCTTCAGGATTCGGCAGGTAAGCTCGCCCTGGTCGGTGCCGTTGGCGGCGTCCAGCCAGGCGCGGGCGGACCGGGCAGCGCTCCAGATCAACTCGTCCACTCCTCCAGTGAACCGGACAGGGGTGACGATCCGTATCCGGGGGCGGTCGGTGGCGCACACCAACGACGGTGTGGCGCCGAGGCCGCACCGCGACGGGAAGGGACGTGACCGCAATGGCGGAGGCCGCCGAGTCGGTGTTCACCCGCGTGGTCGGTCGGAACCCGGGTGAGCCGGAGTTCCACCAGGCGGTACGGGAGGTGCTGGAGAGCATCGGCCCGGCCCTCGCCCGCCACCCCGAGTACGGGCACGCCCACATCCTCGAACGGATCTGCGAGCCGGAACGGCAGATCATCTTCCGGGTGCCCTGGGAGGACGACCACGGGCGGGTCCGGGTCAACCGGGGTTTCCGGGTGGAGTTCAACAGCGCGCTCGGCCCGTTCAAGGGCGGCCTGCGCTTCCACCCGTCGGTCTATCTGGGGATCGTCAAGTTCCTCGGTTTCGAGCAGATCTTCAAGAACGCGCTGACCGGGCTGCCGATCGGCGGTGGCAAGGGTGGCGCGGACTTCGACCCGAAGGGCCGCTCGGACCGCGAGGTGATGCGGTTCTGCCAGAGTTTCATGACCGAGTTGTACCGGCACATCGGCGAACAGACCGACGTGCCGGCCGGCGACATCGGCGTCGGCAGCCGGGAGATCGGCTACCTGTTCGGCCAGTACAAACGAATCACCAACCGGTACGAGTCGGGCGTGCTGACCGGCAAGGGCCTGTCGTACGGGGGTGCACAGGCGCGCACCGAGGCGACCGGGTACGGGGCGGTGTTCTTCGCCGAGGAGATGCTGAAGCAGGCCGGGGCCACCCTGGACGGCAAGCGGGTGGTGGTCTCCGGTTCCGGCAACGTGGCGACGTACGCGATCGAGAAGGTGCACCAGCTCGGTGGCACGGTGGTGGCCTGCTCCGACTCCGCCGGGTACGTGCTCGACGAGAAGGGCATCAACCTGGAGCTGCTTCGGGAGCTGAAGGAGACCCGCCGGGCCCGCCTCGACGACTACGTGCGGCACGTGCCGCACGCGGTGGCGGTCAGCGACCGTACCGTCTGGGAGGTGCCCTGTGACCTGGCCCTGCCGTGTGCGACGCAGAACGAGATCGGCGGCGCGGAGGCCGCGGCGCTGGTCGCCGGCGGCTGTGTCGCGGTGGTCGAGGGGGCGAACATGCCGACCACCCCGGAGGCGGTCCGCATCCTCGGCAGGGCCGGGGTGAAGTTCGCGCCGGGCAAGGCGGCCAACGCCGGTGGGGTGGCGGTGAGCGCGTTGGAGATGCAGCAGAACGCCAGCCGGGACTCGTGGACGTTCGCCCATTCGGAGCAGCGGCTGCGGGAGACGATGCGGGACATCCACGCCCGCTGCTGGTCCACCGCCGAGGAGTACGGCCTACCGGGCGACTACGTGGCGGGGGCGAACATCAACGGCTTCCGCCGGGTGGCCGAGGCGATGCTGGCGCACGGGTTGGTGTGACCGACCGGACCACTGCGGCCCGCCGACGGCGGGCACCCACCGGCCTGGGCGCACGGCAGGTGCCCGCCGGACCGATGGTCCGACGGGCACCTGTGCGTACCGGTGTGATCCGGATCAGCGGGTCATGCCGAACCGGTGGCGACGCCGCCAGCCGAAGGCGGTGAGCATCAGCACCACACCGGCGCCGACCAGCCCGCCGCCGACCTTCAGCGGCGTGCCCAGGTTGTCACCGGTCACCGGCAGGTGCGGGTGCGGCTTCTTCTTCGGCAGCACTGTGATCGTCGTGCTGGCCGTACGGCCCGAGGTGCGCCCGGTCGCGGTGAAGGTGAGCCGCCCGATGTCGCTCGGCCGGTAGCTCACGGTGAAGTTACCGTTCGCGTCGGTCTGCGCCGTGAAGTGCCGCGGCGCGGGCTGCGGCTGCGAATAGTCGACCTTCACCATGGCGACGGTGGTGCCGTCGCTGCGCCGGGCCGGCGCCTGCCCCGGAACGGCCGCGGCGAGGGGCGCCACGGTGACGTCGATGTCGACGATCTCGTTCGGTCCGAAGCCGGTGCCGGTGAGGACCACCGTCTCGCCGATGACGATCGTCGTCGGGTTGGCCGTCAGCGACGGCGTGGTGGGTGGATAGTCCGGTGGCGGCTGCGGGGTGCTGGTGGTGGCGGGTGGCTGCGGCTGAGCAGCCCCCGCGGCGGTCGGCACGGCCACGATGGCCAGACCGACCGTCAGCGCCGTGAGAATGCGGGATAGCCGCATGATGGTCTCCTCCTACTGTTTGCAGCTAGGTGCGGGAACTACTTGGGTGGTCCATGGGGTGGCGGTCGGTGTGTGCCAGAGTTCGGGGGTGCCGGTGGTGTTCCTGCCGGTCAGCAGGTCCACGTCGAGGGTTCGGGTGGCACCGGGGGCGACGTCGACGGTGGCGATGACGACCTGCCGACGACGCTCGACCCCGCTGCCCAGCGGGGTCGGTTTCCCGTCCAGCCGGGCACCGAGCACCGTCCCGCCGGCCGGGCTGTAGATGGAGATCAGGGTCCGGGCGGTGTACGGATCGCCCGCCTTGCCGAGGCCGAGCACCGACTTGGTGAGACCCGAGTCGGGGGCCGAGGAGTGCAGGGTGAACCGCAGCCGGAGCTGCCGCCGCCCCTCGTCGGCGCAGTCGCCGACGGTGAGGGCCGCCGTCGGCCGCAGGTAGTAGCCGAGCTTGGCGCCGCTGCCGTCGTTGAGGAAGACCCCGACGGTCGGTGCGGACTCCTGTTCAGGGAGCGCACCGGCGAGCCGGGTGTCGGCGAACGTCCGCTGTTCCGTGGATCGGGCACTCCAGAACAGTATCCGCCTTTCCGTGATGGAGCGGTCTAAAGCCGACAAAAGCACTCTTGGGTTGACCTTCTTCGTGAGGAAGGCGTCGAAGACGGCGGACGCGGACGCGGCGAAGAAGGCGTCCTGCCCGTTGTCGTCCCGCCCCTGGTAGGCGTCGCTGAGCAGGGTGCGCACCACCTGGCTGCTGACCAGGGTGGCGTCGCCCGGCACCGGCACCGGCCCGGTGGCCTGGAGCAGATAGGACAGCATCACCGGGTCGACCGTCAGGACCCCGTCGACGGTCACGCCGCTGTGCCGTCGGTACATCTCCCGGTAGAGCTTCGCCGCGGTCGGGAAGTTCGGCGTGAGGTTGACGTCGGCCGGATAGATGCCCGGCAGGTCGGTGTAGATCCGGCGCACCTCGTCGTCCACCCGCAGCGCCGGGGTGAAGCGGCCGAACTGGGCGCTGGTGCCCTGCTCGCGCATCCGGATCCGCCCGTCGTCGGCGTGGATCACCGCGTACGCGCCGAACATGCCACCGGTGGCGCGCAGTTCGGCGAGGTTCTGCGACAGCAGCAGGTAACTGCGCGGCCCGTCCGCCCCGAGCAGGGCGGGCAGCACCCGGGCGCCCCGGTCGGCCGCCCCGGTCAGTCCGGCCAGCCGGTCGATCTCCGTACGCAGCTCCGCCAACGCCGTGCCGAGCTGACTGACCAGGTCGTCGGCGGGCACCGCGTCGAGGCCGGCCCGGGACCTGCGGACGGCGGCGTCCGCCGCGGTCAGGTCCGCCGAGGCGGCCCGCAACCGGGCCAGGTCCAGCCGCCCCTCGGTCGGCACCAGCGTGGTCAGGTCGGTGCGCAGCAACGCCGGGAACGCCTGTCGGGCCAGGTCGTCGATGGCCACCGCGATGGTGCGTACGGCCGCCACGTCGTCGCCGGCGTACGGGGCGTGGCGGGCGAGCCCCCAACCGGGATCACTGGTGGCGGTCCGGGCCGCACCGGCCTGTTCCTGCAACGCCGCCAGCGTGCGCTGGGCACGGTCGAGGTCACCGCCGAGCACCTGGGTGCTCAGCTCCCGGGCGAGCCCGGCCGCGTTGACCAGGTGGGCATGCGCCTGCCAACCGCGGAACCCCACCCAGCCGACCGCGCCGAACAGCACCGCACCGACGACCAACCCGATCAACAGGGCCCGCCGGATTCGCCGCCGGGTCCGCCGCCGCAGTCTTCGTCGGCCGCTGCGCGATCCACCGCTCTCCGCCACGCCGTACTCCGCTCTCGCCTCGGGCGATATGACCATTAGTGGGTTTTGTAGCATGATTGACGGCACTCTGATCTCATTATGGCCTTTTAAGGAGTCAGTGCGCGGGCACCCACTCGTCAGCGGCCAGCCGCGATCTCCCCCAGCAGCGCCTCGATCCGGTCCACCCCGGCCCGCAGCGACATCTCCCGCAGGTACGTCTCCCGTCCTCGCCGACCCATCTCGGCCCGTGCCGGCGGCGGGATCGTGGTGGCCAGCCAGAACCGGTCGGCCAGCGCGGCCCAGTCCTCGGGCGGACAGGAGAGCCCGGCCCGGGCCCGCTCCACCAGGGCCGCGGTGTCGCCGCCGGCGGAGGCCACCATCGGGGCGGCGCAGGCCAGCGCGGACTGCACCTTGCTCGGCACCGTCCCGTGCAGCTCGGGAAGGTCGCGCAGGGTCACCAGCTGGTAGTCGGCGGCGGCGTACAGCTCGGGCATGTCCAGCGGCGACCGCCGCGCGAGGAAGCGGACGTTGTCGGCACCCAGCTCGGTGGCGAGCCCCCGGACCCGCCGTTCCTGCGCCCCGGAGCCGACCAGCACCAGATCCATCCGGTCGTCGAGCGCCGCCGCCGCCCGTACCGCGGTCTCCAGGCCCTGGCGTACGCCGATCGTGCCGGCGTGCATGACCACGCAGCGGGCGTCCCGGCGCACCAGCGCCCAGGCTTCCCGGCCAGGGCGCACCGGTTGGAAGATCCGCTCGTCGGTCCAGTTGAGCACCGTGCGCACCCGCGCCTCGGCCACCCCGCCGGCGACCACCAGGTCCCGCATGGACGGGGCGGTCACCGCCACCGCGTCGGCCTCGCGCAGCACCCGTCGCATGGTGCTGGCGATCCGGCCGGGCCGGTCCGGCGCGGCCTCCCCCGGAGCGACCTCCCCGGTCCAGAGATCCTGCACGTGCAGGACGGTGGGCACCCGGCCGAGCAGCCGCAGCAACCCGGCGGTGGCGAAGGTGGTCGCGGGGAACTGGAAGACGTACAGCACGTCGACGTCGGCCAGGTAGCGCCGGCCCGCCAGCGCGGCACTGCCGGCGAAGGAGAGATAGCCGGCCATCCGGGCGGCGGGCGAGGCGTCCCCGCCGGCATAGCGGGGCACCCGGCGCACCGTCAACCGCTCGCTGTGGGTCAGGTGCCGCCAACGCTGCCGCCAGCCCGGATAGACCTGGCCACCGGGATAGTCCGGAAAGCCGGTCAGCACCCGCACCTCGTGTCCGCGCCGGGCCAGCTCCTCGGCGAGGCTGCCGGGGATGAACGCCGGTTCCGGCGGGAAGTGGTACGACAGGATCCCGACCTTCATCGTCGCGCTCCCCCGCCCGACGTCGTCCCCACCAATGCCGGGCGGGAACCGCGCCGCATCCTGCGCGTACCGCCGACGCCGGGTCGTCCGCCGGCCGGCCCGCGCACGCGATCGTCGGCCCGCGCCGGGGGGCGGCGGCGAACCGCCGCCCCCGACGCGGAGGATCCGCGTGCTGCCGTCGCCGGCCCGCCCGAGGGCGGCACGGCCGGACCCGGAGCTGCGCTCATAGTGGCAGCCGGGTGAGTTCCTGCGTACGGTCGCCGACGGGGGGCAGCCCCTGGTCGCCGCGCTGGGCGGCGGTGGCGCGGTCGGCCGGGACCGACGGCCCCGCAGTGGTGGCGATCCGGTACGCCTCGTACTGGTAGGCGTCCGCGCGGGCCACCTTGGCCATGTTGAGCACGCAACCGAGCAGCCGCACCGACACGGAGTGCAGCGAGCGGGCCGCCGCGGCGGCCTGGGCGCGTGAGGTGCGCCCCTGCTGGGTGACCAGCAACGCGCCGTCGGCCTGCACGGCGACCACCACGCCGTCGGTGACGGCCAGCAGTGGCGCGGTGTCGATCACCACGATGTCGGCGGACTCGCGGAGTGCGAGCAGCAGGTCCGCCATCGCCTTCGAGCCCAGCAGTTCGCTGGGGTTCGGCGGGGTCGACCCGCTGGGCAGCACCAGCAGCGACTTGTCGCCCCAGCGCTGCACCACGTCGCCGACCTGGACGTCGCCGACGAGCACGTCGGTGAGGCCCACGCCGCCGTCGACCCCGAGGTAGTCGGCGATCTTCGGGCGACGCAGGTCGGCGTCGACCAGCAACACCCGCCAACCCGCCTCGGCCAGCGCGATAGCCAGGTTGCAGGACAGGGTCGTCTTCCCCTCCCCCTGCAACGCGCTGGTCACCGCGATCACCCGGGCGGGCTCGTGCACGTCCACGAAACGCAGGTTGGTCCGCAACTTCCGGACCGCCTCCGCGCGGGCAGAGGTCGCCGCCTCTCCGACGATCAACGGCGCCGCCTTGGCACCCGGATCGAAGGGGATGTCGCCGAGCAGCGGGCTACCGGTGGCCCGTTGCAGGCCGGCGGCGTCGCGCAGCCGCACGTCGACCATGCCCCGCAGCACGGCGAGCGCCACGCCGAGCAGGAGTCCGACCAGGACCCCGAGGGCGAGATTGCGATTGGGCTGCGGGGAGACCGGGCTGGCACTGACCCGGGGGCCACCGACCACCTCGATCCGGGTGGGCCCGGCCTTGCCGTCCGAGGTGGTCTCGATCTTCTTGACCAGCTCGACGAACTTCGCCGACAGGGCCTCGGTGACCTTCATGGCCCGGGCCTGGTCGGTGTCGGTGACGGTGGCGCGGAGCAGCACGGTGCCCGGTTCGGTCGAGGTGGCGACCAGCCGCTGGACGTCGTCGGCGGTCAGGCCGAGGGAGGTCTCAGCGACCATGGCCTGCGCCAGGCGGTCACTGCGCAGCAGGTCGGCGTAGGACTTCACGCGCTGCTGGAGGAAGAGTTCGCCTTGGTAGGCGTTGCTGACGCCCTGGTTGGGGGCGGTGACGAAGAAGGTCACCGAGGCCACGTAGCGGGGTGCCGTACGGACCGTGACCAACGCCGCCGAGCCGACCGTGAGCATCAGCGTGACCAGGACGATCCACCAGTGTCGGCGGACCAGGCGCAGGCAGGTGCGGACGTCCATCACACCCTCCGTTCCGGCGGAACGACCAGCTGGTGAAAAAGCACGAAATCTCCCTAGGTTCCTATAAGCGCATGAGAGTATCTAAACCCACCAAGTAGCCCGTTAGGCAGTAAAAACAACGTATACGATGCAAACCTCTCCACAGTGCCGAATCCTCGCAATAACGAAACAAAACGCAGAGGACGCCAATGAACCACGTAGACCCCCTGCCCGACGACGACCCCATCCAGCGGCGCGATTGGGTCACCCGACGCGCGAAGGCCCTCTCCTTGCTAACGCTCGACACCGCTTCCTGGTGCGCGGGCTTCCTGATCGCCTCCTGGGCCCGCTACGAGTTCGGCATCACGCCCCGGCAGTGCGCGCTCACCCTCGGGGCTGCCGGCGTGTGCGCGGTCATCCACGCGGCGTTCGAACAGGTACGGTTCACCGCCCGTGGCCGGCATCCGGTCGGCAGCGTCGGCGAGGCCCGCGACCTGGGTGGGACGGTGGTGCTGGCCGCCGCCGTGGCGCTGGCCGCGCTGCTACCGATGACCGAACGACCGATCCCGGCCAGCGTGCCGGTCCTCGGTGCCGCCGTCGCGCTGCTGATGATGGGGGCCGGCCGGGTCACCTACCGGTGGCGACGCGACCGGGACGCCCGACCGGCCCGCTCGGCCGACCGGACCCTCATCTACGGGGTCGACGCGGCCAGCGAACGCCTGGCCCGGGTGCTGCTCGGCGACCCGACCAGCGGGTACCTGCCGGTGGGACTGCTCGACGACGACCCCGACAAACAGGGGCTGCGGATGGCCGGGCTCCGCGTGCTCGGCGGCCGGAAACAGTTGGTCCAGGCGGTCCGGGACACCCGGGCCGGCACGGTGATCTTCTCGATCAACGGCTCGGACGCGGCGTTGATGCGCGACGTCCGCAGTCGCACCCTGCAGGCCGGCGCCGCGTTCAAGGTCCTACCGCCCGTACGGGAACTGCTGGACCGCCCGGTCACCGCCGACGCCGTACGCGACCTGCAACTCACCGACCTGCTCGGCCGGGCCCAACGGGTGGCCGAACTGACCGTGGAGCGCAACGGACTGGCCGGACGCCGGGTCCTGGTCACCGGGGCCGGTGGCTCGATCGGCTCGGAGCTGTGCCGGCAGATCGCCCGCTGTGACCCCGGTGAGCTGATGATGCTGGACCGGGACGAGTCCGCGCTGCACGCGCTGCAGATGTCCCTGCACGGCCGGGCGCTGCTGGACGGGCCGGAGCTGATCCTCGCCGACATCCGCGACGGTGACGGCATCGCCCGGGTGATCGCCGACCGACGGCCCGACATCGTCTTCCACGCCGCCGCCCTCAAGCACCTCACACTGCTGCAACGGCATCCGGGCGAGGCGGTCAAGACCAACGTCCAGGGCACCCTGAACGTGCTGGAGGCATGCCGCGACGTCGCCGAGTTCGTGAACATCTCCACCGACAAGGCGGCCAACCCGATCAGCGTGCTCGGCTACTCGAAGCGGATCACCGAGCGGCTGATGGCGCACTACGCCGACCGGTACGGCGCGGCGTTCCTCAGCGTCCGCTTCGGTAACGTGCTCAGCAGCCGCGGTTCGGTGCTCACCGCCTTCCAGGCCCAGGTCCGGGCCGGACTCCCGATCACCGTGACCCACCCGGACGTGACCCGGTACTTCATGACCGTGCAGGAGGCGGTGCACCTGGTGCTCCAGGCCGCCGTGCTGGGCCGGGGCGGCGAGGCGTTGGTGCTGGACATGGGCGAGCCGGTCCGCATCGCCGAGGTGGCCCAGCGGTTGGCCGCCGAGGCGTCCCCATCACCCGAGATCGTCTACACCGGTCTGCGCCCCGGGGAGAAGTTGCACGAGGACCTGTTCGGCGTCGACGAGATCGACAGCCGTCCGCTGCACCCGCTCATCTCCCACGTACGGGTGCCCGCGCTGGCCCCCGCGGAGCTGGCCGGACTCGACCCGTACGGCGACCCGGACGAGTTGATCAAGCGGTTGGCGGCGTGCTGCGACGACGACCTCGCCCGGCTCGGCGACTCCGCCCGGCTCTCGTCCCTGCCCTCACCCCGCTGAGCCCACCGTCCGCCTGAGCCCACCGTTCGTCTGAGCCCACCGTTCGTCTGAGCCCACCGTTCGTCTGAGCCCACCGTCCGTCTGAGCCCACCGTCCGCCCGGTGCCGTCCCGCAGGTGGGGCCACCGGGCGGACGGTGGTGGTCGGTCAGCGACGTCGGTGCGCCGGGCGGTCCCGCTCGTCCGGCTCGGTCTCCTCCAGCGCCTCGGCGACCGGCTCGGTCAGGTCGTCGCCCGGCACCGCGACCACCTCGGCCAGGTCCTGTTCGTCGGGGCGACCGCCCGCCGGGGGCTGCGGGGCGGTGGCCCCGCCCGCGAAGGCGTACTCGTTCGGCTCGTCGTGCCGGCTCATAGGGGAATCCTTCCCGTCACATCCGGTTCGTGCCCTGCTGACCCCCGGTCGGGGTGTGATCGGCTTACCCACCCCCGGGGGTCGGTAGTCAGCGACGGGTCGGTGGTCGGTGGTGGCGGGGATGACGGCGGGCCCAGGCCGGCCCAGAGCAGCCGGCGCAGCGCGATGATCGCCGCCGCCGTCGCCAGCGCCGGCCAGCTCCGCCCGCCCAGCAGCCGGAGCAGACCGGCGGCGACCAGCAGTTCGAGCAGCACCCGCAGGGCGGTCCGCCAGGACCGGACGGTCAGCAGCACCACACCACCGACACCGAGGGCGAGCGCGCTCACCACTGTGGCGAGGAAGACCGCGACGCCGCTCATCCGGGCGGCCCGCCGTGCCCGCCCCCGGTCGGCGGGCCCGGGGGTGCTCGACCACCGGCGTCCGCGTCGGCGCGCACCTGCCGCTGCTCCTGGGCGATCTCCCGGCGGAGGACGATGTTCAGCGCGGTCCGGATGGTGGCGATCGCGGCCAACTGACCGAGCTGGGCGAAGCTCGGCGACACCGCGGTACGCAGGATGTCCGCCGCCAACTGGAACTCCAGGCCGAGGGTGAGGAACCGGCCGAGGGAGAGTCGGATCGGGGTGAACACGGCGGCGCTGCGGTGTCGCAGCCCCTCGACCACGAACCGCAGCGCCGCCCAGAGCGCACCGACGACGATGACCGTCGCGCCGAGGGTCTCCACCACCCCCACCACGACCATGTCGCCGTGGCGCAGCAACTCGTCCGCCCTCACCGGGAGGCGTTACCCGCCCCCGGATCAGCTAGTCGGCCGTCAGGACAGCTCCCGCACCGCCTCCAGGATCAGCCACAGGCCGCAGATGGCGAAGAGCACCGCCGCGCCGTACCGGATGGTCCGCTCCGGCAGATGGCGGCCGAGCATCCGGCCGACCAGGATGGCCAGGGCGTCGGCGGCCACCATGCCGAGGGTCGAGCCGAGCCAGGTGCCGAACCAGCCGTACTTGGTGGCCAGGGTGATGGTGGCGAGCATCGTCTTGTCGCCCAGCTCGGCCAGGAAGAACGCGACACCGACGGCGAAGACGGCGGACTTGCCGGTCTTCTCCGCCTTGCGCTTCTCCTCCTCGGTGAGCTTGTCCCCGCGCAGCGTCCAGGCGCCGAAGCCGAGGAACGCCAGGCCGGCGACCAGGGAGATCCATTCGGTGGGCAACGCGGCGTTCAGGCCGACCCCGATGGCCACCGACGCCAGGTGCACGATCGCGGTGGCGACGGTGATGCCGATCAGCACCGGTACGGTCTTGAACCGGGTGGCGAACGTGAGCGCCATGAGCTGGGATTTGTCCCCCAGCTCGGCGACGAAGATGACGCCGAAGCTGACCACCAGCGCGACGAGGAAACCGTCCATGAGAACCTTCCCGATCAGGCCGGGAGGAGGTATGGGGCGCCCTCGACCCGGCTGTGACAGCCTGAGTCGAAGGTCTCGCCCGCCTCACCGTGAGGTGGGGCCGCGTGGCCGGGTGCGGTGCACACCAGTATGTCGACCACGACATTGGGGGCTACTCCCCTTCGCGTCCGCCAGCCTAGCCGACCGTCCCGCCCGCCGGGGTGTCCGGGTGCACCTCGTCACCCGGACCCTCCGTCGGCGGCGCGGGCCGGGCTGCTCCGGACGGGCGTCACCCGGAACAGCCGGCACGGGTCAGGCCGCCTGGGCCAGCGTCACCCCGAACAGGCCGTCCGGGTCGGTCCAGAACTGCGCCGGACGGAAGCCGGCCGCCGTCAGCTCCGCCGCGATTCCCGCTGGCCGGAACTTCGCCGACACCTCCGTGCGCAACTCCTCGTCGGCGGCGAAGTCGACAGTCAGGTCGAGCGCACCGACCCGTGCCCGCATGGGCCGGCGGGCCCGCAGCCGCATCTCGATCCACTCCTGTTCGGGGTCCCAGCGGGCCACATGGGCGAACGCGTCCGGATCGAAGTCGGCGTCCAACTCCCGGTTGATCACCCGGAGCACGTTGCGGTTGAACTCGGCGGTCACCCCGGCCGCGTCGTCGTAGGCCGGCACGATCACCGCCGGGTCCTTGACCAGGTCGGTGCCGATCAGCAGGTGATCGCCCGGCTCCAGGGCCGCCCGCATGGCGGCCAGGAAGCCGGCCCGCTCGGCCGGCAGCAGATTGCCGATGGTGCCGCCCAGGAAGACCACCAGCCGCCCGCCACCGGTCGGCAGCCGGTCCAGGTGACGGGTGAAGTCACCGACGATGCCGCGTACCCGCAGCGCCGGGTAGTCGGTGGCGATCTGCGCGGTGGACTGCCGCAGCGCGCTCACCGACACGTCCAGCGGCACGAAGGTGCCCAGCCCGCCGTGCCGGGTGAACGCGTCCAGCAGCAGCCGGGTCTTCTCCGACGAACCCGAGCCCAGCTCGATCAGCGTCTTCGCCCCGGTCGACCCGGCCACCTCGGCCGCCCGCTCGGCGAGCACTGCCCGTTCCGCCCGGGTCGGGTAGTACTCCGGCATCCGGGTGATCTCCTCGAACAACTCGCTGCCCCGGGCGTCGTAGAACCACTTCGGTGGCAGCCACTTCGGGTCGGCGGCCAGGCCGGTCCGCACATCGGACCGCAGGGCCCGGTCGAGGTCCCGCTCCTCCAGATAGATCTCCAGCGGTTCCGCGCTCATCAGATGTCCTCTCCTGCACCACAATCGTCCAGTTCCGCACGGTCACCCCAGCTCGCCGAGGTGCACCCCGCCCGGCCCCGCCCGCACCCACTGCCGGTCGGGCACCTGCTGCCAGTCGGGTGTGTCGTCCACCGGCTCGGAGGCCAACAGCACCGCGTCGCCGGTGACGCGCACCGACAACGCGTGGTCCCACACGCTCGCCACCACCGACACCCCGTCGGTGAGCAGCAGGTTCAACCGTGATCCCGGGGCCACGGCGGCGACCTCCCGCACCGTCGCGGTGACCGCCTCCGTCACTGACGCGCCGGCCCGCAACCGGTGCCGCACCAGTGCCCACAGCAATGCCGAGTCGGTCGGCGCGTCGAGGGTGACCAGGTCCCGCACCGGCAGCCCGCCGGCCAGCGCGAGGATCGAGTCCGGCCAGCCGCGCACCACCCCGTTGTGGCTGAACAGCCACCGCCCCTCGGCGAAGGGCGCGGCGGCGCTCTCCTGCACCGGCATGCCGACCGTCGCGGAGCGCACCGCCGCCAGCACCGCGCCGGAGAGGGTCACCCCGGCCAGCTCGGGCAGGGTCGGATCAGACCAGATCGGCCCGGCCCGCCGGTACCGCACCGGGCTCCCGGTGCCGGGATACCAGCCGACGCCGAAGCCGTCCGCGTTGACCGTCCCGCCGCCGCGCATGTCCCGCGGCGCCCAGGACTGCCGCACCAGCGAATGCGGCGGGTCGTACAGCAGCGTCCGCAGGGTCACCGGGGGGCCGAGGTACGCCAGGTGCCGGCACATCAGGCGACGCCGCCGATCACCCGTGGACCTCCTCGGGCCGGGCGTCACGGGCACAGCGGAAGCCGCTGAAGATCTGCCGCCGGATCGGGTGGTCCCAGTTGCGGAAGGTGCCCCGGCAGGCCGACCGGTCGGTGCCGAACGAGCCACCGCGCAGCACCCGGTAGTCGCCGCCGAAGAACACCTCCGAATACTCCCGATAGGGGAACACCGCGAATCCGGGATGGCCGTGGAAGGGGCTGGCCGTCCACTCCCAGACGTCGCCGATCAACTGGTGCACACCGAGCGGCGAGGCACCTGCCGGGTAGGCACCGACCGGCGCCGGCCACAGGTGCCGCTGCCCCAGGTTGGCGTGCTCGGCGGTCGGCTCCTCGTCGCCCCACGGCCAACGCCGGGAGCGGCCGGTCGCCGGATCCCAGCGGGCCGCCTTCTCCCACTCGGCCTCGGTGGGCAGCCGCTTGCCGGCCCACGTCGCGTACGCCTGCGCCTCGTGCCAGCAGACGTGCACCACCGGCTCGTCGTCGCGTACCGGTGACCACCGCCCGAACCGCTGACAGGCCCAGCTGTCGCCGTCTCGTCGCCAGTGCATCGGCGCGGTCAGCCCGGCCTCGGTGCGGTGTCGCCAGCCGGCCGCGCTCCACCAGCGCGGGTCGTCGTACCCGCCGTCGGCGAGGAACTCCCGGTACGCGCCGTTGGTCACCGGCGCGGCGTCGATGACGTACGCGGGCAGGTCGACGGTGTGCGCCGGCCGTTCGTTGTCCAGCGCCCACGGGTCGGTCGAGGTGCCCATGGTGAACGCTCCCGCCGGCACCAGCACCTCGCCGGCGACCCGCGCCCGGGGCTCCGGTGGCGGGGGCGCGTCGAGCACCGGTGGGCCGGACCGTAGCTGGTGGGTGGCGAGCATGGTCTCGTCGTGCTGCTGCTCGTGCTGCACGATCATGCCGAAGACGAACCCGTCGGCGACCAGCGCCCGGTCGGTGAACCGAATCCCGTCGAGCAGGTCGTGGACCTTGTCGCGGACGGTCGCCACGTACGCCCGCGCCTCGGCCGGTGGCAGCAGCGGCAACGCGGGCCGGTCCTTGCGGGGCTGCTTGAAGGCGTCGTACAGGTCGTCGATGTCCTGCCGGACGGGCGCCCGGCCGCCGACGTCACGGACCAGCCAGAGTTCCTCCTGGTTGCCCACGTGGGCGAGGTCCCAGACCAGGGGGGACATCAGCGTCGAGTGCTGCCGGACCAGGTCGTCGTCGTCGACGGCGGTGGTGAGCGCGTCGGTGCGGGCCCGGGTCCGGGCCAGTTCGGCGGCGATCCGGCTGCGCAGTGGTTCGGCCTCGGTGCCCGGTTCTTCGGTGGTGGTCACCGGTTCCCCCTCTCCGCGGTGGCGATCCGTCGCCGGATCCTGCGGTCGATCTCGTCGTGGGTCTCGGTCGGCAGGTCCAGGACCGGCAACGTCTGCCGGGCCAGGTCGAGCAGGGCAGCGGCGGCCGTGGCCAGTGACGGGTCGGCCAGGCCCTGCCGGGCGGCGGTGTGCCAGCGGTCGGCCACCGGCGTGGCGATGGTCCGGGCCGCCCGGACCGTCCGCTCGTCGTGCAGCAGCGCGGCCAGCACGGCCAGCGGGACGGTCCAGTCCCGGCCGGGCTGGGTGTCGAGGTAGCGGACCTCCAGGTAGCCGCGCGGGCGGACCGGCGGGAAGAGCGTGCTGACGTGGTATTCCAGGTCGTCGGTGGTGGGTGGGAACGGCAGCGCCCCGGCTATCCAGTCGGCGAAGGTGATCCCCGGCGGTGGCGTCCAGTCCGGGCCGTCGTGCCGTAGGCAGAGCAGCGGCGCGGCGAGGACGTACTCGGTCCAGGCGGCGACCGGGTCCCGGTCCGGGTGGTGTGCCGACCAGACCGGGCCGGTGCGGGTCGGGTCGATGTCCATCCAGGCGGCCATCCGGGCGGACGCCAAGCCGGTACGCCGGCCGGCGTGCCGGTCGGCCGTGGCGAAGGCCGCCACCAGCGGTGGCCCCATCGCGTGCACCGCCGCCCAGCGGTCGGGCAGCCCGGCCGGCTCACCGATGTCGAGGCAGACCTGGAGGCCTGCGGTGCTGTACATCATGGTCCGCCCGGCCGGGCCACGGCGGTCGAAGACGCAGCGCATGGCGCGGTAGCGCGGGGTGTCGACCACCGCTCGCGGGGCCCGCCACGGGTCGATGCCCGTCCGCCCGAGCACCAGGCCGGCGCGGGCGAGCAGGGCGTCGAGTTCGTCGATGTCGGCCTGGGTCGCCGAGACCAGCGCGGCGACCGAGGTTCGCGGCGCGGTGGACACCTCCACCTGGCCGCCCGGCTCGACGGTCACGGTGCTGCCGTGCCGCAGGGGGCGGGCCGGGCTGGTGTCGTCCAGGGTGGGTGGGCTGTGCGGCCCGAGTGCCGTCCGTAGCCGCGCCCGGTCCAGTGGCCGGGCGGGATCGGCGGCGTCGTGGACTGTCCATTCCAGTTCGACGCCGGTGAGGGTGGGTGGCCCGGTCTTGAAGCAGATCCGGGCGAGGTATCCGGCCGCGCCGGCCACCTCCCCGAGCACGGTCGACCGGTCCAGCTCCGGCGACGTCACCACGAGATGGTCTCCTCCCCACGCTGGGATCCGGCCGTACTGGCCGGGCGGGGCAGGGCCGTCGGCTGGCCGCCCCGTTCCTCCATCCTCCGTCCAACGGACCGATCGCGCAGACCCGATGGAAGAAACTCCCGGTGTCGCCCCGTCGACCAGTCGGCTAGTTCTTCGCGCCGGGCCCCCGGCTGGCACCCGGGCCGGTACCCCCGCCGCCGGGGCCGCTGCCGGCACCGGGGCCGGGGCCCGCCGGGTCATCGTCCTTCGGGCCACCGTCCCCGTCGTCGTCGGGATCGTCGGGCCCGGTCGAGGGGTGGCCCGGGACCAGTTCCCGGCAGTACGCCTCCACCCGGTCGGCTCCACCGGCGGCGGCCACCAGGTCGGCGAAACCGGGCCGGGTCACCGCCTTCAGCCGCTGCTCGGACGACTTGGCCAGGTATGCCCGGCACTGCCCGACCAACTTGCCGCTGCCGGCCGGCTTGCCGTCGTGCGGAGTCGCGGGCGGGACGGCGGTGACCGAGGGGGTACCCCCCGGTGCGGCGGTGGACCGCCGGGACGGGCCCTGCCGGTGCGGGGTAGGCCGGGTAGACCCGGTCTCGGAGGCGGACGGGCCGGGCCCGGGCGTCCGCTCGGGGGGTCGGTCGTCGAGGGTGACGGCGGCGAAGGCCACCCCGGCGGTGGCGGTGGCGGCCACTCCGGCGATCCAGGCCACCACGCCGGTGGTCAGCCGCCGTCGCCGCCGGCCGGCCACTGCGGGCCCGGGGGTGGCGGCGGTCCGCGCGGCCCGGAAGGCCGCCACCGCCTCGTGCTCGCCAGCGAGTTCGTCCGGGCGGGCCGGTGCGGCGGCAGCGGCGAGCAGCCGGGCGAGCGGGTCGTCCGTGGACGGCGTGCCGGTGCCGGTCGGATCGAGCAACCGCTCGGCCTCGGCCCGGTCCACCGTCCGGCCGGACCGGGCCGGCCGGTGGAAGTTCATCCAGTTTCCCCTCACGTCAGCCGTCCGCCGGCTCGGCCCGGGACGCGTGTGGCGTCGGCCGGGGTCGGGGCGGGACGACCCGCTCGTCGTCGGACGGCTGCGACGCGTCGCCGCGATCCAACAGTGCCGCCAGTCGACGCAGCCCCCGGTGTGCGGCCGTACGGACCGCACCCGGTCGCCGGCCGAGCACCCGCCCGGCGGTCTCGGCGTCCAGCCCGATCACCGCCCGCAGCAGCACCGCCTCCGCCTCCCGGGGTGGCAGGGTGGCGATCAGCGCCAGCGCCGACTCCGTGCCGATCGTCTCGCCGGCCCGCTCGGCGGTGTCGGCGTCACCGGCGAGGTCGTTGAGCGCCTGCACCGGCACCGGCAGCGACGGGCGACGACGCTGCCGACGCAGGTGGTCCATGGCGCGGTTGCGGGCGATCGTCACCGCCCAGGCACGGAACTCACCGCCGGTGAACCGGGCCAGGTCGCGGGAGATCTGCAACCAGGTCTCGGAGGCGACGTCCTCGGCGTCGGGGCCGACGAGCGCGGTGAGGTACCGCAACAGGCCCGGCTGGAGGCTGCGGTAGAGAAGTCGGAACGACTCCTCGTCTCCGGCCTGCGCCGCTACGACCGCCCCGGTCAGGTCATCGGTCATGGTCGCACCGTTCCCGCCGCACGATCCGGACCGACGACGGGCGACGCGTCGCAGCCACGGCCCGACCGGCGGTTACTCTCGTGCACCCTCAGCCCCCCGCTGGCCCTTCCACACCCCGGCACCGGAGGCCGGGTGACCCGTCTGAACACCGCCGCGAGAGTACGGTGGCGGCGGCGCGGGCACCGGGGCGGGCCAACACTAGGAGCCGCCCGGCGGTGGAGGCAAGCGGTCACCGGTGCGGCCGGCGTGAGATGGATCAAGCGAGCCGGCGGCGCGTCGCCGTAACACGGATCACCTTCGGGACGCCCCTGCGACAACGGCCGACGTCGCACGGCAGGTCGACCGGGACCGGCGGTGACAGTCAGTCGCCCACCGGACACCACTCGTCAGGTGGGCGGTGCCCGGACCTGGACGGACCGCCCCACGGATGCCCGGAAGGGATATCGGCGTCTGCCGGACGGGAGGACCCTGGGTACGGTATGGGGGTGTTGTCATCCGAGCTCGTGCTCAGCGGTCGCTACCGCCTGGACGAACGTGTCGCCACCGGCGGCATGGGCGACGTGTGGCGTGCCACCGACCTGGTGCTGGGCCGCCAGGTCGCGGTGAAGGTGCTGCTGCCGGCACTCGTCTCGGACCCTGACTTCATCGCCCGGTTCCGCTCCGAGGCGCGGATCATGGCCGCACTGCGCAACCCCGGCATCGTGCAGGTGTTCGACTGCGGCGAGGACCGTCTCGCCGACGACAGCAGGGCCGACTACCTCGTCATGGAGTTCGTCGAGGGCGAGCCGCTGTCCCGGCGGATCGAGTCGGCCGGCCACCTGGACGTGACCGAGACGATGTCGATCGTGGCGCAGGCCGCCCAGGCCCTGCATGCCGCGCATGCGGGCGGCATCGTGCACCGCGACGTCAAGCCGAGCAACCTGCTGGTGCAGGAGGACGGCACGGTGGTGCTCGTCGACTTCGGGGTCGCCCGCTCCACGAATGTGACAAGCATCACCAGCACCAACGCGGTGCCGGGAACCGCCCTCTACATGGCGCCGGAGCAGGCGTCCGGTAGGCCGGTCTCGGCCGCCACCGACATCTACGCCCTCGGCGCGGTGGCGCACTGCTGCCTGACCGGGCAACCACCGTTCACCGGTGACAACCCGCTCCAGGTGGCCGTGCGGCACCTCGACGACGAGCCCCCGGAGTTGCCGGCGGACATTCCGGCACCGGTCCGCGCCCTGGTGGCGCGGGCACTGGCGAAGGACCCGGCGGACCGGTTCGCCACCGGTGCCGAGATGGCCACCGCCGCCCGCGCCGCGACCGGTGACGGCACCGCCGCCATGACCGCCCTGGTCGCCTCGCCGCTGCGCGCCCCGTCCGGGGCGGACGGCCCACGCGTCGGCCCGCCCGGAACGCCGACGACGGTGGTCGGCCCCGAAACGCGGCGCACCCGCCGAGGGTCCCTGGTCGGCGCGTTGGCAGTGGTGCTGGTGGCGTTGACCGCGCTCGGGGCCGCGCTCGGCGCCACGAAGTCGCTCGACAACGGCGTGCCGAACATCCGCAACACCGGCCCGGCGGTCGCGCCCACGGACCAGACCGAGGTGCCGGCGGTCACCGAGGAGACCGAGTCCGAGGAACCGGAACGACCGAACCGGCCGGAGAACCAGAATCCGAAGCCGTCGCCGTCGGTGTCGGTCAGCCCGACGCCACCGCCGAACGGCTCCTCCGTGCCGGTACCGACCAAGTCGGTGCCGGCCACCCCGGTGAATCCGCCGCCGACCACGGCGTCCACTCCCGCCGACCCGCCGCCCACCACGGCGTCCACCCCTGCGGACCCGCCGCCCACCACTGCCGACACGGGCGGCGGGGGCGGTAACAATCCGCCGCCGGCCGGCACCTGAGCCGGTCCGACGCCCGACACGCCATCAGCACCAAAACGGACTAATCTGCTATATCGCCAGCTAAGCTCCCTCGTGGGATACATCTGCCACAGGAGCCCTGTTGAACACAGAGAAGCTTGTCGTCATCGGCCAGGGATACGTCGGACTACCGCTGGCCATACGCGCCGTCGAGGCCGGGCTGGACGTGGTCGGGCTGGACGTCGATGCCGACCGGGTGAAACGGCTCGCCTCCGGTGAGTCCTTCGTCGAGGACATTCCGGCTACCCGGCTCGGCCGCGCCCTGGCCAGCGGTCGGTACCGGCCGAGCACCGAGTACCCGGATGCCGAGGGCTTCGACATCTGCGTGATCACGGTACCCACCCCGCTGCGCGATGGCGCCCCCGATCTGAGCTACGTCGAACAGGCCGGCACCGCCGTCGGCCCGTACGTCCGGCGCGGCTGCACTGTGGTGCTGGAGTCGACCACCTATCCGGGGACCACCGAGGACCTGCTCCGGCCGCTGCTCGAGGCGGCGAGCGGCCTGCGCACCCCCGGTGACTTCCACCTCGGCTACAGCCCGGAGCGGATCGACCCGGGCAACCCCACCTGGCGGTTGGAGAACACCCCGAAGGTGGTCTCCGGGGTGGACGAGGCGTCGCTGGCCCGGGTGGACGGCTTCTACCGCCAGCTGGTCGAGCGGACCGTGCCGGTCGACTCCACCCGGGTCGCGGAGCTGACCAAGCTGATCGAGAACACCTTTCGCCAGGTCAACATCGCGCTGATCAACGAGCTGGCGATGGCCTCCCACCACCTCGGTATCGACGCCTGGCAGGCCATCGAGGCCGCCTCGTCCAAGCCGTTCGGGTTCATGCCGTTCCGTCCCGGGCCGGGCGTCGGCGGGCACTGCCTGCCGATCGATCCGTGCTACCTGTCCTGGCAGGTCAAGCGCACCATGGGCCGACCGTTCCGGTTCATCGAGCTGGCCGACGACATAAACCACCAGATGCCCGAGCACGTGACCCAGCGGGTGATGGCCGGGTTGAACCGGATCGGCCGACCGGTGAACGGCGCCCGGCTGCTGCTGCTCGGCCTGGCGTACAAGAAGAACACCGGCGACATGCGCGACTCGCCGGCGGTGGACGTGGCCCGACGGTTGCAGGCGCTCGGCGCGGACGTGCACGCGGTGGAGCCGTACGCCGAACCGCAGCACATCCCGGGCGGGGTGGCGGTGGTCGACCTCACCGCGCGCGAGATCGCGGCGGCCGACGCGGTGGTGCTGGTGACCGACCACGACAGCTTCGACTACGACCTGGTCACCCGGCACGCCCGGTACGTCTTCGACACCCGGGACCGGTGCCGGGGCGAGATGGTGGAACGGCTCTGAGCGGGTGCCGGCCGGCCCGTGCCACCACCGGGCCGGCCGGCCCCGGGGCCGGACCGGGTCAGTCCGCGCCGAGCGCCTCCACCACCGGGCGGGCCAACGCCCGGCGGGCCGGCAGGACCGAGGCGGCCAACGCGGCGAGCACCGCCACGGCCAGGATCAGCCCGAGCCGTCCCCAGGGCAGCACCAGGGTGAAGTCCCCACCGACCCGGGCCACGAAGGCCACCGCCCCGGCGCTGACGCCGATGCCCAGCGCGGTGCCGAGCAGCGCGCCGACCAGGGCGGTCAGCACCGCCTCCACGGCCAGCAACGCGCGCATCCGCCCCCGGGACAGCCCGACGGCGCGTAGCACGGCGTTCTCCCGGGTCCGCTCCAGCACCGAAAGGCTGAGCGTGTTCGCGACACCGACCAGGGCGATCACCACCGCCAGGCCGAGCAGCGCGGTGACGAAGGCGAGCAGCATGTCCACCGTGCCGGTGAGCATCTTCTTGTAGGCCGCCTGGTCCATCAGGTTCACCGTCGGATACCGGTCGACCACCGCCTCGACGGCGGCGCGGGCCCGCTCGGCGGATACCCCGGCGGCCGGTTCGACCTCGGCCAGGGAGCCCCGTTCGGTCGGGAAGAGCCTGGTGAAGTCGGCGTCGGTCAGGTCGACGACGTGCCCGGCGGAGACCTGGGCCGGCAGCGGGCCGTCGGCGGTGACCACGGCGGCCACCCGGAACGGACGCCCGGCGACGGTGACCGTCGACCCCACCCGCCACCCCCGGGCGGCGGCCAGTTCCCGGTGCACCAGCACCGCCCCCGGCCCCAGGTCGGCGACGTCCCCGGTGTCGACCCCGGCGAGGGTACGACGAACCAGCGCCGGATGGGCCGACCGCAGCTGGACGCCGTCGACGACCCGGCTGCGGTGCTCGTGCACCGTGCCCACCTCGGGGCGGGCAGCCAGTTCACCGGCGAGTGTGGCAGGCAGGTCACTGCCGATGCCGGTGACCACGTAGTCGACGCCGATCTGGGCGTCGACCGCACGCTCGACGCCCACCTTGACACTGCCGGCGCCCACCACGAACGCCGAGACCAGCCCGATGCCGATCACCAGGGCGGTGGCGGTCGCGGAGACCCGGCGCGGGTTGCGGGCGGCGTTGGCGACGGCGAGCGCGGCGGTGGCCCTCAGCAGGGGGCGCAACGGCCGGCCGAGCACCCGCACCAGCAGCGGCACCAGCACCGGGCCGAACAGCACGATGCCGAAGAAGGCCAGCACTCCGCCGAGGGCGACCAGGACGATCTGGCCGACGGCGGCAGCCCCGGCCAGCGCGGCGATGCCGGCGGCCCCGACCAGCGCGCCGACGGTCAGCCGGACCCGTCCGGCACTCCGGGCCGGCTGTCCGGCAGCGTCGGTGAGGGCGGCCACCGGCGGTACCCGGGTGCCCTGCCAGGCGGGCACCAACGCGGATCCGACGGTGACCACCGTGCCGAGCAGCACGCTGAGCAGGACGGTGCGGGTGGTGAGCGTGAAGCCGCCGGAGACCGGCAGGTCGAAGCGCGGCACCAGGGCCGACGCTCCGGCGGCCAGGCCGACGCCGAGCACCACCCCGAGGGCCGAGCCGACCAGGCCGAGCACCACCGACTCCAGGAGAGCGGCCCGGAAGATCTGCCCCCGTCCCGCCCCCACCAGCCGCAGCAACGCGGTCCGCCGGGCCCGCTGGGCGAGCACGATGGCGAAGGTGTTGGCGATGACGAACCCGGCCACCACCACCGCCACCCCGGCGAAGGTGAGCAGCACCATCCGGAACTGGTCCAGGTCACGGACCGCGTCCTCGACTGCCTCGTCGAGGATGCGCTGCCGTGACTTCACCGTGGCGTCGCCGCCCACCACCGCGGCCACCCGTTCGGCCAGTGTCTGCGCCGACGTGCCCGGCGCGGCGGCCACCATGATCCGGCCGTAGCCCCGTTCCCCGCTGGCCGCCAGGGCGTCCGGGCCGACCAGGCCGATGAACGGGCCACCGACGTCCCGGGTGGTGTCGGCCACGTCCACAGTGCCGACCAGGGTGTACGGGCGGGCCGGGCCGGTGGACCCGCCGACGGAGACCGGGGCGCCGAGGACAAAACCCTCCTGTGCCACCGTGGGCGCGTCGAGGACCACCTCGCCGGGGCGGTCGGGCAGCCGGCCGGCGACCACGTCGTACGAGCGCAGCGCCGGTTCGGTGGGGATCGCGGCGAGCACCCCGAAGCCGAGCACCGGACGGCCGTCGGCACCGACCACCCCGGCGAGGGCGGTCAGCTCACCGGCGGCGGCGGCCACCCCGTCGACCGCGCGCACCCGGTCGACCAGGGACGGCGGCAGGGCGCTCCGGTCGGCGTAGACACCGAGGTCGGTGTGCCGGTCGAAGGCGGCGGCCCGCTCGTACGCCCCGGCCTGCATGCCGTCGGTGAGCATCAGCGTACCGGCGACGAAGGCGACACCGAGCACGATCGCCACCGAGGAGAGCAGCAGGCGCAGCGCGTCGGCGCGCAGCGTGCGCAGGGTCAGGCGCAGCATCCCGGTCACCGCCGGCGGTGGGCGACGGCCACGACCGTGGCGGGCCGGACGGAGTCGGAGCAGCCGGCTGCGAACCGGACGGGCCCCGGGCAACCGGTAGCGGGATGGACGGACGTGGGGACGGACATGGGGACTCCCGGTCGGCGTGTGCAGGTCTCCTCCGACGCTAGGCAGCACCGGACCGGCCGGCGTCCACCCGGCCGCTCGGACCGGCTCCGCCGCAGGTCGCCCCTGACCGGGGCGACCCGTACGACCCAGGTCGTACCCGGCTCAGCCGCCCGGGGTGACCAGGCCGCTCTCGTACGCCAGGACCACCACCTGGACCCGGTCGCGGAGCTGGAGCTTGGCCAGGATCCGGCCGACGTGGGTCTTCACGGTCGCCTCGGCGACGTGCACCCGGGCGGCGATCTCGGCATTGGCCAGCCCCTGGGCGACAAGCAGCAGGATCTCCCGTTCCCGGTCGGTGAGCTGGGCCAGCCGTGGGTCCTCGGCGGGGGCCGGGCCGAGCCGGTCGGCGAACCGGTCGAGCAGCCGGCGGGTGATCGACGGGGCGACCACCGAGTCACCCTCGGCGACCACCCGGATGGCCGCCAGCAGGTCCTCCGGCGGCACGTTCTTGAGCAGGAAACCGCTGGCCCCGGCGCGCAGCGCGGCGAACGCGTCCGCCTCGGTGTCGAAGGTGGTGAGCACCAGCACCCGGGGCCGGCCGTCGGCGGAACCGGCACAGATCCGGCGGGTCGCCTCCACCCCGTCCATGGTCGGCATCCGCAGGTCCATCACCACCACGTCGGCCTCGACCCGGGCCAGCACCCGTAGCGCGTCCGCCCCGTCGATCGCCTCACCGACGACCGCCAGGTCGGGTTGGGAGTCGAGCACCATCCGGAAGCCGGCCCGGACCAGCGCCTGGTCGTCCACGATCACCACTCGCACCGTCATACCGCGATCACCTCCGGGTCCGGGGTCGACGGTAGCGGCAGCCGTACCTCGACCTCCCACCCGCCGCCGGTGCGGGGGCCGGCGCTGAGCCGACCGTCGTAGATACCGACCCGTTCCCGCATCCCGACCAGGCCATGACCGCCGGAGGGGGCCGGGCGGACCGGCGGACGGCCGCGCCCGTCGTCGGTCACCCGGACCACCAGGTCGTCGTCGACGCCGAGCACGACCTTCACGTCCGCACCGACCCCGGCATGCTTGAGGGCGTTGGTGAGCGCCTCCTGCACCACCCGGTAGACAGTCAGGTCGAGCCCGGGTGGCAGCGCCGCCGGCACGCCCTCGGCGCGGAGCCGGACCCGCAGGCCGGCGTCGCGGAACCGGCCGACCAGGGCGGGCACCTCCCCGACGGTGGCGCGGCGGCGTTCCGGGTCGGTGGTGGGGGTGGTGGCGTCAGGGCCGGTCGTCGCCTCCGGCGTGCCCGGTTCCCGCAACACGTCGACCAGCCGACGCATCTCCTCCAGGGCCTGCCGACCGGTGTCGGCCACCACCTTCACCGCGTGCCGGGCGGTCTCCGGATCCCGGTCGAACAGCAGGCGGGCCCCATCGGCCTGCACGATCATCACCGCCATGCTGTGCGCCACCACGTCGTGCAGTTCGCGGGCGATCCGGGCCCGCTCGCCGGCCACCGCCGCACGGGCCTCCGCCTCCCGCTCCCGCTCCAGGGTGACGGCCCGCTCCTCCAGGCTGAGCACGTAGAGCCGGCGGGTGCGCACGTTCAACGCGGCCAGCCACACTCCGCCGGTGACCAGGCCGAAGTAGATCGCGGTGGCCCACCAGACGAGGTTGGACTCGGACTGCGTGGCGGCCAGCAGCACCCCGATGGCGGCGACGACCCCGGCCAGCACGCCGTCGCGCAGCCGGTCGGCGTACTTGACCACGCTGTAGAGGGCGATCAGCACCGCGATGTCGTAGGCCAGCACACCCCAACCGGCGACCACCTGGGTCAGCGCCAGCGCGGCCACCACCGCGGCGACCAGCGCCGGGTGCACCCGGCGGAACAGCAGGGCCAGCGTCATCGCGAGGCCGACCAGGACGGCCGGCCAGCCCCCGGGCTGGGCTTCCGCCCCGGTCACGGCGAAGAGCGCCACCAGGCCGCAGACGCCGACGTCGAAGGCGACGCTGCGCAGCGGGCGACCGAAGAGGGTACGACTCACGGTGACCGAGCGTAGTGCCCCGACCTGGGTCGATGCCCCCCGCTCGGGCGGACCGGCCGGTCGGCGGGGTCAGACCAGCTCGCGCAGCCGGGCGATCTCCACTGTCTGTTCGGTCGCCACCGCGTTGGCGAACTCGTTGAGCTGCTGGTCGGCACCGGCGGAGAGCAGTTCGGTCGCCATCGTCACCGCGCCCTCGTGGTGGGCGGTCATGAGTTGGACGAAGAGCCGGTCGAAGGCGGCGCCCCGGGCGGCGGTGAGTTGCCGGATCGCCTCGGGCGACTGCATGCCGCGCATCCCGCCGTGGTCGTGGCCGGGTTCCTCGGCGGCCAGGCCCCGGGTGTCGAGCCAGCCGCGTAGCAGCCCGATCTCCGGCCCCTGCGCACCGCGAATCCGGGCGGCGATCGCCTTGACCTGTGCGCTGGCGGCCCGATCGGGGGCGAGCTCGGCCATCTGGAGGGCCTGCCGGTGGTGCGGGATCATCATCCGGACGAACCAGACGTCGGGGGTGTTGTACCGGGGTGAGCTGGTGTCCCGGACCTCCTGCGCGGGCCGGGTGGCGGCGGACTCCCCCGGCCGGCCGGGCACGATCACCCCGGGGGCGTCGACCGGGAGGGTAGGCGTCGGGGCGGCCGTGGGGTCGGCTGCCGGCGTCGGTCGGCCGTCGGGGCGCAGAGCCAGCCCGATCGACAGCAGGACGGCGACGGCAACTGTGACGGCGAGCAGGATCCGTCCACGGCGGCCGGTCATGCGACTCCCCCTCCGATCGAGGTCGTCGCGATAGTATCCATCCACCATCGCACTTAGATGTGACGCAGGTCACATCGACTGCCTTCGTTGACCGGTAACGTATCTGGCACGCATCGTCCCTTTCGAAGGGTTCTGCCGATGACCAGATTCCTCCTGCCCCGACCGCGACAGCTGAAGGTCGTCAGCGTGGTCGCCGCCGGTCTGCTGGTGGCCAGCGTCGCCGCCAGCCCGGCGAGCAACGCCGCGCCGGTCACCGCGACCGAGGTCCCGCCCGCGTCGGCCCCGGGCCTCGCCGTCGACGAGATCTCCAGCAGCCCCAACCTGCGCCAGGTCGCCAACCTGCCCAAGCAGGCCCCCTTCGACACCACGAGCGCGCTCGGCACCGACATGGCCTTCCAGGGCCGCTACGCCTTCGTCGGCAACTACAACGGCTTCGTCGTCTACGACATCGGCCGCCCCAGCACCCCGAAGATCGTGTCGCAGGTGCTCTGCCCCGGCTCACAGAACGACATCTCGGTCTACGGCAACCTGCTCTTCCTCTCCACCGACTCGTCACGCACCGACGACTCCTGCGCCAGCACGACGCAACCGGCGACGGTCAAGGAGTCCTGGGAGGGCATCAAGGTCTTCGACATCAGCGACAAGGCCAACCCGCGTTACGTCAAGTCGGTGGAGACCGCCTGCGGTTCGCACACCCACACCCTCGTCCCGGGCAAGGACCCCAGGACGGTCTACCTGTACGTGTCGTCGTACAGCCCCCGGGCGGACTACCCCGACTGCCAGCCGCCGCACGACTCGATCTCGATCGTCAAGGTCCCGGTCAAGAGGCCCACCGAGGCGGCCGTGGTGGCCACCCCGAACCTCTTCCCGGACGGCGGCTACGAGGGCGTCCCGGGTCAGACCTCGGCCACCTCCGGCTGCCACGACATCACCGCCTACCCGGCCAAGGACCTTGCCGCCGGCGCCTGCATGGGCGACGGGGTCCTGCTGGACATCCGCGACCGCGAGGCACCACGGGTGATCAACCGGGTCCGGGACACGGTCAACTTCGCGTTCTGGCACTCGGCGACGTTCAACAACGCCGGCACCAAGGTCGTGTTCACCGACGAGCTCGGTGGCGGCGGCGCGGCCACCTGCAACGAGGTCGTCGGCCCGAACCGTGGCGCGGACGCCATCTACGACGTCACCGGCCGGGGTGACGCCCGGAAGATGGTCTTCCGCAGCTACTACAAGATCCCCCGGACCAATGCCGACACCGAGAACTGCGTGGCCCACAACGGCTCGCTGATCCCGGTGCTCGGCCGGGACGTCCTGGTGCAGGCGTGGTATCAGGGCGGGGTCTCGGTCTGGGACTTCACCGACTCGACCAGGCCGAAGGAGATCGGCTTCTGGGAGCGGGGGCCGTTGTCGGACACCCAGCTCACCACCGGTGGCGCCTGGTCGACGTACTACTACAACGGGCACATCTACTCCAGCGACATCCAGAAGGGCCTGGACGTGCTGAAGCTCAGCGACTGGCGGACCTGGACGGCGGATCTGGTCCGGGTCCCCGAGTTGAACGTGCAGACCCAGGCCGGCTACCTGAGCTGGTAGCTCCGCCGCCCGCCCCCGGCCCGGTCCGCCGGGTCGGGGGCGGGCGGACACCCCGGGGCCAGCGGCCGGACTCCCCGGCCCGGTCCGCCAGGTCGCGGGTCCGGGCGGTCCGGCGTCGGCCCCGGGCCGGCTGTGCGAGGATCAGGCGCCGTGGCACCTGCCGGCGGCGTACCGCCCGTACCTACCGACCGCTCCCGTCGTCCGCGGCTGCACCCGCTGGACCAGGTGGCGATCGGGCTGGCCGTGCTCGGCGTCGGCGCGGTGGTCACCGGCCTGCTCCCCCGGGCCGACGCCGAAGCGACGCTGCACCGCATCCTGCCGCTGCTGCTCTTCCTCGGCGCGGTGGTGGTGCTCGCCGAGCTGACCGCCGTCGCCGGGGTGTTCGACGTGCTGGCCACCCGGCTGGCGGTCGCCGCCCGGGGCAGCTTCGCCGCCCTGTTCCTGCTCTGCGTCGGCTTCGCCTCGGTCACCACCATCGCCCTCAACCTGGACACCACCGCGGTCCTGCTCACCCCGGTGATGATCGCGCTGGCCCGCAAGCTGGGCACCGCCCCGGGCCCGCTGGCGATGACCACGGTCTGGCTGGCGAACACCGCCAGCCTGCTGCTGCCGGTGTCGAACCTGACCAACCTGCTCGCCGCCGACCGGATCGACCTGGCCCCCCTCGCGTACGCGACCAGGATGGCGTTGCCGCAGGTCGCGGCGATCATGGTGACCATGGCGGGGTTGTGGTTCTGGTACTGGCGGCGGGGCCGACGCGACGCCGACCGGTTCACCCCACCCCCGCCGTACCGACCGGCGGACCGGTTGCTGTTCGGCACGGCGGTCGCCGGTTGCCTGCTGCTCGTCGGCGGCATCCTGGCCGGGGTGGAGATCGGCGTCGCCGCCGCCGTCGCCGCCGGGCTGGTGGTGCTCGGCTTCGCGGTCCGGTCCCGGCGGACCCTACGGCCGGCGCTGCTGCCCTGGCGGCTGCTGGTCTTCGTGACAGGCCTGTTCCTGGTGGTGCAGACCCTCGGCCGGCACGGGCTGGACGACCTGGTGTCGGTGCTGCTCGGGGACGCCGGAGGCGCGGTGGGGGCACTGCGGGCCGGCGGCACCGGCGCGTTCCTGGCCAACCTGGTCAACAACCTGCCCGCCTACCTGGCCGGCGAGGCGGTGCTCCCACCCGGTGACGAGACCCGGCTGCTGGCGCTGCTGATCGGCACCAACGTCGGCCCGCTGGCGGTGCCGTGGGCGTCGCTTGCCACCCTGCTGTGGTACGAGCGCTGCCGGGCCGCCGGGGTGACCGTGCCGCTGGGCCGGTTCGTGGCCACCAGCGCGGTGGTCGCGGTACTCGCCACGCTGGCCGCGGTGCTCGCCCTGCTGGTGGTCGGCTGACGGCACACCCGGCCTGCGGCGCCCGAGCGGCCAGCCATCCGGGTCGCCGGGACCGGACTCAGATCCCCATCTCGGCCTCGTACGCCGAGCGCAGCCGGGCCCGGGCGGCGGGGGCCAGGCAGACGTGCCAGACGGTCCCCTCGTCGACGACGTTCACCTCACCGGCGGCCTGCCGGGCCAGCAGGATCTCGGCCAGCACGTCGCGCGCGCCGAACCGGGCGTACCAGGCCAACTCCACGTCGGCCGCCCAGCCGAGGCAGTGCCCGCTGGGGAGCATGGCCGGATACCCGAGCCGCCGCAACCGGTACCGGTGTTCGGCGCTGTGGGCCAGGCCGGTCACCCACAGCGGCGGGGTGCCCGCCGGGGCGGACCGGGCGAACTCCCGGGCCAGGTCGTTGAGGAGCGCGACGATCTCCCGCCGGGTCCGCCGGAACGGCACCCCGACGGTGGGCGGGGCGGCCTCCGGCAACAGCCGGCGACGCACGGCGTGGGCACCACGGCCGAGGAGACCCGCCGGTTGTTCCCGGTAGCGGAAGCCGAGCAGGCCGCGTCGGCGCAACCACTCCAGGTCGATCAGGTCGGGGTGCGTGTCGACCTGTTCGTCGGTGCGCAGGAGCAAGGCGTCCCGCCACCACATGAGGTCGATGCGGGAGAGCAGGTAGCTGCGGACCAGCGCGGTCAGGTCGGCGGCCGAGGTGCGGCCGGCGGGCTGGTGGCGGGCCAGCTCCAGCAGCAGCGTCTCGCGGGCGCCGAGCACGCCCTGCTCGGTGGCGTCGAGCACGTCGGCGATGGCCGGTTCGCGCAACCGCTGGTCGAGCAGCACCTGACGGGCGGCGGTGGCGGCCGTGCCGGCCAGCGCGCCGACCTCGACCAGCAGCTCCGCCACCGCCTCCCGGTAGGCGTCGAGGTCGGGGGCGACCGGGAGGGCGGCGCGCGTAGAAACGGGCGTCCGCCGGGCCGGGGCGGGCGGGGTCACGCCGGCCTGTGGGCCGGGGCTTCGGCTGGGCACGCGCATGGTCGGTCCTCTCCCGGTACGACACGGTGCGGATGAACCTGAAAGCACCGTAAACGCTGTGAACCGGCAGAGAACCAGCATTCCGCCCATGCCCCTCGAAGGGCGACGTGCATCCCGGGAGGCGGGCTCCAGTAGCGACGGCCGGCACTGGACCTGGGGCGGGGTGTGGACCTTCCCGGCCGGCACCACGCCCCGGATCGGCCCGGTGGCCACCGTGGGCCGCCCGCCGGTTGCGACACGGCGGCCCACGGTGGGGGCGGTCAGCGCACCGTGCAGGCCGTCCCGTTCACGGCGAACCCGGTCGGGGTCGGGTTCGCGCCACTGTAGGAGGCGTTGAAGCCGAGGTTGACCGAACCGTTCGGGGCGACCGCGCCGTTGTAGCTCTCGTTGGTCACCGTCACCTCGCTGCCGGTCTGGCTGAACCGGCCCGACCAGCCCTGGCTGATCTGCTGGTTGCCGGTGAACCGGAAGGTCAACCGCCACGACGACCAGGCCGCGGTGCCGGTGTTGGTCATCGTGACGCTGCCGGTGAACCCGGTGCTCCAACTGTTCGCCGAGTAGGTCACCGCGCACCCGCCGCCCGCCGGGGGCGTGGTGGTCGGCGGCGGCAGGGTCGGCGTCGGCTGCCCGGTGGGCGTGCCGGTCGGCGTCGGGGTCGGCGTCACCGTCGGGGACACCGTCGGCGTCGGCGTCGGGTTCGGCGTGGTGCCGGTGCCGGCCTGCTCGGCCGCCCAGTGCACCAGCCAGGCAAACGCCGAGTTCCAGTTGATCGCCACCTCGTTGACCGAATACGCGCCGATGTCGTCGACGAAGCACTTCTGCGGCTTGCAGCCGCCGAGCTGGGCCTGGACGACCGGGTCCTGCAACTCGCTGTTCGGGCCGCCGGAGAGCGAACCGGGCGGTGCGATCGGCAGCGAGCCGTCGTTCTGGTTGGCCCAGAACCGGTGGTGCACGTTGCGCACCGGCTTGTCCCCGTAGCCGGCCACGTAGGACTGGTTCAGCGGGTTGCGACCGAGCAGGTAGTCGTAGGCGGCGTAGGCCCCGTTGCGGTACCGCGCCGTGCCGGTCAGGTCGAAGGCCACCGCGAGCACGTTGGCGTTGTTGGCTACCGCGCCGTTGGAACCCCAGTAGTACCGGCCGTCGCCGCTGCCCGGGGCCGGGTAGCCCTGGTTGGCGGTCTGGGCCAGCATCCGGTCGGCGAAGGAGACGATCGCCGAGCGGATCGCGCTCACGTCACCGGTGGGCAGGCCGGTCGGCACGAGTGCCAGGGTGGTGTCACCCAGCCCGGCGGTCCAACCCCAGTCGTACGCCCCACGGGTGAAACTGGCGCCGCGGGCGTGCGGGGAGCCGCTCAGGTCGGTGCGGTAGCCGGCCGTTCCGGTGGTCGCGTACAGCTCGGCCGCCGCCCAGTAGAACTCGTCGCTGACGGTGGCGTCCTCGTACGCGCCGCCGCCGGTGTTGTCCGTGGCGGGGGCCAGCCGGTTCGGGTTGGCCTTCGCCGCCGCGTACGCCTTCTCGGCGGCCACGAGGGCCCGGGCGGCGAAGGCGGAGTCGAACGGCTTCCACAGCCGGGACGCCTGGGCGGCCACCGCCGCCATGTTGAGGGTCGCGGCGGTGCTCACCGGGGAGAGCAGCCGGGGCTCGCTGTCCAGCTCGGGACGGGTGGGCAGCGCGGTCCAGTTCTGGTCGTGGATCTTGTGGTGCACCATGCCGGCGTTGCTCCGACCGTCCGGCACCTGCATCTTGAGCAGGAACTCCAGCTCCCAGCGGGCCTCGTCGAGCACGTCCGGCACACCGTTGGCGCGCTCCGGGATGGCCAGCGTGCCGTCGGCCACCGCCGACCGGTCCGCCCCGGTGACGTACAGCGTCCGCTCGTAGATGTTCTGTAGCTGCCAGGTGGCCACGCCGCCGTTGACCACGTACTTGCCCTGGTCACCGGCGTCGTACCAGCCACCGCGCACGTTCAGGGTGTAACCGCAGGAGGTGCGGCACGGCACGTTGTCGTCGCCCCGGTTCGGGGCGACGTTGACGTGCCCGGCCGGGCGGGCGTAGCGGGCACCGACGTACTGGGCGTCGATCGGGGTGCCGCTGCGCTGGTGGTAGAAGAAGGCGAGCGAGTCGCCACGCAGCCGGCGCACCGGGTCGGCGGAGATGTCGAACGGGTAGCTGCTGCTCCCGCCGACCGACAACACGTAGCCCGTGCCCGGGGTGTCGTAGGCGGAGAAGTCCGCGACGTGCACCGAGTCGCCGGAGAGCGTGTCGGCACCCCGTACCGTGGTCTGCCCGGAGGCGACCGTGGCGCCGGCGGCGTTGCGCAGCGTCCAGCCGAGCGGAGCGGTCGCGGTGTTCACGACGGTGGCCTGCTTGGGCAGCCCCGGGACATAGGCGACCTGGTTGACCTTGACCGGTGAGCCGGGGTCGGGGGCGGCGGAGGCGAGCTGCGGCACGGCCGCGAGCCCACCGAGGGCGAGCAGGGCGGCGGCCGCGAGCGCGACCGGACGCCGTCGGGGATGCTGGGGCATGGGGCCTCTTCCGGGTGGTGATGGCAGTGACCACCCGACCGGGCCGGCGCAGCGGCGATCTGTCGGGCGGTCGGACAGACCGTCGACGGGAGCGCTCCGACCACCATAGACCAGCATCAGTCCGGGTGGAAGTGGTCGCCGGTGCAGGCCGGCCCTGACGGGGACGGTTCAGGTGCCGTCACCCGGCAGCCGGGCCGTCCGGATGCCGCCGCCCAGCGGATGGACGGTGCGGGTGTCGCCGTCGTAGCTGCGCGCCGCCACGAACCGGCCCTCGGGCCGGTCGCCGTCGGTAAGCGCACGGGCCAACCGTCGGTCGTGATCGCGGAAGCGCAGCGCGAGACTCAGATGCGGAACCCACCGGCCCGGGGCGTGCCAGGGCCGGTGGCCGTCCGCCCCGTCGAGCGCCGCCCAGACCGCCTCGTGCAGGGCGGTCAACGCGGCGGTGGGCCGGACCAGCCAGACCAGCGGGGTGCTGCCGTCGAGCACCGTCACCCGCTCCAGCCGGACCGGCAGGGGCAGCGCGGCGTCGAGGAGCCCGGCGAGCCGGTCGACCGCGCCGGGCGGGAACGCCTCGACGGCCGCCAGCGTCAGGTGCGGCCGGTTGGTCGGGTGGCCGTGCCGGGCCAGGCTGGGCAGCCCCGCCCCGGCCAGCCGGCCCCAGGCGGCGCGCACCGTCTCCTCCAGCGTCGGGCAGCAGAGCAGTTCGACCGTACGCACGCCCGCCAGGCTAACCGGCGGACGGTGACCCGGGCGGACGGTCACCGGCACGGGCCGCTCCGGTCGGCGGGCGGTGACCGGGACGGCCATCCCGGCGGGCGGGCCTGCTCCGGCGATGGGCTGGCCGGTCGGGCCGACCCGGGCGGGGAGGCAGGGCGGGGGCACGGGTTGTGCCGACCGGCACGGTTGTGCCGGTCGGCGGAACGGCCCGACCGGGGTGATGGAAAACTTTGCCCCATGAGTTCCGCACCTACACCGACCGACCTCTCCGCCCCCGGCGACTCCGACACGGTGCCCGCCTTCGTGGATCTCGGGCTGCGCGCCGAACTGCTGGGCGCCCTCTCCGCGCTCGGCTACGAGGAGCCGACCCCGATCCAACGGGAGGCCATCCCGCTGCTGCTGGCCGGCCGGGACCTGCTCGGGCAGGCGGCGACCGGTACGGGCAAGACCGCCGCGTTCGCCCTGCCGCTGTTGCAGCGGATGCCGGACGACCGCAGCGGCGGCGACCCGGTGTCGCTGGTGCTGGTGCCCACCCGGGAGCTGGCGGTGCAGGTCTCCGAGGCGTTCCACCGATACGGCAAGGACCTCGGTGCCCGGGTGCTGCCCATCTACGGTGGCCAGCCGATCGGCCGCCAGCTCCGCGCCCTGGACCTGGGCGTGGACGTGGTGGTGGCGACCCCGGGCCGGGCACTGGACCACATCGCCCGGGGCACCCTGCGGCTGGGTTCGCTGGCCACGGTGGTGCTGGACGAGGCCGACGAGATGCTCGACATGGGCTTCGCCGAGGACATCGAGGCGATCCTGGAGCACGCGCCCGCCCAGCGCCAGACGGTGCTCTTCTCGGCCACCATGCCGGCCCGGATCGACGGACTGGCCCGTAAGCACCTGACCGACCCGGAACGGATCCAGATCGGGCGCGAGCAGCCGGTGGCCGGCGAGGCACCCCGGGTACGGCAGAGCGCGTACATCGTCACCCGGGCGCACAAGCCGGCGGTGTTGGGTCGGGTGCTGGACGTGGAGTCCCCGACGGCGGCGATCGTGTTCTGCCGCAGCCGGGAGGAGGTGGACCGGCTCACCGAGACGATGAACGGGCGCGGCTACCGGGCCGAGGCGCTGCACGGCGGGATGAGCCAGGAGCAGCGGGACCGGGTGATGGGACGGCTGCGTGCCGGCACCGCCGACCTGCTGGTGGCCACCGACGTGGCGGCCCGCGGGCTGGACGTCGAGCAGCTCACCCACGTGGTCAACTACGACGTGCCGTCGGCTCCTGAGTCGTACGTGCACCGGATCGGCCGGGTGGGCCGGGCCGGTCGGGAGGGGGTGGCGATCACCCTCGCCGAGCCCCGGGAGCACCGGATGCTCAAGACCATCGAGCGGGTCACCGGCCAACGGATCGACATCGACAAGATCCCGACGGTGGCCGACCTGCGGACCCGACGGATGGCACTGACCCAGGCGGCGCTGCGGGAGAGCCTGCTGGAGGACGACCTGGACCCGTTCCGGGTGATCGTCGAGTCGCTGTCCGACGAGTTCGACCTGATGGAGGTGGCGCTGGCGGCCGTCAAGCTGGCCCACGAGGCGGCCCTGCCGGGCTCCGACGACGAGGAGGAGATCCCACAGGTGGCGGTCCGGGCGCCCCGGGAGTCCCGACCGGGGTTCGAGGGTCGGGGTGGGGAGCGGCGCGGTGGCGGCCGGTCCCGCACGGGCGGCACCGCGCAGGTCTTCATCGGCCTGGGCCGCCGCGCCGGGGTCCGCCCGCAGGACCTGGTCGGTGCGATCACCGGGGAGACCAACGTCAGCGGCCGGGACATCGGCTCGATCGAGATCGCCGACCGGTTCTCCCTGGTGGAGGTGCCGCAGGGCGTCGCCGACGAGGTGATCGCGGGCCTGCGCAACAGCACCATCAAGGGCCGCAAGGCGACCGTACGGCGCGACCGCGGCGGCGAGGGGCACTGAACCACCACGCGACACCGGCCCGCATCCCCACCGGGGGCGCGGGCCGGTCGCGCTTGCGCGGAGCGGACCGGTCCCTCAGACCGGGTGTCTGCTCAGCGCGGTGTGGTCCCTCACAGCGGGTACGGCCCGAAGCGACCCCAGGCGACGATCGCCGCCAGGACCAGCAGCACCGCGGTCAGCGCCGTGCCCGGGTGCTCCTTGGCCCGGGCGTGCACCACGACCGCGCCGGCCATCACGATCACCAGCCCGACGGCGGCCAGCGGGGTGAGCACCGTGGCGATGCCGGTGAGGCCGGGCAGGATCAGCCCGATCGCGGCCAGCACCTCGACCGCGCCGAGCGCCTTGACCTGGGTGGGCGGCACGTTCTCCACCCAGCTCATCCGGTCGCGCAGCTTCTCCTTGGGTTGGGTCAGCTTGGTCAGTCCCGCGCCGGCGAAGAGCGCGGCGAGCAGGATCTGCAGTATCCACAGGAACACGTTCACGGGCGGTCGCCTCCGGGGGTGCCACCGTACGGTGGCGGATGCGGGGAACGGGACGGGTTCAGGCTACGGGGCCGGGCGGCCCCCGACGCCCGGTGGACGTCGGGAGCCGGCGGGGATGACCGTCAGGCGGCGCCGACCGGCCGACCGCCGAGCGTCTCCGCGTCGATGTCGGCCGGGCGCAACGCCAGGGCGAGCACGTCGGCGACGTCGGCCAGGGTGTGCACGGTCAATGCCTGGCGTACCTCGGTGGGCAGGTCGTCGAGGTCCGGCTCGTTGCGGGCCGGGATGATCACCTCGGTGAGGCCGGCCCGGTGCGCGGCGAGCAGCTTCTGCTTCACCCCGCCGATCGGCAGCACCCGGCCGGAGAGCGTCACCTCACCGGTCATCCCGAACTCGGGCCGCACCGGTCGGCCGGTCACCAGCGAGGCCAGCGCGGTGACCATGGTGATGCCGGCGCTCGGGCCGTCCTTGGGCACCGCGCCCGCCGGGACGTGCAGGTGGATCCGGTGTCCGGCGAGGACGTTCGGGTCGAGGCCGTACCGCCTCCCGTGGGAGCGCAGGTACGACCACGCGATGTGGGCGGACTCCTTCATCACGTCGCCGAGCTGCCCGGTCAGGGTCAACCCGGGCTCGCCCTCCATGCTGGTGGCCTCGATGAAGAGCACGTCGCCACCCGCACCGGTGACGGCCAGGCCGGTGGCCACGCCGGGCACCGCCGTCCGCTCGGCCGACTCCGGGGTGAACTTCGGCCGGCCCAGGTAGCGGGCCAGGTTGCCGATGTCGACCCGGACCGGGGCCGGGTCGGTGGCCAGGCCGACGGCGACCTTGCGCAGGATCTTCGCCAGGGCCCGTTCGAGCTGCCGGACGCCGGCCTCCCGGGTGTGCTCCCCGGCGATCCGGGCGAGGGCCTCGTCGGCCACGGTGACCTCCTCGGCGGTCAGCCCGGCCCGCTGGAGCTGCCGGGGCAGCAGGTGGTCGCGGGCGATGGCCACCTTCTCGTCCTCGGTGTACCCGTCCAGGGTGACCAGTTCCATCCGGTCCAGCAGCGGGCCGGGGATGCTCTCCACCACGTTGGCGGTGGCCAGGAAAAGCACGTCGGACAGGTCGAGGTCGACCTCCAGGTAGTGGTCCCGGAAGGTGTGGTTCTGCGCCGGGTCGAGCACCTCCAGCAGGGCGGCGGCCGGATCACCGGCGTACCCGACTGCCAGCTTGTCGACCTCGTCGAGGAGCACCACCGGATTCATCGAGCCGGCCTCGCGCAGTGCGCGGACGATCCGACCGGGCAGTGCCCCGACGTAGGTGCGCCGGTGGCCGCGGATCTCGGCCTCGTCGCGGACGCCGCCGAGCGACACCCGGACGAAGTTGCGGCCCAGCGCGCGGGCCACCGACTCGCCGAGGCTGGTCTTGCCGACGCCGGGCGGGCCGGCGAGGGCGAGCACCGCGCCGGAACCGCGCCCGCCGACCACGCCGAGGTTGCGCTCGGCGCGGCGGTTGCGCACCGCGAGGTACTCCAGGATGCGGTCCTTCACGTCGGCCAGGCCGGCGTGGTCGGCGTCGAGCACCGCACGGGCCGCCGCCAGGTCGGTGTCGTCCTCGGTCCGGGTGCTCCACGGCATCTCCAGCACCGTGTCCAGCCAGGTCCGGATCCAGCCCGCCTCCGGAGAGGCGTCGCTGGCCCGTTCCAGCTTGCCGACCTCGCGCAGGGCCGCCTCGCGGACCTTCTCCGGCAGGTCGGCCGCCTCGACCCGGGCGCGGTAGTCGGCAGAGCCGTCCGGCTCGTCCTCGCCCAGTTCCTTGCGGATCGCGGCGAGCTGCTGGCGGAGCAGGAACTCCCGCTGGGACTTCTCCAGCCCGTCCCGGACGTCGCTGTTGATCTGCTCGGTGACCTCCTGCTCGGCCAGGTGCTCCCTGACCCAGCCGACCAGCAGTTCCAGCCGGGCGTTGACGTCCGGCGCGGCGAGCAGTTCGGTCTTCTGGCCCAGGCTGAGCCAGGGCGCGTAGCCGGCCGCGTCGGCCAGTTCGGACAGGTCGGTCATCCGCTCCATCGCATCGATGACCTGCCAGGCGCCCCGCTGTTGAAGGACGGAGGTCATCAGGGCCCGGTACTCCCGGGCCAGCTCACGGGCGCGACCGGCGGGTGCGGGTTCGTCGAGTCGGGTGGCCTCCACCCAGAGGGCGGCGCCGGGCCCGGGGACCCCGGAGCCGATCCGGGCGCGGGCCAGGCCGCGCACCACGGCGGCGGGTTCACCGTCGGGGAGCCGGCCCACCTTCTCGATGGTGGCGATCGTGCCGACGGGGCCGTACTCGCCGTCGATGCGCGGCACGGCGAGCAGGGTCTTGTCACCGCTGGCCCGGGCCGCGTCGACCGCGGCCTGGGTGGTCGGGTCGAGGGTCACCGGGATGACCATGCCGGGCAGCAGGACGACGTCGGTCAGGGGAAGTACCGGAAGGGTTGCCATCGGACACCTGCCATCGGTTGAGTTGAGCGTGTCTCACTCAAGTCACAAACCGTTCCCCATGTTCCGGGATGTGACCCAGGACACATCCCGGGGGCACCATCACCCTCGGCCAGCATTGCCCGGACCCGGATTTCCCAGGATTCACGCGCCCCGCCAAATGAAAGGGAGGCGTATTGTTGCGGATTTGGCGTCAGATAGGTCAAACTCTTAGCACACCCCGCTCAACACAGGGAGTAATGGCGATGGCAAGGAAAGTAATCACCGTTCTGACCGACGACCTCGACGGCGGAAAGGCCGATCGGACCGTCGAGTTCAGCCTGGACGGGGCGGCGTACACCATCGATCTCTCCGACGAGAACGCGGGGGTGCTGCGCAAGACGCTCGACGCATACATCACCGCTGGCCGCCGAATGGGTCGGGGCGTGGTCGACGCCGGTCGCCCGGCTCGCCGCCCCGCGCGGGCCGGGGTCTCGGGAATGGATCGCGAGCAGAACCGCGCCATCCGGGAATGGGCGACCAAGAACGGCCACGAGATTTCCGAGCGTGGTCGCATCCCGGTGTCGGTCGTGGAGGCGTGGAAGAACCGCTGACCGGCAGGTCGGGTCACGATCGGATGCGCCGGGGTCACGCTGAGATATCAGCGTGACCCCGGCGCTTTTCGTGCTGTCCACAATTTCCAACCGTCGGCCCGCCGCCGAAAACCGTTGCCGGCCCGGTCAGCCGCGACCAGTTACGGCCCGGAGTCGGCACAGGTGGCCCGCACCACGGCCCGGGGTCGGCAGGTGGCCGGCACCACAGGCGGGTCGGCACGGGCCGGCCCGCACCACAGGGCGGGCGGCTTCGGGCCGACCGGGTGGAGTCCCACGAAAACCACGGGCCGCCCCGGGATCACCCGGGGCGGCCCGTCGCCGTCGTCGTCCGTCCGGTCAGTTGACCTGGATACGCACCACGTCGAAGGCGGGGGTCTGGTTGGCCCGCTCCATCATCGGCACCCGGTGCGAGCCGTCGCCGGCCCAGACCGCGCACTGCGCCGTACCCGACTGCGGCAGGCCCGGGATCTGGATGGTCACGTCGTCGGCCTGGTTGCCGCCCTTGCCGTCCTCGGTGGCCACGAAGAACGCCGGAACGTCCTGCGGGTTGGACGGGGCCTGGTTGGTGCTCTGGAGCATCCGGCAGGCGGTGTGGAAGTGGCCGCGGGTGAGACCCTGGCCGTTGAGCACCGAGCTCTCCACGTAGTAGCCACCCTGGCCGGCCGCCAGGAACCGGTCCCGGACCAGGTTACGGGTGGAGACCTTCAGGCTGAACGCCTGGTTGCGTCGCACCTGGTTCGGGAACTGCGTGATCAGCAGCGACGGGTTGCTGGCCGCCGCGCCGACCTCACCGAAGGCGGTGCTGACGCAGCGGTTGCCGTTCTGGAAGCCGTCGTGCGGCTGCAGCTTGCTGTTGCCGCAGTCCTTCGCGAGCACGCCCAGGGCGTTGCCGTTGTTGCCGTTCTGACCGCCGTTGTTCTGGCCGCCGTTGTTGTTGCCGTTCTGGCCGCCGTTGTTGCCGTTCTGGCCGCCGTTGTTCTGGCCGCCGTTGTTGTTGCCACCGTTCTGGCCGCCGTTGTTGGCGGCCACCTGGCAGCCGGCGAGCTGATCCAGGCCCTGCGGGCGCTGGGCGAACCGGCCGATCGCGGTGGCGATCCGGTTCAGCGCGGACCGTCGCTTGTCGGCCAGTGGGCCGAGGATGGCGTTGTTGATGAACGCCTGCCCGTTGCGCCCCTCGGCGGCCAACCGCTTGTTGGCGTCGTCGATCTGGGTCTTGAGCAGGGCGAGTTCCTTGTCCACCTCGGCCTTGGCCTGGGCCGGAATCTGCGGCAGCCGGGGGGTGACCTCCGGGCAGGCCACCGTCGAGGCGAGCGTGGTCACCGGCGCGTTGCCGGCCTTGACGGCTTGGCACTCGGCGACGGACATCTGCCCGTCACCCCAGTGGTTACGGACCCAGCGGCCGTTCTGCCACGTCTGGGTGGTGCTGCCGCGCCCGCTCGGCGAGGTGGCACCGGGGCTCGGTGCGACGCAGGCCGACGAGACGTTACGGGTCTGCTGCCTCGGCTTGTCCCCGGCCGAGGAGATCTGGGTGACGGCGGCGATGCCGCCGAAGACGACGAGCGCACCGACCGCCGCCAGCAGCCGCTTGCTCCGCGCGTTACCGGATGACCGGCGTGCCCCTGTGGACCTGCGCATCGAATTGCTCTCCTTCTCGATCCGGTACCTGACTCGTGTCCCCGACGAGGAGACGCCCTTTCGGGTCCGTCGCCCCCGCCCGGGGCACTGCGACGTTCCGGTCGCACGTCGATGGCCGACGATGCCTTCCCGCACCGTCCGCCGCGTCGGGTGGCGCGGCTGGGGAAATCCTGCCCATTCCCGCTTAGGTACGGGCCGGCGCGGACGAAGGTTCAACGCGGATCGAAGGATCCGGGACTGTTTTCCGGTCGGGCCGGAATGTCACCAACCGTCGCCGGAAAATGACGGCCGGTCGTGTGCCGGATCAGTCCACGCAGAGGTGGTCGAAGGCGAACGGCGCGGTCAACTCGTCCCGCCGGTCCCGCAGTGTGCGGATCTGCCGCCGCAACTCTTCCCGGTCGAGCAGGGTGGATTCGTCGAACTCCGCCCCGGCCAGCCGGTCGCCGACCGCCACCGCCGCCAGATCCTCGGCCAGTCGACCGGGGTCGATCCCGCAGTGCAGCCGGGCCTCGTGCACGGTGACCCGCTCCACCAGACTCCGGCCGGGCCGCACCTCGACCCAGCTCCAGCCCTCGGCCACCCCACCCTGCCAATGCACGTGCAGCCCCCGCACGATCGGGTCGCTGAGCCGCCGGGACACGTACGCCTCGACGGCCGCCACCCGGGACAACGCGCCGAGGTCGTTTACCGGCCCGGTGCGCCCGTCCGGCAGCCGGCCGACGATGTCGCGGAAGCCGACCGGCGCGTCGTCCGGGTCGTCCGAGGCGGCACCGGCGGCGTAGGCGCGCGCATCCACGACGTACGTGACGATCCGTCGGCCGTGTCGCGCGGCCCGCAGGGTCGGCGACCCGATCCGCAGCACCGGCAGGCCCACGGCGGTGCACACCGCCGCACCCATCCGTTCGGCCCGCTGCCCGGCCGAACCCGCCGGCGCGGTGGGGCCGACGGTCAGGGCGAACAGCGGGACACCGGTGTCGGCCGCGCAGACGACGTGGTCGAACTCCTCCCGCAGGGCCGAGCTCCACTGGTGCCCGGTGACCCCGGCCGGTCGCCGCGACACCAGGTCGCCGAGCCGGCGGGCGGCGTACACCGCATGGCCGGCACGGACGAACAGCGGCGCCGCACCGGCCGGGACCGGCCGCAGCCGGGCGCCGTCGTCGGTGGCGGTACGCGTCATCGTCGGGTCGGTCCGTCCATGGCGGGGAAGGTGACCGGACGAGTCTAGGACGTCGAGCACGGTTCCCGCCTCGTCGGTGCGGCCGGTCGGTGCGGCGTCGGTCGGTGCGCGTCGGTCGGTGCGGCGTCGGTCGGTGCGGTGTCGGTCGGTCCGTCGGTGCCGGCCGGTGCGGTGCCGGACGTTGGTGGCGGTCCCGGGCGGTTGGTGTGCCCCGACCGGTTTCTCTACGCTCACGGGGTGCTGCACGACGGACCGGCCCCGGAACTGTTGACCAAGCGGAGTCTCGTCACGGTCTCCCACGCCATCGAGCGGTCGGCGCTGGCCACCGCCGAGGACGGGCCACTGGTGGTGATCGCCCTGTTCCAGCGGATGCCCTACTTCCTGCGGGAACAGGCCCGCTACGGCCGGATCGCGGCCAGCGCGGCGGTCACCGTGGTCGGGCTGGTCGGGGAGACACCACCGGAGCTGCCACCCGGGGCGTACGCGGTGGCGCTTGACGAATCCGAGGAGCTTGCGCGGGAGTGGAGCGTGGTGGCGCTGACCCCTCGGTTCGGGGCCAGCCTGGTGGCCCGGGACCAGCGTGAGGTGGCGGCGGCCGGCACGCTGGAGGAGGGTCGGCTCTTCTCCGGCCGCTGGGGCTTCCGCCGGGACGAGGCCCTGCACGAGGTGATCCGGCTGCGGGCGCAGCTCGGCGACCGGCTCCCCCCGGCCGCACTGACCGCGATCGACCAGGTGCTACGCCGGGTCCGGGACCTGCCGGCGACCCCCGGCGAGAGCCGGGCCGAGGCGGCGTTGCGGCTGATGGCCGAGCGGGTAGACCGCGCCCACCGCAGCGGGTCGGATCGGGTCGGCGAGCCGGTGGAGGGCCCGCCGGGGCTGGTGGACGAGCCGACGCTGCACCGCTGGACCGGGATGGGCGGGGTGACCGCCGCAGGCACCCTGCCGGTGGCCCTGATCGGGGTACGGGTCAGTGAGCCCGCCGGCGCCCCCGAACGCTTCGGACGGCGCAGCGCCGCCCGGGAGGCGCAGGCCGTGATCGCCGCGCTGACCGCGCCACTGCGGCCGGTGGACCGGGCGGTCCGCCTCGCCCCCGACGAGTACCTGCTGGTCCTGCCGGCGTTGACCCGGGAGGAGGCGCTGGCGGTGGCCGGTCAGGTGCACGCCTCGGTGGCCGGGCTCGCCCGGTCGTACCCCTTCGTGTCCTTCGCGGTGCACGCGGCGGTCACCGTGACCGACCGGCGGCCGATGCCGGTGGCCGAGGTCCGGCATGCCGTCGGGTGGGCGGCCCGGGAGGGCGTTCCGGTGGCCACTGTCGCCCGGGAGGCCGTCGCGAGCGCCGCCCAGCACTGAGAACGGGGGGACACGGAATGCGGGTGGTCTCGTTGGTGCCGTCGCTGACCGAGGCGGTGGCGGCGACCGTACCGGAGATGCTGGTCGGCGCGACCGACTGGTGCGTCCACCCGGCGGGGCTGGACGTCGCCCGGGTCGGCGGCAGCAAGTACCCCGACCTGGACCGCATCCGGGAGCTGCGGCCGGACCTGGTGCTGCTCAACGTGGAGGAGAACCGGCGGGCCGACGCGGACGCGCTCACCGCGGCCGGGGTGCCGGTGCTGGTCACCTACCCGCGGACCGTACCGCAGGCGCTTGACGAGCTGGCCGGGATGCTCGCCGCGCTGGGGGTCACCGGGGAACCCCGCTGGCTGACCGACGCCCGCCGGGCCTGGGCCGATCCCACCGTCGGGGCCGGGGTCCGCCGGGCCGTGGTGCCGGTGTGGCGTCGTCCTTGGGTGGTCCTCGGCGGGGACACCTTCGCCGGGGACGTGCTGCGCCGACTCGGGGTGGTCAACCTGTACGACGACGACCCGGAGCGCTATCCGCGTCCCGGCCTCGACGCGCTGCGGGCCCGCCGGCCCGACCTGGTGGTGCTCCCCGACGAGCCGTACGCGTTCACCGCCGAGGACGGGCCGGACGCCTTCCCCGGCGTCCCCTGCGCGCTGGTCTCCGGCCGCCATCTCACCTGGTACGGCCCGTCCCTGGCCGAGGCACCCGCCCTGCTCACCGCCCAGCTCGCGGTCTGCGGGGAGTGAGCCCGGGGCGGTGACGCCCGACCGTCCCGCCCCGGTGACCGACCCACGGTGGTGCTCAGGCCACCGGGGTGACCCCGCCCGGCGTCCGCTGCGCCACGGTGGCGTCGTCCAGGTCGTACCCGATGGTGCTGGTCACCTGGACCACCCCGCTGACCTGGCCGGCGAGCTTCACCGCCAGCTCGGCGGCGGTCCGCCGGTCCAGCCGGCCGTCCAGCGTCACCGCGCCGTCGCGGACCTGCACGGTGACCAGACCGTCCCGGACGGCCAGCACCCGCCGCAACACCTCCTGCACCACGTCCTCGCGGATCTCGGCGTCGCTGCGCAGGTGCACCTTCAGCAGGTCGCTGCGGGTGACGATGCCCACCAGCCGGCCCAGGTCGTCGAGGACGGGCAGCCGCTTGACCGCCTCCCGGTCCATCAGCCGCGCCGCCGCCGGCAGCGACGCCCCCGGACGGGTGGTGACGGCCGGCGCTGTCATCAGCTCCCCCGCCAGCAGCGCCTCGGCCTTCTCCAGGGACTCCCGACGCCGCCGGCCCACGAAGACCCGCCGCTCCTCCTGCGCCCCGGAATGCTCCACCTTGTGCAGCAGGTCCGCCTCGGACACCACACCCAGCACCCGACGGAACCCGTCCACCACCGGCACCGCGCTGATGCCCCGCCGGATCAGCACGTCGACGATCGCCCGGTAGGGGGTCTCCTCCCCCACCGTGGCTACCTCCCGGGTCATCACGTCGTCCACCTGCCACGTCCTCATCACGACCTCCTCGGGGGCTCTCCCGACCGACGTTAGGGCCGGCCCGACCGGCCGGGGCAGAGGCGGACGGACCGGTGCCGCCGGGGTCGAAGGTCCCGTCCGGACGCCCCCGTCAGGGGACTTAGGTCCCGCCGCGGCACGGACCGGTCGGCCCTGCCGCGAGCAGCCCGACGGGCGTGGAATGGAACTGCCACCGGGAAGTGCGGTGCCAGGCAGAGAAGGGACGTGGAGACCATGACCGCGACGATCGAGCGGAACACCACCGCCGGGAGCATCGCACCGGTGGCGGGGACCGAGACCACCCGCCAGCGCGCCGCCCGGTACGTCTGGGCCGGTACCCGGCTCGCCCTCGGCTGGATCTTCCTCTGGGCGTTCCTGGACAAGCTCTTCGGCCTCGGTCACGAGACCGCGACGAAGAACGCCTGGATCCACGGCGGCAGCCCGACCAAGGGTTTCCTCGCCTTCGGCGCGAAGGGCCCGTTCCAGGGGCTCTACCAGGACATCGCCGGGGCGGCCTGGGCCGACTGGCTGTTCATGATCGGCCTCGCCGGGATCGGGGTGGCCCTGCTGCTCGGCATCGGGATGCGGCTCGCCGCGGTCACCGGTGGCCTGCTCATGGTGCTGATGTGGACCGCCGTCCTGCCTCCGGAGAACAACCTCTTCATGGACCACCACCTGATCTACGCCGCGGTGCTGGCCGGTCTCGCCCTGGTCGGCGCGGGGAACACCCTCGGCCTCGGCCGGGTCTGGGCCACCCTCCCACTGGTTCGCCGGTTCGGCTGGCTCAGGTAGCCGGTTCGGCTGGCCCGGCCAGCCGACCGAGTGGCAGGGGCGTCACCTCGACGGTGACGCCCCTGCCGGGCGTCCACCCCCGGTCGGCGGTCCGCGCAGGGACGTGGGCATCGCGGCGGGTGGTGTCGGCATCGGCGGCGTCGGCACGGCGGCGGACCCGGCTCCGGGACCGCCGCCGATCGGTGCGTCGCGATCGGGCAGGATCGACACCGACCGGACGATCGTGCGACGACGGAGGAGATCAGCAATGAACACGCCCCAGGCAGGCAAGCCGGAGATCGGCCCGATCGAGGGTGCCGCGCCGGCCGACCTCGTCATCGAGGACATCACCGTCGGCGACGGCCCCGAGGCCCAGCCGGGCCAGCTGGCCAACGTGCACTACGTCGGGGTGTCCCACTCCACCGGCCGCGAGTTCGACGCTTCCTGGAACCGCGGCGAGGCCTTCGAGTTCCCCCTGGGCGGCGGCCAGGTCATCGCCGGCTGGGACCAGGGTGTGGTGGGCATGAAGGTCGGCGGCCGTCGCCGGCTCACCATCCCGCCGCACCTGGGCTACGGCAGCCGGGGCGCGGGCGGCGTCATCAAGCCCAACGAGACCCTGGTCTTCGTCGTCGACCTGCTCGGCGTCCGCTGAACTCCGGTGGGCCGCCGGCACCGTCCGGCGGCCCACCGCCGGGTCTCGCGGCCGACCGACGAACCTGCCGACCCGATCCGGGCGACGGGCGGTGGACCCGACGGACGCGACCTGGACCGGGGCGCCCGGTGATCGGTCAGGCGCAGGCCGCCAGGCGTCGGGGAGTGACCTCGGCCGGGGCGTCGCCGTGCCGGACCGCGATGATCCGGTGCAGGCCGGTGGCCCGCAGCACCCGGGCGACCACCGGATCGGGGTCGACCACGACCAGCTCGCCGCCCCGGGCCCGGGCCCTCAGGTGGGCGGCGACCAGCGCCCGCACCCCGGCGGCGGAGAGCACCTGGACCCCGGAGAGGTCGAGCCGGAGCAGCGGGCGGGCCGGCGCGGCCCAGAGGGCGGCCCGGAACGCGCCGACGGTGGCGATGTCGATCTCGCCCACGGCGCGCACCTCGACCACGTCGTCGGCCACCCGGAGCCGCACGTGGAAGCGGTCCTCTCCCTGTGTCATGCCCCGAATCTAGCCCCCACCCCCGACGTTTCCGCCCTGCCCGAGGTGGGTTTCCGGGTAGTCCCAGGGTCGCCCCGGAGCCGACCCCGACTCCTCCTCAGGGTGGAGCACCGCCGGTCACGCGAGGCGGCACCCGCAGCGCCCGTAAGACGCGCGGAACCCCTGGCAGGACGCGGTACGACCGGCCGCCCGCAAGGGCGGACCGGTCGTACCCGGTCGTTCCTCCCCCGGCGGGTGGTCAGCCGCCGCTGGCCGACGGCGCGGGTGCGGGTGACGAGCCCCCGGCGACCGCGCCCGGGTGCGCCGGGCTGGTGGTCGGCGCCGGCTTCAGGCCCGGCGGTACGGGCAGCGCGCTGCCCCTGGCGAACTCGGCCCAGCTGGTGTTCCAGGCCGTCCAGCCGTTGCCCGGTCGCAACGGCACCTCGGTGCCCTTGACGGTGACCAGGTCGCCGACCTGGGTGACGCCCATCAGCCAGTCGGCGGCGGTGGACGAGACGTTGGCGCAGCCGTGCGAGACGTTGGTGTAGCCCTGGTCGCCCTCCGACCAGGGGGCGGCATGGATGAACTCGCCGCCCCAGGTGAGGCGCTGGGCGTCCTCGACGTCGACCACGTAACCCCCGTCGGGCTCGCCCCGGGTGTCGAAGCGGGTCTGCTGGTGCTTCTCCATGATCACCATCTTGCCGCTGGAGCTCGGCGTGCTCGGCTTGCCGAGACTGACCGGGATCCTGCGGATCAGCCTGCCGTCCTGGAAGACCGACATCTGCTTGGTGGCGTTGTCGATGTCCAAGGCGACCTGCCGACCGATCTTCGAGGTGGACCGCCGGTCATCGTCACCGACGTACTCCTTGCCGATCGGCAGGCCCGCCAGCGCGGACCGGACGCTGATCGTCGTACCGGTACGCCAGAAGTCAGGTGCCCGGTAGTAGACCTGGCTGCCGTCCTCCAGCCACGACCAGGTGCCCGGCTGCGGCGGGTCGGTCTTCACGAACAATCGTCGTTGCACGGCCGCCCTGGCCTCTTTGGGAATTGCCGGCTCGAATGCCACAGTCACCGGCATGGCGGTGCCGTACGTCTGGTTACCGGCGAAATAGAGCACGCTGGTCAACGCTTGCCGGTGCGTATTCGTCACCGTGGTGAACGTGGTGCGCCCGACCGTCGTCCGGCCCGAGTCGCCGGTTGCGGTCACCTCTGCGGTGTACCTGCGGCCGCTGCCCAGCGGGACCGCAGGCACCCAGCTCGACCCGTCCTCCCTCGGCTCACCGGCAACTGCCTTCCCCTTGTCGTCGGTGAGTTTCACGCTGCTCACCCGACCGTTCTTCACGGTGGTGCCGACCTCCGCGCTGATCGGCACGTCCTTCGCCCGATCGGCGGGACTCACCGACACCGTGGGGCCGGCCGCCCCGCCGGGTGCCGCCCCGGCCGCCGGCTTCCGCTCGGCGGTGCACCCGCCGAGGGCCAACGGTGCGGCTGCGATGGTTACCGCCAAAAGCGTCAATCGCCGCCTCACGTCCATATTCCGTCCCCCATTCCCAGTCCCCTTGACCACATTCTGTACGGCGTTTCTCGGGCCGGGTCGTGCTTTTCGGGGAACCGGGCGGGGAACGCCTGGCTTATGGACCCGGGCGGTGCCGGACGGGGCCGGGAGGCACCGATGTCCGGGATCGTCCGCGCCGGCATGACACGGGTCGTCAGTCCCAGTCCTGGTCGCCGTGGTTGCGGTCCCAGCGCCCCCCGACCGGCGGGGTGTCCAACCGGATCGCCGCCACCGCGTTGCCGGCCAGGTCGTTGTCCTCCACCCGGCAGCCGACACAACTGCCTCCCGCCGTGATCCAGAGCCCATGGGTCTGGGTGCGTTCGTCGTGGTTGTCCCAGATCCGGTTGCCCCGCACGGTCGCCGAGTCGAACGCCGCGGCGATCGCGATGCCGGCCCGGACCGGTGGCGCGGCCGGCAGCTCGTACGGGGTGCCCGGCAGCGGGGTGTCCCCGCTCCAGCCGGAGTAGGCGTCCGGGCGTACCGGGGCGAGGTGCAGCTCGGTGGCGGTGTTGGCGGCCACCACGGCGACCCGCCGGCCGACCCGCAGCACCTTGCCCCGGTGGCTGTCCTGCGCCCAGGTCGCCGACCGGTCGACCAGGGACCGTTCGCTGTAGCGGACCGACTCGCCGCCACCGCAGGACGCCTCGGCGCACTGCCGGCCGTTGTTGCGGATCCGGTTGTCGAGCAGCATCGCGTCGGTCATCGGGCGGTCCACCCGGATGGCGTCCAGGCCGTTGCCCCAGAACTCGTTGCTCTCCACCACCACGTCCTGCGCCGGGCGCGGGTAGCCACGGCCCAGGTCGTGCTGGTGGTAGCCGTACCCGCCGTTGCTGCTGATCCGGTTGCCGCGCACCGTGTACGGCCCCGGGGTGTTACCCACGCTGATCCCGTCGCGCACGTTGCCGTCGATGACGCAGTCGGTGAGCAGACCGCCCCGGCCTGCGACTCCGGCGGTGCCGTTGCCGGACACGTCGTAGCCGGCCTCCAGGTTGCCCGTCATCGTGCAGCCGGTGACGATCAGCCCGTCGGCCCCCCAGTCGGAGATGCCGAACCGGTTGCCCTGGCTGTGGCAGCCGATGATCCGGTAGCCGCGCGGCGGCGTCCAGTAGTCCTTCTGGAGTTCGAGGAAGATGCCGTTGGTGCCGTTGGCCAGGGCTGTGCAGTTGGCGATGGTGAGCCGTTCCATGTCGCCCCAGCCGCCGATGCCGATGCCGATGCCCGCGCCGCCCATCTGCTCGCCGTTGTCCAGCCGGCCGCAGCCGACCACCACCACCCCGTCGACCAGGGTGTCCTGGAGGAAGTCGCAGCCCAGTCCGCTCGCTCCGGTGTGGTGGATGTAGAGGTTGCGGAACACCCCGCGCACCACGTACTGCAACCCGAGGCCCTTGGCCAGGTAGTTGTACTCGGCGAGGGCCACCCCGGAGCCATCGATCTCGAAGTCGGCGAAGGTGCAGTCGGCGATGTGCCGGTCCCGGTCCGCGCCGTGCTGGAGCACCGTCCAGAACGCCAGTGGCGTCGGGTCGCTGCGATTGCCCTCGTTGCTGAGCAAAAACCGGGTGGCGGCCGGGCCGGCGCCGATCAGCGACACCCCGCTGCGCCACACCGTGCCGGCGTCCCGGATGGAGTAGATGCCCGGCGGGCACCAGATCACCCTGGCCCGCCCGTCGGCCGCGTAGCCGTCACCGAGCCGGTCCACCAGGGCGGCCAGCGCCGGCTGGTCGTTGGTCACCCCGTCACCGGTCAGGCCGTAGTCGTGGGCGTTGCACCACAGCGGCGCACCGGCCACGGGCGGACGGCGGTCCCGCAGGGCGACGGGCAGACCCTGGTACGGCACGGGAGACTCCTCTCGGCGGTGCGTCCACGACCGGTGCGGCGGGTTCTCGACCGCCGCCGGTTTCCCGGCCCGTCGACCGGAAAACCCCGCCCCGCTGCCGGCGGGCCCCGACGAAGCGGACGAACGCCCCGACATGCCGACGGAGCCGGTCACCCCGCCCAGGGTGACCGGCTCCGCGGCGTACCGCTCAGACGTTCGCGACCAGCAACGCCGGCTGTTCGACGCAGTCGGCGACGTGCCGCAGGAAACCACCTGCCACCCCGCCGTCGCAGACCCGGTGGTCGAAGGTGAGGCTGAGCTGGGTCACCTTGCGGACCGCCAACTGCCCGTCGACCACCCACGGCTTGTCCACGATCCGCCCCACCCCGAGCAGCGCCGCCTCCGGGTGGTTGATGATCGGGGTGGAACCGTCCACCCCGAACACGCCGTAGTTGTTGAGGGTGAAGGTGCCACCGGTGAGCCGGGCCGGCGGCAGGGTGCCGGCGCGGGCGGCGGCGGTGGTCTCCGCCAGCGCGGCGGCCAGCTCCCGGGTGGTGAGCCGCTGGGCGTCGCGCAGCACCGGGACGAGTAGGCCCCGGTCGGTCTGCGCGGCGATGCCCAGGTGCACCCCGGCCGACTGGACGATCCGCTGCCCCTCGGTGTCGACGTGCGCGTTGAGCTGCGGGAACCGTCGCAGCCCGCTGAGGCAGATCCGGGCCAGCAGGGCCAGCACGCTGACCGGGGCGTCCGGGGTGGCCGCGTTGATCGCCGCCCGGGTCGCCAGCAGCGCGGTGGCGTCCGCGTCGACCCAGATGGTCACCTCGGGGATCTCCCGGCGACTGCGGGAGAGCTTGTCGGCGATCACCCGGCGGATGCCGGTCAGCGGGATGACGACGTCCTGCGCATCGGCCGGGGCCAGCCCGACGTGCCCGGCCGTTGCCGGCCGGTCCGCGCCGGCGGTCTGCCGGTCCGGGACGACACCGTGCTGCGCCGAGGCGACGACGGGCCGGCCCGGTGGGGTGTCCAGCGCTGCCTCCACGTCGGAGCGACGGATCACGCCGCCGGGGCCGGTGCCGCGCAGCGCGGCCAGGTCCACCCCGTGCTCCCGGGCGAGCCGACGCACGATCGGCGAGATGACCAGAGCGGCCGTCCCACCGGTCGGGGCGGTTGCTTCCTCCGGTCCGGCGACGGGCTCCGGGGCCGGGGTCGGCCGGGATCGGCGGCGACGGCGGGCGGTGCCGCCGTGCCCGGTGCCGTACCCGATCAGCACGTTGCCGGAACCGGCCCGCTCCTCCTCGCGGTAGGTGGCGTGCCCGGCGGGCTCGTCGCCGCCGTCGGGCGACGCGATGGTGATAAGCGGTTGGCCGACCGGGCGCGTCTCGCCGGCCGCGCCGTGCAGGGCGACCACCCGGCCGGCGTACGGGCAGGGCACGTCGACCACCGCCTTGGCGGTCTCCACCTCCACCACGCTCTGGTCCACGGTGACCACGTCGCCGACGGCGACCCGCCACTCGACGATCTCCGCCTCGCTCAGCCCCTCGCCCAGATCGGGCAGGAGGAAGACCCGGGTTCCTGCGGGGGCCTGCGGAACGGTGACGGCCTGCGCTGCGGTGCGGGCGCTCACGCCGCGCTCCCCTGGAGCAGCCAACGCGGGTCGGGCCGGTCGTCCCACTGGAGGCGGGCCACCGTGTCGAGCACCCGGTCCACCCCGGGCAGGTGGGTGTGCTCCAGCATCGGCGCCGGGTAGGGGATGTCCAGCCCGGCGACCCGCAGCACCGGTGCGTGCAGGGCGTGGAAACAGCGCTCCTGCACCCGGGCGGCGATCTCCGCCCCGACCCCGGCGAAGCCCTGCGCCTCGGTGATCACCACGCACCGGCCGGTGCGGCGTACCGAGGCGGTGACCGTGGCGTCGTCGAAGGGCACGATGGTCCGGACGTCGACCACCTCCAGGTCCCAGCCCTCCTCCCGGGCGGCCTCGGCGGCCTCCAGCGCCACCGGCACCGCCGGGCCGTACGCGACCAGGGTGGCGTCGGTGCCGGGTCGACGCACCACGGCCCGGCCGAACGGCGCGGTACGGGCCGGCAGCTCCGCGTCGGCGCTGGCGAAATAGAGCTTCTTCGGCTCCATGAACACCACCGGATCGGGGTCGGCGATCGCCTCCCGCAGCAGCGAGTACGCGTCCTCGACGGTCGCCGGGGTGACCACCTTCAGCCCGGGGGTGTGTGCGTAGTACCCCTCGGACGAGTCGCAGTGGTGCTCCACCCCGCCGATGCCACCGGCGTAGGGCACCCGGATGACCATCGGCACGCTCAACGCGCCCCGGGTGCGGTTGCGCAGCTTCGCCACGTGCGAGGCGATCTGTTCGAACGCCGGGTAGGCGAACGCGTCGAACTGCATCTCGACCACCGGCCGCAGCCCGGTCATGGCCAGGCCGACGGCGAAGCCGACGATGCCGGCCTCGGCGAGCGGGGTGTCGAAGCAACGCTTGTCGCCGAACCGGGCCTGCAACCCGTCGGTGATCCGGAAGACCCCGCCGAGCTGCCCGACGTCCTCGCCGAAGACGAGCACCCGCTCGTCGTCGAGCATCGCGTCGGCGAGCGCGGCGTTGAGCGCCTTCGCCATCGTCATGGTGGCCATCAGGCGTCCCCCTCCGCGTCGGCGGCCAGCTCGGCGCGCACCTGTTCGCGCTGCTCGACAAGTTGCGGGGTCGGCTCGGCGAAGACGTGGTCGAACAGGCTCAGCGGGTCGACCGTCGGCTGGGCGTGCATCCGCTCCCGCAGGTCGGCGGCGTACCCCTCGGCCTCGGCGGCGACCTGCGCCACCGTCGCGTCGTCCAGCTCACCCCGGTTGCGCAGGTACGCCTCCAGCCGGGCCACCGGGTCGCGGCCCCGCCACGCCTCGACCTCGTCGGGATCCCGGTAGCGGCTGGCGTCGTCGGCGTTGGTGTGCGCCTCCATCCGGTAGGTGTGCGCCTCGACCAGGTACGGCCCGTGCCCGGCGCGGGCGTGCGCCACCGCCCGGGTGAGCACCGCGAGCACCGCGAGCGGGTCGTTGCCGTCGACCTGCTCGCTGGGCACCCCGTAGCCGACGCCCTTGTAGGCCAGGCTCGGCGCGGCGGTCTGCCGGGACAGCGGCACGCTGATCGCGTACTTGTTGTTCTGCACGAAGTAGACGACCGGGGCCTTGAACACGGCGGCGAAGTTGAGCCCCTCGTGGAAGTCACCCTCGCTGGTCGCGCCGTCGCCGATGAAGGCCAGCGCCACGGTGTCCCGCCCCTGGTAGGACTCGCCGTAGGCCAGTCCGGCGGCGTGCACGCACTGGGTGGCCAACGGGGTGCACTGCGGCGCGGTGTGCACCACCGTCGGGTCGTACCCGCAGTGCCAGTCGCCGCGCAGCAGGGTCAGCACCTCGACCGGGTCGATGCCCCGGGCGGTCAGCGCCATCGACTCCCGGTAGGTCGGGAAGACCCAGTCGTCGTCGCGCAGCGCGAGCACCGCACCGACCTGGCAGGCCTCCTGGCCGCGCGAGGACGGGTAGACGGCGAGCCGGCCCTGCTTGGTCAGTGCGGTGGCCTGCGCGTCGAACCGGCGGCCGACGACCATCCGGCGGTACATCTCGCGCAACACCTCGACCGGCGGCTCGGGCAGGTCGGCGCGGGACGGCAGCGGGGTGCCGTCGGGGTCGAGCAACCGCACCGGCTCGGTCTGCGGGAGCAGGCCGGCGGTGGGTTCGGGGGCGACCGGGGTGGCCGGTCGACGGGTACGCGGGGATGCCCTGCGGACCGCCTGGGGTGTGGTCGTCACGGCGGGGACCTCCTGGACGTGTGGTGGCCCTATGCTCCAGCCGTTGGATGATTGACTCAACGTTCCCGGTGAACGCGGGACGATTGGCCTACCGAGGAGTATCTGATGAGCCAGCAGACCACCCCGTCGGCGGCCCTACCGGGCGGAACGGGACGTTCGGTCGCCCCGCTGGACGAGGTGGACCGACGGGTCCTCGACGAGCTGACCCGTGACGGCCGGCTGTCCATGCGTACCCTCGCCGAGCGGGTGCACGTCTCGCGCACCAACGCGTACGCCCGGGTGGAGCGGCTGCTGCGCGACGGGGTGATCACCGGGTTCCGGGCCCGGGTGGCGCCGGAGCCGGCCGGGCTGGGCACCTCGGCGTACATCTCGCTGACCATCCAGCAGAACACCTGGCGGGAGGTGTCGGCGGAGCTGGCCCGGGTGCGCTACATCGAGCACGTGGCGCTGCTCAGCGGGGAGCACGACGTGCTGGCCCTGGTCCGCGCGCCGGACAACGCCACCCTGCGGGACGTGGTGCTCAGCCGGGTGCAGGGCATCGCCGGGGTGCTCTCCACCCGGACCTGGCTGGTCTTCGACGAGTTCGACGGGGCCGGCAGCCCCTGGGGGTGAGCGGCCCGGCGCGGTCGCTCAGGCCCCGACTGGCCGGTCCGGGGACGGCCGGGCGGCGGGTCAGCGTTCCGGTGGGGCGGCCAGGCCGGCGCGGTCGGCCAGCGCCAACAGCGGCTCCAGGGAGTAGCGGTCGCCGTCCAGGCCGGCGTGCGGGTCGCCGCGCTCGGCGAACCGGGCCGGCATGCTCAGCACGTCGAAGTCCTCCGGGCGGGCGTCGTCCAGCTCGGCCCACGCCAGCGGGGCCGACACCAGCGCCGCCGGGGTGGGCCGGATCGAGTACGCCGAGGTGACCGTGTGGTCGCGGGCCATCTGGTTGTAGTCGATGAAGACCGGCTTGTCCCGCTGGTCGCGCCACCAGGTGGTGGTGACCAGGTCGGGCAGCCGCCGCGCCAACTCGTGGCCCAGGGCCAGCACCGCGCGCCGGCAGTCGCCGAAGCTCCACCGGGGCTCGATGGAGAGGTAGACGTGCAGGCCCCGCCCGCCGGTCGTCTTGGGGTAGCCGACCATGCCCAGCTCGGTGAGGAAGGCCCGGACCTCGTGCGCCACCGGCACCACCTGGTCGAACCCGACACCCGGCATCGGGTCCAGGTCGATCCGGAGCTGGTCGGGGCGCTCCACGTCGGCCGTCGTCACCGGCCAGGGATGGAACCGCAGGGTGCCGAGGTTGGCCGCCCAGATCACCACCGCCAGCTCGCTCGGCGCGACCTCGTCGGCGGTACGACCGCTGGGGAAGGTGAGGTGTGCGGTGCGGACCCAGTCGGGAGCACCGGCCGGGAGCCGTTTCTGGTAGAACGCATCACCCCGGTTGTCCTGCCGGGTGCCGATCTTGGCCCCCTCGAACACCCCGCGCGGCCAGCGTTCCAGCATCGTCGGCCGGTCCCACAGGGCGCGCAGGATGCCGTCGCCGACGGCCAGGAAGTAGCCGACCACGTCCCGCTTGGTCAGCCCGCGCTCGGGAAAGTAGGGCTTGTCGGGGCTGGAGATGCGGACCAGCCGCTCCCCCACCTGGATCTCCTCGGCCGCCGTCGCCACGCCCACACGGTAACGGCCACCCCCGACACCCACAGCCGGCTCACCGGATCGCAGCGATTCGCGTGAGGGCTACGGCTCGGGCTGCCCGACGTAGGTGCCGCGCTGCGGCACGGTGTAGACCAACCCGCGCTCGCGGAGCTCGGCGACGGCACGGCGGGCGGTGCCGCGGGCCACCCCGAACTCCTGCACGATCGCCGCTTCGCTCGAAATCGGTCGATGCGCCGCAAGATCACCACTGGCGATGCGCTCGGCCAGGATGTTCGCCACCTGGCGATAGACCGGCACCGGGCCGTCTGGGTCGATCACGACACGACGCTAATCGAGAAACAGGTCTTTAGCTATGGCACCCGAACGCCAAACCGTTCAGCGTTCCTCGTCGTCCGCGCCGCGCGGTTGATTCGGCCGGTACTGCCTGATCCACGCATCGACCGCCGTGCGATCCCAGACGCGGACCTTGCCGCTTGCCACCGTGTCGATCGGCGTCGGGAAGGTCGGACGGTTGGTGATCTCGGTGGCCCTGGTGCGCGACACGCCACCGAGCATGTCCGCGATGTCGGAGAGGGCTACGAGTCTCACGATGCGACCGTATGTACGTGCGCCGTGCACACGTTGCCACTTCCAACCTTGACGGTGTGCACGTTGAAGGTGATGCTGGTGAAGCACATCCGGTAGCGGTCCGGGTGCCTGATCGGAGATCGGTGCCCGGACCTGCCTGTCCCCAGAAAGGGCCGACCATGCCGATGGACGAACCGATCTCGCCAGCCCTGGTCATCTGGACCGCCCAGCGGGTGTTGGCCCAGCACCACGAGGCCCCGGACGGGCCGCCACCGCTGCGCCGCTGCTTCCAGTGCTGCGACGACGGATGCCACATGCTGACCTGGGCGCGCTCGGTGCTGCGGGCTCACCGGCAGCCGCCGCCGCTCCCCCACTAGGCTCGCCGCCATGGCGACCTATCTCGACGTACACCCGGAGAACCCGCAGCCCCGGACGATCGCCCGGGTGGTCGACCTGCTGCGCGGCGACGGCCTGGTCGCCTACCCGACCGACTCGTGCTTCGCACTCGGTTGCCAGCTCGGCAACCGGGACGGTCTCGACCGGATCCGGGAGATCCGGCAGCTGGACAGCAAGCACCACTTCACCCTGGTGTGCCGGGACTTCGCGCAGCTCGGCCAGTTCGTGCACATCAACAACGCGGTGTTCCGGTCGCTGAAGGCGGCCACCCCGGGCAGCTACACCTTCATCCTGCCCGCCACCAAGGAGGTGCCGCGCCGGCTGCTGCACCCGAAGAAGAAAACCGTCGGGGTACGCATCCCCGACCACCCGGTCGCGCAGGCGCTGCTGGCGGCGCTGGGTGAGCCGCTGGTGTCGAGCACCCTGCTGCTGCCCGGCGAGACCGAACCGATGACCCAGGGCTGGGAGATCAAGGAGCGGCTCGACCACGCGATCGACGCGGTGATCGATTCCGGTGAGTGCGGCACGCTGCCCACCACCGTGATCGACTTCTCCACCGACGAGCCGGAGATCGTCCGCTACGGCGCGGGCGACCCGACCCGCTTCGAATAGTCGCGCGCCGGCCCGTCTCCTACCTACGTCCCGGGGCGCTCGATCCGGGTCGACCCACCGGCTGGTCGTCGGGTCAGGAACCGGGTTCGGGAGGCGGCAGCGGCAGCGGCTCGACGACCGGGTCGACGTCACGGGCGGAGTGGACGGGTGCCGGCCGGGCCGGACCCGTCGTCCGGCTGTGCCGGCGGCCCGCGCCCACCGGCCCGGAGTGTCGGGCCACCTCGCAGGTGACCAGGCGGATCGGGGCCGGCGGCACGGCGAACTTCCCCGGACCCCAGCGCACCCAGAGGGCGACCCGGCCGGCGGCGGCCTCCGCCGCGAGCTTCTCCCAGGTGCGCCGCCGGTCGGTATGGTCGATCTCGATCACCACGGGCGGCCCGTCCCGGCGGGCGCACGCCACGTCCAGCACCGAGTGCCGGTCGGTCATCGGCGGGGGCAGCGGCAGCACGCTCGCCGCCCGACGGTAGGACCGCCAGCCCTGCCCGGCGGCCCAGGCCAGCACGGCGTCGATGATCCGCGCGGTCACCTCGTCGGTGCCCAGGTCGACGAATTCGAGCCGATCCAGCCAGGCGGTGAGCGATGCCGCCAACCGTTCCCCGTCCGCCGCACTGTCTACCCCGCCGTCCACCCGGGGAGGGTATCGACCCACTGGCGACGGGCCGACCCCGGACCAACGGGCGCGCTCCCCGACCGGTGGGGCGGCGACGGACCCTCCGGATCACATGATCGACGCCGAATCGTTGATGTAGTGGCATCCGTCGGCTCCGATACCACTACATCAACGATGTTGCGCAGCGCCTTCCGCTCGGACCTCGGGCGGCGCAGTGGGGCGGTTATCCGGGTCGGGGTGGGGGTAGGGATGGGGCATGGCGGAACTGGCAGCGCTGTGGATCGTCCGGCACGGTGAGAGCACGGCGAACGTCGCCGCCTCGGCGGCCGAGGCGGACGGCGCGGAACTGATCGACCTGACCCACCGGGACGCCGACGTGCCACTGTCGGACACCGGCGAGGAACAGGCGCGGGCCACCGCGCGCTGGCTGGCCGACCTGCCGGAGCAGCGACGACCCGACCTGGCGGTCGTCTCGCCGTATCTGCGGGCGAGGCGGACGGCCGAGTTGGCGTTGGCCGGCACCGGCATCCCGGCCAGTGTCGACGAGCGGCTGCGTGACCGGGAACTGGGCATCCTCGACGGGTTGACCGGGCACGGGGTGACCCGCCGGTTTCCCGACGAGGCGGCCCGCCGGCAACGGCTCGGCAAGTTCTACTACCGGCCCCCGGGCGGTGAGTCCTGGACCGACGTGGCGCTGCGGCTGCGTACCCTCCTCGGTGATCTGCGCCGCGACCACCAGGGGCAACGGGTGCTGCTGTTCGGGCACGACGCCCTGGTGTTCCTGCTCCGTTACCTGGTGGAAGGGCTCACCGAGGCGGAGCTGATGCGGCTGACCCGGGAACACGTGATCGCCAACTGCTCGGTGACCGGCTGGTCGGCGGACGCCGCCGGCCGGCTCGTCCCGGCCATCTTCAACGACGTCGCCCACCTGCACGCACAGGGTGCCCCACCCACCACGGAGGACGAGATCCATGCCGAACCGGTCTGACACCCGGGTCATCACCCCGGGTCTGCTGCGGGACTGGGCGCTGCCGACGCCGACCGGAGGCAAGGACAACCGGGGAACCGTGCTGGTGGTCGGTGGCTCCCGTTTCACCCCGGGCGCGGTGCTGCTGGCCGGGGTGGCCGCGCTGCGCGCCGGGGCCGGGGTGCTGCAACTGGCCGCCGCCGAGTCCACCGCCGCCGCGCTGAGCATCCAGGTGCCCGAGGCCATGGTGGTCGGCCTGCCGGAGACCGACGACGGCGCGGTCGCCGGTGACCCGGGCGACCGGCTCGGTGACCTGGTCGCGCAGGCCGACGTGGTCACCGTCGGGCCGGGCCTCAACGACATCGACCAGACCCGCGCGCTGCTGCGCCTGGTGCTGTCGGCGGCCGGGCCGCACACCGCACTGGTCTTCGACGCGTACGCGCTGGGGGCGCTCAGCCACGAACCGGACCTGCTGGTCGGCGCGGACCGGAAGGTGGTGCTGACCCCGAACCTCACCGAGGCCCGGCACCTGCTCGGCCGGGATCCCGGCGACGACCTGGACGCCGACTCCCGCGAGCTGGCCCGCCGGTACGAGGCGGTGGTCTCCCTCTACGGCCACATCGCCACCCCCGACGGCCAGGGCTGGCGGGAGGAGAGCGGCGACGCCGGGCTGGGCACCTCGGGCAGCGGCGACGTGCGGGCCGGCCTGCTCGCCGGACTGCTCTCCCGGGGTGCCGAGCCCGCCCAGGCAGCCTGCTGGGCGGCGTGGGTGCACGCGGTCAGCGGGCAACGGCTGGTGCCCCGGTACGGCCGGATCGGGTTCCTCGCCCGCGAGCTGCTCGACGAGATCCCGCACACCATCGCCACCGTCTGACGTCGCCTTACATTCGTCGACCACGATCCGTTTCCGCAGCTCGTCCCGGGGTATCGGGAGCACCGTCAGCCGATCAAGGAGGTCTGCCGGTGTCCACCGACGCCATCGTCCTGCTCAAAGAGGACCACAAGGAGATACGCCGCCTCTTCCGCGAGTTCGAGAAGGCGCAGGAGGGGCCGGCCAGTCGCCGTCGCAAGATCGTCGACGAGATCGTGGCGGCCCTGACCACGCACACCTACCTCGAGAACGAGGCGATGTACCCGGAGGTCCGCAAGCTGCTGCCGGACGTGGAGGACGACATCCTGGAGTCGTACGAAGAGCACCACGTCGCCGACCTGCTCTGCGCCGAACTGGCCGCGATGGACGCCTCCGACGACCACTTCGTCGCCAAGACGACTGTGCTGATCGAGAACGTCGAGCACCACATCGAGGAGGAGGAGCAGGAGTGGTTCCCGAAGGTACGCGAGGCGCTCGGCCGTAACCCGCTCCAGGAGATCGGCGAGCGGATGATCGCGCTGCGCCCGGACGCGCCCCGCTCGCCCGGCGACCCGAAGGCGATCAAGAGCGCCCGGCACGCCACCACCGCCTGACCGCACCCGCACCCTGCGGGGTCCGACCGCCGGTCGGGCCCCGCAGGCCGTCGCCCGCCCGGCCCGGTGGTTCACCAGGCAGTCGGTGGGGCGCCCTCCGGTGCCGGCAGGATCCGCCGTACCCGCCCCGGGGGGATGCCGCGCTGCCGCCACTCCCGGGGGTAGCCCACCGAGACCTCCTCGAACCGCACCCCGTCCTTCCAGGTGGTGCGTGGGATGTGCAGGTGCCCGTAGACCACCGCGGCGGCGACGAACCGGCGGTGCCAGTCGGCGGTGGCCTGCGTCCCGCACCACTGGGCGAAGATCGGGTAGCGCAGCACCTCGGTCGGGTGGCGGTCCAACGGCCAGTGGTTCACCAGCACCGTGGGCAGCGCCGGGTCCCGGGCCGCCAACCGGCGGGCGGTCGCGTCCAGCCGGGCCGCGCACCACTCCTGCCGGCTCGGGTACGGGTCGGGATGCAGCAGGAACTCGTCGGTGCAGACGATCCCCGTCCGGTGCGCCTCCGCCAGGGCCGCCTCCCGGGTGTCGAACCCCGGCGGTCGCCAGCTGTAGTCGTAGAGCAGGAACAGCGGGGCCACCAGCGCGGGACCGCCCGGCCCCCGCCACACCCGGTAGTCGTCCTCGGGGGTGACCACGCCCAACTCCCGGCACCGCCGCACCAGCAGCTCGTAGCGGGCCACCCCGCGCAGGGTCACCGGGTCGGCCGGCGGCGTCCACAACTCGTGGTTGCCGGGTGCCCAGATGACGGTGTCGAAGCGTTCCGCGAGCAGGCCGAGCGCCCACTCGATGTCGGCCACGGTGTCCGCCACGTCACCGGCGACGATCAGCCAGTCCCGTGGCGAAGCGGGCCGCAGCGCCTCGACCAGGGCACGATTCTCCGCGTACCCGACGTGCAGGTCGCTGATCGCGACCAGACTGCCCTCGATGTCCTCCCCCAGCATCCGCCGATCGTACGCAGATCGTCGACCGGCGCGGGGCGCGCGGGAGCGCGCCCCTGCGCGGTCGGGGTCAGTCGGCCGAGCCCGGCTCGGCCATCCGGCGGTGCTGCTCGGCCTTGAGCCGGTCCGGGGTGAGGCGGGCCGCCGCCGCCTGCACCTTGTTCTTCAGCGAGCCGGCGACCACCTTCTCCTCGCCCTTCATCATCGCCGCGAAGCCCTGCGCGGCCACCGTCGCCGGGTCGTCCTTGTCGTCCGCGCCGACCTTGGTGTCGCCCATCTCGGCCCGGTCGAAGAACTTCGTCTCGGTCGGGCCGGGCATCAGGGCGGTCACCGTCACCCCGGTCTCCTTCAACTCGTTGCGCAGTGCCTCGGCGAACGACTGCACGAACGACTTGGAGGCGTTGTAGACGGCCTGGTAGGGGCCGGGCATGGTGGCCGCGATCGACGAGGTGAACAGCACCCGGCCGGCACCCCGCGCGACCATCGCCGGCAGCATCCGCTTGGCCAGGTGCACCGTCGACGTCACGTTGACGTCGATGATGTTCAGCTCGTCGGTCAGGTCGGTGTCGCCGACGAACGCCCCGCCCGCGCCCCGGCCGGCGTTGACCGCCAGCGCGTCGACCGGCCGGCCGGTCGCGTCCACCGCCTCGACCAGCGCCGTCACCCCGTCGTAGGTCGCCAGGTCGACCCGGACGGGCTGGACCTGCGCCTGGCCGTCGCGGCGCAGGTGGTCTGCCGCCTCGGTGATGCCGTCGTCCTCGGCGGCGATCACCAGGTCGTAACCGTGTCGGACGAACTCGCCGGCCAGCTCGTACCCGATGCCGCTGGAGGCCCCGGTCACCACGGCCAGCGGTCGTCCGGTGGTCGGTGCGCTCATCTGCCTGATCCTCTCGTCGGTCGGGGCCCGCCGTCCGGATCTCCCCTGGTGGCTGCAATGCCCCGGATGGGGCCGGCCAACCATCCGGCCGGGCCGCGTGCCGGAGGTGCTCCCGGACACCCCGCCGGCCACCCGGTAGGATCGTCGGTGGGCCGTGACTGGCGCGTGGGGATGGAGCACCATCGGGAAGCGGCCCCGTCATGAGGACGCACGCCGAGCGCCTGGGCCTTCCGCACGTCACCTGGAGGTCGCATGTCGCTGAACGCCGAATCCACCGCCTTCCGCAGCGCGCTCGAGGTGATCCGGGCCGTCGAGCCCCGGGTGGCCGACGCGATCGGCGCGGAACTGGCCGACCAGCGCGAGTCGTTGAAGCTGATCGCCAGCGAGAACTACGCCTCCCCGGCCACCCTGCTGACCATGGGCAACTGGTTCAGCGACAAGTACGCCGAGGGCACCGTCGGCCGTCGCTTCTACGCCGGCTGCCAGAACGTCGACACCGTCGAGGCGCTCGCCGCCGAGCACGCCAAGGAGCTGTTCGGCGCGTCCCACGCGTACGTGCAGCCGCACTCCGGCATCGACGCCAACCTGGTCGCCTTCTGGGCGATCCTGGCCGACCGGGTGGAGTCCCCGGCGCTGAAGAAGGCCCAGGTACGCCAGGTCAACGACCTGACCGAGGCGGACTGGTTCGCGCTGCGCCGTGAGCTGGGCAACCAGCGGATGCTGGGCATGTCGCTGGATGCCGGCGGCCACCTCACCCACGGTTTCCGGCCGAACATCTCCGGCAAGATGTTCGACCAGCGCAGCTACGGCACCGACCCGGCCACCGGCCTGATCGACTACGACCGGGTCGCCGAGGCCGCCCGGGAGTTCAAGCCGCTGATCCTGGTCGCCGGCTACTCGGCGTACCCCCGGAAGGTGAACTTCCGGATCATGCGGGAGATCGCCGACTCGGTCGGGGCCACCTTCATGGTCGACATGGCGCACTTCGCCGGCCTGGTCGCCGGAAAGGTCTTCACCGGCGACTTCGACCCGGTGCCGCACGCGCACATCGTCACCACCACCACCCACAAGTCGCTGCGCGGCCCGCGTGGCGGCATGGTGCTCTGCGGCCCTGAGCTGGCCGACCAGGTCGACCGGGGCTGCCCGATGGTGCTCGGCGGGCCGCTGCCGCACGTGATGGCGGCCAAGGCGGTCGCGCTGGCCGAAGCGCGCCGGCCCGACTTCGCCGACTACGCCCAGCGGATCGTCGACAACGCCCAGGCGCTCGCCGAGGGGCTGCTGCGCCGGGGCACCACCCTGGTCACCGGCGGCACCGACAACCACCTGGTGCTGCTCGACGTCTCCAGCTACGGCCTGACCGGCCGGCAGGCCGAGCAGGCGCTGCTCGACTCGGGCATCGTCACCAACCGCAACGCCGTCCCGCAGGACCGCAACGGGGCCTGGTACACCTCGGGCATCCGGATCGGCACGCCCGCGCTGACCAGCCGGGGCCTCGGCACCGCCGAGATGGACGTCACCGCCGAGCTGATCCACACCGTGCTCAGCCAGACCACGCCCGGTGCCAACGCCGACGGCACCCCGTCGAAGGCCAAGTACGTGCTCGACCCGGCCGTCGCCGACAAGATCAGCAAGCAGGCCACCGACCTCCTCGCCACCTTCCCCCTCTACCCCACCATCACCCTGGGCTGATCCCGCTCCCCCCTCCGCTCCCTCCCGCTCTGTCCCGCTCTGTCCCGCGTTGATCAAGAGGTTTGAGTCACGGATTCCCATGTCCGTGACTCAAACCTCTTGATCACCCGACCGCCCCTGCCGACAGGCCCCACCCCCTCGCCCGGCCGTCCCCTCGGGTTCGCCGGGACGAGGGGGTGGTGATCAAGAGGTTTAGGTCAGCGGAGGCGGTTCCGGTGACCTAAACCTCTTGATCACCCGGGAGACCGGCGGGTGAGGCGGGAGAGGGGGTGGGAGAGGAAGTGGGGGGTCAGGAGAGGGGGCGCTTGAGGTGGTAGCGGTGGACCTCGGTGCTGCCCTGGATGTTGTTGACGTCCTCGGCGGCGGAGACCAGCTCCCAGCCTTCCCGGCCGACGCGGTTGAGGTGGGCGATGGCGGTGTCGCCGTACGCCGTGACGTCGGTGCGTGAGCCGTCCGGTCCGTACCAGACGAACGAGACGTGGAACTGGCGTCCCTGCCCCTGGTAACGGCGGACCAACAGGGCGTACTCCCAAGCGATCATGCGTCCATTATGGCCACTTGACGATTGCCGGCACAGCACTGGGGGTGGCGGTTCGACGACACCGGGTGGCGCCAGCCGATGGCCGCCCACCGACCACGAACACCGACGGCCGGACGCCGGTGACCGGGACGGGAGCGACCGGCGGGAACGGATCACGGCGGGAGCGGCGAGCGCCGCCGGTCAACGGGGCCGCACACTGGTGCGGGTCAGTTCGTCGGTGATCAGGGCGGCCAGCCGGTCCAGGCCGAGGTCGATCTGTTCCGGGGTGACCGCGCTGACCGACAGCCGCAGCGCGTCGACCGGGCGGCCGTCGTCGTAGAAGTGCGCCATCGGCGTCCAGAGCACGCCGTAGCGCTCGGCGGAGCGCCGCAGCAGCGCGTCGTCGACCGGAAACGGTACGGTGACCACGACGAAGAAGCCGCCGGCCGGGGCGTTCCAGCGCACCGGCGAGCCGGCCGGGAGCCGCCGCCGCAGCCCGGCCAGCAGATGGTCCCGGTTGCGGGTGTACACCGCCCGCTCCCGCCGGTTCGCGGCGACAAGCGAGCAGCCGTGCTCCAGCAGCGCCCCACCGATCACGGCCTGGGCCAACGGGGAGGTGTTCACCGTGACCATGCTCTTGACCTTGGCGAGCTGGTCGGCGAACAGCCCCACCACGCCGTCGGCACCGCCGACCCGCTGGTCGGCCACCAGGTAGCCGATCCGGGCCCCGGGCAGCACCGTCTTGGCGAACGAGCCGAGGTAGACCACCCGACGCCGGGTGTCCAGCGCCTTCAGCGTCGGCAGCCGGTCGGCGTCCCCGGCCGGAAAGAGGCCGTACGGGTTGTCCTCGATCAGCAGCAGGTCCTCCTCGGCGGCCAGGTCGAGCAGCCGCCGCCGGTCGACCACCGGGATGCTGGTGCCGGAGGGGTTGGCGAAGTCGGGCATCACGTAGCAGGCCCGGGGCCGCAGCCCCTCGTCCCGCGCCCGGCGTACCTGGGTGCGCAGGTCGGCCAGGTCGATCCCGGTCGGACCACCGGCCACCGGCCGGACCGGCAGGTCGACCAGCCGGGCCGCACCGGTCAGCCCCACGTACGTCGGGGCGACGGCGAGCAGGACGTCGGCCGGTCCGGCCCGCAACGCCCGCAGCACCAGCAGCATCGCCTCCTGGCAGCCGACGGTCACCACCACCGCCTCGTCGTCGACGTGGACATCCTCGTCGACGGCGAGGTTGCGGGCGATCAGGTGGTGGATGATCCCCTTGGTCCGGCCGTACTGGAACAGGGTGCGGCGGATCTGCTCGGGGCTCTGCCCGAGGTCGTCGGCGAGGTGCCGGCGGAACCGGCCCAGCCAGCGCCCCGGCGCGTCGTCGTCGAAGTACTCCTCGTAGGGCCGCCCGGCCGCCAGCGACACCGCGTCGGGCCAGTGCCCGGCGACCTCGTTGAGGAAGTTCATCGAGTTCAGCGCCGGGTCGTCGACCGCCGGATGCAGCGTCGCCAGGTCCAGGTCCACCAGATGTTCCAACGGGTCAGCCTCCGGTCAGGGTACGCAGCCGCCGGGCCCGCCCCGGGTCGGCGCAGCCGCTCAGCGTCAACGCGTCGCGCAGTTCCCCGGCGAGCAGGTCGAGGGCGGCCCGCGCGCCGGGTCGGCCACCGGCGGCGAGTGCCCAGAGCATCGGGCGGCCGAGCAGCACCCCGGTCGCGCCGAGGGCGAGCGCGCGCAGCACGTCCGTGCCGGAGCGCACCCCGCTGTCCAGCAGCACCTCGATCCGCTCACCGACGGCGGCGACCACCTCGGGGAGCACTGTGGCGGTGGCCGGTGCCCCGTCGAGCTGCCGGCCGCCGTGGTTGGAGACCACCACGGCGTCCACGCCGACGTCGGCGGCGCGGACCGCGTCACGCGGGTCGAGGATTCCCTTGACCAGCAACGGCAGCCGGGTACGCTCCCGCAGCCAGGCCAGATCCGCCCAGGTCAGCGCGGGGGCGAAGACGGCGTCGGTGTGCACGGCGACGGCGGACACCCCGGGCGTGCCGGCGTGCGCCAGGTCGTTCCGGCCGCCGGGCAGGTTGGCGGCGGTCACCTCCGGCGGCAACGCGAAGCCGTTGCGGACGTCGCGCAGCCGCCGACCGAGCACCGGCACGTCCACGGTGACCATCAGCGCGGCGCAACCGGCGGCGTGCGCCCGGTCGAGCAGCTCGGCGACCAGTCCCCGGTCGCGCAGCCAGTAGAGCTGGAACCAGACCGGCCCTTCGGTGGCGGCGGCGACCTGCTCGATCGGGGTGCTGCTCAGCGTGCTCAACACGTAGGGCACCCCGGCCGCGCCGGCCGCCGCCGCGAGCGCCGATTCGCCGTCCGGGTGCAGCAACCGCTGGTACGCCATCGGCGCGACCGCCACCGGCATGGCCTGTTCCCGGCCGAGCAGCACCGCGTCGGTACGGGGCCGCTCCACGCCGGTGAGCACCCGGGGCAGCACGGCGACCCGGTCCAGGGCGGCCCGGTTGGCGGCCAGGGTGGTCTCGACACCGCTGCCCCCGTCGACGAAGTCCCAGACGCCGGGCGGAAGCGCCGCCCGCGCCAGGTCGGCGAAGTCGGCCAGACTGACCGGCGGCCGGTCAGCGTCCCCGACCGGACCGACGACGGCCGAACCGACGGCCGAACCGACGGTACGAGGGGAGTCCGTCACCGCCCGTCCCCGACCGTGGCGGCGAGCGGGGTGACCGTCGGCGGGGCGGGCAGCCCGAAGACCTCCCGGAGGAAGGCGGCGGCCTCGTCCTGGGCCCGGCGGCCCGCGTCGAAGACCCCGGGCATGGCGAAGAACCCGTGGATCATGCCGGGATAGCGGCTGGCCCGCACCGGCACCCCGGCCTCCCGCAGCCGCTGCGCGTACCGCTCCCCCTCGTCGCGCAGCGGGTCGTGTTCGGCGGTGACCACCAGTGCCGGCGGCAGGCCGGACAGGTCGTCGGCGAGCAACGGCGACGCCAACGGGTCGAGCGCGTCCGCCGGGTCGGCCAGGTAGTGCCCGCGATACCAGTCGACGGAGTGCGTGTTGAACAACAGCGGGTCCTGCCCGTCAGCCGGCCGGTCGTCGGCGTCCTGACCGAGGGCGGGTCGACGGTCGGCGCGCTGGTCGGTGTTCGGGTAGACCAGCAGTTGCCCGGCCAGCCGGGGGCCGCCCTCGGCGCGGGCCAGCAGGGTCACCGCCGCCGCCAGGTTGCCGCCGGCGCTGTCCCCGCCCACCACCAGCCGGTCAGGGTCCACCCCGAGGTCGGCGGCGTGCTCGGCCAGCCACCGGGTGGCGGTGTGGCAGTCGAGCACGGCGGCCGGGAACGGATGCTCCGGGGCCAGCCGGTAGCCGACCGTCACCACCTGGCAGGGGGTGGCGTTGGCCAGCCGGCGGCAGATCCCGTCGGCGGTCTCCACGCTACCCAGCGTCCAGCCGCCGCCGAAGAAGTAGACCAGGGTGGGCAGCGGCCCGTCCCCGGCTGGCCGGTGTACCCGTACCCGCAGATCCCCGGCGGGGCCGGGCACGGTCGTGTCGCGTACCTGGTGGACCGGCTCGACGTCGCCGCCGCTGGCGCGGATCGCGGCGAGGTCGGCGGCGCGGGCCTCGGCCAGGGTCTGGGTGTAGAGCGGTGGGATGCCGGCGGCGGCCCGCGCGGCCCGGTACGCCACCACCTGGGGGTCGAGGGACATGGGTCGGCTCCTATCCGCCGGTGCTGACGAAGAGCTTGTCGATGCCGCGCAGGAACAGGCTCCCGCTGTAGTCAGGCTGCTGGCTGACCGCGAGCCGGGGGAAGCGGGCGAAGAGTCGGGGCAGGCCGATCCGGCCCTCCAGCCGGGACACCGCCGCACCGAGGCAGAAGTGCGGGCCGACGCCGAAGGCCAGCGACGGGGGGCCGTTCCGGCGCGGGTCGAACCGGTCCGGCGCGGGGAACCGGCGCGGATCCCGGTTGGCGCCCGCGATGATCAGCAGCACGTTCTCGTCCCGGGCGACCGGCACCCCGCCCAGCTCGGTGTCCCGGGGCGCGGCGCGGGCCAGGAAGTGCACCGGGCTCTGCAGCCGCAGCACCTCGTCCACGCAGCCCTGGGCCAGGGCGTCGTCGCCGGGCAGCGCGGCCACCGTCTCCGGATGGTCCAGCAGCACCGGCAGACCGTTGCTGAACATGTAGACGGTGGTGACGAAGCTGGCGTTGAACAGCACGATCAGGTTGCTGATCAGCTCCTCCTCGGTCAGGTCGACCTCGCCGGAGTCCAGCGCCTCGACCAGTCCGGAGATCAGGTCCTCGCCCGGCCGGCGACGACGGTGGGCGATCAGGTCCCGGTAGAGCGCGCGCAACTCCTCGGCGGCCTGGTTGGCCAGCGCCAGCCGCTGCGGGGTCTTGCCGGCCACGTCGAGGAACTCGTCGATCCAGTCGACCCGCTGCCGGTACCAGGCCAGTTCGGCCTCGGGAAGACCGATGAACTCGGCCATCACCAGGGCCGGCACCGGGTAGGCGAAGTCCGCGACGAAGTCGACCTCGCCGCCGTCGGCCCCGGCGTCGGCCATCCGGTCCAGCAGGGTGTCGACCACCCGGACGATCACCGGCTCCAGCGCGCCGAGCCGGCGCGGGGTGAAGGTGCGGGCGAAGACGCCGCGCATCCGGCCGTGGTCGGGTGGGTTGACGAACATCATCGACGACTGGAAGGTCCGCAGGATCTCCTGGTCCTGCCAGCCCGGCGGGGGCTGCTTGTACCACTGCGGGTCGCGCAGCACCTGGTCGACCAGGTCGTAACCGACGGCCACCGCACTGATCGTGCTGTGCTCCGGGCGGGTCGGCACGGCACTGATCGGCCCGTGCTCGTGCAGGGCCGCGTACCACGGATAGGGGTCTTGCCGGCCGGTGTCGCTGTAGAGGCCGGTCAGGATCTCGTCGACGTCCACGATGGTGCTTCCTCCCCAGGAATGAACGGTGGGGCGGCGGGTCACCCCCGCCACCCCACCGGTGTCACAGACCGAGCAGTCGAAGGGGTACGGCGTCCGCCAGCGCCTGATTGCCGGCGTCGTTGGGGTGGATGTGGTCACCGGAGTCGTACGCGGGCAGCAGTCGACTCGGCTGCGCCGGATCGCGCAGCACCGCGTCGAAGTCGAGCAGCCCGTCGAACTCGGTCGCACCCGGGCCCCGCAGCCAGGTGTTCACCGCCTGTCGGGTGGTGTCCTTCTCCGGCGTCCACACCCCCGGGTTGCCGTGCCCCTCGTACGGGGTCAGGGTGACCGCGAGGCTGCGCAGGCCGCGCGCCTTGGCCTGCTTGTTGATCTGCCGCAGCGAGGCGATGATCCGGTCTGCGGAATCGTCGGACATCCAGATGTCGTTGATGCCGAGGTGGGTCACCAGGGTCTTCACCCCGGTCTGGGGGAAGACGTCCTCGTTGAGCCGGGCCAGCGCGTTCGGACCCAGCTCGTAGTAACCGGGGAAACCACCCGCGCCGGGCTCGGTGCCCTCGTGGTTGAGCCGGTTGCCGGCCAGGCTGAGGTTGAGCACCCCGGGGGTACGCACCTCGGGGCGGGCGGCGACCAGCCGCCCGGCGAGCAGTTCCGGCCAACGCTTGTTGGCGTTGACGGTGCTGCCGTTGGCATCCCCGATCGAGTCGCCGAGCACCACCACCGCGCCCGGGCTCTGCTGGCGCTGCACGTCGATGCCGGACAGGAACATCCAGCAGCAGTCCGGCCGGATGGTGAAGCCGGCGCCGTCGGCGGCGGTGGTCAGGTCGTTCGCCCCGATGAAGGTGGTCACCTTGGACTGGCCGTGGAAGGTGACCGGCCCGGTGAGCACCGGGAAGTGCAGGGTGACGATCAGGTCCTCCTGCTCGGCCACCTGGTAGGTCAACGGGTCGCTGAGCAGTTCGGCGCCCTTGTTCATGGTCGCCGAGGTGGACCCGCCGAACGTCAGCTCGCGCAGCGTGCCGGGCCGGATGTCCGACCGGTCGGTCAGCGTGGTGAGGTTCGGGCGGGCGACGGTGGCGTGCCCCACCTGCACCGCCTGCTCACCGTAGAGGTTGCTCAACCGGACCCGCAGCCGCTCACCGCCGACTGTGGTGCGCACGGTCATCCGGATGCTCTGGTTGTTCAGCCCGGTGTTGGTCAGCCCGACGGTGTTGCCACGGGTGACCGCCGCGGCCCACGTGCCCGCCCACTCTTTATGGGCGGCTGCCCCGCCACGGTCGGAGTCGGACGGCCCGGCGCTGGCCACCACCGCCGGGGCGCTCACGACCAGCAACGCGGCCGCGGACGCTATGACCTGCCATCTCTTCGGGGTCGACATTGAACCTCCATGGTTGGCCGCCCAGGGCCGGCGTCCATCGACGGCACCGCCCGGACGATGGTCCAGAAACCTAGCCGCGACCTCTGACAGGCGTCAATCGCCCCGATAGACATGATCAAATGTCCATGGTGGCCGGTGCATCACCGTTCGGCCCTGTCCCCCGGCGATGCCGTCGGCCTAGGCTCGCAGGCGGCGGCGGTGCGGTCGCCCACTTCCCGCACCCCGTCGCGGGCCGGGCTCTGACCTGCTCGGACGCCATCCCGGCCGGTCGCCACGGCGGGCCCCACCGGGCCGCCGGCGACCCGCCGCATCGACCTGGGGGCTGTGCGATGACCGACGGGGCCGACCGATCCACCACCTACGTGCACGACGCGCTGGAGCTTTTCGTCGGGTTCGGCGACCGGGAGGCGCTGGTCGGCGACGGCCGCCGGCTGACCTACCCGCAGGTCGCCGCCGAGGTACGCGGGCTGGCCCGCGCCCTCACCCGCCACGGCGTACGCCCCGGTGCGGCGGTGCTGGTGATGCTGGGCAACGCCGTCGAGGGCCCGCTGCTCCAACTCGCCCTGCACCTGCTGGGCTGCCGGACCATGTGGATCGCCCCGGTGACCTCCCGGCGGGAGATCGACGAGTTCGTCCGGCTGGCCCGCCCCGACGTGTTCGTGCACCACGCGTACGCCCCCGACGGGCTGGGTGTCGAGATCGCCGCCTCGCTGCCCGGGGTGCCGGTGCTGCGCCTCGGCGTCGAACTCACCGCCGACACCCCGCCGGTCGGCGCGGAACCCACCGCCGACGCCCCGCCGATCGACCTGCCGGCCGGGGTGCCCGTGCCGGAGTCGTTCCTGCAGACCAGCGGCACCACCGGCACGCCGAAGCTGGTGCACCACCGGGAGAGCTTCTACCGGCAGGTGCTGGCCCTGGCGGCCGATTTCCGCGCCGCCGGTTTCCCGCTGCTGCGGCACCTGTCGCACTCCCCGATGTGGCTGGCCAGCGGGCAGATCACCACCCTGTTCAACCTGTTTACCGGCGGGGTGCTCTTCCTGCGCCAGCAGTGGGACCCGGCCGCGTTCATCGCCACCGTGCACGCCGAGCGGCTCACCTCCACCTTCGTCACCCCGCCGATGCTCTACGAGGTGCTCGACCATCCGGCCCTGCCCGGCGCGGACTTCTCCGCGATGTTCATGTTCAACGTGGGTGCCGGCCCGGCCGCGCCCGCCCGGCTGCGCCAGGCCGTCGCCCGGTTCGGCCCGTGCCTGCGCATCGTGTACGGCCTCAGCGAGGCGGTGGTGATCTGCGCCCAGCCCGGTCTGACCGAGGATCCGGCGCACCCGGAGCGGTTGGGCTCCTGCGGTCGGCCGTACGGGGACGTCACGGTGGAGATCCGCGACGCCGACGGGCGGGTGCTCCCGGCCAATGTCGACGGCGAGGTGTGGGTGCGCACCCGGCTCAGCTTCCACGGTTACCACGGCCAGCCCGAGCTGACCGCCGAGACGCTCGTCGACGGCTGGGTACGCACCCGCGACATCGGCCACCTCGACGTCGACGGGTTCCTCTACCTGGTCGACCGGTTACAGGACCGCATCCTCACCCGGCAACGTAGCTGGCCGATCTACTCCCGCCCGATCGAGGACGTCCTCGCCGGGCATCCGCAGGTCCGGGCGGCGGCGGTGATCGGGGTGCCCGACCCGGTCGCCGGTGAGCTGCCGCATGCGTACGTGGTGCGGGCGCCGGGGGCGACGGTGACCGGGGCGGAGCTGATCGGGCTGGTCACCGCCGAGCTGAGCGACACCTGGGCGCCGGGTGCGGTGGAGTTCGTCGACGCGTTGCCACTGAACCGGTCGGCGAAGGTGGACAAGCGGGCGCTGCGCGACCGGTACGCCGCCGGGCTTCCCGCCGACCCGGTCGGCACCCCGTCATGACCGCCGACGCCGACACCGGCCCCCGGACGGCCACCGACCGGCCGCCGACACCACGCCCCGACCGGCCGGCGCAGCCAGGTCTCGACCAGGCGGCGCAGCCAGGTCTCGACGCTGGGAAGGCGGCGGGTGTCGTCGGATCACCGGCACGACGGGCCGCCCGGCGGGAGCTGGTCACCCTGGTCGCCGCCGACCTGATCTCCAACCTGGGCAGCCGCATCTCGGTGATCGCCATCCCCTGGCTGGTGCTCACCACCACCGGCAGCCCGGCCAAGATGGGGATCGTCGCGGCGGCGGAGTTCCTGCCGTACATGCTCTCCAGTTCGCTTGCCACCCCGTGGGCGGACCGGTTCGGGGTTCGGCGTACCTCCATCGTGGTGGACGCGGCGAGCGCGGCGGTGATCGCCGTGGTGGCGTTGGCGCCGTGGCTCGGTTTCGGGGCGCTGGTCGCCCTCGTCGCGGTGGCCGGCGGGCTGCGCGGCATCGGTGACCGGGTCAAACACGTGATGTTCCGGCCGGCGGCGCAGCGCGCCGGGGTGGAGCTGATCCGGCTCACCTCCGCCTACGACGGGCTGCTGCGCGGGGTGGCGTTGTTCGGCACGGTGATCGGCGGTCTGCTCATCGACTGGGTGGGGGTGACCCGGGCGATCTGGATCGACGCGGGGACCTTCGCGCTCTGCGCGCTGCTGGTCGCGGTGCTGGTCCGACCGCCCGCCACCGACGCCCCGGCCGCGCCCCGGGAGGGCTACTTCCGGGCGCTGCGCACCGGCTTCGGTTACCTGCGCACCGACCGGGTGTTGCTGACCATGCTGGTGGTGGTCTCCGCGTTGAACATGTTCGCCGCCGCCAACACGGCGGTCTGGGTGCCGCTGTGGGTCCGCGACGAACTCGGCGATCCGGCCGGCTTCGGCCTGGTGCTGGGGGTGTTCGCCGGTGGCGCGCTGCTCGGCAACGTGGTCTTCACGATGCTCGGCCCCCGGCTGCCCAGGACCGTGGTGTTCGCCGTGGGGGCGGCGTTGAGCGGCGCGCCCCGGTTGCTGGTCCTGGCGCTGACCGACCACCTGGTGGTGGTGCTGGTGGTGACGTTCCTGTCCGGGATCGGGATCGCGGCGGTCAACCCGTTGCTCGGTGCCGCCCTCTACGAACGGGTGCCGGACGAGTTGCAGACCCGGGTGCTGGGCATCTCCGGTTCGCTGGCATTCGTCGGGCTGCCGGTGGGGGCGCTGCTCGGCGGCTGGTCGGTGGCCGCTCTCGGGCTGCGGCCGGCGCTACTGGCAATGGCGGTGGTGTGCGCGGTGCTGACCGTCCTGCCGCTTGTCGTCGGGCCGCTGCGGATGGGTCGGCCCGCGCCTGCGCCGGCCACCGCGTCAGCCTGACCGAGGGACCACCGACCGCAGCGCCGCCGGCCACCCGGCACCACCGCGCCGGTCCGCGGGGCCCGATGCCGGCAACCCCGCCGTGCGGGCGGACAGAAACGGCGGCCGGCGCGACTCGGCGCACCCGGACGACCATCAGGCGATCCGAGCGCGTGATGTGGACGACGGCACCGGCCCGGTCGGTTACATTGCCGCCCATGTCATCGACGTTGACCGAAGCCACAGATCCCTATTGCCTGCGCGAGGGGGAGAGCGCCGCGCTGCTGCGCGACCATCCCTGGCGCCGGTTCGTGGTGCTCGGGGACAGCGTCGCCGAGGGCATGTGCGAGCCGGTCGACGGCTACCCGGACGTGCAGTGGGCGGACCGGATCGCGGCCGAACTGTCGGCGGTGCGACCCGGGCTGGCGTACCTGAACCTGGGCCGACGCGGGCTGCGGGCGCAGCAGGTCCGGGCCGGTCAGCTGGACCGGGCGCTGGCCTTCTCCCCCGACCTGGCGCTGGTGGTCTGCGGCGGCAACGACGCCTTCCGGACGGCGTTCGACCCGGACGCGGTCGACACCGAGCTGACCGCGATCGTCGGCGCGCTGCGCGACGCCGGGGCGGACGTGATCACGGTGGGCATGTTCGACGTCTCGCACAGCCCGGCCGTCCCGGCGGCGCTGCGTCCCGGTCTCGCCGCCCGGATGCGGCTGCTCTCCTCGCGTACCGGCCGGCTCGCCGACCGGTTGGGCGCGCTGCACGTGCACCTGACCGATCATCCGGCCGGCACCGATCCGTCGATGTACAGCAGCGACGGCCGCCACGGCAGCGCCCGCAGCGACGCCATCGCCGCGGCAGAGACCATCCGCCGCCTAGCCACCCACCTCACCGCCCCGACGGGTTGATCAAGAAGTTTCGGTCAGGAAATCGGCCCAGGATGACCTAAACCTCTTGATCAACCCGCGAAGGGCGACCTGGGGGCACGGGAGGAGAGGGAGGGGAGGGGGTGGGAGGGGGGAGGTGGGAGGGGGGTGGGAGGGGGGTGGGAGGGGGGTTAGTGGGTGAGGAGGATGCCGGTTAGGAGGACGCCTCGGGCGAGGTTGAGGACCTCGTCGCAGCCGGGGTAGCCGACCCGGGCGAGGGCACCGGAGCCGGTGCGGCCGAACAGGTACGGAGCGATGCTGTACGGCACCTCGGCGGTGACCGTCTCGCCGGTCTCGATCTGGACGAAGTCCATCGCCACCCGGTCGGCGGGCATGTACCGCTGGAGGATGTCGCCGCCCCGGTCGAGGGCCGCGCGCAGGCCGTCGGCCCACTCCTGCGGGCTCAGCTCCCGGCCGATGAGCACGCCGAAGCCGGCGGAGCCGTCGGCGGGCTTGGCGACCAGGTTCTCCCGGTCGGCCAGCGCCCGGTCCAGGTCGGCGGCGGTGAACGCCACGGTGTGCGGCACGTACCGGCGGATCAGGGCCTGGTCGTCGGCGGGGAGCAGGTCCAGGTCCTCATAGAGCCAGGCGAAGTTGATTTTGTTACCGAGCAGCCAGGCGGCGGCGCTGACGAACATCGGCAGGGTGCCCGCGTCGAGCGCCCCGGCCACCGCCTCCAGCCCGGCGCTCGGGGTGACCCGGTTGGGCACGAAGAGCCGGAACAGCGCGTCCACCGGTGCGCCGCCGACCACCAGCCGCCGGTCGGCGTCCAGGGTGGCCGTGGCGACCGGGGCGATGACCAGGTCGATGCCGAACGGGCGGGCCTGGTCGATCAGCGGGGAGAGGATCCGGATGAACGTCTCCGGGTCGTCCAGCCCCGGGTAGTCGGCCTCGAAGTCCATCAGCAGCGCCACCCGGGCCCCCTCGGGCAGGCCCAGCTCGGTGCGGATCGCCACGAACCGCTGGTCCAGCAGGGACGGCGCGGGCCGGGCCGACAGGCCGTCGAGCAGCCCCCGCTCCCGGTACAGCGCGCCGAACCGTTGGATCACCGTGTCCGCGTCGAAGCCCCCGCCCAGGCTGCTGTCGATGTTGTACTCGACGATCCGCGGCTCCCCACCGGAGAACAGCACATCAGGCCGGTACGCGGCCAGCAGCGCCTCGGTCAGTGGCTCGTCCTCGTCGAGCAGCCGGGTCTGCCCCACCGGCACACCGAGCAGCGCGCGCAGCTCACCGGCGGTGGACGCGCGGCGGCGGCAGGCGTCCAGGATGAGCTGGGCGATCCGGTCGCAGACCTCGTTCAGCTCGCGGAACGCGTCGGCGGTCAACACCGGTGGCCGGGCCAGCCGCCACTGCTTGTTGTACGTCGCCCGGCCGTGGAAGATCCGTTCCCACTCCTGCGCGCCCGCGGCCACCATCGCCGTACGGGTCGACTCCGGCAGCTCCGCCCAGGCCCTGCCGGGCTCCGGCCACGGGTAGTTCACATCGATCATGGACAGTCCTTGGTCACGTGGTGGATGGCGGCGGCGAGGGCGGCCCGGCCGGGCTGCACGGCCCGGTCGAGGGCGGGCGAGAAGGGCAGCACCGCGCCGTCCGGTCGGGTGACCCGGCGCGGCGGCGCGGTCAGCGGCACCCGCTCCAGCACCGAGGTGATGATCTCGGCGGCGATGCCGCAGGACCGGTTGGAGTCGTCGATCACCACCAGCCGGCCGGTGCGGGACACCGAGTCGACCAGGGCGTCGATGTCGAACGGGTAGAGCGTGCGTGGGTCGAACACCTCCACCGACACCTGGTCGGCCAACTCCTCGGCGACGGCCAGCGCGTCGTGCACCAGGTGCCCCACGGCGACCACTGTGACGTCGTCGCCGGCCCGCCGGACCATTCCCCGGCCCAGCGGCACCGGGGCGAGGGTGGCGAAGTCGACGTCGTCGCGGACCTCCAGCGCGCCGGCCGGGGCGAAGACCACCACCGGGTCGTCGTGCCGGATCGCCGACACCAGCAGCCCGTACGCGTCGGCCGGGGTGGCCGGCACCACGGTGACGATCCCGACGTGCGCGAAGAGCGAGTACGGGTGGTCGGAGTGCTGCCCCGCCCACCCCGTCCGGGAACCCGACCCGGGCACCAGGTAGGTGACCGGCACCGCGCACTGCCCACCGGTCATCATCGGGAACTTGTGCGCGTGGTTGACGATCTGCTCGAAGACCAGGAACAGCAGCGACGGGATCTGGAACTCCACCACCGGTCGCATCCCGGCCAGCGCGGCCCCGGTGGCGAAGCTGGTGAACGCCTGCTCCGACAGCGGGGTGTCGAGCACCCGGTCCGGCCCGAACCGCTTCAGCAGGCCCGGGGTGACATTGGACGCGCCGACCCGGATGTCCTCCCCGAGCAGGAACACCGCCTCGTCCCGGGTCATCTCGTCGGCAAGCGCCCGGGTCAGCGCCTTGCGGTACGACAGCCGGGGCATCAGCTACCTCCCCGGCCGGTCAGCCCACTGGCGTACAGGTGGTCGAGCGCACCGGCCGGGTCCGGTTCCGGGCCGGCCAGGGCGAACGCGACGGCCGCGTCGAGGGTGGCCTCCACCTCCGCGTCGATCGTCGCCCGGTCGGCCGGGGAAAGCCGGGCGCCCTGGATCGCCACCGGGTCCCGGGACCGGCCGTCGGCCACCTCCTGCGGCGGGCGGTAGTCCAGGCGTACCGAGTGTTCGAAGGTGTGGTGGGCGTCGAACCGGTAGGTGCGGGCCTCGACCAGCTCCGGCCCGCCGCCGTCGCGCATCCGCGCGACGGCGGCGGCGGTGACCTGCCGGACCGCCTCCGGGTCCTGCCCGTCGACGACGACGGCCGGGATGCCGAACGCCTCGGCCCGGCCGGTGATGGTGCCGGCGACCGCGCCGGCCACCGGCATGGTGGTGGCGTAGCCGTTGTTCTCGCAGACCAGCAGCACCGGCACCCGCCAGAGCGCGGCCAGGTTGAACGCCTCTAGCAGCATCCCCTCGTTGACCGCGCCGTCGCCGAAGAAGCTCGCCCCCAGCACGGGGTTCCCGCGCTGCCGGTGGGCCCACACCGCACCGGTGAGGATGGCCGGGGACGCCCCGACGATGGCGTTGGCGCCGAGCACCCCGATGGACAGGTCCGCCGCGTGCATCGAGCCGCCCCGACCCCGGTTCAGTCCGGTTTCCCGGCCGCACAGTTCGGCCATCATCCGGGCCGGGTCGGCACCCTTGGCGAGGACGTGCCCGTGCCCGCGGTGGGTGCCGGTGACCAGGTCCCCGTCGCCGAGCGCGGCGCACACGCCGGCGGCGATCCCCTCCTGACCGAGGTAGGGGTGGATGCCGCCGACGATGTGCCCGGAGCGGACCAGCGCGATGGCCCGCTCCTCGAACCGGCGGATCAGCCGTACGGTGCGGTAGAGCCGGGCCGGGTCGGCGTCGGTCACCGGTCGCGGCCCTCCTTGACGGCGGCGAGGATGTCGTCCCAGAGCTGCGCGCGGGCGGTCAACGCCAGGTTGACCGTGTCGGCGCACTCCTGCCACTTGACGTCGTCGTCGCCGCACAGGTCGGCGAGCATCTGCATCGCCATCGGGGTGTGCTGCTCGCCGTCGACCTCGATGTGCCGCTCCAGGTAGTCGACGAAGGTGTGCAGCCGGTTGCTGCGCTCGTTGACCGCGACGACCTGGGTGAACATGTCGGGGATCAGGTCCTCCCGGCCGAACGCGAACGCGGCGGCCTGGCAGTGCACCGGGGTCGACTCGATGATCTTCCAGGTGGTGGCGGCGAAGGCCCGCGACGGCTCCGGCACCCCGGCCTCGACCAGCGCGTCGGTCACCGACGAGCCGGCGCGCAGCAGCGCGACCAGCCGGTCGACGGCACCGGTGTCCGCGCCCGCCTCACCCATCCCCCGGACGTACAGCTCGAAGTGGCTGATGAAGCCCTCGCCCAGCTCGTCGCTCTCCTCCACCATCACGATGTCGTTGATCAACCGGCGGCTGCCGGTCGGCCCGGTGGGGATCCACGGCACGGTGACGCAGGTGAGCTGCCGCTGCAACGACTTCAGCAGGGACATGAAGTCCCAGACCGCGAAGACGTGGTGCTCCATGAAGGTGACAAGTGATTCGTGGGTGTCCAGATTGGCATAGAGCGGGTGCTTGACCACCACGTCCCGGCGGTCGGTCACCGCCTTCTCCAGCCGCTCGATGCCCGGGTGTGTCTTACCCCAGTCGTACCGTGACATGTTCAGCCTCCCTGCTGGGCGCGCTCGCGCCAGATGACCGGGCAGTAGTCGGGGTCCGCGTAGTCCGGCCGACCCTCGGGGGTACGGCGGACCAGCACGTCGTGGTTGTACGCGGCGAGGGTGCCGTCGGAGAGCGGGAACTCCCGGTGGGCGTTGTCGCCGTCCTGCAGGTGCAGCGAGATGGCCCGACGGGGGCGTCCGCTGACGTTGGCGCCGCTGCCGTGGTAGGTGCGGCAGTGGTGGAAACTGAGGTGCCCTTTGGGGATCACCATCGGGATCTTGCGGATCTGCGCGCCGTTGTGCGCCGCGTTCTCGGCCAGCATCTCCTCCAGCTGGTCGCGGTCGCGCTCGGCGAAGTGCCGGACCACCGTGTCGTTCGCGCCGATCTCCGACCACCGGTGCGAGCCGTCGACCATGGTGATGGTGCCCATCTCCTCCCCGCAGTCGTGGAACGGGATGAACGCGGTGAGCATCTTCTCCGACGACGAGGACGACCAGTAGTGCTTGTCGAAGTGCCAGGGCACGATGTTCGACGGCTCACCGGAGATCGGCGGCTTGTAGATCAGCGTGGACTGGAAGATCCGGATCTCGTCGGCCTGCGCCAACCGGGCCGCCACCGCGCCGATGAGCGGCTTACGCAGGATCGCGGCGATGCCGTCGTGCTCGACGTGGACGTAGTCGTTGTGCCGCTGCACCGGCCCCTTCGACGGCTCCCAGTAGGCGAGCTTCGGCGGGCGTACCGGCAGGGTGCGGTCCCGCTCGCCGTCGTAGTAGCGGTCGGTGGCCGCGGTCAGGGCGTCCACCTCGTCGTCGGTGAGCAGCTTCTCCGACAGGTACCAGCCGTGCTCGGCGTAGTGCCGCACGTCGGAGTCGGACGGCAGCAGCGCCTCCTCCTCGACGGTCAGCCCCGGATGTGTCGTGGTCATGCCCCAACTCCTCGTGCCGTGCCGGCCGCGACGGCGGGGGTCGCCCCCGCCACGGCCAGCTCCCGTTCCTTGGCCTCGTACAGCGCCCGGATGTTGCCGCTGCCGAAGGTGCGCGCCCCCCGCCGCTCGATCAACTCGAGGAACAGGGTGCGGCGGACGTGCATCGACTCGGTGAAGATCTGCAACAGCTGCCCGCCGTGGTCGGCGTCGACCAGGATGCTCAGGTCCCGCAGCCGGTCCAGTGGCGCGTCGACCTTGCCGACCCGCCGTTCCAGGTCGTCGTAGTAGGCGGCCGGGGTGCCGGCGAACCGCACCCCGCGCGCCCCGAGCGCACCGACCGCGCCGACGATGTCGTCGGTGCGCAACCCGAGGTGCTGCACCCCGGCGCCGTGGTGCTCGGTGAGGAACGCGTCGATCTGGCCGGGCCGCCGACCGGCGTCCGGTTCCAGCAACACCAGGGTGACCCGCCCGGAGGCGTCCTGGACCACCTTGGAGTTCATCGCCTGACCGGCGACCTCGATGTGCTCCTCGAAGATCTGCGCGAAGCCGAACACCCGCTCGTAGTGCGCGACGGTGTCGTCGAGCTGACCGGGTGGCACGCAGACCGCCAGGTGGTCGATCTCGGCGAGCAGCCGCTGGTCGACCCCGCCGGGCGGGGTCGCCTCGATCGCGCCGGGCAGGAAGTCGGCCCGGTCGCCGCGCCGCTCCACCAGCCGGTGCAGCACGTCACCGAAGCCGCCCACCTCGGCGGTCACCACCTCGGCGTCCGCGCCGGTCCAGGTGCGCGGCGGCGTCACCGGCGTCGCACCCCGCTCCACCAGCTCCGCGTACGCCCCGGCGGCGTCGCCGACCTCCACCGCCACCACCGCGATCCCGTCGCCGTGCCGGGACACGTACGTCGAGGCCGGATGCTCGGCGGTGAGCCCGGAGGTCAGCACCATCCGGATGTCGGCCTGCCCCAGCAGCAGGGAACGCTGCCCCGCCAACCCGGTCTCCGGCCCACCCTGCCCACGCAGGGTGAAGCCGACGGCGGTTCCGAAGTAGAAGGCCGCCTGTCGGGCGTCTCCCACGTACAGTTCGATGTGGTCTATTCCGCGAATGTCCATCTCTCCAGCCCTTCCCCATGTCCCCCCGTGACTGCCGTCCGGGCACGTGCGGCCCGGGTCGCCGCGCCGATCACCTCCCCGGCCCGACGGGCCGGGCGCCGGCCCCGGTGGTACGCCGCAGCAGCAGGCTCACGTTCTGCCCGCCGAATCCGAACGAGTTGGTGAGCGCGAGGTCGGTCCCGGTGGGCCGGGGGGTGTCCCGGACGTGGTCCGCCGGGCAGTCCGGGTCCGGATCGTCCAGGTGGTAGGTCGGGGGCAGCAGACCGGCGCCCAGCGCCAACGCGCAGGCGGCCGTCTCCACCACCCCGGACGCGCCGAGCAGGTGCCCGGTGAGCGCCTTGGTGGAGCTGACCGGCACCCCACCGACGCCGAAGACCTTCCCCAGCGCGGCGCTCTCGGCGATGTCACCGAGTCCGGTGCCGGTGCCGTGGGCGTTGACGTAGCCGACCTCGGCCGGTGCGACGTTCGCGCTGTGCAGGGCGGCACGCATGCAGTCGGCCGCCCCCTCGCCGTCGGGCCGGGGCATGGTCGGGTGGTGGGCGTCGGTGGTGGTGCCGTAGCCGGCCACCTCCGCGTACGTCCGGGCACCCCGGGCGGCGGCGTGCCCGGCCCGTTCCAGGACCAGCAGGGCGGCCCCCTCGGCGAGCACGAACCCGTTGCGCCGCCTGTCGAACGGCCGGCTCGCCTCGGTCGGGTCGGCCCAGCCGCGGGCCAGCGCGCGGGCGTTGCCGAAGGTGTCGGCGAAGGTCGGGAAGAGCGGCGCCTCGCTGGCCCCGCAGAGCACCACGTCGGCCTCGCCGGCCCGGATCAGCCGGGCCGCGTCGGCGACCGCCTGGGCCCCGGAGGCGCAGGCCGTGCCGACGGCCGAGCTGTAACCCCGGATGCCGTGGGCGATGGCGATCCGCGCCGAGGCCATGTTCGGCAGGATCCCGGTCAGCAGGTACGGGCTGACCGCCGAACGACCCCGGGCGGTCCGGGCGATCACCTGGCTCTCCAGGGTGGCCATCCCGCCGACCCCGCCCACGATGACGCCGATCCGGCCCGGGTCGACGTCCCGGCCCACCTCGATGCCCGCGTCGGAGAGCGCGTCGGCGGCGGTGAGCAGGGCGAACACCACCACCCGGTCGAGCACCCTGGTCTCCGGGCCGGTGGCGACGGTGCGCGGGTCGATCGGCGGGAGCACCCCGGCGACCTCCAACGAGTCCCGGGCCGGGTGCCCCTCGGGCGGTCGGCTCAGCCCGGATCGCCCGCTTGTCAACGCGTCGAAGGTGGCCTCCACCCCCCGCCCGACGGGGCTGAACAGCCCCATCCCGGTGATCACGACGGTCATGACGACGACTCGGCGAGGTAGCGCTCCCGCAGTGCCACCTTGCGGACCTTGCCGGTGACGGTGACCGGGATGTCGTCGGCGCGTACCGGCACCACCCGGCGCAGGGTCGCGCCGACGTCCGCCCCGAGCGCGGCCCGGATCGCCGCGGTGCGGTCGGTCGCCGGGTCGGCCCCGGCGGCCAGCTCCAGCAGCACGTCGGTGGTGACCGTGTCGCCGTCGGCGACGATCAGCACGGTGCAGTCGGTGACATCGGGGCAGGCGGCGAGGATCCGCTCCTCGGACAGCGCGGTGAAGTAGCGCCGCCCGTCGGGCAGCGCCACCGAGTCCACCGCCCGGTCCAGGTGGTAGTAGCGGCCGTCGGCGTCGGCGCGCACCAGGTCACCGGTGAGGTACCAGCCGCGCAGCCGGAACCGGTAGCTGGTGACCGAGTCGTTCCAGTAGCCCCGGAACAGCGACGGCGAGTCGACGCCGAGGAAACCGACCTGGCCGGGGGGCAGCTCGTTGCCCTCGGCGTCCAGGACGGCCACCCGGGCGAACCGGTAGGGTCGGCCCACGCAGCGGCCGTACCGGTCGGTGTCGACGGTGTGCGTGATGTGGAACATCGAGTGCCCCATCTCGCTGGAGCCCAGCCCGTCGATGAAGACCGACCCGGGGACCCGGGTGACGCCCTGCCTGGTGAACACGTCCCGCGAGCCGACCGCGACGAGGCGGCGTACGTGTGGCTCGTGCGAGCAGTCGCCGGTGTTGAACCACAGCCGCACCGAGTCCAGGTCGTACCCGGTCAGGTCGAAGCGGGCCAGTTCGGCCCAGGTCATCGAGAAGCCGAAGACCCCGTCGGGCCGCCACCGCTGGATGGCGTCGAGGACCCGCTCGCCGCCCTGCTCGGACAGCAGGAACATCTCCGCCCGGTTGCCCAGCGCCTGGTTGACCATGAGCACCGTCGCGGTGTGCGGGGCGGGCAGCGCGTTGAGGATCCGGTGGGTGCCCTGTGCCTGCGGCATGGACAGCAGGTGCCGGGTGGCGGCGAAGAGGCTGGCGTGCGAGTGCAGCACCGCCTTGGGCACCCCGGTGGTGCCGGAGGTGTGGGTGATGACGATCGGGTCGTCGGGGTGGTGCCGGTAGTGGGCGGGGGCCTGCGCCGGGTCGCCGGTGCCGGCCTCTTCCGGGGTGCCCAGCACCGGTACGCCCGGGTCGTGCCCGGCCAGCAGGTCGGTGTGCGCCGCGTCGGCGAGCACCCCGACACCGCGCAACCGGCGGATGTACTCGGCGGCGATCTCCGGGCGCAGTTTGCCGTTCATCAGCGCCGGGATCGCGCCGAGCCGGGTCAGCGCCAGGAAGCTCAGCACCATGTCGGCGGCGGCGGTGGCCCAGACGGCGACCGGGTCACGGGGCTGCACCCCCCGGGCGTGCAGCCAGGCGGCCCGCGCGGCGACCCGCTCGTCGAGCCGGCCCAGGGTGAGCGGCTGCCCGGCGGGGTACCCGTCGACCGGGGTGTCGAAGGTCAGGCCCGGTCCCTGCGGGTCCGCGCCGTGGGCCAGCACCCGGGCCAGCACGTTGCCGGCGCCGAGTTGCGGGTCGGCGGCGAGCGCACCCCGCAGTCCCCTCGTCCTCATTGACTGTCTCCTCCCCCCCAGCAGCACCGCGACCGCACCGGTGGGCGTCGCGTCGGGTGCCTGTTCGATCAGGACCAGCAACGCCTCGTCGGCGTCGCCGTCGTACAGCAGCAGTTCCGCCTCGGCGGTGGCGTCGGCACCGGGGTCGCCGGTCGGGCTGAGGCACACCACCGGGCCGGTCAGTCCCCAGCGCGCGGCGACCTGCCCGGCGACGCTGTTGGGCACCGACTGGAAGAAGAACAGCGGACCGACCCGCCCCCCGGCGGCGACCGTGGACCGGACGTGCGTGGCGCTGGGCCGGTCACCGGCGGCGCTGACCAGCACCACCGCGCACCGGGCCCCGGCCGGCACCGGGGCGGGGCGACGGTCCAGGCACCGCCCGGCCACCGCCGCGACCAGCGGCGCGAACGTCGAGTGCACGAAGCCGGGCAGCGGCGGTGGTGGCCCGTCGCCCGGCTCCGGCCAGCGCGCCTGCGCCAGCACCCGGGGTACGCCGTGGCCGGCCGGACGGCCCGGGGCGATCCCGGGCCCCGGGCCGCGCGTGCCGGTCACGGCGTACCCACCAGCAGGGCGGTGTTCGCGCCGCCGAAGGCGGCGTTGAGGCTGAGCGCGTACCGGCTGGTGACCGGGCGGGGCGCGGCGGTGATCACGTCCAGCGGGCAGGCCGGGTCGGGGCCGAGCCAACCGGCGTTGACCGGCAGCTTCCCGTGTCGCAGCGCCGCCACGGTGACCACCAGTTCGAGCAGGCCGGACGCCTCGAGCGCGTGCCCGTGCAGCGCCTTGGTGGAGCTGACCGGCACCTGCCCGGCCTGCTCGCCGAGGGTCAGGCGCAGCGCCGCCGCCTCGGAGGCGTCGCTGAACCCGGTACCGGTGGCGTTGGCGTTGACGTAGCCGACCGCTGCGGCGGGCAATCCGGCGCGGTGCAGCGCCGCACCGATCGCCCGGGACAGCCCCCCGCCCTGCGGGTCGGGCTGGCAGGGGTGGTGGGCGTCGCCGGCCCGCCCCCACCCGACCAGCGTCGCCACCGGGCTGCCGCCCCGGGCGCGCAGCGCGGCGGTGGACTCCAGCACCACCGCGGCCACCCCGTCACCGAGCAGCAGCCCCTGCCGCCCGGTGCTGAACGGACGGACCGCTCCGTCGGCGGCGAGCGCCCGGCCGGCGTCGAAGAGCGCGAACTGGTCCGGCTCCACCAGGTAACCGGCGACCACCACGACCCGGTCGGTGTCCCCCCGGCGGATCGTCGCGGCGGCGTCGGCCACCGCGCTGCTCGCCGAGACGCAGGCGGTGGTGTAGACCCGGGTCGGGCCGCCGAGCCCGCACCGCCGGGCCAGCCGACCGGCCAGCGTCGGCAGCTCCGGCCAGGCCGGACCGGCCTCGGCCCGCTCGCCGTCGGCCCACCACGGGTCGTCGGCGTCCGCGACCGGGCGGTCGTCGGTGAACGGGCCGGGCAGGGTGGCCGGGCCGCCGTGGGTGGCCAGGAACAGCGCCGACCCGGCCCGTTGCGCCGGATCGAGCCGGGCCGCGTCGCAGGCCGCGTCGACCGCGTCGGCCAGTTCCTGCGGCAGGGTCGACACGTCGGGCCGGGTGGCCGCGACGGTCACCCGGCGACCGGTGGTGTCGAACCGGCGGACCGGCCGGAACGCGGGTATCCCGGACAGCACCCCGGCCAGCAGTGGGTCCACCCCCCTACCGAAGGCGCTTACCGCGTACGTGCCGGAGATCGTGACGGATGCCCGCTCAACCATCAGCGGAGGCGGTCAGGGACGTGTGGAACACGGCCAGGGCGTCGTCGACGGTACGGATGCCGGCGAGCTGGTCGTCGGTGAGGTCCATCCGCACGCCGTAGCGTTGTTCGACGAGGTGCACCAGCCAGGCCAGCTCCATCGAGCCGACCCGGTGCGGCACCTGGTCGACGGGCTTGCCGGTCAGTTCGGCGAGCATGCTCACCAGGTCAGCTCGCCCCAGGTCGGGCTGACCGGACATCACCGGTGGTCGGTGGTCGCCCCGGCGACCCGGTCGGCGACCATGGTGGTGAACTCCCCCACCGTCATCAGGGCCAGCTTCTCCGACTCGTCGTCGGCGAACCGCAGCCCGTACCGGTCCTCCACCCGGACGGACAGGTCGGACAGGGCGAGGGACTCCAGGTCCACCCCGGACGGGCCGAGGGTGGTGGCGTCGTCGATCCCCTCGACGTCGTAGTTCATGTCCTGGAGCTGCTCGATGACGAAGGTGCGGACCTCGTCTCGCATGACGGTAACCTCTCTCGGTGTGCCAGCTACCGGTGCCCGGTCGGAGCACCGTGTGCGGATGGTTCGGGCGTACCGCCGACGGTCGGCCGGTGGTGACGCGGTGCCGCCCCGGCGGCGGTCCTCGCGGACCGGCCGGTGGGCGGGGTGGAGCGGACCGCTCACGGCGTCACCGTGCGCAGCACGTCCAGCGAGCGGACCAGTTTGCCGGTGGTGGTACGCGGCAACTGCGCCACCAGGTGCAGGGTGCGCGGACGTTTGTAGCCGGCCAGCCGTTCGGCGAGCAGCGTGTCCAGCACGTCCTCGGACAGCGGCCCGTCGGGCTGCACGTAGGCGGTGATCCCGTCGTCGTAGGCGACCACCGCGGCGGCCACCCCGGGCAGCCCGGCGAGGGTGGCCTCGACCTCGGTCAGGTCGACCTTCAGGCCACCCACGGAGACCTGCGAGTCGAGCCGGCCCCGGACGGTGACCAGGCCGGTGGCCGGGTCGACGGTGCCGGCGTCACGGGTGCGCAGCCAACCGTCGGCCCAGCGGGTCGGGTCGCTGAGCCCCACGTACGGCGAGGCGGGGCAGCTGATCAGCAGTTCACCGTCGGACTCGCGGACCTCGATGCCGGGTGCGGGCGCGACGGCCGGCCGGTGGCTGCCGTGCAGGTCGGTGCCGATGACGCCGACCTCGGTCATCCCGTACATGTTGCCCAGGGGTACGCCGTGCCGGTCGGTGAAGGCCTGCGCGACGGCCGGCGGGACCAGCTCCCCGCCGGTGGTCATCCGCCTGAACTGGGGCAGCGGCCGTTCGGGGCGGGTGGAGGCGAGCAGTCCGATGTGGAAGGGCACCCCCAGCACGGTGGCCGGGGTGTCCTGGGCGGCGATGGCGGCCAGCACGGCGTCGCCGCCGAGCCGCTCCGGCGGGACCAGCTCGACGCGGGCGTGCAGACCGTAGAGCAGACCCCCGACCAGACCGAGCACGTGCACCATGGACGGCAGCAGGATGATCCGCTCGCCGGGCAGCGCCACCCCGTCGATGCGGGTGTAGCGGTGCACCTCGGCGACCAGGTCGGCGGCGGTGCGGCCGATCACCTTGGACGGACCGGTGGAGCCGGAGCTGAGCTGGATCACGGCGTGACCGCTGACCGCAGGGCGGTCCGCGTAGCCGGTGACGCTCTCGGTGACGTCGACGAAGACCTTCAGCGCGCCACCGCCGGTACGCGCCGGGGCCACCACCACCTGCGGGGTGAGCCGTTGCAACGCCCGGTCGACCTCGTGGTCGGTGAGCCGGTGGTCGAGCAGCACGGCCTGGCCCCCGCTACGCCAGGTCGCCAGCAGGTTGACCACATAGGACAAAGAGGGCGGAAGGCGCAATGCGGCGGCACCGCCGGGGCGTAGGCCGGCGGCGCCCAGCCGGGCCTGCGCCTCGGTGACCAGGCGGTGCAGGGTAGCCCGGTCGACCGGCTCGGGCAGCCGCAGACAAACGTCGGTCGAGCGGCCGGCGAACAACAGCTCGTCCACCCAACCGGGGTCTTGCGCCGCAGGATCTTCCGTCTGGCGATACATGGTCACCGCCGGCCACCGTCCAGCTTAGGATCGGGCGAAAACCGCCCATACATCACGTCTCTTGGCGTGCTCACGGAACCCTACGACAGCCCCGAAGAGCATTACTAGATGCGAATGGCTAGATCAGAAAAGGCGGCCGGTTGGATTGCCGCCGCTCGATCGGCGGGGCAGGATCAGGCGCGTACGCCGGCCCGCGACACCCCGGCGGCTTCGCCGTGCCCGGCTCACTGCCGCGCCGACCTCCGCCGATGCGCCCGGCCTCCGATGTGGAGCTGAGCGGTGGCCGGGTGGGCGGGGCGAGGCAACGAGGGCGGGGTCAAGCCGGTGGAGGGGTACCGTGGAGGACCAGGGCGCTGTTGAATCCGTCGAAGCCGCGTGCGCAGACCAGCGCCACCCGGCTGCCGGGCCGGCGGGGAGCACGCAGGAAGTCCAGTTCGCAGCCGGGGGCCGGGTCGGTCGGCCCCGCCGAGGCGGGCAGCGTGTCGTGGTGGAAGGCGAGCAGGGCGGTCGCCACGTCCAGGGCCGACCCGCCCTGATGGGCCCGGCCGGTCAACGACTTGTGGGTGCTCACCGGTGGCGGCCGGTCGCCGAAGACCGCCCGCAAGGCGGTCGCCTCGCTGCGGTCGTAGCGGGGCACCCCGAGCGCGTCCGGGACGACCAGGTCCACCTCGTCGGCGGTGCTCCCGGATCGGGCCAACGCCAACCGCATCGCCCGCGCGTAGCTGACCGGGTCACCGGCGGTGTCCGGGCCGGTGTGCACCGCGTCGTGGGTGGCCGCCCAGCCGGTCACCTCCCCGTAGACCCGGGCGCCCCGGGCAAGGGCGTGGTCCCGTTCCTCCACCACGAAGACCGCGCCCCCCTCGGCGGGCACGTAGCCGCCGGCCGCCCGGTCGAACGGCCGGTACGCCACCGCCGGGTCGTCGACGTCGCTGAGCAGCCCGGAGCGGAGCTGACAGGCCAGCGCGTACGGGCTCAGCGGGCACTCGGTCGCGCCGGCGATCACCACCGACGTACCCCGCCGGATGGTCCGCACCGCGTGTGCCAGGCTGTCCAGCCCACCGGCGGCCTCGGCGACCAGTACCCCGGACGGCCCCTTGAACTGGTGGTGGATGGAGAGCTGCCCGACGCTCGCCGCATAGAACCAGGCGATCGACTGGTACGCCCCGACGGTCCGGCTCGACCCGCCCCAGAGCCGTTGCAGTTCCCGCTGCCCGAACAGGTTCCCCCCGGACGAGCTGGCCAGGGTGACCGCCCAGTCGTACGGATCGGGGGCGCGGGCGGGCAGCCCGGCGTCGGCGAGCGCCAACGCGGTGGCGGCGAAGCCGAGCTGGGTCCACCTGTCGGTCTGCACCAGCTGTCGGGGGTCGACGTACGCGGTCGGCGCGAAGCCGGGAACCTCGCCACCGACCCGGGTGGGGTAACGGCTCGGATCGAACAGGGTGATCGGCCCGGTCCGCCGGACACCACCGGTCACCGTCCGCCAGTGCGCGTCGACGCCGATGCCGCTGGGCGCGACCACCCCGATCCCGGTCACCACCGCCCGCACCCGGTCCCCGTCCGGCCCACCCGGCCCGGTCACCCCGGACCCGCCCGAGCCCGTCAGGCCGGACCCGCCGTCACGGACCGTCAGTCCGGGAACCACGTCCGGGGCCGTCACCGCGGCACCGCCAGCCGGCGGAAGAGCATCGCGGACTGGAAACCACCGAACCCGCTGCCCACCGACAACGCCACGTCCACCGGCGTCTCCCGGGCCACGTTCGGCACGTAGTCCAGGTCGCACTCCGGGTCGCGGGTGGTCCAGTTGGCGGTCGGCGGCACCACCCCGTACTCGATGGCCAGGGCGCAGGCGGCCATCTCGATGGCGCCGATCGCGCCCAGCGAGTGCCCGACCATCGACTTGATCGAGCTGACCGGCACCCGGTACGCCGTCGGGCCGAGCGCCCGCTTGAACGCCGCCGTCTCGTGCCTGTCGTTCTGCCGGGTCCCGGAGCCGTGCGCGTTGACGTAGGAGACCGCCGACGGGTCGAGCCGGGCCTGCCGCAGCGCCGCCGTGATGGCCAGCCCCATCTCCACCCCGTCGGGCCGCAACCCGGTCATGTGGAAGCCGTTGCTGCGGCCGGCGTAACCGGCGACCTCGCAGTAGACGTGCGCGCCGCGCCGCCGGGCGTGCTCCCACTCCTCCAGCACCAGCACCGCAGCCCCCTCGGCGAGCACGAAACCCTGCCGGTGGGCGTCGAAGGGCCGCGAGGCGTGGGCCGGGTCGTCGTTGTCCGGGCTGGTCGCCCGGATCGCGTCGAACGAGGCGACGGTGACCGGGGAGATCGGCGAGTCGGCGGCCCCGGCCAGCACGATGTCCGCCTCGCCGTCGGTGACGAGCTGGTGGGCGTACCCGATGGCGTCGATGCCGGAGGTGCAACCGGTGGAGACCACCTGCGCCGGGCCGTGCAGGCCGTGCCGGCAGGCCACGTCGGCGGCGAGGCTGCTCGGCACCAGCGCCTGGTAGAGGTACGGCCCGCCGAGGGCGTGGTCGACCAGCCAGTGCCGGCCCGAGTCGCTGACCCGGACGTACTCCTTCTCCAGGGCGGTGGTGCCGCCGACGGCGGTGCCCAGCACCACCCCGGTGACGTCCCGGTCGGCGTCGGTCAGGTCGAGCCCGCTGTCGGCGAGCGCCTCGGCGGCGCAGGCCAGCGCGAACTGCGCGTACCTGTCGGAGCGTTGCCGCTGCGCCGGGGTGAGCCCGGCGGCGTCCGGGTCGAAGTCGCACTCGGCGGCGATCTGCGACCGGTACGGCGACGGGTCGAAGAAGCTGATCCGCCGGGTGGCCGTCCGGCCCTCGGTGAGGGTCTTCCAGAACCGGTCCCGGGTGACGCCGCCCGGGGCGACCACCCCGATCCCGGTCACCACCGTGCGCCGGCCGGTCACGACGGTCCCCGCTGCTCCACCAGTTCGGTGTCGACGTGGCCGAGTTCCGGGCGGGGGGCGAGCGGGCCGAGGTGGAAGACCACCTCGGCGGTGACGTCGCCGGTGTTGCGCAACCGGTGCCGCACGTTACGGGGCACGAACAGCGCCTCCCCGGCGGCCAGCGGCACCGGCTCGTCGTCCAGGTCGACCGTGATGGCGCCCCGGACCAGGTAGAGGAACTCCTCGCTGTACGGGTGGTAGTGCTCGGCCACCCGGTCACCGGGGGCCACCGTCACCACCCCCATGAACCCCGAGGTGCTGCCGACGGTACGCGGGCCGAGCAGCACCCGCAGTTCCCCGCCGCGCCGCCGGTCGGCCGGTACGTCCCGGGCGGCCACCAGCCCGGTGGTGACGTCACTCATCGCCGCCTCCCGCGTACGCCCGCTCGATCCGCTCCTTGATCACGGCCAGTTGCACCCGGCTGTTGGCGTTGATCCGCTCGGTCATCGCCGCGTCGTCCACCGGGGCGGTCGGTTTCATCGCGAAGTCCTGCACCCAGGTCATCCGGGTGCCCTCCGGTTCGGTGTCGTAGGACCAGTGGATCCGCATGTACTCGAACGGGCCGGTCTCCACCCGCCGGGCCCGCACCTGCCAGGTCGCCGGGTCGGCGGTGCGTTCGCTGACCCAGCTCCACGCGACACCGTGCTCGTCGGGGTGCATGGTCAACCGGAAGCGCACCGTGTCACCGTCGCGGTGCAGGATCTCCACCACCGCGTACTCGGTGAACAGCCCGGTCCAGCGGGCCACGTCGTTGGTGATCTCCCAGACCAGCGGCAGCGGGGCGGCGATGACGATGCTGTTCTCGGTGTGCCCGACCGGGGGGTCCGCCGTACCGCCGGCCACCGGCGGGGCCGCCCCGGCGCCGGCCACCAGGTCTGCCACGCCGGTGATGCTGAGCTGCCCGGCCTGCTCGGGGATGCGTACCCGCCAGCGGTCGGCGACCACGGCGGACAGTTCCAGCAGCGCCAGGGAGTCCATCCCCAGCTCCTCCAGGGTGGCGGCGGGCGCGCGGGCCGCGGCGTCGGCGTCGAGGCCGCAGTGGGTCACCAGGATCTCGGTGATCTCACCGGTGAGCGGTCGGCCGTGGGTGACGGTCATCGCGGGTCCTCCTCGATTGCGGGTCGACCGTCACCTTCCGGCCGGCCCCGTCACCCGGGCGTCATCCGACGGCCCGCACCACCCCGCACGATGGTGACGCTGCGTTGACGCAGACTGTGTGTCAGCTATGCCCCTGCTGTCCATCGTGATGGCGGTTCGCAGTTCAGGGGCAATATGGTCCAGTCACGACCTCTACACTTTCATTGACCGAGAGTAATCACATTGGTAGTGTTCGTGCCGGTCGACCCGGCCCGCGGGTCCGGCACCGCGTGGAGTGACCCGGCCACGGCGTCGTGGGGACCGCGCCGGGACACCGGACGATCTGGACCCAGGTTCTCCTGCAGGGGGTGTGCCAGTGAGCGGTCATGCCAGCACGCCGGCCGGTGACCTTCCGGACGATCCACCGGTGCGCCTGCACCTGCTCGGCGGTTTCCGGCTGCTGCACGGCGACTCCCCGGTGGTGGTGCCGCGTGGGCTGCAGCGGGTGATCGCCGTGATCGGGCTGCGCCCCGGCGCCACCCGCAGCAACCTGGCCGGACTGCTCTGGCCGGACGTACCCGAGGAACGGGCGTTGTCGTCGCTGCGTACCGCCCTGTGGCGGCTGCGTCAGGACCCCTGCTGCCCGCTGCTGGCCAGCGGCGACACCGTCCGCCTCGACCCGACGGTACGGCTCGACGTGGACGACCTCGTCGCCACCGCGGCCCGGATACGCGGCGGGGGTGACCCGCGCACCGCCACCCTCGCGCTCGCCGCCGGCACCCGTGACCTGCTCCCCGGTTGGTACGACGACTGGGTGTTGCTGGACCGGGAACGGCTGCGTCAGCTCCGACTGCACATGCTGGAACAACTCGCCGCCGACCAGTTGGAGGCGGGACGGCACGGTGAGGCGTTGCAGGCCGCCCTGGAGGCGATGGCCGCCGAACCGCTCCGCGAGACCCCGCACCGCCTGGTGGTGCGTATCCACCTCGCCGAGGGCAACGCGTTCGAGGCGGTGCACGCCTTCTACGTCTACCGGGACCTGCTCATGCGGGAACTGCGACTGGAACCGTCCCCCGCGATGTGCGCGCTTGTCGACGAGACGCTGGCCCCGATCCGGCAGGCCACCCGCCACCCGCCGACGGCCCGCCGTCACGATCCGGACGGGCGACGTGACGAGCAGGTGACAGCTCCGCCGCCAGGGTGGACCCACCGTGAGCCCCGGGCCGATCGGGGCGCACCACCTGCGAGAGGGGTCCGATGAGCCGTCTGGTGATCGTCAGCAGGATCATTCCCGGCGCGGAGGGGCGGGTCGCCCAGATCTACGCCGAATCCGACGCGACCGAACTGCCCGGTCTCACCGGGTTGCGCCACCGGTCCCTGTACCGCCTGCACGACCTGTGCGTACACCTGATGGAGACCACCGACGTGGACGTCGACACCCTGGTCACCGCCCGCAGCCATCCGCTGTACCAACGGACCAACGAACGGCTGTCGGCACACACGTCGGCGTACCTGCCGACCTGGCGGTCGCCCCGCGACGCGCCGGCCGGTTGCTTCTACAGTTGGGACGCCTCCGCCGCGCCCACCCCGCAGGTTCGGCGCTGAACCGTCGGCCGGTGCGGTCGACTGCGGCGGCACGGCGCCCGCAGCACACCCCGTTGCGGCAGCACACCCCGTTGCGGCTTCGCCACCGCCCGACACCGGGCATTCCACCTGCGCAACGAGGGACGGTCCTCCCTGTCGTCCGACATTCGCGTGTGCAAAGCTGCGGCGGGTCTTCGCGTTTCCTCGCGACTTCGACGACATACGCAATAGGGAGGTTGCCGTGCCGGCTACGTTCGGGCAATGGCTGATCGTGATCCTGGCCCTGCTGGTGGGCCTGGCCGGAGGCTGGGCGCTGTGGGGACGGCAGCGGCCGGCCACCGGGACACCCATTGTGGAGGGTGACCCGGTAGTCGGGCTCTCCGCCGAGGAGAAGGCCGCCGCCACGATCGACGCCCCCCGCCCGGACGCCACGGTCGACACCTCCCCGACGCCCGTCGCCGTCGTCGACGAGCCCACCCCGCAGGACCTGACCACCCCGCAGTCCGCCGGCCACCTCGCCCCGCCAGCCGACGACGCCTCCCTCGTCGACGACACCGCTGCCGTCGACCGGACCCCGGCCGCCGACGGCACGCCCGCCACGATCGCCGCCGAGCGGTCCGTCCCGCTGGCCGTCATCGAGGACGAACCGACCACCGCGGACCTCACCGGCCATGCCACCTCGGGCCTCACCGGCCGTACCACCTCGGACGAGACGCCCGGGAGCACGGTCGCCGACGAGAACACCGCGCCGATCCCCGCGCCCCGGGCCACCGTCGAGGACACCCCGGACACCCCGGACACCCCGGTCCCGGCGACGGAGCTGCCGGAACCGGCCCCGGTCGACGGGGAACCCGCCGCCACCGACCCCCGATCGGCCGCGAGCGGCCCGGTGACCGGGGAGGAAGCGCTCCCGGCCCCGACGGCCGACACCGTCCCGACCGAGACCACGCCCGCCGACCCGTCCACCGTGCCTGACCCGGCCGTTCCGACCACCGCGCCGGACCCGGAGCCGGCCCTGACCACCCCGACCACCGTTCCGGACCCCGACCCGGTCGCCGTGCCGGACCCGGAGCCGGTCACGCCGGTCGCCGTGCCGGACCCCGACCCGGCCACCCGGGTCGCCGACGACGCGGACGAGGCCCCGGCCGCCGTCGCGCCGGTGATCCCGACGCAACGCACCTCCGTCGCGGACAACGCACCGGTTACGGACAGTGCACCCGTTACGGACCGTGCACCGGTTACGGACAGCATCGTCGCTCAGGACGCCGCCGCCGGACAGGACGGGCCGGCGGACGACTTCCGCCGCATCCAGGGCGTCGGACCGAAGATCGCGGCCTCGCTCCAGGCCGCCGGCATCCGCACCTACCGGCAGCTCGCCGAACTGGACGAGGTACGCCTGCGGGAAACGGTCCGCGCCGCCGGGCTGCGTGCCGCCGCGAGCCTGGCCACCTGGCCGCAGCAGGCGAAGGTGCTGGCCGGTGCGGGCACCGAGGCCGAGCGGGTACTGCCGGTGCCGACCGGCGGTGACACCCGGGTCTGACCGGTCGATCCGACGAGGGCCGGTGGGCGTCGCCAGGCGTACCCACCGGCCCTTTCGCCTGCCGTCCACAGGCCCGACCCCGGGGCGGGGTGACCGCGCCGGCCCGACATCCCGCCCCGGCCGACCGGGAGTGATCATGGCCCGGCCGACCGGGAGTGATCACGGCACGGTCGGTCCGCCACCGCTGTCAGGCTCGGTGAGCAGGGCGTCGAGTGTGTGCGTGGCCTCGACCACCCGCGCCGGGTTCGGGTGGTCGAGGGTGATGAGGGCCTTCCACAGTGCCCAACCGCGCGCCCGCCGCCAGGTGCCGGCATCGACGTCGAGGGCGGTTCGGAAGGCCGTACGGGCGGACGCGTCGAGCAGTGTCCAGGCGATCGTCAGGTCGCAGGCGGGGTCGCCCACCCCGCTGGTGCCGAAGTCGATGACGGCGGCCAGTCGTCCGTCGCGGACCAGCAGGTTGCCGTAGGCGACGTCCCCGTGGAACCAGACCGGCGGCCCGGCCCAGGTGCTGGCCAGCGCGGCCGACCAGATCCGGGTGACCGGGCCGGCGGGCACCCGGTGGGCGAGCCGGGTGATCGCGCCACGGGTCTCCCCGTCGTACGTACGCAGGGGTCCGCCCCGCCAGAAGCTGTGCGGGCCGGCGGCCGGCCCGGCGGCGGGGTCCACCCGGCTCAGCGCGGCCAGGAACCCGGCCAGGTCGGTGGCGAACGTCGTGAGGTCGCCGATCCGGGCGGCGGTGGCCTGCTCACCGGCTATCCAGCCGTAGACCGACCACTCGAACGGGTAACCCTCGGCCGGCCGGCCCCGGCCCAGCGGGACGGGCACCGGCAGCGGCAGCCGCGGTGCCAGATAGGGCAGCCACCGCTGCTCCTTGGCCACCTGGGCGGCGTAACCGGCGGCGCTGGGCAACCGCACGGTCATCGTGTCGCCGAGGTGGAAGGTGCGGTTGTCCCAGCCACCGGCTGAGACCCGGCGGACCGGGAGCGCGGCCCAGTCGGGAAACTGGGTGGCGACGAGACGGCGTACCAACGCCTCGTCGATCTGCGGGGCGACGGGTGCGTCGGGGCGGCTGCTCATCCCTCCCACCGTGTCGTAGCGACACCCTGCTCGGCAACGGATTTGTCCACACCGTCCCGCTGACCGTTCCGGAATACCGTTTACCTGGTCCCGGCGAGTGGGTACATGGGCGGCACCTCGAATACACCACAAGCCCGGAGGCACCCCCATGCGCGGTTCGTCGATCCTCGGAGTCATCGTCGTCATCTGGTTGGTCATCGGTGCCGTCGCCGCTGGCCAGCGCGGCTACTACGGAAACGACGACACCAACTGTGCCGAGGCCGGCACCATCCTGGTGACCATCGTGGCCGGGCCACTCAACTACATCGGCGCCAACCCGAAGATCGACTGCAAGCTCCCCGAGCCGTCGAAGTAGACCGCACCACCCCGGCCCGCGCCCACCCCTCGGGGCGCGGGCCGTCCCATGTCCGCTCCAGATCACCCCCACCCGCCATGCCCTGCACCCCACCCAGCCCCACCCACCCCACCCACCCCACACCTCCTAAACCTTCCTAGGAACCCACCCCGCATTCCCCCCTCCCACACCCATCGGCGTCTGTCATGCGGTGATCAAGAAGTTGTGGTCAGAAAACCGCGCTGCGATGACCGAAACCTCTTGATCACCGGGGAGATCCGGGGGGTGGGGGCGGGGGGGATCCCGGGGGTGGGGGTGGGTTAGCCGGCTACGTGGATGCCGGGGCGGCGGGAGGGGTCCGGTTCGCTCTTGCGGATGATCTCGCGGACCACCGGTGGGGTGTCGCCGCGGCCGAGGATCAGGTATCGGAGCAGGTGGGCGATGGGGTTTCCCTCGGACCACTCGAAGTGGGCGTGTGGCCGTACGCCGGTGCCGTCGCGCAGCGCCAGCAGGATCGCGGCGATCGCGTTCGGCACCGCCGGACTGCTGGCCCGCAGCACGCGGAACCCGCCCACCTCGGCCCCGTGCACCCACAGCACCTGGCTGAACTCCGACGGATCCACCACGTCGATCTCCAGGAAGAGCACGTCGGAGGCGCCCGGCACCGGGTTCATGCTCCGTTGCGCCCGCTCCTTGACCCGGTACTCCTTGAGCGCACCGGTGGCCCGCTTGTGGGCGATCAGGTGCAGCCGGCCGTCGTGGGCCAACGACTCGGCGACGAACCGCCGGGCCGACTCGTCGAACTCGATCCGCTCGGCCCGCAGCTCGGTGGTCCGGGTGATCCGGGAGACCAGCGAGACCGCGACGATGCCGGCGATGAACAGCCCGGAGATGGCGATCCCGTCCGGCTTCTCGATCACGTTCTCGATCAGCGCGTAGAGCAGCACCGCGGTCAGCACCGTGAAGCCGACCGCGGCGGGCCGGTGGCGCGCCCGCGCCGTCGCGATGGTCACCGCCACCGCTCCGGAGACCATCATCGCCAGGATGCCGGTGGCGTACGCGCCGGCCTGGGCGTTGACGTCCGCCCGGAAGGCGACGGTGATGACGATGCTGATCAGGGTGTAGACCAGGACCACCGGCCGGACCGCCCGACCCCACTCCGGTGCCATCCCGTACGACGGCAGGTAGCGCGGGACGATGTTGATCAGGCCAGCCATCGCCGACGCACCGGCGAACCAGAGGATCAACACGCTGCTGATGTCGTAGACCGTGCCGAACCCCTCGCCGAGGTGGGCGTGGGCCAGCCAGGCCAGTGCCCGCCCGTTCGCCGCGCCACCCGGCTGGAACTCCCGGGGCGGGATCAGCACGGTGGTGACGAACGCGGTGGCCAGCAGGTACACCGACATGATCAGCGCGGCGGCGGTGAGCAGCCGGCGGGTGTTGCGGATCCGCGCCGCCAGCCGCTGCTCGCGGTCCGCGCCCGCCCCGCGGACCAGGGGCATCATGCTCACCCCGGTCTCGAAACCGGACAGGCCGAGGACCAGCAGCGGGAAGGCCAGCACCGCCGGGCCGAGCAGGTCGCCGACGCCGGCGCCCCCGGCGGTCAGGGTGGCCGTCCAGTTCCGCACCGTGCCCGGGTCGGCGGCGATCTCGGCCAGGCCGGCGGCCACGATCACCGCGTTGAGGCCGAGGAAGACCACCACCAGGGGTACGGCCACCAGCACCGCCTCGCTGAAGCCGAGCAGGAACACCCCGCCGAGGACGAGCAGCAGCGCCACAGTCACCAGCACGGCGACCCCGGTGCCGTGCGGTGCCGACGACGGCAGGTAGGGGTTCTCCAGCAGGTGCACCGTCGCGTCGGCGGCGGACAGCGTGATCGTGATGATCCACGAGGTGGCGACGAAACCGAGCAGCACCAGCACGAAGAGCTTGCCCCGCCAGAACGGCAGCAGCCGCTCCAGCATCGCCACCGAACCCTGCCCGTGCGGGCTCTCCCGGGCGACCCGCCGGTACATCGGCAGCATCCCGCACAGGGTGAGCGCCACGATCAGCAGGGTGGCCAGCGGGGAGAGCGCCCCGGCTGCCAGCGCCGCGATACCCGGCAGGTAGGACAGGGTCGAGAAGTAGTCGACCCCGGTCAGGCACATCACCTGCCACCAGGGGTGCCGCCGCTGGCTGCCCTCCTCGGTCTCGGGGCCGACCGGTTGCACCCGGTACGCGAAGAGCCACCGGCGCAGCGCGCCACCGGGCCGCGCCGGCCGGGCATGGCTCTCCACGCACTCCGGCAACCGCACCGGTCCCGGTCGGGTGCGCTCACCCTGCCCGGCGTCCCGGGCCTCGCGCAGCGCCCGCCCGTGACCCGACGGCGGGGCACTCCCCCGTCGTTCCCGGGTCCGCCGTTCCCGCGCGCCGTCCCGCCCGTCCGCCATCCCCCGACCGCCCTCGTAGCCCCTCTCCCGACGGTAGGCGCTGAACGTGGTCGCCCCGGCCGGAACACGGGAAGCCAGACGCCCGCCCCCGGCGGAACGGTCGGTCGGGAAGCGGGCAGCGCGGGCCGTCAGGTGGGGCGGGGGCCGTCCGGCGGTGTGGTGGGCAGGGCCGCCAGCAGGGCATCGGGGTCGGCAACCGTCACCGTGGCCGCCGGATGGCGCAGCCACCGGCCGGGGGCCAGCCCCGGCACCGGCGAGCCGAAACGCAGGCACACCCCGGCCGTGGTGTCGGTCCCGAAGGTCACCCCACGATCGGCAAGCGACAGGTGCGGCCCGACCACCCGCCACCAGCGGTACGGCCCACCGGGCTGGACACCGACCACGTTCGTCCGCGCGGTACGCAGCCGCCAGGGGCCGAACCGGATCGCCACCGTCTCGTCGTCGACCACCACGGCGCAGGTCTGCGGCCGGATGCCGAGCAGCGCCAGCGGCACCCGGAACGTCGGGTCGAACCGGAACGCGAACCGGTGTACGGGCATGACCGCCGGGTACCCGGAGCGCGCCGCGCGACACCCGCCCGGACGAACGACGCCTGTGGGTCATGGCGCGGGTCGGTGCCGACGGCGTCGAACGCCCCGGACGGGCCGGTGCCCGGACGGGCCACGTACCCGATCCGACCGGGTGCCGGTGGGACGCGGTATCAGGTCAGGGCGCGGGTCCAGTCGTCGACGTGTGCGCTCAGGTGATCGGCGACCGACCGCCAGTAGGGGCCGTCCTCGGCGTGGATCCGGGCCCAGGGCTGCACCCCACGCCGGGCACCGTCACGCAGCAGGTCGTACATGGCGCGGGCGCGGGGGCCGAGGGTCGCGGCGAGCGCGGGACGCTCCGCCGCCGGCAGGCCGTACCCGTCGACCAGGACGCGCAGCCGGTGGGCCGACTCCGGCACCGGCCGGTCGGGGCGCATCCCGGTCATCGCCTGGGCGGCGTACGCCAGCTCCCACCGGCGGGTGCCGGGGCCGGCGCCGTCCCAGTCGATCAACACCCAGCCGCGCGGAGCCCGGACCAGGTTCCACGGTGCCGCGTCGTGGTGGCAGAGCAGGTCCGTGCCGTCGGGGCGGATCGGCACCTGCCAGCGGGCCGACATCGGGGGCACGAAGTCCACGACCGCGTGGTGCAGGTCGGCCAGCAGCCGGCCGATCGAGGCCAGCTCCGCCGTCGGGTACAGGCCGGAGGGGTGACCAAGCTCCCCCGGCACGTACTCCAGCACCTGGCGGCCCTGGTCGTCGCGACCCAGCGGGCGGGGCGCACCGTCGAAGCCGACGTCGTGCAGGTGGGTCAGCAGGGCGTCGACGGCATCGGTCCACGGGCCGACCGGCCGGCGGACGGTGTCACCGACCCGGACCACGCCGGTGGTGACGTTGCCGGGCAGCGGCTGTTCGTCGGGGCGCATCCCGCCATCCTGGCCGAACGGACGCGTCCCCGCGCGCCGGTTTCCCGGCGCGCGGGGACCCCCCCCCGTCCCGGCTGCTACTGCAGGAACGCCCCCAGCGGTGACAGCAGCAGCCGGCCGAGCGCCGCGGCATTGTCGTCCAGCCGGGTGCGCTCGCCGTCTCGGGCCTGCGGGTCGTGCCGGCAACGCCAGATCTTCTGCGCGTTACGCCAGGCCACGTCCCTGGTGTACTCGACCAGTTCGCCCTGGTACCAGTCGTCGATGTCGCCGTTGAGCATGTCGAGCAGCAGTTGCCACCGCTCCAGGTAGCCCCGCCGCAGCGACGGGATCTTGTCGGCGAAGATGTCGTTGATCTTCAGGTAGTCGCGGTGCTGCTCGGTGCCGTCCACCGGCTCGGACTCCAGGTGGTCGAACGTGGTCACCAGGGCGAACGGCAGGTCGAAGTTGATGTGCGCGTTCACCCCCGCCGCCGCCGACGGCAACGGCCGGGCGTCCGGGCCGCGCATCCGCTTGAACAAGCAGGACCAGGCGCGCGGGGTGGTCGGGCTCGACTCGGTCCACAACCGCATCGCGTCGAAGTAGCGGGCGGCGAACTCCACGTCCAGCCGGGACAGGAACACCGGGTCGGCGAAGTAGTCGTCGTAGAGCCCCTCCAACACCCGGCTGGTGATGGTCAGGTAGAGCCGGTTGAAGTCGGCCAGCGGGCAGCTCTGCTGCAGCGGTGGCAGCCGGACCAGCAGGTCCTGGAGCTTGGTCAGGTGGTCGACCACCGCCGGCACGTCCTCCGGGTGGTCGGCGAGCAGGTCGACGATATCCGCGTGGACGGGGCCCCAGACCGGTTCCCTCATGTCTCCTCCACAGTGGTCGGGGCAGCGCCGCGCCGTCGTTGTCGATAGACAGCCTGTCAGCGTCGGTGTGGCACCGGATCAGTAGAACGACGTATTCGCCGCCGCGCCTGACGTACGCTCACTCGCCCCGGTTACGCAGGTGGATGGCGCTGGCCTGGACCCGGGTCCGGACCTGGAGCTTGTCGAAGATGTGCGACACGTGTACGCCGATGGTCCGTTCACTGATGAACAACAGCTGGCCGATCTCCCGGTTGGTCAGCCCTTCGGCCACCGCGGCGAGCACCTCACGTTCCCGCGCGGTCAGCATCGCCAGTTCGTCCACGTCCGGGCCGACGGGGGCGGCGGCCCGGTCCGCCCCGACCGGGCGGGCCGGTCCTGCCTCCGCTGAGCGCCCGTTGCCCGCCCGGGAACGCGGGACGCGGGCCGGCCGCGCGGGCGGGGTGCGATCGGTCAACTCCACCCGGGCCCGTCCGGCCAGCGTCCTGATCTCGCTGGTCAGTGGCACCGCACCCAGGCTCGACGCCATCTCGTGCGCCTCCCGCAGCAGGGTGCCCACCGTACTGCGGCGGCCACGGCGGGCCAGCAACGCCTCGGCCTGGCGCAGCCGCGAGTAGGCCGCCGGATAGGGGTGGTGCCGCCTGTCCCACTGGATCGCAGACCGGGCCCAGGCGTCCGGGTCGCCCCGACCGTCGAGCCGGGTCAACTCGGCCCGGCTCAGCGCCAGGAAGCCCTCGGCGTTGAGCCGGACCGGCCCGGCCGCCGTCGCGCCCTTGCTGGCCACCCGCTCGAGCGCGTCGCGCAGCCGGCGGACCGCCGTGGGGTCCACCGCGACGGTACGACTGGCGTGCGCCTCGGCCTCGGCCCGCAGCCCGTGCCAGGCCAGCGTGCCCAGCAGCACCACGTCGTCGGAGCGGCTCTCGGTCAGGCCCCGCTGTACCGCCTGCCGGGCCACGTCGTGCCGGCCCTGCCACATCGCCAGTCCGGCGCGCAGGATCAGCATCGGCAGCACGTGTCGGGGTGCGCCACCACCGGCGAGCATGGTCGCCACCGCCTCCAGGTCCCGGTCGGACGCCTCGACGTCGCCGTATCCGACGGAGAGCCGGCAGCGGGCCAGCAGCAGCTCCACCGCGTCGGCGCCGGACGGGCGGTGCCGCAGTGCCGCCGCGACCACCTTCTCCGCCTCCGCCCACTGCCCGACCCGGAACAGCCCGTTGGTGGCGATGGCCAGCAGCCGGGTCTCGTAGGTACGGCCCAACCCCAGCTCGGCGACCCGTTCGGCACCCCGGCGGGCCACCACCACCCCCTCCTCCAGGATGTTCAGCGGCCCGGTCATCAGCTCCGCCAGATGCAGGTACGCGCAGGCCACGTCCTCCGGGCCACCGGAACGCTCGGCGGTCTCCAGGGCCCGGCGGACCACGGCCAGGCCCGCGTCCGGGTCCTCCAGGAACGCCTCGCTGAAGCCCAGCGCGGAGCTGGCCAGCACCACTTCGGTGGTGCTGCCGTCGACCGTCGCGGCCAGGTCCAGCGCCTCCCGGGCGCGCTGCCCGGCGTCGGCGTACCGGCCCAGGTGCAGCAACAGCTCCGCCAGCCGGGCGGCGGCGGTGGCCCGTTCCCGGCTGGTGCAGTCGGCGGCTTCCAGCACGCTGCGGTATTCCGCCTCGGCGGGGGCGGACCGGCCCGCCGCAGCGAGGTAGCGGGCCCGTTGGATGCGCCACCCGCAGGACGGATCGAGCGGCTCGCCTCCGGTCAGTTCGGCCAGCAGGGACAGGGCACGGGCGTGCTCACCGCTCTGGTGGGCGGTCTCGGCGGCGCGTTCCAGCAGCGCCGCCCGGTCCACCTCCGGCGGTACGCCCGCCGGGCCACGGGCCGGGGTCGCGGCCAGTTGCAAGGCCACCGACCAGTGCCGATGTGCCTCGGCGAAGCCGTGCAGCCGTTCGGCCTCCCTGGCGGCGGCCATCGCCGCCGGCAGGGCCCGCCCCGGTTCGCCGGCCAACCGCCAGTGGTGCGCCAGGCGAGCCTGGTGCAGCTGCGCCGGGGCCCGGGTGAGCGCCTCGGCGTAGCGGCGGTGCAGGCCGGCGCGCTCCGCCGGGAGCAGTTCGTGGGCGAGCACCTCGGCGACCAGCCGGTGTCGTAACCGGTAACCGTCGTCCGCGCCGACCAGCAGCCGGTGGGCCACCGCCTCCCGAAGTGCCTCGATCAGCTCCGCCTCGGGCAGGCCGAGCACCTCGGCGAGCAACCAGTGCTCGACCGGTTCGACACCGACGGCCACCGCGTGCACCGCCGCATGCGCGGGCCGGGGCAACGCGTCCACCCGGGACAGGAAGATCTCACGCAGCGTGTCGGACAGCCCGTCGCGGCCGTCGCGCAGGTCACGGGCGAGTTCCTCGACCACGAACGGGTTGCCGCCACTGCGCTGCCAGATCTGGTCGGCGGCCTCCGACGTCAGCGGCGTACCGACGATCTCGGCGGCCAACAGGTCGGTGTCGGCCCGGTCGAGCGGGGCCAGATCGAGCACCTGCACCGACCGTAGCCGGCGCAGCTCGGTGAGCACCCGACGCAGCGGGTGGGCACCCTGCAGGGACTCGGCCCGGACCGCCGCCAGCACCGACAGTTGCAGGTCACCCAGGCCGGCGAGCAGATAGAGCAGCAGTTGCCGGGTGGTCCGGTCCACCCACTGGAGATCGTCGAGGACGAGCACCAACGGGCGCCCCTCGGCGATCATGCCCAGCCCCCGGGAGACCCGCTCCAGCAGCGCCCCGGCGCTGTCCGCGCCCGCGGTCTCCTCGACGAAGGTACGTAACAGGCTGCGCACCGCCGACGAGGTCCGGGCCTGACCGGTGGCGAGGTCGGCGTCGTAGCGGCGCAGCGCCTGGAGCACCGGGTGCAGTGGGGAGGCGTCGCCGATGTCCAGGCAGGAGCCGGTGAGCACCACCGCCCCGGCGGCCCGCAGCCGTGCCGCGGCCTCGCTGAGCAGCCGGGTCTTGCCCACCCCGCTCTCACCGGTGACGAAGACCGCGGCGGTCTGCCCGGGGTCGATGTCGTGGTGGAGCGCGGCGCACAGCACCGTCAGCTGGTCGGCGCGGCCGACGAGCGGTGCGTCCACATCGCTGACCATGCCCGCAGCCTAGTCACAGGTCCCCGCACCCTTCTACGGGCTTAATACGTCACCGGTACCTCTCGCGTCGACATTGCGACTAAAGGTGGCGCCCGGCCGACATACGTCGTTCGGCAGATCCCCCGTCGGTCCGGTGGTGGGAGTCTCCGAACGTCGGAGACACCACTGCGGGGGAAGGGTGGGTGGGATGCCACTGTCCACGGTCGGCACCGGTCGGAAAGACGTCACCACGACGCCCTGGCCGGTGCCGCAGGAACGACGCACGCTGACCGTGCTCTTCGCCGACATCGTCGGCTCGACCGCACTGACCGAACGGCTCGACCCGGAGGACGTCCGGGCGGTGCAGTTCGCCTACTTCGACATCGTGGCGGGGGTACTACGCCGCTGGCAGGGCACGGTGGAGAAGTACGTCGGCGACGCGGTGATGGCGTTGTTCGGGGCGCGTACCTCCGACGGGCTGGACGGCTACCGGGCCGTGCGGGCCGCCCTGGAGATCCAGGCCGCGCTGGAGCGGCGGGTGTTGCCCGGCGGGGTCACGCTGCGGGTCCGGGTCGGCGTCGCCACCGGTGAGGCGGTGGTCGACCTGGCCGCCGTCCGCGACGGCGGCCACGGCATGGCCTCCGGCGCGGTCCTCACCACCGCCGCCCGTATCCAGGAGTACGCCCCGGCGGGTGGGGTGGTCGTCTGCGCCGCCACCCACCGGGCCACCGCCGGCCTGGTCGACCAGCACGCCCTCGCCCCGGCCAGCCTCACCGGCAAGGCGTTGCCTGTCGACGTCTGGCGGGTCACCCGCACGACACATCCGCGCCCGACCCACCACCACGGCCCGCTGATCGGCCGACGCCGAGAGGTCGCCACCGCGCACGACCAGCTCACCCGGGCGGCCCGGGAACACCGTCCACGGTGGGTGGCCCTGGTCGGCCCGGACGGCATCGGTCGCAGCCGGCTGCTGGCCGAGCTACGCCACCGGCTACCGGAGGTCGACGGCACACCGGTGCGCTGGGCGGTGGCGCACTGCCCGCCGTACCCGGAGCGGGTGTACGGGCCGGTCGCGGAGTTGCTGCGGGACGTGGCGGGACTGGCCGCCACCGACCCGGCGGAGGCGGTCCACGCCCGGCTGGCCGCCCTGGTCGACGGTCTGGTCCCACCACACCAGCTCGCGGCGACGGTGGCGGCGCTGGCCGCGCTGCTGGCCGCCCCGGACCGCTCGGCGGTCACCGGTGCGGCGTCGGTGCGCCGGGTACTGCTCGCTTTGGCGGCCCGCCGCCCGGTGGTGGTCGGCGTGGACGACCTGGACCGGGCCGCCCCCGAACTGGGGCACTTCCTGCACTCGCTGTTCGCCGCCGCGACCGCCCGGGGGCTGCCGTTGGCGGTGCTGGCCACCCACCGGCCGGACCACACGGACCCGCTGCCCGTGCCGGCGCACCACCACCCGGTGAAGCTGCCGCCGTTGAGCACCATCCACACCGGCCGGTTGCTGCGCCGCCTGCTCGCCCACGCCGGCCAGCCGGTGGCGGACGTCGCCCGGCTGGTGCCACTGGTCGCCGGCCGCCCCGGCTACGCCACCGCCTACGTCGACGCCGCACCGCGGCCCGACGGCGACGCCGCACCGCGGCCCGACGGCGACGCGACGACGCGGACCACGTCGCACCGGTCGGCCGAGCCGGCGCTGCCCGAGTCGCTCCGCCGGCGCGCCGCCGCGCGGCTGGACCGGTGCGACGGCCCGCACCGGGCGGTACTGATGGCCGCCGCGACGATCGACGGTGAATTCACCGCGTCGACCGTGGCCGGGCTGCTCGACTGGACACCCGGACGGACGGCGGACGCCCTGCGCCGGCTCACCTGCGCCGGTCTGGTCCAGCCCGGTCCGCGTGGCGGGCACGTCATCGCCGACCCGGCCCTGCGCCGCTGCGCGTACGACCGGCTGCCCCGGACGTTGCGCGCCGACTTCGCCCGACGCACCGGGTCCACCCGCCCGGCCGCTCACACCCGGCAGGTCGAGCCCGGCCGGCAGGTCGAGCCCGGCCGTCGGGCTGGGAGCGGCCAGCCGGCCCGGACCGGCCGGTCGACCATGTCCATCCGGCCGACAGGGGCGACCGTGACCACGGCCCCCGAACCGCAACCGGCCACGGGCAGTGCGGCGAGCGGCCGGGGACCGGATCTCAGGCGGAGCGGTCCGGGTCCGGCTTCCGGAGCCGGGCGGACCCGGGTCGGGCCGACGCCGGTCGACCGGCGGGCGGGGGCGTTCGACGGCCACGGTCCACGGCCGGTCGACACCGACGTCCCTCGCACGGGAGCCACCGTCGTGCCGCTGCCGTCCCCTGGCGTCGCTGTTCCGACGTCCCGCAGGGCCGCTGTTCCGACCGGTGCCCGGCCGGGGACCGGTGGCCGGCGACGACGTGGGGAGGGGATGCCGCACCCCGCCGTACCGTTACCGGCACGGGCCGCCTGACGGTCGGCCCGCCCACCGCATCCTGTGGAGCAGGCGCCGCGCGCCGGGCACGGCGTCGTGCTGCCGTTCGCGTCCCGCCGGCCGACGCGTGCCAGCCGACCGACGCCTACCAGCCGGTCGACGCGTCCCAGCCGGTCGACGTCTGTCAGCCGGTCGACGCCTACCAGCCGCCGTCCGTCAGCGGGCCGCGCCGGTGGCCGGTGAGGACAGGTCGGCGCGCATGGCGCGTACCGCCTCGCCGGCGTAGAGGCACGCGGCCCGGTGGCCCGGGGTCACCTCGATGGCGGGCGGATCGGTCTCGGCGCAGGCGGGACGGGCCTGCGGGCAGCGGGTCCGGAACCGGCAGCCGCTCGGCGGGTCGGTCGGGCTGGGCAGCTCACCGCTGAGGATGATCCGCCGCCGGTCGCGCTCCACCCGGGGGTCGGCCACCGGGATCGCCGACAGCAACGCCGCCGTGTACGGGTGGGCCGGCTCCCGCCAGAGCTGCGCCGGGGTGCCCGTCTCCACGATCCGCCCCAGGTACATCACCGCGATCCGGTCACTCAGGTGCTCCACCGCGGCCAGGTCGTGCGCGATGAACAGGTAGGTCAGCCCGAGGTCCCGTTGCAGCCGGCGCAGCAGGTTCATGATCTGCGCCTGCACGCTCAGGTCGAGCGACGCGATCGGTTCGTCGAGGACGATCAGCTCGGGCTCACCGGCCAGCGCGCGGGCGATCCCCACCCGCTGGCGTTGGCCGCCGGAGAGCTCGTGCGGGTGCCGACCGGCCAGCTCCGGTCGCAGGCCCACCAGGTCGAGCAGCTCGGCGACCCGACGTCGGCGGGCCTCGGCGGAACCCGCCAGCCGGTGCACGACGAGCGGTTCGGCGATGCTCGCGCCGACGGTACGCCGCGGGTCGAGCGACGCCTGTGGGTCCTGGAACACCATGGCCACCCGCCGGCGCAGCCCGCGCAGCCGACGACGTGACCAGCCGGTGACGTCCTGTCCGCCGACGGTGATCCGGCCGGCGGTCGGATCGACAAGTCGCAGCAGCGCCAGCCCGGTGGTCGACTTGCCGCTGCCGGACTCCCCCACCAGGCCCAGGGTCTCGCCCGCCCGCACGGTCAGCGACACCCCGTCCACCGCGCGCACCGGCGGGCCGCCGGGGCTGGGAAACCAGACCGTGAGGTCGTCGAGTTCGGCGACGGTTCCCGTACTCATCGGTCCTCCGGTGTGGGCTGGTGGCGGTCCTCGCCGGCGGGCGGGTCACCGGCGGGCCGGCCGTCGGTGGGACGGTGCTCGCCGATGGCGGGATGTTCGCCGATGGTGGGATGTTCGCCGATGGTGGGATAGAAGGTGCGGACCCGGTGGTCAGGCGCGATCGGGGTCAGCGGTGGCAGCTCGTGCGCGCAGCGGGCGTCGCCGCGTACCGGGCAGCGGGGCCAGAACGCGCAGCCCGCCGGCAGGTCGAGCGGGCTCGGCGGGGCGCCGGGGATCGCCGCCAGCTCCTCCCCGGCCGCGCCGGGCCGGGGCCGGGCGGCCAGCAGGGCCCGGGTGTACGGGTGCCCCGGCGTGACGAAGACCGCGTCGACCGGCCCCTGCTCGACGATCCGCCCGCCGTACATCACCGCGACGGTGTCGGCGATCCCGGCCACCACGCCGAGGTCGTGGGTGATCCAGACGACCGCCATGCCGAGTCGGCGACGCAGGTCGGCCACGAGTTCGACGATCTGCGCCTGGGTGGTGACGTCCAACGCGGTGGTCGGTTCGTCGGCGATCAGCAGTTCCGGCTCGCAGGCCAGCGCCATCGCGATGACGACGCGTTGGCGCATCCCGCCGGAGAACTGGTGCGGGTGGGCGTCCACCCGGCGGTCGGGTGCCGGGATGCCGACCAGGTCGAGCAGCTCGACGGCGCGGGACCGGGCCTGCCGCCGGTTCATCCCGAGGTGTTCCTCGCACGCCTCGGCGACCTGGCGACCGACGGTCAGCACCGGGTTGAGGGTGGTCATCGGGTCCTGGAAGACGAACCCGACGTGTCGGCCCCGCCACCGCCGACGGTCCGCCTCGGACATGGCGGTCAACTCCCGGCCGAGCAGCCGGACCCGGCCGGTGACCGTGGCCGAGCGCGGTGCCAGGCCGGTGGCGGCGAGCACGGTCATGCTCTTGCCGCTGCCGGACTCGCCGACCAGGGCGAGGGTCCGGCCGGGGGCCACCGACCAGTCGACCCCGGCGACCGCCCGCGCCGGGCCGTTGCGGGTGCCGAGGGTGACCGTCAGGTCGGCGATGTCCAGCACCGGTCCGCCACCGGATGCCGCACCCGCGACCCGGGGCGACGGTACGACGTGCTCGCTCATCGGGTGCTCCTCCGGGCCTCGCTGACGGTGAGCTGGCGCGGGTCGAGCACGTCCCGCAGCGCGTCACCGACCAGGTTGAAGGCGAGCACGGTCAGGAAGATCGCCGCACCGGGGAAGAACCCCAGCCACCAGGCGTCGGTGACGAACCCGCGCCCGTCGTAGAGCATCCGGCCCCAGGCCGGCGCGGGTGGCTGGACGCCCAACCCGAGGAAGGACAGCGCCGCCTCGGACAGGATCGCGAAGGCCAGCGACAGCGAGGTCTGGACGATCAGCGGGGCGGCGATGTTGGGCAGCACGTGCCGGCGCAGGATGCGCAGGTCGGAGGTGCCGATGGAGACGGCGGCCCGGACGAAGACCTGTTCCCGGACGGCGAGCACGCTGGCCCGGGTGACCCGGGCGAAGATCGGGGTGTAGACCACCCCGATGGCGACCATGGCGGTGACCAGCCCCGGGCCGAGCACCGCGACGATCGCCACGGCGAGCAGCAGCACCGGGAACGCGAAGAGCACGTCCATGCCGCGCATCAGGATGTTGTCCGCCCAGCCGCCGTACCAGCCGGCGAGCAGGCCGACGGTGACCCCGACGGCCAGCGCGATGCCGACGCTGACCAGGCCCACCTGCAACGACACCCGGGCCGCCACCAGCACCCGGCTGAGCACGTCACGGCCCAACTCGTCGGTGCCGAACGGGTGTGCGCCGCTGGGTGGGCGGAGCATCTGGTCGACGTCCACGTCGTTGGTGCCGGCCGGCGCGAGCCACTGCCCGGCCAGCCCGACGACCAGCAGCACCAGCAGGACCACCGTACCGGCGACGGCCGGCGGGTCGTGCCGCAGCGCGGTCAGCGTCCGCCGCAGGGTGCCCGCCTCGGCGGCCCGCCGGGGCGGGTGCTCGTCGGTCGGCGGAGGGTCGACGCGCGGCGGCGGGTGCGGCGTGCTGGCGGCGGTCGACGTCCGGTCCCCAGGCGTGCTCATCGCAGCCTGATCCTCGGGTCGAGGCGGGCGTAGAGGACGTCCACCAGCAGGTTCATCAGCAGGAAGAGGCTGGCCACGAAGAGCACCGCACCCTGGAGCACCGGGTAGTCCCGGGCCTGGACGGCGTCGTAGGTGAGCCGGCCGACGCCGGGCCAGGCGAACAGCACCTCGATCACGATCACCCCGCCGACCAGGCTGGCCAGCTGCACCGCCACCACGGTGACCACCGGGATCAGCGCGTTGCGCAGTACGTGCCGGACCACCACCACCCGGCGGCGCAACCCCTTGGCCTCGGCGGTGCGGACGTAGTCCTCGGCGAGCACTTCGAGCACCGAGGAGCGGATGAACCGGGTGAGGATGGAGGCGGTGACCAGCCCGACGGCGGCGGCGGGCAGCGCCACGTGGGACGCCCAGCCGGCCGGGTCGTCGGTGAGCGCCACGTAGCCCGACGGTGGCAGCCAGCCGAGCACCCCGGCGAAGAGCAGGATGCCCATGATGCCCATCCAGAAATCCGGGACGGAGACCCCGAACTGGCTGAACACCCGGGCGGCGTGGTCGACGAACGAGCCGCTGCGCACCGCGGAGAGCACCCCGAGCGGGAAGGCGACGAGCAGGGCGAGCAGCACCGCGGTCACCGCCAGTGACAGGGTCGCGGGAAGCCGTTCCAGCACGATCGAGGTGACCGGCTGCCCGCTGCGGAAGCTGACCCCCAGGTCACCGGTGAGCGCGTGCCCGACATAGCTGAGGTACTGCACCACCAGCGGCCGGTCCAGCCCCGCGCGCTCCCGCAGCGCGTCGTAGGTCTGCTGGTCGAAGCGGGTGCCGAGGGAGACCCGGACCGGGTCGCCGGGGACCAGTTGCAGCAGCAGGAAGACCACCAGGGTCACCCCGAGCAGGACGACGACAGACTGGAGCAGCCGTCGCAGGACGAAGCGTCCCATGCCGCCCCCTCAGCGAGCCAGGGCGACGTCGCGGAACCGGATCGCCCGGTCGGTGCGGACCTGGTAGCCGGTGACCTTCTTGGACCAGCCCTGCACCACGTCCGGGTTGTAGAGGTAGATGTAGCTGGCGTCGTCGACGATCTGCTTCGCCGCCCGCTCGTACGTCTGCTTGCGGACCCCCTCGTCGGTCTGGGTGCGGGCCTGGTCGAGCAGGGTGTCCACGGCGGGATTGCTGTACTTGTGGAAGTTGAACGTGCCGCCGGTGCGGTGCTGGGCGTAGTAGAACTCGTCCGGGTCGATGTTGCCCAGCCAGCCGAGCAGGAACCCGCCGAAGTTCCCCTTGCCCTGCTCGTCGAGCCACTGGGCGAAGTCGAGGGTACGGATCTTCACGGTGATCCCGACGTCCTTCAACTGGGCGGCGATCACCTGGGCGGCGGTGACCGTCTCCGGGTATTCGCTCGTCACCATCAGGTCCATGGTGAGGCCCTTGACACCGGCCTGGCCGAGCAGTTGCCGGGCCCGGTCCGGGTCGTGCCGGTACGGCGAGTAGTCGTAGTACCAGGAGCTGCCCTTGGGGATGGCTGTCTGGTTGGCGGTGGCCTGCCCGAACTTGGCGGCCTTGGTGATCGCCTCCCGGTCCAGCGCGAACGCGACGGCCCGCCGGACGTTCACGTCGTCGTACGGCTTGCGCCCCTCGTTGAGGGCCAGGTACCAGTAGTCGGTCGAGGGGGTGGTGGACACCGCCACCTCACCGGCCTCCTTGAGCGCCGGCACCTGCTGCGGCGGCAGGTTGTCGGTCCACTGCACCTCGCCGCCGCGCAGGTTCTGCAGGGCCACCGTCGGGTCCTTGACGAAGGTGAAGGTGACCCCGTCGAGCTTGGGCTTCGCCCCCCAGTAGGCGTCGTTGCGGGTCAGCTTGATGTTGTCGCCGGAGGTGTAGCCGGCCACCGTGAACGGGCCGCTGCCCACCGGCCTGGTCTTGATCGCGCCGGACTCCACGTTGGACTTCTCGACGATGGCGACGCCCTTGAAGCCGCCGAGGTTGGCCAGCAGGTTGGGCGTCGGCGCGGTCAGCGTGACCACCACCGTGGCCGGGTCGGGCGCGGTCACCGACTTGACGGTGGCGAACTTGTACGACGCGTTCAGCTTCTCCTTGATGATCCGCTGATACGAGTAGACGACGTCCTCCGAGGTCAACGGCGACCCGTCGGAGAACTTCACCCCCTCGCGGAGAGTGAATGTCCAGCTGAGCTGGTCGCTGCTGGTGGTCCACTTCGTGGCCAGCGCCGGGCCCATCTTCAGGTCGGCGTCCGGCTCGACGAGGGTGTCGTAGACGTTCTCCAGCACCTCGAAGCTGTAGTAGGCCGAGGTCTTGTGCGGATCGAGCTGGTCCGGTTCGCCGCCGATGGCGGCGGTGAGCGTGCCGCCGGCCGACCCACCGGCGGTGGAGCCGCCACCGTCGACGTCGACGCTCTCGCCCGCGCTGCACCCGGCCAGGCCGGTCAGGACGACGGCGAGTGCTCCCGCGGCGATCCTCGATCTGGTCATGGACACGGTCATCCTCCGTCGCCTGGCAGATCAAAAACGCGAGTCTTCTCCGCCAAGCGGGGCAATGTCAATGAAATCAGTGCAATTCCTCGATTGTCGCGCGTGGAACGTGCCCGCCAGCATCGCGCATGGAACGTGCACAGCGGACACCCCGCTACTCTTTCCCGCAGCACGACGGTCAAACCTCACCCCCGCGACGGGGCACGGACCCCTCGCCGACCGGCCGGTCGAGGGTGCGGCTGCGTCCCCGGAACTCGGCCACCACCTCGTCGCCCCGGGTGACGGTCACGTCGTAGATGCCGCTGCGGCCGTACCGGACGCGTTCGCTGGCGTACGCGGTCAGCAGGTCGCCCTCGCGGACGGGGCGCAGGAAGCTGATCTCGCCGCCGGCCGCGACGGTGGCCGGGCCGTGGGTGTTGCAGGCCAGCGCGAAGGCGGTGTCGGCGAGCAGGAAGACGAAACCACCGTGGCCGATCCGGTGCCCGTTGACCATCCCGGCGGTCACCCGCATCCGGGCCACCGCCGCACCGCCGCCGGCCGAGACCAGCTCGATGCCGAGGCCCCGGGACGCCACGTCGGCGTCGAACATGTCATGGGCGGCCGTCCGGCCCGTCCCGCCCCCACCGGCTCCTCTCTCCCCGGCGGGCTCGTTCTTCCCGCCCGCCGGGCCCTCCCCGGCGGGCTCCTTCTCCACGGCGGAGGCGGGCTCCACCCGCCCGGCCCGCCCGCCGCCGCGCCGCCTGCCGCCGGTCCGCCCGGCAAGGTCCGGTTCGCCGGGGCGTGGGCTGCGGTCCGGCACGGTTCCTCCTGTGGTCACCCGGCGCGACGACCGGGGCCGACGCCGGTCGCCGCTGCCGACCGTACGCGGGCGGAGCGGTGACCACCGGCCGCGGGGGGCGGGGCGGGCACCGCGACCTGCGGCGTCACCTCCTCCGGGCGGCGGGGGGAGGTCGGCCGGGCTATGCTCACGGACGTGTCGGCGGTGGGGCCCGCCGTCCCGGCGTCGACCGGGAGAACCGCGCCGGACGCGCCAACGGTCCCTGCCAGTGGTCCACGTACTGGTGGGGAGGTCCCGATGGCACCACGGTCAACGCGCCGCGTCGATCCCGACGTCGACCTGCACGTCCCGGCCGACCGGGGTGAGCTGACCGCCCGCCCGGCCGCCGTGCTGGGCGCGATCGCCGCCGGTGGGATGCTCGGGGCGCTGGCCCGCGCCGGGGTGCAGACGGCCCTGCCGTACGCCCCGACCGGTTTCCCCTGGTCCACCTTTGCCGTGAACGTCACCGGTTGCCTGCTGATCGGGGCGCTGATGGCGGTGCTCGGCCGGCGTCGGGTCGGCCCGCTGGTCCGGCCCTTCGTCGGGGTAGGCGTGCTCGGCGGCTTCACCACCTTCTCCGCGTACGTGGTGGACGTGCACCGGGCGCTGGCCTCCGGGGCCGCCGGGACGGCCCTGTGCTACCTGGCCGCCACCCTGGTCGGCGGCCTGCTGGCGGTCGTCGCCGGTGACGCCCTGGCCTCCCGGCTGCTGGACCGGCGCACCGGCCGGGAGGTCCCCCGGTGACCGTGCTGCTGATCGCGCTGGGCGCGGCGCTCGGCGCGCCGCTGCGTTACCTCACCGACCGCGCGGTGCAGGCCCGCCACGACTCCCGGTTCCCGTGGGGGACGCTGACCGTCAACCTCGCCGGCTCGCTGCTGCTCGGCGCGGTGGTCGGGATGCCCGTCGGGCCGGCGGTGACCGCGCTGGTCGGCACCGGCTTCTGCGGCGCGCTGACCACCTGGTCCACCTTCGGCTACGAGACCGTTCGGCTGGCCCGCGCCGGTGCCCGGCGGCACGCGGTGGCCAACGCCCTGGTCAGCGTCGTCGCCGGGCTGGGCGCGGCCACGCTCGGCTTCGCCCTGGCCCAGGCGCTCACCGGCTGACCGGCGGGCCGGACCTCAGCGGACCGTGGTCACGTCCCGGCCGGCGTGCTCGTGGCCTCCGCCGTGCTCGTGGCCGTGCTCGTGGCCGTCGCCGTGCCGGTGGTGGTGACCATGGCCGTCGACCGGGTCGTCGGGGTGGTCGTGCGGGGTCTGCGGGCGGCCCACCTTGTCGGCGAAGCCGGGCATCGACACCCGGTACACGCAGGTGTCGCAGTTCATCCGGATGTCCCCGCCCAGCGCCTCGGCCTGCCGTTGCAGCACCAGGTCGGCCAGGGCGTCGCAGTCGCCGATCACCTCGGCGACCCGGATGTCGAGGTCGGGACGGTCGGCGGCGAACGCCCGCGACTGGTCCACGATCCGGTCCGGTAGCACCCCGGCGAACAGGAAGTACGGGGCGACCACGATCCGGCGGGCGCCGAGCCGACCCAGCCGGTCCAGCACCGCCGGCACGGACGGCTCGGCCAGCGAGATGAAACCCGGCTCGACTCCGGCGTAACCCCGCCCCTCCCAGAGCAGCCGGGCCACCTTCGCCACCTCGGCGTTGGCGTCCGGGTCGGTGGCGCCGCGCCCGATCAGCGCCACCCAGGTGCCGGCCCGGTCGGCCCCGGCCAGCGCGGCGTCGATCCGTTGCTCCAGGACGGTGTGCAGCAGCGGGTGCGGGCCGAGCGGCCGACCGTACCGGTAGGTCAGGCCGGCGTGCCGATCCCGCTCACGCGCCATCGCGGCGGGGATGTCACCCTTGCCGTGACCGGCGGCGGTGAGCACCAGCGGCAGCGCGACAAGCGACAGGTGACCCCGCGCGACCAGCGCGCTGACCGCGTCGGTCAACGGCGGCCGGGACAGCTCGATGAAACCACCCTCGACGTCGCCGACAGCGGCCCCGGCCCGGTGCCGGACCCGGTCGACGAGGGCCGCGAACTGACCGACCCCGGCCGCGCTGCGCGTACCGTGCCCGACGATGACCAGTGCGGTCATGATTCCTCCAGATAGAGCAGGGCGTTGAGGGCGGCGGCGGCGACCGCCGAGCCGCCCTTCTCGCCGATGTTGGACACGGCGGGCAGGCCACTGGCCCGCAACGCCGCCTTGGACTCGGCGGCCCCGACGAAGCCGACCGGCAGGCCGACCACAAGCGCCGGGGCGGCTGCCACCGCGATCAACTCGACAAGTGCGGTCGGCGCGCAACCGACCACCCAGACCGCCCCCGGGCCGACCCGGTCCAGGGCGATCCGGACGGCCGCCGCCGACCGGGTCAGCCCGGCCTCCCGGGCCAGGACGGCGGTGGCCGGTTCACCGACCGGGCAGACGATCTCCCGCCCCGGGTGGGTGATCCCGGCGGCCACCATCGCCACGTCGGTGACGATCGGCGCCCCGGCCCGCAGCGCGGCCAGCCCACCGGCCAGCGCCACCTCGTCGCAGACCAGGTCGGTGACGTAGTCGAGGTCGGCGCTGGCGTGCACCACCCGCTCGACGACCGCGCGAGTCAACGGCGGCAGCCGTCCCAGGTCCACCCGGTCCCGCAGGATCCGGTAGGACTCCCGTTCGATCGGGTGGACGACCCGGCTCACCGGCCACCCCCGGCGGTCGGTCGGGCGACGGCATGTCCGGTCATGGCGCTCCTCGCACATCGGTGGTGGCCCGGATCGCGTCCACCGGGCAGATCTCCACACACTCCAGGCAGCCGGTGCAGCGGTCGGCCCGGACGGTCAGCCCGCCGGGCACCGGCCGGATCGCGTGCGTGGGGCAGGTACGCAGGCAGGCCCCGCAGCCCTGACAGGCGTCGATCACCACCGGTGGGAACCCGTGGGCCCCCGCTGCCGCGCCAGCCGGAGCCACCCCGGGCGGGGGCACGGCGGGGATCACTCGCGCCACCGGTAGCCCCGGGGGGTGACCATCCGGCCGCCGACCAGCCGGGTCTGCGAGCTGCCCACCACCACCAGCCCGTACATGTCGACCACTGTCGGGTCGAAGGTGGCGAGGGTGGCCAGGTGGACCTCTTCGTCGGGTCGGCTGGCGTGACGTACCACGCCGACCGGGGTCTGCGGCGGGCGGTGCGCGGCGAACGTCTTCAGCACCGCCCCGAGCTGCCAGTGCCGGGCCCGGCTGCGCGGGTTGTAGAGCAGCGCGACCAGGTCCGCCTCGGCGGCGGCGGCGACCCGCCGTTCGATGACCGCCCACGGGGTGTGCAGGTCGGACAGGCTCAGGTAGACGTGGTCGTGCCCGATCGGCGCGCCGAGCAGCGCGGCGGCGGCCAGCGCGGCGGTCACCCCGGGCACCCCGACCACGTCGATCCGCTCGTCGGCGTACTCCAGGGCGGGGCTGGCCATCGCGTACACCCCGGCGTCGCCGGAGCCGATCAGCGCGACGGCCTGCCCGGCGGTGGCCTCGGCGACGGCGCTGCGGGCGCGTTCCTCCTCCGCGCCGAGCCCGCTGGCGAGCACCCGGGTGCCCGGCCGGAGCAGGTCACGGACCTGGTCGACGTACTGGTCGAGGCCGACGACCACGGCGGCCCGGCGCAGTTCGGTGACGGCGCGCGGGGTACGCAGGTCGGCCGCGCCGGGGCCCAGGCCGACGATGGCCAGCCGGCCACGCGGTGCCTGCCGGACTACCGCGACGGTGGCCATCGCCGAAGCGGTCTTCGGCACCAGCAGGGTGCCGCCGTCGTGCAGCGCCGCCGCCTCGGCGACGCTGGGCGTGCCCACCGCGGCCCGGACCACCTCGCTGGGGTGCGGCACGTCGACCGTCGCCAGCTCCGCCGCCGGCCAGGTCCGCAGCGGTACGCCGAGCACGTCGGCGGTGGCCCGGATGCCCTCCTCGTCGGCCTTGACGTCGGCACTGGCCAGGCAGCGCAGGCTGGCCGGGCTCAACCCGGCGTCGCCGAGCGCCCGGCGCAGCAGCGCGTCGACCTCGGCGGCGTCCACCCCCCGGCTGGACCCCACCCCGGCGACCAGGGACGGCGGTCGCAGCACGGCGGTCCGGTCGTCGACCGGCACGACCCGGTCGGTGACCAGCACCCGGTACCCGCCCTCCACCCCCACGCCACGATCCGGGCCGGCGGTGGGCTCCGGTCCGGCCGGTGCCTGCGGGTCAGGCGCGGTGGACGGGTCCGCGGCGGCCGGGTGGACGAGGTGGACGTTCGGCGGCAGGGCGGGCAGCGGCCAGACCGCGTCGGCGACCAGCCGGACCGGTTCGCCGTCGAGGATCGCCCGGGACACCGCCGCCACCGCCCCCTCGACCGGCCAACCGAGGGTGTCCAGGCCGGGCAGGTCGACCGCGTCGGTGGCGGTGGTGACCACCGGTCGGGCGTCGAGCAGCGCGGCCACCTCGGCAGCCAGCGCGTTCGCTCCCCCGGCATGGCCGCCGAGCAGGGCGACGGCGTGCCGGGCGGCCTCGTCGACCACCACCACGGCCGGGTCGGTGCGCTTGTCACCGAGCACCGGCGCCAGGATCCGCACCACCGCCCCGGTGGCCAGGAACGCCACCACCGCGTCGTACCCCGCCCAGGCCGTCCGCAGCGCGTCGGCGACCCCGTCGGCCTCGACGAGTCGGGCGTGCGGCCAGGCGGCGGCCAGGGTGCGGGCGTGCCGGCGACCGGCGGCGGTGGCCGCGACGAGTCCGATCCGGTGCGGGCCGGTGCCGGTTTCGGGCGTTCCCCGGTGCCGGCGTGGTGCGGTGGCGGTCACGGGCGCTCCCCGGTGAGGACGACCACCGGGTTGGTGGCCGCGAGTCGAATGGATCCGCCGGGCAGGTCGGCGAGGCGGGCGGCGGTGAGCTGGCTGCCCGTCACCGGGTAGCCGGCGGCGCGCAGCAGGTGCACCGCCGGGGCGACCCGGTCCAGGGCGGCGAGGGCGACCACCACCCGGGCGGGGCGACGGTCGACGACGGCGGCCAGCACGTCGGTGCCCCCGCCGCCGACGAAGACGGCGTCCGGATCGGGCAGCGCACCCAGCACGGCTGGTGCGTCACCGGTGACCACCCGGACGTCGACGCCGTGCCGGGCGGCGTTGTGGGCGATCGGGGCGGTCGGGTCCCGCTCGATGGCGATCACCGCCGCGCCGAGCAGCGCGCACTCGATGCCGACCGACCCGCTGCCCGCGCCGACGTCCCAGACCAGCCGGCCGAGCCGGGGGCGCAGCCGGGCGACGGCCAGCGCCCGTACCTCGGCCTTCGTGATCATCGAGTCCCGGTGCTGGTACGCGGACTCGGGCAGCGCCCACCCGACGGCGGGCGCGGCGGCCGGCTGGTTGTCCTCCCGCACCGGCCCGACACCACCCGGGCCGTGGCTGCCCTCCGGGTCACCGGTCCCGGCGGCGGTCGGGGTCAGGCTGAGCAGGACGTGCGGGTCGGCCCAGCGGCGGGTGGCGGCCTGCTCCGGGGTGGTCCAGGTGACCCGCTCGGCGGCGCTGCCCAGGTGCTCGGCGACCAGCAGGCGGCGGGACCAGCCGACCAGCCCGGCACCGATCTCGGCGGCCCCGGCACCCGGCGCGGTGAGCACGGCGACGGCGGGCAGCGCCCGGCAGGCGTTGAGCGCGGGGCCCAGCTCACGCCCGTGGGCGGTGACCACCACCGCGCCGTCCCAGTCGAGGCCGGCACGGGCGAACGCGGCGGCCACGCTGGACACCGCCGGCAGCACCCGCACCGGCAGTCCGGCGACGCGCAGCCGGCGTACCACGCCGAAGAACCCGGGGTCGCCGCTGGCCAGCACGACGGCCGGCTGCCCGGCGGCGTGGGCGGCGGCGAGCCGGTCCAGCGCGGGGGCGAGCGGGCCGAGGGTGACGGTGTCGACGCCGGGCGGCACCGGAACGGCGGCCAGGTGCCGGGCCGCCCCGACGACCAGCCCGGCCCCGGCCAGGGCGGCGAGCGCCGGCGGGGGCAACGACCGACCGACCGCGTCCATCCCCACCACCACGACCGGCTCCGGCCGCAGCACCTCGACCAGCGGCACCGATCCGGACCCGCCGGCCACCGGCTCCGGTCCGGTCCCAGCCGGCATCGGCGAGCGCGTCATGCCGGCCACCGGCCGGAGGAGGCGACCAGATGGTCACCGGTGAAGTCGACCATCGCCACGTCGACGGTGGGCACCGGTCCGGCGAAGCGGCGCAGCACCTGGCGGACCCGGCCGCAGAGCAGGTCACCGGCGGGCCGCAGCAGCCCGGCGGCCTCCCACAGCTCGTACGCGTGCCGGCCGGTGTTGGCCGCCAGCACCGCCGCGACCAGGTCGGCGTCGCCACCCGCCTCGGCGGTGACCGCGCCGAGCAGGGACAGGTCCACCTTCGAGCGGGTGTAGTGGGTCATCAGGATGCCGGCGGCGAGTTTCGCCAGCTTGCCGGCCATCCCGACGAAGACCACCCCGGTCATCGCGTCGCCGACGGCGGCGGTGACGGCCGCGCCGGTGAAGTCACCGACCTCGACGAAACACACCTCGGGCAGCTCCGGCAGCAGCGTGCGGGCGGCCCGTTCGGTGCGCCCACCGGTGCACAGCACCACGGTCCGCTCCCCCTGGGCGGCCATCACGTGCACCGCCTGCACCACGCTGGCCCGCCAGGAGGCGGTGGAGAACGGCCGGACGACGCCGGTGGTGCCGAGGATCGAGATGCCGCCGACGATGCCGAGCCGCCGGTTGGTGGTCCTACGGGCCATCACCTCACCGCCCGGCACGCTGATCACCACCCGGACGCCCACCTCGGTCAGGTCGACCACCTCGGCGACGGCCTGGCCGATCATCCGCCGGGGGGTGTCGTTGATGGCCGGCCCGCCGACGGCGAGGCCGAGCCCGGGTCGGGTGACGGTGCCGACGCCGGAGCCTCCGGCGAGGTCCAGGCCGGGCCGGGGCCGCCAGCCGACGGTGGCGGTGAGGTGCGCGCCGTGGGTGACGTCCGGGTCGTCCCCGGCGTCCTTCACCACCACCGCCTCCGCCTGCGGGTCGGGCGGTCCGCTGAGGTCGCAGCGGACGACCGGGAAGGACACCCGCCGACCGGCGGGCAGCCCGATCTCCACCTCCCGCTGGGGAACCCCGGTGACCAGGGCGGTCACCGCCGCCTTCGCCGCCGCCGTCGCGCACGCGCCGGTGGTCCAGCCGGTCCGCAGCGCGACCGGCCGGACCTTCGCGGTACGCGGCAGGTCCGGCTCGCGCAACGGCGGCTCGGCGTACGTCACGGTGTCGCGTCCCCCGGTCCGGCGGCGCGGGACCGGCGCAGCTCGGCGCGGGCGGTCGGCTCGGCCCGGCGGAAGGTGTGGAAGTGCCCGGGGTGGTAGAGGTGCGAACGGGTGCCGCTGGCGGCGAGCGCCGGGCCGACCAGGAACAGGGTGTGCTTCCACAACCGGTGTTCCCTGACGGTGGCCGCCAGGTCGCCGAGCGCGCACCGCACCACCAGCTCGTCCGGCCAGGTCGCCTGGTAGGCCACCACGACCGGGGTGTCGGCCGGGTAGCCGCCGGCGAGCAGTTCGGCCTGGGCCTGCCCGGCGCGGGCGGCGGACAGGAACAGCGCCATGGTGGTGCCGTGCCGGGCGAAGTCACGGACCCGCTCCCCCGCCGGCATCGGCGTCTTACCGCCCTCCAACCGGGTGAGGATCACCGACTGGGCCACCTCGGGGATGGTCAGTTCCCGGCCGACGATCGCGGCGACGGCGGTGAACGAGGAGACCCCGGGGATGATCTCCACGGCCAGGTCGAGGGCCCGGCACAGGTCGAGCTGCTCCTGCACCGCACCCCAGAGCGCCGGGTCGCCGGAGTGGATCCGGGCCACGGTGAGCCGGTCGGCGGCGGCCCGCCGGTAGAGCGGCAGCACCCCCTCGATGGGCAGCTGCGACGAGTCGACGATCTCGGCGTCGGGGCGGGCGTGTGCCAGCACGTCGGCGTGCACCAGGCTGGCCGCCCAGATCACCACGTCGGCGTCGGCGATCACCCGGGCGGCGCGCAGGGTGAGCAGGTCGGCGGCGCCGGGCCCGGCCCCCACGAACCACACCTTTCCGGTGGACGTCACAGTTTTCCTCCCCGCCGGTCCCGGCGGGCCGGGACCAGCAGCGTCGACAGGTACGGCAGGTCGTCGTCGGCCGGCCCGACCGGCCCGATCCACTCACCGGGCAGGCCGAGCCCCCGGCCGAGCACCGCGTCGTCGAGCCGGCCCTGTCGGCGCAGTTCGTCGACCAGTTCCCTGTGCCGACGCCAGCCCTTGTAGACCACGACGGTGCCCGGCCCGGCGAGGGCGTCGGCGACCGGTGTCAGACCGGCGGTGGCGGGCAGCAGGGTCAGCGGTTCCCGCCCCTGACACAGCGGGACGCCACTGCGGGCGGCCAGCTCCTGCAGGGCGGTGACCCCGGGGACGGTGTGCACCCGCACCGCCGGGCGCAGCGCCCGGACGCCCTGGGCCAGGTAGTCGAAGGTGGAGTAGACGTTCGGGTCGCCGATGGTGGCGAAGGCGACCGACCGGGCACCGCCGTCGATGGCGTCGACCACGGCACGGGCGGCGGCGTCCCAGGCGCGTTGTCGACGTTCGGTCACCCCGCCCCGGTCGTCGAGGGCGAAGGGCAGCCGGCGCAGCCGGTCCGCCGGCACGTGTGCGCGGACCGTCGTCTCGGCCCGGCCGGGGGGCGTCGCCGGGTCCGCCGCCAGCCGGTCCAGCACCGGTACGACCACCAGGTCGGCCTCGGCCAGCACCCGGACCGCCTTCAGGGTGAGCAGTTCCGGGTCCCCCGGCCCGACCCCCACCCCGGTCAACGTGGCGGCGGTCACCGGCTCGCCGCCTCGACCAGGCGTCGGGCGGCCCGTGGTCGACCCGCCCAGTGGGTGTGCAGGTAGGAGGCGTGCACCTGCCCGGTGACGAAACCGTGGGCGGTGCCGTCCCAGCGCCAGGCGGGTCGGTCGCCGTGACCGGGGTCGGTGACGGTGCGGTGGAACTCGTGGCCGCGTACCGGCTCACCGGCGGGGTGGACCGGGGAGTCGACGGCGGAGACCGCGTCGCGGTAGCCGAGGGTGAGCCGGCCGGTCATCCGGGCGTGGTGGTCGAGCCGGCCGCACATCGGCACCCCGTCCAGGGACCGGCCGAGGTAGAGCAGCCCGGCGCACTCGGCGACCACCGGCCCGGCGAAGCCGGCCAGCTCGGCGCGGAGCCCGGTGTTGGCGCTCAACGCCTCCACGTGCACCTCGGGGAAACCCCCGCCGATCACCACGGCCCGGGTGCCGGGCGGCAGCGCCGGGTCACGCAACGGGTCGAACGGGGCCACGGTCGCCCCGGCGGCGGCGAGCAGTTCGGCGGTCTCGGCGTACGAGAAGGTGAAGGCGGCTCCGGCGGCGACCGCGACGACCGGACGGTCCCCGCCGGCCGGGCCACCGACGGCGACTGTCGGATCCCAGGCGTCCACGGTCAGCGGTGGTGCGCTGCGGGCCAGGTCGAGCACGGCGTCCAGGTCGATCGTGGACTCGACGAGCCCGGCGAGCGCCTCGACGACGGCACGTGACTCAGGTGCCCGCTCGGCGACCGGCACCAGCCCCAGGTGCCGGGCGGGCGCGGCCACCTCCACGGCCCGGGTGACCGCCCCCAGCACCGGTACGCCGATCTCGGCGAGCGCGTCGCGCAACAGGGTCTCGTGCCGGGGCGAGCCGACCCGGTTGAGGATGACCCCGCCGATCCGCACCGCCGGGTCGAAGGCGCGCATGCCGAGCACCAGCGCGGCGGCCGAACGCCCCTGTGCGGTGGTGTCCAGGACCAGCAGCACCGGCGCGTCGATCAGCGTGGCCACGTGGGCCGTGGAGGCGTACCCGGCCCGGCCGACCGCGCCGTCGTACAACCCCATCACCCCCTCGACCACCGCGACGTCGGCGGGGACGGGGACGCTCGCGCCGTGTCGCAGCAGCGGGGCGATCAGCTCCTCCCCGACCAGCCACGGGTCGAGGTTGCGACCCGGACGGCCGGCGGCGAGCGCGTGGTATCCGGGGTCGATGTAGTCGGGGCCGACCTTGTGCGGGCTGACCGCGAGACCCCGGCGGCGCAGCGCGGCGAGCAGCCCGGTGGCCACCGTGGTCTTGCCGTGCCCACTGGCCGGGGCGGCGACCACCACCCGGGGCAGCGCGGTCACCACTCGATGCCCTTCTGGCCCTTCTGGCCGGCGTCCATCGGGTGCTTGACCTTGGTCAGCTCGGCGACCAGGTCGGCCGCCTCGACCAGGCGCGGGTCGGCGTCCCGGCCGGTGATCACCACGTGCTGGAAGCCGGGCCGGTGGGTGAGGGTGTCGACCACCTCGTCGACGTCCACCCAGCCCCATGTCATCGGGTAGGTGAACTCGTCCAGGACGTACAGGCCGTAGCGCTCCGCGGCGAGGTCGCGTTGGATCTGCCGCCACCCCTCCAGCGCGTCGGCGGCGTGGTCGGCGTCGCCGCCGCGCTGGATCCAGGACCAGCCCTCGCCCATCTTGTGCCAGGCGACCGGGGCGCCCTGTCCGGTGTCGGCGTGCACCTGGCCCAGGGCGCGGAAGGCGTTCTCCTCGCCGACCCGCCACTTGGCGCTCTTGACGAACTGGAACACCCCGATCGGCAGCCCGGCGGTCCAGGCCCGCAGCGCCAGCCCGAACGCGGCGGTCGACTTCCCCTTCATCTGCCCGGTGTGCACGATCGTCAGCGGGCGGTGCCGCCGCTGCCTGGTGGTCAACCCGTCGGCGGGCACGTGCTCCGGTCTTCCCTGCGGCATCAGCGCACGCTCCGATTCGCTCCGACGGTGGCGAGGCCGGCCAGCGGGTCGGCGGCCACCGTGTCCAGGTGGTGGTGGGCCGCGCCGAGCTGACCGGCCAGCCGGCGGGCCAGGTGCAGCCGGACCGGGCCCGACTCGCAGTCGACCACCACACACGACGCACCGGTGGCGGCCAGCACGGCCGCCGCCCGCGCCGACCGCTCCAGCGGCCGGGTGCCGGCGGTGGCCCGGCCGTCGGTGACGACCAGCACCAGCGGACGCCGTCGCGGGTCCCGCAGCCGCTGCACCCGCAGCAGGTCGGCGGCGGCGAGCAACCCCTCCGCCAACGGGGTACGCCCACCGGTGGGCAGCTCGGCCAGCCGCGCCGACGCGGCAAGCACCGAGGAGGTGGCCGGCAGCAGCACCTGCGCGCCCGCGCCCCGGAAGGCGACCACCGCCACCGTGTCCCGGCGCTGGTAGGCATCGGTGAGCAGGGCGAGCACCGCGCCCTTCACCGCCGACATCCGTTGCCGGGCGCCCATCGACCCGCTGGCGTCGACCACGAACAGCACCAGGTTGCCCTCGCGGCCCTCCCGGACCGCCTCCCGCAGGTCGCCGGGGCGCAGCAGCAACCGGCCGCCGCACCGGCCCCGCCCGGCCTGGTGCGGGGCGGCGGCGCGCAGGGTGGCCGGCAGGTGCAGCGCGGCCGGCCGGCCGGCGGGCACCCGCGCGCCGGTGGTCCGGCCCCGCCCGGTCCGGGCCCGCGACCGCCGGCCGGGCACCCCGTCGCCCACCCCCGGCGCGGTGAACAACCGGGCCGTCATCCCCCGATGAGGTACGGCCACCGAGGAGGCGCCCGCCGCCGGATCACCGGGGCTCCCGGTGCCGCCCTGGTCGGGTCGCCCGGGACGGGCACCGCTGCGGTCGGCCGACCCGTCGTCGGGCCGTCCCGACCGACCGTCGGCGCACCCATCCGGACCACCAGCCGGGGAGCCACCCGGTCCACCTGGTTCGCCCGGTCCGCCGGAGCCACCCGGTCCACCTGGTTCACCCGGTCCACCTGGTTCACCCGGTCCGCCGGTGGGGTCACCGGGGCCGGTCGGGTCCGTGTCGGTCGGGTCCGTGTCGGGTGGGTCGTCGTCGGGGTGCTCGTCGCGGGCCCGCTGCAACGCCTCGTCGAGGCGCTTCTCGTCCAGCCCGGGGGTGTCGAACGGGTCGCGGCGACGGCGGTGCGGCAGGGCCAGCCGGGCGGCGACCCGGACGTCGTCGGCGGTCACCCGGTCCCGGCCCTGCCAGGCGGCGTGCGCCACGGCGGTCCGGGCGGTGACGATGTCGGCGCGCATCCCGTCGACGTCGAACGCGGCGCAGACCTCGGCGATCTGCCGCAGCGCGGCGTCGGGCAGCAGTACCCGGTCGAGCCGGTCCCGGGCGGCAGCCACCCGGGCGGCCACCTCGGCGTCGGCGGCGGCCCACCGGGCGGCGAACCCGGCCGGGTCGGCGTCGGCGGCGAGCCGGCGACGCACCACCTCCACCCGGACGGCCGGATCGCGGCTGGCCACCACCTCGACGGTCAATCCGAACCGGTCGAGCAGCTGCGGGCGCAGCTCCCCCTCCTCCGGGTTCATCGTGCCGACCAGCAGGAACCGGGCGGCATGGCTGACCGAGACACCCTCCCGCTCGACGTGGCAGCGGCCCATCGCGGCGGCGTCCAGGAGCAGGTCGACCAGGTGGTCGTGGAGCAGGTTCACCTCGTCGACGTAGAGCACCCCCCGGTGGGCGGCGGCGAGCAGGCCGGGCTCGAAGGCGCGTACCCCCTCGGCGAGGGCCTTCTCCAGGTCGAGCGAGCCGACCACCCGGTCCTCGGCGGCCCCGACCGGCAGCTCCACCAGCCGGGCCGGCCGCCGCTCGACCGACGCCGCGTGCGGGTGGGGGCCGTCCGGGCAGGTCGGGTCGGGGGCGGCCGGGTCGCAGCCGAACCGGCAGCCGGCGACCCGGTCCACCGGCGGCAGCAGGGCGGCGAGGGCGCGGACGGCGGTGGACTTGGCGGTGCCCTTCTCGCCCCGGACGAGCACCCCGCCGATCGCCGGGCTGACCGCGTTGAGCAGCAGCGCCAGCCGCATGTCGTCCATCCCGAGCACCGCCGAGAAGGGATAACCGCCCACTGTTGTCGGGGGACTCACTGTGCTGCCCTCCGCTCGCGACTGCGGGGCTCGCAAACCCGGCTCGCTCCTCGCGCTCACTGTCCCCCCTCCGCTCGCGACTGCGGGGCTCGCAAACCCGGCTCGCTCCTCGCGCTCACTGTCGCTCCTCCAGGTCGCCCTCGGTGGCCAGGTACGTCTCGCGGAGCCGGTCCAGGGTGGCGGGTTCGGGTGCGGCCCACAGTCCACGTTCGGCGGCCTCCAGGAGCCGTTCGGTGATGCCGCGCAGCGCCCACGGGTTGGACCGCTCCAGGAACTCCCGGGTCGGCGCGTCGAACAGGTACGCCTCGGCCAGGTGCTCGTACATCCAGTCGTCGACGACACCGGCGGTGGCGTCGTAGCCGAACAGGTAGTCCACGGTGGCGGCCAGCTCGAACGCGCCCTTGTAGCCGTGCCGGCGCATCGCGGCGATCCACTTCGGATTCACCACCCGGGCCCGGAACACCCGCCGGGTCTCCTCACCGAGGGTGCGGGTACGCACGTCGTGCGGCATCGCCGAGTCGCCCACGTAGGCGGCCGGGGTCGCCCCGGTGAGGTGCCTGACCATCGCCACCATCCCGCCGTGGTACTGGAAGTAGTCGTCGGAGTCGACGATGTCGTGCTCGCGGGTGTCCTGGTTCTTCGCCGCCACCGCGATCCGGGCGAAGGAGCGTTCCATGTCGGCCCGCGCCTCCCTCCCGTCCAGGCCCCGGCCGTAGGCGTAGCCGCCCCAGACGGCGTACACCTCGGCCAGGTCGGCGTCGGTACGCCAGTTCCGGGCGTCGATCAGCGGCAGCAGCCCCGCCCCGTACGCCCCGGGTCTGGAGCCGAAGATCCGGGCGGTGGCCCGCCGCTCGTCACCGTGCATGGCGACGTCGGCGGCCACGTGCGCCCGCAGGTAGTTCTCCTCGGCCGGCTCGTCGAGGGCGGCGACCAGCCGTACCGCGTCGTCGAGGAGGGTGACGACGTGCGGGAACGCGTCCCGGAAGAAGCCGGAGATGCGGACCGTGACGTCGACCCGGGGGCGGCCCAGCTCCGCCGGCGGCACCACCTCGACGCCGGTGACCCGCCGCGACCGGTCGTCCCAGACCGGCCGGCAGCCGAGCAGGGCCAGCACCTCGGCGATGTCGTCACCCTGGGTACGCATGGCGCTGGTGCCCCAGACGGTCAACCCGACCGAGCGGGGGTACTCCCCGGTGTCGGCGAGGTAGCGGGCGAGCAGCGAGTCGGCCAGCGCCACCCCGACGTCCCAGGCGTTGCGGCTGGGGATCGCCTTCGGGTCGACGGAATAGAAGTTGCGGCCGGTGGGGAGCACGTTGACCAGCCCCCGGGTCGGCGACCCGGACGGTCCGGGCGGCACGAACCGGCCGTCGAGCGCGCCGAGGGTGTGGGTGATCTCGTCAGTGGTGCGGTCCAGCCGGGGCACCACCTCGCGGGCGGCGAAGCGCAGCACCTCGGCGACGTCGGGGCAGGCCCGGCCGGTAACCTCCGCCACCACCGCGTCGGCGCGGGCGGCGTCCCAGCCGAGGGTCTCCATGCCGAGGACGAGTCGTCGCGCCAGCGCCTCGATCAGGTCCACCGCGTCGGCGGCGGTGGCCGCCGGCCCGTCGACCACATCAGTCAGTGCCGCCGGCACCGTCACCCGCGCTCCGGGCTCGGCGAGCAGCGTCTGCTCGTCCAGGCCGTAGCCGGCGGCGAGGGCCTGCCGCAGGCCGGGCAGCACGCGGGTGCCGCCCCAGACCTGGGGGGCGCGCAGCACGGCGAGGACGAGGTTCACCCGGGGCTCGCCGGTGGGCACCTCGGCCAGGATGTGCAGCCCGTCCCGGATCTGCACGTCCTTGACCTCGCACAGGTAACCGTCGAGGTGCAGCACGAAGTCGTCGAAGTCGTCGGCGGCGGGCATCGCCTCGGTGTGCAGGTCGTGGTGCAGTTCGGCGGCGCGTACCAGCTCCCAGATCTGCCCCCGGACCACCGGCACCTTCGCCGGGTCGAGGGCCTGCACGGTGGCGTACTCGTCCAGGAGCTGTTCGAGCTTCGCCAGGTCTCCGTAGGTCTCGGCGCGGGCCATCGGCGGCACCAGGTGGTCGACCACCACGGCGTGCGCCCGCCGCTTGGCCTGGGTGCCCTCACCTGGGTCGTTGACGATGAACGGGTAGACAAGCGGCAGGTCGCCCAGCACGGCGTCCGGGGCGCAGTCGGCGGCCAGGCCGAGACCCTTGCCGGGCAGCCATTCCAGGGTGCCGTGCTTGCCGAGGTGCACCACCGCGTCCGCGCCGAACCCGCCGTCGCCGACCGGTGCGGCCAGCCACCGGTACGCGGCCAGGTAGTGGTGGCTGGGTGGCAGGTCGGGGTCGTGGTAGATGGCGATCGGGTTCTCGCCGAAACCGCGCGGCGGCTGGATCAGCAGGGTGACGTTGCCGAAGCGCAGCCCGGCCAGGACGATGTCACCGCCGTCGGTGTAGAGCCGGCCGGGTGGCTCACCCCAGTGTTCCCGCATCCGGTCCCGCAGGTCGACCGGCACCTGGTCGAACCAGCGCCGGTAGGTCTCCCCCGGCACCCGGGCCTCGGCGGCGGACAACTGTTCCGGGGTGAGCCACTCGACGTCGTGGCCACCGGCGGCGATCAGCGCGTGGATGAGCGCGTCCCCGTCGGTGGGTGGTGGCGCGTCGCCGAGGTGGTAGCCGGCGGCGGCGAGGGCGGCGAGCAGCCGTACCGCCGAGGCCGGGGTGTCCAGCCCGACGGCGTTGCCGACCCGGGAGTGCTTCGTCGGGTAGGAACTGAGCACGATCGCCAGCCGCTTGTCGGCGTTCGATAGGTGCCGCAGCCCTGCCTGCCGAACGGCTATCCCGGCGACCCGGGCGGCCCGTCCGGCGTCGGCGGCGTAGACCGACAACCCGTCGGCGTCGACCCGTTTGAACGAGAACGGCACGGTGATGATCCGGCCGTCGAACTCGGGGATGGCCACCTGCATCGCCGCGTCCAGCGGGGAGATTCCGGCGTCGCTCGCCGCCCACTGCTCGCGGGTGCTGGTCAGGCAGAGCGCCTGGATCACCGGTACGTCCAGGGCGGCGAGCGCGCCGACGTCCCAGGCATCCTCGTCACCCCCGCCGGAGGCGTCGGCGGCGACCGTCCCACCGGCGGCGAGGACGGTGACGACGAGCGCGTCGCAGCGGGCGAAGAGGTCCAGTGGCCCGTCACCGGGAGCGAGCCCGCGCAACGAGCCGCAGAAGATCGGCAGCGGGCTCCCCCCGGCCGCGTCGACCGCCTCGGCGAGGGTCTCGACGAAGCCTGTGTTGCCGGCCAACGCGTGCGCCCGGTAGAACACGATCCCCACCGTCGGCCGCCCGTCGCCACCCACCCGCCACCCGGCCTGCCCGGCCTGCCCGGTCGGCGCGGTCAGCCCGGCCTGCGCGGCCTGCCCGGTCTTTCCGGCGTGCGCTGGCGGCTCGGCCGGGCGGGCGGCTTCAGCCGGGTTGGTCGGGCGTCGGTGGTCGAGGATGCCGTACGGCGGGGTGGGGGCGGGCGGGTCGAAACCCTCGCCGGTGAGCAGGACCGTGTCGGACAGGAACCGGGCCAGCTGGGCCAGGTTCTCCGCACCCCCCTCGACCAGGTAGGACAGTGCCTCGGTGGCCACCCCGGAGGCCACCGTGGAGGCCGCCATCAGCTCCGCGTCGGGCACCGCCTCGCCACCGAGCACGATCGTGGGCACGCCGGAGCCGAGCACTGCCGCGAGGCCGTCCGGCCACGTCTGCCGACCACCGAGCAGCCGTACGACGGCCAGGTCGACGCCGTCGAGCAGCGCCGGCACGGCATCCGCGCCGACCCGGGCGGGGTTGGCGAGGCGGTAGCCGGCGGCGCTGGCACGGGCGGCGAGCAGATCGGTGTCGGCGGTGGACAGCAGCAGGATGCGCACGGGCAGCTCCGGAGAGTGACACCCGGTCGACCGTCGTGGTGGGTCGCGCGGGTTGGGAATGGATGCCGGCCCGGTCAGCGCCGGCGACGGTACCGGTTCACCCACGCCGAGCGGCGGAAGGAGTCGGGGAGGTCGCCACAGGCTGCCGGCGGGCAGGCCGGAACAGCTCCGTCAGCGGTACGCGGCGGACCGACCGCGCCACCGACTGCCGGGCGACGCCGCAACCCGACCCGTCGCCGACGCAACGATCCGGCCCGTCGCCGACACGGCGCGGCCCCACGCCGGCACGGCAGCACGACTCGTCGGCGGCGCGGTGCGATCCGACGCCGGCACGGCGGCACGACTCGTCGGCGGCGCGGCGCGGTGTGGCAGACGACCAGCGGTGCCGGCTCGGAGCAGCACCGGCTCGGTCACGGCGCTGGAATCACCGACCGTAATCGGATCGGCGGCGGTGGAGACGCTGCGCGTCATCGGATCCTCCTCGGGTGTCCACGCCCTGGGGTTCTCCGACGGCCGAAGTATCCTGGCTTCCGGATCGACGCTCACCCCCGGTCTTCCAACCGCGCACGCACGGCCGTGACACACGAGGGGGGATCGCTCCCCGGTGACAGTGGCGGGACCGCGTCGGAATCACACCGACTTCCTTCACTGCCGTCAGGCCGCGAATGCTGCCACACTCCTCGCCCCGAGGTCAACGACGCCCGACCGCACCGGCCACCGATCAGCCCGCCGGCTACGAGTCAGGGAGACGAGACCCCGACGAGGCAGACGCGCCACGACGAGCAGACGCGCCACCGATCCACGCAGCCATGACACCGGCGAGCAGACGTGCCATCAAGGCGACCCGGCTGCGCACCGACCGGCGGCCGGGTTTCTCCTCCGCCCCCTGTCGAGCTGATGACGTCAACGACTCACGCCGAGCCCACCTGAACCGGGCCGTCGGTGCCCCTCGCTGTCGCTGTCGCTGTCGCTGTCGCTGTCGCTGTCGCTGTCGCCGTCGCCGTCGCCGTCGCCGTCGCCGTCGCCGTCGCTGTCGCTGTCGCTGTCGCTGTCGCCGTCGCCCTCGCCGTCGCCGTCGCCGTCGCCGTCGCCGTCGCCGTCGCCGTCGCCGTCGCCGTCGCCGTCGCCCTCGCCCTCGCCCTCGCCCGGATGATGGTCCTTCCGGCTCCTCCTCACCCACTACCGCTGAAGATCACGCTCGATCCATGTTTGAGTGGTCTCGAAGCGCTTGGATGCCACTCGAACATGGACAACACCGTTGCGTCAGGTGGAACGGCTGTTCGTCAACCACCGCTGCCTCGCCGATCATGGAGTTGTGGTGGGTAACAGAACGCCCGTAAAGCCACCAAAGTCGGCACCACCACTCCATGATCGCCAAGCGGGCCCACCCCGCTCCCCGATCGGGCACTTCCTGTCCCGGGTTGACCAGCCGCCCATGGCGTTAACGCAACGGTGTTGCGAACATGGATCGAGCGTGATCTTTCACCTCGGAGCCACGTGCCGCCCGCGATGCGTCGTACATGGGCGGGCCGCTACCGCGCGGGCTTGCGGGGCTGGACACGCGGGGGTCCCGAATCGGACCCGAGGCCGCGAACGGCGTTCAACGAGTCCGCCGCCTAGCAGGCGCGGCGCTCAGCAGACCCAACGCTCAACGGGCCCGACGCTCAGCAGACCCAACGCTCAGCAGACCCAACGCTCAGCAGACCCAACGCTCAGCAGGCCCGACGCTCAACGGGCCGATGCTCAACGGGCCCGACGCTCACCGGGCCCGGCGTTCCGGGTGGGCCCGGTTCCAGGCCCGCATTCGCTCCGGGTAGCCGGTCTTGGCAGCCTCGTAGAGTGGCACCGCGTGCCGGTGAGCCAGCTTCGCCGCTGTCCGCGGTGAGCCGGTACGACGGCGAATCCACTCTCCGTCATGCGCGATCGCCACGACGGTGGTGTCGGTGGCGGTGGTCTCCGGTTCGAGATAGAACTCCACCCCACGGTGGGCCGCCACGAAGTCCTCCAACGCGGTCAGGTCCTCCCGGGTGGCCTCCCGGTCGAGCTTCGTCGGAACACCCTCGTCGACCCGGGGTCGCCGGCTGAACCAGCCCATCTGCCCGTCCTCTCCTCGACGTCCCTCCAGTGGAGCATCCCTGCCTGGCAACCCGCTGCGAGCCGCGTGACAGCCGGCTGAACACGGGCGGAGCATCAGCCGGGCACGGCACGGACACGAGCGGAGCATCAACCGGGCACGGCACGGACACCCGAGCGGAGCATCAGCCCAGGGCGGCCAGGTCGTCGGGGGTGAGGCGCAGCGCGGCAGCGGCCACGTTCTCCTCCAGGTGGGCGGGATCTCCGGTGCCGGGGATGGCCAGCACGTGCGGGCCCTGGTGCAGGGTCCAGGCGAGGCGGACCTGCTGCGGGGTGGCCCCGTGGGCGCGGGCGACGGCCTCGACGGGCGCGGAGTGGTCGATGCGCGCCCCACCCTCCCGGTTGCCGCCGGCGAGGGTGAAGTACGGCACGTAGGCGATGCCCCGCGCGCCGCACTCACGGACCATCGCGTCCTGGTCGGTGCGGTTGTCCAGGGCGTAGTTGTTCTGTACACAGACCACCGGGGCGATGGTCTGTGCCTCGTCGAGATGGTCGAGTCGGACGTTGGACAGGCCCAGGTGCCGGATCAGGCCGGCGTCGCGCAGCTCGGCCAGCGCCCCGAAGCGTTCCGCCATGGAGTCCGGCGCGGGGCGTTTGACGATCCGCAGGTTGACCAGGTCGAGGTGGTCGCGGCCGAGCCGGCGCAGGTTCTCCTCCACCTGGGCGCGCAGGTCGGCCGGGCCGACCGCCACCTGCAACCCGGTCGTCGGGTCGTACCGGAAGCCGACCTTGGTGGCGACGACCAGGTGGTCGGGGTACGGGGCGAGGGCGGCGCGGATCAGGTCGGTGGCGTACCGGGCGGGGCCGGTGCCGACCTTCAACGTGCCGCCCGGCGAGACGTAGAAGGCGGCGGTGTCGAGATGGTCGACGCCCAGTTCGACGGCCCGACGCAGCACGCGCAGCGCCCGGTCCCGGTCGGGATGGACGGTGATCCGCATCGAGCCGAACCCCATCCGGTGCACGGTGCGGTCACCCAGAGTCCAGCGGCCCGCCGCTGCGGCGGTGATCTCGGTTGGCATTCGGCGACCCTAACCAGCACCAGCGGCCTGGGTGATCGGCCACGCACCCGATACCGACGACGGTCGGTGACTGCTAGTTTTCTTGTGTCGGAGCGGTGGGCGTCGGGCCGGCCGGTGGCCGCGTCGCCGGCACCAGGGCCAGCGTCGGAATCAACAGCACCGGCACCACCAGCAGGGCGTGCAGGGTGCCGACGTGGTCGCCGAGCAGACCCAGCAGCGGCGGGCTGGCCAGGAACGACGTGTAGCCGAGCACCGCGACGACGCTGACCCGGGCGGGTGCCCGCTCCTCGTCGTCGGCGGCGGCGCTCATCCCGACCGGGAAGCCGAGTGACGCGCCCAGCCCCCAGAGGACCACCCCGACCACGGCGAGCGAACCGGAGCCGGCCAGCACCGCCAGCAACGAGCCGACGGCGGCGAGCAGGATCGTGCCGACCAGTACCGGGACCCGACCCCAGCGGTCGATGGCCACCGTGCCGACGGTCCGGCCGATGGTCATGCCGGCGACGAAGACCCCGAAGACGGCGGCGCCGGCCGCCTCGCTGACCCGGTAACCGTCGACGAAGGCGACCGCCAGCCAGTCGTTCGCGCTGCCCTCGGTGAACGCCATCACCAGCACCAGCGCGCCGATGAGCAGGGTGCGCGGCTCCCGCCACGCCGCGAGCAGGCCACCACGACGGGCCGACCCGCCGTCGGCGTGGACGTCGACCAGGAACCACCGGGCTCCGAGCAGGGTGCCACCGAGCACCAGCACCGCCAGCACCGTGAGGTGGGCGGCGATCGGCACGCCGAGCCGGGCCGCGCCGGCGCCGAGGCCCGCGCCGGCCACCGAGCCGAGACTCCAGGCGGCGTGGAACCGGGGCAGGATGGTACGGCCCAGCCGCTTCTCCACCGCCGCGCCCTCGACGTTCATCGCCACGTCGCAGGTGCCGGAGCCGTAGCCGAGGGCGAACAGGCCGACCGCGACGCCGGGCAGGGAGCCGAGCGGGCCGGCGGCGAGGCCCACCCCGGCCAGACCGGCGGCCACCAGCACGGTCGAGGTGACGACGGTGCGGGCCGGGCCGAGCCGCTGGGTCACCAGGCCGGCGCTGGTCAGCGCCAGCACCGCGCCGCCGGACATGGCCAGCAGCAGCAGGCCGAGCCGGCCGGCGCTGAGGCCGAGCGACTCGCGTACCGCGGGGACCCGGGCGAACCAGGTGGCCACGGCCAGGCCGTTGAGGGCGAAGACCACAGCGACACCGTTGCGGGCGGCCAGCACCGGCGGGGGTACGGCACTGTGGGGCTGGCTGGTGGTGACGTTCACGACGGTGGTGGTCCTTCCGGGTACGGCATCCTCGCCGTTGATCTCACACCCGATCCGTCACGGTTACAAGCGGTATCCGCCCCTTACCGCCCAGGCGTCAGAGCGCGGGCAGGCCGAGCGCCTCGTCCACCCGGGCCAGCACGGCGGCGTCGTCGTCGGTGCGCACCCCGCGCAGCAGGTCGATGGCGGTGGCCCGGATCTGGCCGACGATCATCGCCAACGGCAGGCTCTGGCCCGGGGTGAAGAGCCGCCCGGCGGTGCGGACCGCCGCCAGGGCGGCCCGGTCGGCGTCCTCGGCGTGCCGGTCACCGGTGTCCTCCGCGCCCTCCAGGTCGGCCGCGAGCGCCCGGCCGGCCGCCTCGACCGCCCGGGCCAGGTCGCGCAGCGCCGCGCCCAGGTCGGGCGGGACGGGGGTGGGTAACCGGCTGAAGGTCACCCCGGCCCGGGCCAGCACCCGGATGTTGCGTACCGCATAGTCGATCTGGCCGATGGAGGCGTCCACGCTCCGGAGCCGGCCGATGTGCCGACGGCGGCGGACGTTGAGCCGGACCGCCTCACCGGCGGCGAGGACGGCGTCACGCAGTGGCTCCACGTCGAGCTGCCGGGCCTGTTCCAGGGCCGCCAGCGCGGCGGGCGCGTCATGCCGGTCGAGTGCGGCGGCCACCTCCTCCAGCACCCCGGTCAGGCCGTCGAAGGTCCGTCGGAACTCGGCGACCAGCGGGGCGAGCGGCCGACGGACGTCGATGAGTTGGCTCGCCACCACCGCCACCCCACCACCGATCAACGCGTCCACGAACCGGAAGGGCACGAGCGACTCGGTGGGTGGAGAGACCACCACCAGGTAGAGGGCGGAAACCGCGGCCTGCACCACCGAGACGGTGCTCGCGCCGACCGCCACCGCGAGGGCGATGGTGAGCAGGATGACCGTGAAGACCGTCCAGGTGGTACGCGGTCCCAGGGCCTGGACCACCAGATCGGCGACCAGGACCCCGGCGGCCACCCCGAGCACCACCTCGACCGCCCGGCGGACCCGCTGGCCCCGGGCCTGACCGAGGACGATCAGCGCGGCGGCGGGTGCGAAGAAGGGCTGCGGGTGGCCGACGATCCGGGTGGCCAGCACCCAGGCCACAGTCGCCGCCAGGGTGGTCTCGACGACCGGCAGCCAGCCCTTGCGCAGCCGGCCGGCGGAGGTGCGCAACCAACTCCATCGCAGCACGCCGCCTCCTCGGGTCCGCCCCCACGCTACGGCGGGTCGGCGGGCCGGCGGGCAAGGGGGCGGGGCGGCGGGCAAGGGGGCGGGGCGGCGGGCAAGGGGGCGGGGCGGCGGGCAAGGGGGCGGGGCGGCGGGCAAGGGGGCGGGGCGGCGGGTGACGTGAGGTGCCACGGCCCGGTATGCCTGTCCGTCATATTCATGCCGCAGTGGCATACCGGTCCCGCAGGGAACCGCCTTCCACCGCCGTCACACGCGGGCGACCGACCTCCGCGCCGCGCGGTCGCCCGCGTCGGTCGACGTGGGCCGGCACCCGCCCCCGCTCCCCGCCGGGTCAGTGCACGTGGGCCAGGTAGGCGTCGATGGTGGCGGCGAGGATGGCCGGGCCGGGCCGGGACCAGAGCGCGGCCTGGAACACCTCGACCTCGACCGGCCCGGTGTATCCGGCGGCATCCACCGCCTCGCGCAGCCGGCGCAGCTCCACGCAGCCCTCGCCGGGAAGCGCCCGGCCGAGCAGCACCCCCTCCGGCAGCGGGGTCACCCAGTCCGCCGCCTGGAACGCGGCGATCCGGTCGCCGGCCCGGGCCACCTGCGCGTACACCGTGTCGTCCCACCACACGTGGTAGGTGTCGACCACCACCCCGACCACCGCCGGGTCGAACCGTTCGGCGATGTCGAGCGCCTGGCCGAGGGTGGCGATCACGCACCGGTCGGCGCTGAACATCGGGTGCAGCGGCTCGATGGCCAGCCGTACCCCGGCTGCCGCCGCCTGGTCGGCGAGCGCGGCGACGGCGTCGGCGACCTGTCGTCTGGCCCCGTCGACGTCGCGGCTGCCGGGTGGCAGTCCGCCAGAGACCAGCACCAGTTCCCGGGTGCCGAGGGTGGCGGCTTCCTCGATGGCCCGCCGGTTCTCGTCCCACCAGTCCGGGGCGGTGAAGAACCCGCCCCGGCACAGCGAGGTGACGGTGAGCCCGGCGGCACGGACCAGCCGCGCCGCCCGGTCGAGGCCGTACTCCTGGACGGGTTCCCGCCAGAGGCCGATGCCGGGCACCCCGGCCGCCACGCAGCCGGCGACCGCCTCGGCCAGCGGCCAGTGCTGGGCGGTGGCCTGGTTGAACGAGAACCGTTCCAGCCCCGGGGCCGGCACCACCCGCCCGGCCGCCGCGCCACCGCCCGACACCGCCGGGGCGGTCACTGGGTCACCCCGGCCACGGTGAGATACGCCCGTGCCCGCGCGGCGGCCAACTCCGCGTCGGGGAGCAGCCCGGCATCGTCGGCGAGGACGAGCAGCCGGGCCAGGTGGGCCGGGGACCGGCCGGACTGCTGCCCGGCCAGCATGGTGAAGTGCTCCTGGTGCCCGGCCAGCCAGGCCAGGAACACGATGCCGGTCTTGTAGAACCAGGTCGGCGCAGCGAACAGGTGCCGGGCCAGGGGCAGGGTCGGGGCGAACACCGCGTCGTACCGGTCCAGGTCACCGGCGTCGAGGGCGGCGAGCGCGGTGGCGGCGGCCGGCGCGATGGCGGCGAAGACGCCGAGCAGCGCGTCGGAGTGGCCCTGTGCGTCACCCCGGATCAGCTCCGGGTAGTGGAAGTCGTCGCCGGTGTAGAGGCGTACCCCGGCGGGCAGGCGGCGGCGCAGCGCGACCTCCCGCCCCGCGTCGAGCAGGGACACCTTGATCCCGTCGACCTTCCCCTGGTGCCCCTTGATCAGGTGCAGCACCGTCTCGGTGGCCTCGTCCAGGTCGGTCGAGCCCCAGTAACCGGCCAGCGCCGGGTCGAACATGTCACCGAGCCAGTGCAGCACCACCGGCTGGTCGGCGGCGGCGAGCAGTTCGTCGTAGACCCGCAGGTAGTCGTCGGGGGCGGTGGCGGCGGCGGCCAGGTGACGGCTGCACATCAGCACCGGTCGGGCGCCTGCGGCGCAGACGTCGGCGAGCTGTTCGGCGTACGCCCGGGTCACCTGGGGCAGCGTCGCCGGCCCGGGTGGGAGCTGGTCGGTGGCGACCCCGGCGACGATCCGGCCGCCGACCGCGCGGGCCTCGGCGGCGCTGCGCCGGATCAGCTCCCGGGTGGCCGGGTGGTCCAGGCCCGCGCCGCGCTGGGCGGTGTCCATCGCCTCGGCCACCCCCAGCCCGTACGACCAGAGGTGGTGCCGGAAGGCGAGCGTGCCCTCCCAGTCGACGGCGGCCGGGGCACCGGGGACGTTCTCCGCCCGGGGGTCGGCGACGACGTGCGCGGCGGCGTACGCCACCCGGCTGGTGGACGGGCCGGTGGGGCGGTCGTGGCCGGCGCTGCCGCGCAGCCGGTGGGTGCTGCCGTCGGGCAGTCGGACGGCGGTCACCGGGACAGCTCCGGCACCTCGACCCGGCGGCCCTCCCGGGCCGAGCGCAGCCCCAGCTCGGCGAGCTGCACGCCGCGCGCCCCGGCCAGGAAGTCCCAGGCGAACGGGGTGCCGGTGACGACGTGCCGCAGGAACGCCTCCCACTGCACCTTGAAGCCGTTGTCGAACTCCTCGTTGTCGGGCACCTCGGTCCACTGTGCCCGGAAGTCCTCGGTGGCGGGCAGGTCGGGGTTCCAGACCGGCTTGGGGGTTACCGCCCGGTGCTGGGCGCGGCAGCGGCGCAGCCCGGCGACGGCGCTGCCCTCGGTGCCGTCGACCTGGAACTCGACGAGTTCGTCGCGGTGCACCCGGGTGGCCCAGGACGAGTTGAGCGCGGCGACCACCCCGCCGTCGAGTTCGAAGATGCCGTAGGCCGCGTCGTCGGCGGTGGCCGGGTAGGGCCGGCCGGCCTCGTCGACCCGCTGGGGGATGTGGGTGGCGGCCACGCAGGTGACCGCCCGGACCGGGGCGAACAGCTCCTCGAGCACGTACTGCCAGTGCGGGAACATGTCCATCACGATGCCGCCGCCGTCCTCGGTGCGGTAGTTCCACGAGGGCCGTTGGGCGGGCTGCCAGTCGCCCTCGAAGACCCAGTAGCCGAACTCGCCGCGGACGGACAGGATGCGGCCGAAGAAGCCGCCGTCGATCAGCCGCTTGAGCTTGCGCAGCCCGGGGAGGAAGAGCTTGTCCTGGACGACACCGGTGCGGATGCCGGCGGCGTCGGCGGCCCGGACCAGCTCCAACGCGGCAGCGCTGGACTCGGCGAGCGGCTTCTCGGTGTAGATGTGCTTGCCGGCCTCGATGGCCTGGCGGATCGCCTTCTCCCGTTGCTGGGTCACCTGGGCGTCGAAGTAGATCTCCGCGTCGTCGCGGGCGAGGGCGGCGGCGAGGTCGGTGGTCCAGTCGGTGAGGCCGTGCCGTTCCGCGACCGCCCGCAGCCGGGTCTCGTCCCGGCCGACGAGGATCGGCTCGGGCCAGACCCGGGTGCCGTCGGCCAACGCCAGGCCGCCCTGCTCGCGGAGGGCGAGCAGGGAGCGGACCAGGTGCTGGCGGTAGCCCATCCGACCGGTGACGCCGTTGACGATGATGCCGATCGACCTTCGGGTCATGGTCGTTCTTCCCCTCTGCACGTCACATAGGTAAGCGCTTTCCTAGCAGCCTAGGTGGCCGCCCGACCACGGGGCAAGGGCCAGCTCCCACCGTTGCGGTAACCTGTCCGCTACCGCGCGGCCCGCCTCGGGGCCGGACACTTTCGGGGGTGCCCATGGCGACGCTGGCCGATGTCGCCCGCCGCGCCGGGGTCTCCCCCGCCACCGCCTCCCGGGTGATCAACGGCAGCAGCAAACCGGTCGCCGAGGAGCTGCGCGAGCGGGTGCTGCGAGCCGTCGCCGACCTGCGGTACGTGCCGAACGCGCACGCCCAGCTGCTGGCCAGGCCGCAGCGCAGCGTGGTCGGCGTGGTGGTGCACGACGTCTCCGACCCGTACTTCGCCGAGCTGACCCGGGGGCTGCAACGGGTCGCCACCGACCACGGCCGGCTGGTCATCATCTGCAACAGCTACCGCGACCCGGAACGCGAGCTGGAGTACGTGGAGATGCTGCGCGCCCAGCAGGTCGCCGCGATCGTGCTGGCCGGGTCCGGCTACCACGACGCCACCTTCACCGCCCGGCTCGCCGAGAAGCTGGCCGCCTACGAGGCGACCGGCGGCCGGGTGGCGGTGGTCGGCCGGCACGAGCACCCCGGCGACGCGGTGATGCCGGCCAACACCGACGGCGGCCGGTTGCTCGGCGAGGAGCTGCTGCGCCAGGGGCACACCCGGATCGGGGTGGTCGCCGGCCCGCAGGTGCTGACCACCATCACCGACCGGCTCGACGGGCTGCGCGCCGCGCTCGCCGACGGCGGCCACCCGCTGCCCGAAGAGCGGATCCGGTACGCCGACTTCGACCGCGACGGTGGCGCCCGCGCCGCCGGTGAACTGCTCGACGCCGTCCCCGGACTGACCGCCCTGGTGGCGTTGAACGACTCGATGGCCGTCGGCGCGTTGACCCTGCTGCGTGCCCGCGACGTGCCGGTCCCCGGGCGGGTGTCGGTCGTGGGCTTCGACGACATGCCGGTCGCCGCCGACGTCACCCCGGCACTGACCACCGTCCGGCTGCCGCTTGTGGAGCTGGGTGCACGGGCGATGACCCTGGCCCTGGGCCCGGCCGCCGACCGCTCCCGGGTCGAGGTGCTGCCGGCCACCCTGGTCGTCCGGGACAGCCTCGGCCCCGCCCCGGCCTGACCAGCCCGTACCGCGCCGGCCGACCGGTTCGACTGTGCGCACCGGCTCAGGCCGGGGTGGTCGCCAACTCGGCGAGGCGGTCGATCTGCCGGGGGTCGGACAGCGCCGAACCCACCGCCACCACCCGTACCCCGGCGGCGAGGAAGTCGGCGGCGTTGCCCGCGTCGATCCCCCCGGTGGCCACGAACCGCAACTCCGGCAGCGGACCGGCGACCGCCTTGAACCACTGTGGACCGAGACTGACCGCCGGGAAAGCCTTGAGCCAGATCAGCCCGTGGTCGAGCGCGAGCTGTGCCTCGGTGGGGGTGGCCACCCCGGGCAGGTGCGGGATGCCGTAGCTGACCGCCGCGTCGGCCACCGCCAGGTCCAGCCCGGGGGCGACGGTGAAGGCCGCCCCGGCGCTGGCGGCCTGCCGTACCTGGGCAGGGGTCCGCACCGTGCCGGCCCCCACCCGCCGGCCCCGGTCCTTGCCGGCCTCCACCGCCGCCCGCAGGGAGAGCGTGGCGTCCGGGGTACGGATCGGCACCTCGACCACGTCGATGCCGAGGTCCCAGGCCCGTTCGGCGAGCCGGACGGTCTCCGTCGGGGGCAGGTCGCGCAGGATCACCATCACCCGCGCGGTGCCGAACAGGGGTGCGAAGTCGTGCGCGGTCATCAACCGTTCCTTCCGGTGGCAGGGGTGGTGAGCAGGCCGGCGTCGACCAGGTCCAGGCCGGCCCACTCCGGTGCCGGCAGGGCGAGGAGCCGGTCGGCCAGCGCCCGTCGCGGCGGCGGAGCGGTGTCTCCCGCGACGGTCAGGGTGGGGGCCGCGCAGAGGTGCCCGAGCCGCAGGCAGCGGTCCAGGTCGAGGCCGCGCAGCAGCCCCGACAGGCAGCCGGCGGCGAAGGCGTCACCGGCACCCACCGGCTCGTGCACCGGCACCCGCAGCGCGGGGACGAAGACGGTCGGCCCGCTGCGCGGCAGCGCGGTGACCCCGACGTCGGCGTCCTTGACCACCACCAGGTCCGGGCCGGGCAGCAGGTCGCGCACGGCGGTCGGGTCGGTGACCCCCCACAGGGTGTGCGCCTCGTCCAGCCCGACGAGGACCACGTCGGCCGCGTCGGCGAGCCCGCGCAGCACCGGTGCGGCGTCCTCGGCCGACCAGAGCCGGGCCCGGTGGTTGACGTCGAAGGTGACCCGGGCGACGGGCAGCGGTCGGTCGGTGATCGCCCGGCGGACCAGGGCCGCACAGGACGGTGAGAGGGCGGCGGTCACCCCGGACAGGTGCAGCAGCCGGACCCCGGCCAGCCTCGGGTCGTCGAGCACCCCGGGGTCGAGGCGGGAGGCCGCTGAGCCGGACCGGTAGTAGTGCACGGCGGTGCCGCCCGGTGCCGGGTCCTTGAGATAGACACCGGTCGGCGCGGTCGGGTCGACGGTGACCAGGCTGGTGTCCACGCCGGTGGCGCCGACGTGCCGCCGCACCCGCCTGCCGAACGGGTCGTCGCCGACCCGGCTCACCCAGGCGGTCCGGTGGCCGAGCCCGGCGAGTGCGGAGGCCACGTTGGACTCCGCCCCGCCGACCGAGACGCCCAACCGGTCGGCGGCCTCCAGCGGCCCGGTCGGATCCGGGCTGAGCACCACCATCGACTCGCCGACGGTGGCCACCTCGGGTCCGGCCGGCACGGGCCCACCGGGGGGCGACTCCGCGCCGGACGGCCGGTCGGCGGTCACCCCGGCTCCGCGGCGGCGAGCAGGGCGGTCACGCCGGCCCGGTCGTGCACCCCGTCGGCGACAAGCACCCGGTGCTGCCCGGTCCGCCGCCCACCGGCGGGCACCACGGCCGGCCGGTCGAAGGCGAAGGCCACACAGACACCCGGGTACATCGCCGTCCGCACGAACCACCTGTCGCCGAGCCCCAGCCCGGTGAAGACCAGGGTGTACGCCCCACCGCCCGGCGCGACACAGGTCAGCGCGACCCAGCGGGCGGTGCTGCCGTTGGCCGCCTGCTCACCGTCGGCGTCCATGGTGAACGCGGTCGGCTCACCGTCGGCGACCGCCCGCCAGAAGAAGCCACCGTAACCGGCCCCGCCGGGTCGGCCGTTGGTGGCCGGGCTGCCCAGGTGGACGTCCCGCGTCGCCGGGGCGGTGAGGGTGTAGTCGACGTCGAGTGCCCAGGCGTCCGCCGTCACCGGGGTCGCGGCGAGCCGGCGGTGCTCGGTGAGCAGCACCCCGCCGGCGCGGTCGCGCCACTGCAACACGTGCGCCAACCGGTCCCGGGTGCGCTCGCGCCACTGCGTGTGCGCGATCATCCCGTGGTCGTCGCGCCAGGTGTAACCGGTGCCCCGCACGTACGTCCGGCCACCCCACAGGTTGGTGCCGTCGACGTCCTGCACGGCAAGCGACGCCCCGAGGTGCCAGACGTGGTCGGCGGGGAGCGCGTCGGTGACCGGGGTGCCGGCAAGCGTCCGGACCGGGTGCAGGTAGGGCCGGGGGCCGTGCTTGGGGGCCAGCTCGGGACGGACCACGTACCGGGCCACCTCGACGTCGCCGACGTGCAGTGCGGGGTCGTCGTCGCCCGGCCCGGCGGGGCCGGACTCGACCGGCTGCGGACCGGGCCCGGCCGGCTGGGGGACCGACCCGATCGGATCCGGGTCGACGTGGTGCGGGTCGGGGTCGGTGCGGGTCGGGGTGGGGTGGGGGTGACCGGTCACGGTGCCTCCGTCCGGGCGGTGGGCCGGCGGGCGGCGACGGCGTGCAGGGCCGCCAACGCGTAGCCGGCCAGGATCGGCACCGCCACCGGGGTGACAAGTATCCCCAACAGCGTGGCCACCGCGCACACCCCGCCGGCCGCCGCCCAGGTGCCCGGCCGGGCCAGGGCGGTCCCGGCGGCGGCGCGGGCCGCGTCCCGCCAACCCTGCCCGCCGGTCCGTCCGATCGCGACCACGGTCAGCCCGGCGTACCCGGCCAGGGCGGCGGTGACCACGACGGTGCCGGCCAGCGCGAGCCCGCCACCGGGCACCCGGCCGGTGGCCAGCGCGACCAGGTCGACGCCGAGCGCGACGGCGACGGCCACCCCGACGACGCCGGCGACCAGGCCGGCCGGCAGCGCCCGACCGAACCGGGCCAGCGTGGTGCGCAGGTCCGGCCAGCCGCCGAGGGTCAGCCGATCGTGCACGGCGGCGCTGGCGGTGGCCAGGGCCGGCGCGAGGGTGAGCACCGGCAGCGCGGCCAGGCTCAGCGCGAACCCGAGCAGCGCCAGGTCGGTGGCGTCGCGCAGGGTGTCCCGCCAGTCCCGGCGGGTCGGCTCGGCGGCCGGCTCCGCCAGTGGGGCGGCGGTCATCCCTTCAACCCGCTGGTGTTGATCCCCTCGACCAGCATCCGCTGGAAGGCCAGGAAGAACAGGAAGACCGGCAGCAGGGACAGCACCGACATGGCGAACATCGGGCCGACCGCGCTCTGACTGGTGGAGTCGATGAACAGGGTCAGCGCGACAGGCACCGTGTAGTCGTCCAGGCTGGACAGGAAGACCAGTTGCCGGAAGAAGTCGTTCCAGGTCCAGATGAACGAGAAGATCGCGGTGGTGACCAGCGCCGGCCGGCTCAGCGGCAGGATGACGTGCCGGAAGATGCCGTACGGGCTGGCGCCGTCGATCTTGGCGGCCTCGTCCAGCTCGCGCGGGATGCCCCGCATGAACTGCACCATCAGGAACACGAAGAACGCCTCGGTGGCCAGGAACTGCGGGATGAGCAGCGGCAGGTAGGGCCACTCCCCGCCGACCAGGCCGAGGCTGCGGAAGAGGATGTACTGCGGCACGATCAGCACGTGGCCGGGGAGCAGCAGGGTGCCGATCATCACGGCGAACCAGATCCCCCGCAGCCGGAACCGCAACCTGGCGAAGGCGTACGCGGCGAGCAGGCAGGAGACCGCGTTGCCGGCCACGGTCAGCAGGCTGACCATGGCGCTGTTGAGGAAGAACGTGCCGAAGCTGAGGTCGAAGTTGCCCCAGCCGGCGGTGTAGTTGCCCGGGGTGAACGTCTCGGGCAGCAGGCCGATGTTGTTGACGATCTCTTCCTGCGACTTGACCGAGGTGCCCAGCATCCACAGCAGCGGATAGAGCACCACCGCCACGATCGCGATCAGGATCAGCAACCGCACCGCCTGCCGGCCACCAGGCCGGCGGCGGCCGGTGCGACGCGTCGTCGAGGTCACCGCCACCATCACTTCTCCCCGTCGGAGTAGTGCACCCAGAACCGCCCGGTGCTGAAGAAGATCGCGGTGATCAGGCCGATCGCGATCAGGAACACCCAGGCCATCGCGGAGGCGTAGCCCATCTCCAGGTCGGTGAAGCCGGAGATGTAGAGCTTCAGGGTGTACATCAGGGTCGAGTCGACCGGTCCGCCGGTGCCGTTGCTGAGCACGAAGGCGGCGGTGAAGCCCTGGAAACCGTTGATGGTCTCCAGCACCAGGTTGAAGAAGATGACCGGGGAGAGCATCGGCAGGGTGACGTGCCAGAACTGCGACCACCGGCTGGCGCCGTCGACGGAAGCGGCCTCGTACAGCTCGGTGGGCACCTGCTTCAAGCCGGCCAGGAAGATCACCATGGGCGCGCCGAACTGCCAGATGGCCAGCACCATCAGGGTCTGCAGGGCCCAGTCCGGGTCGCTGACCCAGGGCAGCCCCTCGATGCCGAACAGCGCGAGGAACGAGTTGAACGCGCCGTCCCGGTTGAACATGTTGACCCAGACGATGGCCAGCGCGACGCTGCCGCCGAGCAGCGACGGCAGGTAGAACAGCGCCCGGAACAGCCCCACCCCGCGCCACGCCTTGTTGAGCAGCAACGCCACGCCGAGCGCGGCGGCCAGCTTCAGCGGCACCGCCACCACGGCGAAGGTCAACGTGACCCGGACCGCGTGCCAGTACGACGGGTCGGCGGTGAACATCCGCTCGTAGTTGGCAAGCCCGACCCACCGCACCTCGGACAGCGGGGTGAGGATGTCGTAGTCGGTGAAGCTCAGCCAGAGCGAGAGCAGCATCGGGATCGCCGTGACGCCCATCAGTCCGATGAGCCAGGGCGAGAGGAATACGTAGCCCGCCAGTCCTTCGGCGTGCCGGTCCCGCCCGACCCGACGCCGGTTGGCGTGGGGGCGGGCGGAACCGGAGCGTCCGGTCCGGCCGGGGGCCGTGGTGAGGGCCACGGGGCCGGCTCCTTTCGTCGACCGCGATCGGTCGATCAGGCGATCGCGGACTTGCAGGCGGTGACGAACTGCTCCGCCGCCTGGGCCGGGCTGGCCCGCTTGTACTGGACGTTCTCGGCGGCCTTGACCAGCTCGGACTTGACCTTGCTGTGTCCCTTGATCGGCACCTGCGGCGACTGGCCGAACTTCTGTGCCAACTCGGACTCGACCTGGATGGACTGCTTCATCGCCGGGTCGGTCACCGTCTCGCTGACCGTGGCCCGCAGGTCCATGTTCGACGGCAGGCCCCGGTCGGTGCCGAGCAGCGCCACCGCCTCCGGGTCGTTGGCCAGGAAGCTGATCACGTCGACGGCGGTGTCGCGGTGCTTGCTGCTCTTGAACACCGACCAGTACATCGAGGCCCGCGCCCACTGCGCGCTCGGGTCACCCGGGTACGCCACGACGCCGAGCTCGTCCTTGGTGTTCTTCTTCAGGTCCGGCATCTGGTTGACCCAGACCCAGGAGGTCGCGGCCTTGCCGGTGACCACGAGCTGCTTGGTCACGTCGCTGGCGTTGCCCTCGTGGATCACGTCGGGGGTGGGGGTGGCGCCCCGGTCCCGGGCGCCCTTCCACAGCTCGAACCACTTCGTCACGTCCTCGGCGGTGAAGCCCAGGTCCTTGCCGTCGTAGAGGTCCTTGCCCTGCTGGCGCAGCCAGACCCAGAACGCCTTGTAGTCGGCGCTCGGGTCCTGGGTGCCCGGGATCTTGGTCTTGCGGGCCACCTGCTCGGCCCAGGCGATGTGCTCCTCCCAGCTCTGGCCGGTGGTCGGCTCCGGAAGGCCGTTCTTGGTCAGCAGGGTCTTGTTGTAGACCAGGCCCTGGGTGTTCTCGCCGGAGGCGACCCCGGCCAGCTTGCCGTCGACGACGCCGTACTCCAGCAGGCTCTTGGGGAACTTGGACACGTCGAGCTTGCCGGAGTCCTGGTAGCTCTTGAGGTCGAGCACGGTGCTGCGGCCGGCGTACTCGGCCAGGTAGTTGTCGTCGATCTGGAACAGGTCCGGCGGGTTGCCGCCGGCGGTGAGGGTGGCCAGCTTGTCGAAGTAGCCCTGGTTGGCCTGCCAGGTCTTCTCGAACGTCACGTTCGGGTGCTTCTTGGTGTAGAGGGCGAGGGCGTCCTCGGTGAGCTTGGCCCGCGCCTCACCGCCCCACCAGAAGACCGAGAGCTTGACCTGGCCGCCGTCACCGGCGGAGTCGTCGTCGCCGCAGGCCGCCGCGCCGAACATCAGCGGTACGGCGACGGCGGTGGCGACCAGGCCGCGCAGGAATCGACGGCGCGGTGCGGGGGTACGGTGGTGCGGTTCGGCCGGCGTGCCGGCGGTGGGGGACGTTGCGGGGTGCATCTGCGCTCACTCCTCGGGTTAGGAGGCGACGACGCCACCGGTGGTCACGGTCGGGCCGCCCGGGTCCGCAAGGCGATGCGGGCCCGGGCCATCCGGAACGGAGCCGGGACGGGATCGACCGGGTACGGGTCCGGTCGAGTCGCGAATGACCAGTTCGGTCTGGAGCATTACCTGTGCGGTGGTGCGACGGTCACCGACGGCCGCTGCCCGTCCCCCGCCGCGTGGGCGGGGTTCGGAGTCGTGCTGCAGCAGCATGTCGACGGCCGTCCGGCCGGCGGCCGCGGTCGGCGTGGCCACCGTCGTCAACTTGGGGCGGGTGAGTCGGCTCAGCGCGATGTCGTCGACCCCGACCACGCTGACGTCCCGGGGCACCCGGATCCCGAGGTGGTCGAGCCCCTCGATCAGCCCGATCGCCATCAGGTCGTTGTAGGCGAGTACGGCGGTGACGCCGCTGTCGCGCACCTGTTCGGCAAGCGCGCTGCCGCCGGTCTCGGTGGGCGGGTTCGGCCCGAGCACGGTCAGCTCGGCCCCGCCGGTGCGGGCGGCGGCCCCGGCCGCCCGGCGCATCTGCTGGTTGGTCCAGGAGCCGCGCGGGCCGCCGAGCAGGGCGAGCTGCCGGTGGCCGAGGCCGAGCAGGTGCTCGATCGCGGTGCGGGCCCCCTGGCCGACGTCCATCATCACGCAGGGCAGGCCGGTCACCTGGCGGTTTATCACCACCACCGGGACCTCCCGGCTGACCTGCTCGATCAGGGCGTTGCTCATCCGAGGGCTGCACAGCAGCACCCCGTCGACCTGCTTGGCCAGCGCGTGGACCAGCTCCTCCTCGGCGGCCGGGTCCTCGTTGGTGTCGGCCACGAAGACGTGGTAGTCGCGGTGCCGGGCCTGCCCCTCGGCCGCCTTGATCAGCGGCGGGAAGAACGGGTTGGCGATGTCCGCGATGATCAGGCCGATGTTGTGGGTCCGGCCGGTGATCAGGGCGCGGGCGGCCCGGTTGGGTCGGTAGCCGAGGTCCTCGGCGCAGGCCAGCACCCGGACCCGGGTCTCCGGGTTGACCAGGTGGGGTGCCGAGAAGGTGCGGGACACCGTGGAGATGTGCACGCCCGAGGCCCGCGCGACGTCGCGGATGGTGGCTGGCACGGGCGGCCCTCTCGTCGATGGTGTGGTCGGGGTCACGTGGGTGTCGCCAATTAATGCAAACGGTTGCTCCACTGTCAACGGGGCTTTGTTACGGATCGATTGCGACGACCCTCCCACCATGCCCTCTTAAGCCCACGAAAGGGGATCTATGCCACGGGATTGGCATCGATCGTTGACGTGGTCTTCGCCATCGTGGTTTCTTCACTGCAAACCTTTGCAGCGAGCGGGGAGGATCCCACCCGATGTCACCACCAGCCGCGCACCGCCGACGGCACGCCCTGGTCGGCACCGGGGCGCGGGCCGAGATGTTCGTCCGCGCCCTCGTCACCGACCACGCCGACACCGCAGAACTGGTCGCCTTCGCCGACGTCAACCAGGCCCGGATGGACGCGCACAACAGGTGGCTGACCGAGTTGGGCCACCCGGCCGTGCCGACCTACCGGGCCGGCGACTTCGCCGCCATGCTCGCCAAGGAGCAGGTCGACGTGGTGCTCGTGACAAGCGTCGACGTCACCCACGACGAGTACGTGGTGGCGGCCCTGCGGGCCGGCTGCGACGTGGTCACCGAGAAGCCGATGACCGTCGACGCGGCCCGCTGCCGGCGCATCCTCGACGCGGTCGCCGAGACCGGCCGGCAGGTCACCGTCGCCTTCAACTACCGCTACAACCCGCTGCACGAGCAGGTCCGGCGGCTGCTCGCCGACGGCGCGGTCGGCGAGATCGGCTCGGTGCACTTCGAGTGGCTGCTCGACGTGCGGCACGGCGCGGACTACTTCCGCCGCTGGCACCGGGACAAGGCCAGCTCCGGCGGGCTGATGGTGCACAAGGCCAGCCACCACTTCGACCTGGTCAACTGGTGGCTCGACGCCACCCCGGTCGAGGTGTACGCGGCCGGCCGGCTCTTCTTCTACGGCGACGCGGGCCGGCGGCACGGCTACGCCCGCGACTACGACCGGGCACACGGCTCCCCCGCCGCCGACGACGACCCGTTCGCCCTGCGGATGGCCGACCACCCCCGGCTGCGCGAGCTCTACCTCGACGCCGAGGGCGAGGACGGCTACCACCGCGACCGCAACGTCTTCGCCCCCGGGGTGAGCATCGAGGACGACATGGCGGTGCTGGCCCGCTACTCCACAGGCGCGACGATGACCTACCACCTCACCGCGTACGCCCCCTGGGAGGGCTACCGGGTGATGGTCAACGGCAGCCGGGGCCGGCTAGAACTGGAGGTGACCGAGAGCGACTTCGTCAGCCCGGCCGCCGCCGGGGCGCTCAAGGGCGCCGCCCTGCACGGCGACGAGGCCGCCGTCGAACACGGCGAGGCCACCCTGACCCTGCGCCCGTTCTGGGCCCCGCCCACCCGGATCCCGGTCGAGGGCTACACCCGGCAGGGCCACGGTGGCGCGGACGCCCGGATGACCCGGGTGATCTTCGGCGGTGAGCCGGACCCGCTGGGCCGGGCCGCCACCGCCCACGACGGGGCGCTGGCCCTGCTCACCGGGCTGGCCGCCAACCGCTCCTTCGACACCGGCGACCCGGTCCGGGTAGCCGACCTGCTCACCCTGCCCTGACCGCTGCCCACCCTGCGCCCGCCCCAACCCTGGTCCGTTGCACCCACCCACCTGCCCACCCCGGCCGTTACGGCCCACCCACCCACCCACCGACCCGCCCCGATCCGCCGACCCGCCGCCCGTACCCGAGGAGTCCCCCGACGTGCCGACCTCTCCTGACCTGCTCCTGCCGACCGACCCGGGCGTCCGGGCCATCGCCCGCGAGCTGTACGCCCTGGCCGGGCCGCAGCCGATCATCTCGCCACACGGGCACGTCGACCCGGCGCTGCTGGCCGAGGACCAGCCCTTCCCGGACCCGGCCCGGCTGCTGATCGTGCCCGACCACTACCTCACCCGGATGCTGCTCAGCCAGGGCGTGCCCCCGGCCGAGCTGGGCGTGCCCAGCGTCGACGGCAGCCCGGTGGAGACCGACGGCCGGACGATCTGGCGACGCTTCGCCGCGCACTGGCACCTGTTCCGGGGCACCCCGTCCCGGCTGTGGCTGGAACGCACCTTCAGCGAGGTGTTCGGGGTGGACACACCGCTGACCCCGGCGACCGCCGACGCCGTCTACGACGAGCTGGCCGCCCGGCTGGCCGAGCCGGAGTTCCGGCCCCGGGCGCTGTTCGAACGGTTCCGGATCGAGGTGCTGGCCACCACCGAGTCGCCCCTGGACGACCTCGCCGCGCACGCCAAGCTCGCCGCCGACGGCTGGGGCGGGCCGGGTGGCCGGGTGGTCACCACGTTCCGCCCGGACAACGTCGTCGACATGGAGTTCGACGGCTGGGCCGACAACGTGGCCCGGCTCGGCGAGGTGGCCGGCGTCGACACCGGCACGTACGCCGGCTACCTGGACGCGCTGCGGGCCAGGCGGGCGGCGTTCGTCGCGGCCGGCGCGACCTCCTCCGACCACGGCCACCCCACCGCGCGGACCCTGGCGCTCTCCGCCGACGAGGCGGCGCGGCTCTACGACAGGGGCCGGCGCGGGCTGGCCGACGCCGCCGACGCCGAGGCGTTCCGGGCGCACATGCTCGTGGAGTTCGCCCGGATGTCGCTCGACGACGGGCTGGTGCTGCAACTGCACCCCGGCGCGGTCCGCAACCACAACCGCCAGCTGTACGCCACCCACGGCCGCGACGTCGGCGGGGACGTCCCGCACGCCACCGAGTACGTGCACGCGCTGGCCCCGCTGCTCGACGCGTACGGCAACGACCCGCGGCTGCGGGTGGTGCTCTACACCCTCGACGAGTACACCTTCACCCGGGAGCTGGCCCCGCTGGCCGGCGGCTACGCCGCGCTCTACCTCGGCGCGCCCTGGTGGTTCCTGGACTCCCCGGAGGTGCTGCGCCGGTTCCGCGAGGCGGTCACCGAGTCCGCCGGGTTCTACAACACCGCCGGCTTCGTCGACGACACCCGCGCGTTCTGCTCCATCCCGGTCCGCCACGACGTGGCCCGCCGGATCGACGCCGGGTTCCTGGCCCGCCTCGTCGCCGAACACCGGCTGACCGGGGACGAGGCCGCCGAGACGGTCGTCGACCTGGCGTACCGGCTGCCCAAGAAGGTCTTCAGGTTCGGAGGGTCCGCATGAGCACCAGGATCACCGACGTCGACGTGCACGACGTCCGGTTCCCCACCGCGGCGGCCGGCGACGGCTCGGACGCGATCAACCGGGGCGACTACTCGGCCAGCTACGTCGAGCTGCGTACCGACGGCGGCCCGACGGGTGCCGGATTCACCTTCACCAACGGGCGGGGCAACGAGATCACCTGTGCGGCGATCGACGCCCTCGCCCACCACGTGCGGGGCCGGACGGTGGAGGAGATCGCGGCCGAGCCGGTGGCGTTCTGGCGGTCGCTCACCGCCGACGTGCAGCTGCGCTGGCTGGGGCCGGAGAAGGGGGTCATCCACATGGCCGCCGGCGCGCTCGTCAACGCGGTCTGGGACCTGCGGGCCAAGCTGGCCGGCAAGCCGATGTGGCGCTACCTCGCCGAGCTGCCCACCGACGAGCTGGTCGCCAACGTCGACTTCCACCACATCACCGACGCGCTCACCCCCGACGAGGCCGCCACCATCCTCGACAAGGGACTAGTCGGAGGGTCGGAACGGCTCGCGGAACTTGAGCAGAGTGGTTTTCCGTCGTACACGACGTCGGTGGGGTGGTTGGGGTATCCGGACGAGAAGGTGCGGGCGTTGACCCGCGAGGCGTACGCCCAGGGGTGGCGGGCGATGAAGATGAAGGTCGGCGGCCCGCCCGCCGACGACCTGCGTCGGGCGCGGATCATCCGGGCCGAGATCGGCCCCGACGCGCTGCTGATGATGGACGCCAACCAGGTCTGGGACGTCGACGAGGCGATCACCAACATGACCGCGCTGGCCGAGGTCGACCCGTACTGGATCGAGGAGCCGACGCACGCCGACGACATCCTCGGCCACGCCCGGATCGCCCGCGCGGTGAGCGGGCTGACCGACGGCCGGTGCCGGGTCGCCACCGGTGAGGTGGCCGCCAACCGGGTCATCTTCAAGCAGCTGCTCCAGGCCGAGGCGATCGGGGTGATGCAGATCGACGCCTGCCGGGTCGCCGGGGTCAACGAGGTGCTGGCGGAGATCCTGCTGGCGGCGAAGTTCGGGGTGCCGATCTGCCCGCACGCCGGTGGCGTCGGCCTCTGCGAGTACGTGCAGCACCTGGCCATCTTCGACTACCTGCGGGTCGGCACCAGCCTGGACGGGCGGATGGTCGAGTACGTCGACCACCTGCACGAGCACTTCGTCGACCCGGTCCGCACCCGGGGCGGCCGGTACCTGCTGCCCACCGCCCCCGGTTACAGCGCCACCATGCGCCCCGGGTCGATCGCCCGGTTCCGCTTCCCGGACGGCCCGGAATGGCGGTGAACGGGGGCACCGACCGGCTGGGCCTGGCCACCCTGCGCCGGCTGCCCGAGCCGAGCCGACCGCTGATCCGACCGGGCACCGTGCCGGCCGGCATCGTCCACCTGGGACTCGGCGCGTTCCACCGGGCCCACCAGGCGGTCTACACCGAGGCGGCGATCGGCGCGGCCGGCGGCGACTGGGCCATCGTCGGCGTCGCCCCGCGCAGCACCGCGCTGGTCGAGGCCCTCGCGGCGCAGGACGCGCTGTTCAGCGTCACCACGCTGGCCGCCGACCGGTCCGAGACCCGGGTGGTCGGCGCGTTGGCCGGGGTACGCCACGCGGCCAGCGACCCGGCGGCGGTGGTCGCGCTGCTCGCCGACCCGGCGATCCGGGTGGTGACGCTGACCGTGACCGAGAAGGCCTACCAGCTCGACCCGGTCTCCGGGGCGCTGCGGGCCGACCCGGAGCTGACCCTCGACCTGACCACCGACCGGCCTCCGGTCACCGTGCCCGGCCTGCTGGTGCGCGGGCTGCTCGCCCGTGCCGCCGCGCAGGCGGGCCCGATCGCGCTGGTGAGCTGCGACAACCTGCCGGCGAACGGGCGTCGGCTGCGCGGCCTGGTGCAGCAGTCACTGGCCCTGGCCGGGGCGTCGGACACCGTGCTGGACGCCCTCGCCGGGCAGGTGGGTTTCCCCGGCACGATGGTGGACCGGATCGTCCCGGCCAGCACCGACGGGACGCGGGCGACCGCCCGCGCCGCGTTGGGGGTGGCCGACCTGGCCGCGGTGGCCGCCGAGCCGTACCTCCAGTGGGTGATCGAGGACGACTTCCCCGGCGGCCGGCCGGCCTGGGAGCAGGCCGGCGCGGTGCTCACCACCGACGCCGGGCCGTGGGAGCGGCTGAAGCTGCGCGGCCTCAACGGCGTGCACTCGGCGGTGGCCTACCTGGGCGCGGTGGCCGGCCGCGAGACGATCGCGGACGCGCTGACGTTGCCCGGCCTGACCGACGTGCTGCGCCGGTTCGTCGCCGACGACGTCGCCGCCAGCTTCACCCCACCCGACGGGGTACGGGTCACCGGGTACGGCGACGAGGTGCTGGCCCGCTTCGCCAACCCGGCGATCCGGCACCGCACCCTCCAGGTGGCGATGGACGGGTCGCAGAAACTGCCGCAGCGGGTCCTGCACACCGCCGCCGACCTGCGCGCGCGGGGCCGGTCGGCATACTGGTCGGCGCTGGTCGTGGCGGCCTGGCTGCGGTTCCTCGACGGGCGGGCCGACGACGGCACCGTGCTGCCGCTTGACGACCCGCTGGCCGACCGGATCACCGCCGCGCTCGCCGCCGCCGACGGCACCCCCGCCGGCACGGTCGGGGCGCTGTTCGCCCTGCCCGAGGTCTTCCCGGCCGCGCTCGCCGACGACGACGGGTTCCGCACCGACGTCACCGGGTGGCTCGGCGCGCTGCGTACCCACGGTGTGGCGGCGGTCCTGGCGGGTGCGGCGTGACGGGCCCGGTGCCGCCGGCCGCCGTTGGTGGGCTCGCCGCCCAGGGCGCACCGCCCGCCCGACCCACCGCCGCGACGCCACCGGCCGGGACCGGGCACCCCGGGGTCGCCGTGCCCCGGGTGGCGATCGTCGGGGCGAACGGGCACGGCCGCTGGCACCGGCGGACGGTGGCCCCGCTGCACGCGGCGGGACGGTTGCGGCTGGTGGCGCTGGTCGACGTGCGGCCGGTCTCCGACGAGCCGGCCGCGCCCGTCCCACCCGGGGCCACCGTGCACACCGACCACCGGGAGATGCTCGCCGCCACCCGCCCCGACGTGGTGATCGTGTGCACCCCGCCGCACACCCACCTGCCGATCGCCCTGGACGTCCTCGCCGCCGGTGCGGACCTGCTGCTGGAGAAGCCGCCGGTGCTGTCCACCGCCGAGCACCGGGCGCTGGCCGAGGCGCTGGCCGAGGGCGGCCGGGTCTGCCAGGTCGGCTTCCAGGCGCTCGGGTCGGTGGCGCTGGCGCAGTTGTCGGCCGCCGTCGGGCAGGGCCGGCTGGGCACCGTCACCGGCATCGGCACGGTCGCCGCCTGGCAGCGGCCGGACGGCTACTACGCCCGCTCCCCGTGGGCCGGTCGGCGCACCCTGCACGGCCGGCCCGTGCTGGACGGGGCGCTGGTCAACCCGTTCGCGCACGCCGTGATGCAGTGCCTGGCGGTGGCCGAGACGGTGGTCGGGGCACCGGTGCGGCCGGCGCGCATCGAGCTGGAACGCTACCGGGTCCGGCCGATCGAGGTGGACGACACCGCCACGCTGCGGATCGTCACCCCCGGCGGGCCGCCGATCGTGGCGGCGGTGACGCTGGCCGGGGAGGACTTCGTCGCCGGTGAGGTGATCGTGACCGGCACCGCCGGGCGGGCGGTGCTGGAGTACCCGACCGACCGGCTGTTGCTGCCCGGCGACCCGGAGCCACGGGAGGTGCCGGGGCGGCGGGGGCTGCTGGAGAACCTGCTCGCCCACCGCGCCGACCCGGCCGGCACCCCGCTGATCGCCCCGCTGGCCCGGACCGCGCCGTTCACCGCCGTGCTGGAGCAGGTGCAGCGCGCTCCCGAGCCGACCATGCTCGGCGGCGACCTGGTCACGGTGACCGGCAGCGGGCCGGAGCGGGCGGTGACGGTACGCGGCATCAACGCGGCGCTGCGCCGGGCCGCCGAGCAGGGGGCGCTGCTGTCGGAGCTGGCGGTGCCGTGGGCGGTGCCCCCGGTGCGCACCGAACTGGCAGTGCACCAGGGCTGTTGAGCCAGGGCGGCCCGGTCCCCCCCCCGCAGACCTGGCGGAACCGACCGCACCATCCACCACATCCTCCGGAGCGTCACATGCGTCCACGAACCACCGGGGCGGCCCTGGTCGCCGTCTCCCTCCTCCTGACCTCGGGCACCGCGGCACACGCCGCGCCCGGCCGTACCACCACCGACGGGGTTCCCCGGGCGGTCGAGCGGCTGGCCCGGCAGACCCTGCCGGCCGGCGACGGCTGGGCGGCCGACGGCCCCGGCACCACCGGCGGCACGGCGGCCGGCCCGGACCAGGTCCACCTGGTGCGCAGCCGGGCCGACCTGGTCCGCGCACTGGGCGGCGACAACGCCACCAACCGGACCAACGCCACCCCGAAGGTGATCGTCGTGGACGGCGTCGTCGACGGGTTCGCCGCCGACGACGGCAGCCTGCGCAGCTGTGCCGACCTGGCCGACCCGGAGTACAGCCTGCCGGCCTACCTGGCCGCGTACGACCCGGCGGTGTGGGGCATGGTGCCGCCGACCGGGGCGCTGGAGGCGGCCCGGGTCCGTTCGGTGGCCAACCAGACCCGGCAGACGCAGATCAACGTCGGCCCCAACACCACCATCGTCGGCCGGCACGGGGCCACCCTCACCGGGCTGACCCTGATGATCGACGGGGCCAGCAACGTCATCGTCCGCAACCTGACCTTCGACGACGCCCGGGACTGCTTCCCGGCCTGGTCCCCCACCGACGGCGCGACGGGCAACTGGAACTCCCAGTACGACCAGGTCTCGGTACGCCGCAGCGAGCACGTCTGGGTCGACCACAACACCTTCACCGACGGCGACAACCCGGACAGCGCCCAGCCGGTGTACTTCGGTCGGCCGTACCAGGTGCACGACGGTTCGTTGGACGTCACCCACACCGCCAGCCTGGTGACCGCCTCGTACAACCGGTTCGCGGGAAGGGACAAGCTGATGCTGATCGGCTCGTCCAACACGGTCGGGCCGGACGTCGGCCGGTTGAAGGTGACGCTGCACCACAACCTGTTCGACCGGGTCCTCCAGCGGCTGCCCCGGGTCCGATTCGGCCAGGTCGACGTCTACAACAACTGGTACCGGCTGGCCGGCGACGACTTCGAGTACGCGATCGGCGTGGGCGTGCAGTCCGCCGCGTACGTGGAGCACAACTTCTTCACCCTCGGCGTCGGCATCACCCCCGCCGACCTGCTCTACGACTGGGGTGGCACCGCCGTCACCACCCGGGGCAACTGGGTGGACGCCCACCACGCGCTGCCCCGCCCGGTCGACCTGGTGGCCGCCTACAACGCGACCCATGATCCGGACCTGGGCGGTGACGCCGGCTGGACGCCGACCCTGCGCGCGTCGGCGGCCGTACCCGCGCCGCTGGTGCCGATCGTGGTCGGGGCGCTCGCCGGGGCCGGCCGACTGCCCCTGTGACCCGCCTGCCCCTGTGACCCGCCTGCCCGCTCGCCCGCCGGTCGGGCCGCGCCGTCGTGGGTGCGGCCCGACCGGTCGGTCGTCCATCCGCCCGCCGCCTCCCGACCAGGGGCCCGGCCCACGGCACCCGGCGGCGGGGAGCCGGCGTCAGGGAATCCGGGCGGCGCGGATCACGAGGGTGACTACCTGGGCAGGGTCATCACCTCGGCACCGTCGGGGGTGATGGCGATCGTGTGCTCGCTGTGCGCCGTGCGGCAACCGGTCGCGCTACGCAGCGTCCAGCCGTCGGCGTCGGTGACGAGTTCGGCGGTGTCCGCCATCACCCAGGGTTCCAGGGCCAGCAGCAGCCCGGGGCGCAACCGGTAGCCGCGACCGGGCCGGCCGGTGTTGGACACGTGCGGGTCCTGGTGCATGGTGGAACCGACGCCATGGCCGCCGAACTCGGTGTTGACCCGGTAGCCCGCCGCGTCGAGGACCGTGCCGATGGCGTGCGAGATGTCGCCGACCCGCGCACCCGGGCCGGCGGCGGCGATTCCGGCGCGCAGTGCGCGTTCGGTCGCGTCGATCAGCGCGAGGCTCTCCGGGGGGCGGGTGTCGCCCACCACGAAGCTGATGGCCGAGTCGGCGACCACCCCGCCGAGACAGACCGCGAGGTCGAGCGAGAGCAGGTCACCGTCGGTGAGCGTACGGTCGTGCGGCAGGCCGTGCAGTACCGCGTCGTTGACCGACGTGCAGATGTAGTGGCCGAACGGGCCGCGCCCGAAGGACGGCTCGTAGTCGACGTAGCAGGACTGCGCCCCGGCCTCGACGATCATCCGGCGCGCCCACTCGTCGATCTCCAGCAGGTTGGTGCCGACGACGGTGCGGCTCTTCAGGGTCTGGAGGATCCCGGCGACCAGGGCACCGGTGTCCCGCGCCCGCCGCACGTCGGTGGGGTTCAGGATCTCGATCATGCAACGCCCTCCTCGGACCACCAATAAATATCCCGGCCATGTTATCCCGGTACTAGAATCGCAACCATGGTCAGGTTGCCGCTCACTCCCGCCGAGGTCGAACGCGGACAACGCCTCGGTGCACTGCTGCGCCGCGCCCGGGGCCAGCGTTCGATGCTCGGCACCGCGCTGGCCGCCGGGCTCTCCCCGGAGACCCTTCGCAAGATCGAGTCCGGCCGGGTGGCCACCCCCGCCTTCCCGACCATCGCGGTGCTCGCCGACGTCCTCGGCCTCTCCCTCGACGCGGTCTGGTCGGAGATCAACCGGTCCGACGGCGGGATCGACCTCGCCGGCCAGGTCCGCGCCCCCGGCGAGCGGCTGGCCTCGTAACCCGCCGCCACCCCGGCGAAGTGATACAGGGAGAATGACCCCCGGGTGACGGCCGGGCTTCCAGCCCCGGTGGCGTGGATCAACGGGAGGTGGACCCGGGTGGCGGGTGGACGCGACGTGGACGGGGGCTTCCCCGACCCGGCGACCGAACCTCTCCCGCCGGCCGACCCGACACCACCCATCGACCCGGTGCCACCGGTCGGCCCGGCACCACCCATCGACCCGGCGCCACCGGTCGGCCCGGTGACCCGTGACGTGCCGGGGGCGTTCCGCGTCGCGCTGGCCGCCGATCCGGCGCAGCTCTCCCCCACCCGGGAGGCCCTGCGGGCCTGGCTGACCGGGCTCGGGGTGGGCGAGGCGGAGGTGGAGGTGGTGCTGATCGCGGTCGGCGAGGCGTGCGCCAACGCCATCGAGCACGGCTACCGGTTCGCAGCCGGGTCGACCGTCCGGGTGCAGGCGCGGCTACACGGCGATCGACTGGAGATCGAGGTGTCGGACACCGGCGGTTGGCGGGAGGCCCCTTCGGACGACAGGGACCGGGGCCGCGGGCAGTTGATCATGATGCGGTTGATGGACGAGGCTCGGATCGACGGCACCGCCGCCGGGACGACGGTACGGCTGGTCAAGCACCTCGTCGACGCCTCCTGAGACCGCTGCACCGCCCATCCGTTCCTACTCCAGGCCGGCCGGCTCTGCACTTCGGCGCTGGTGACCCGCCAACCGGAGCGGTTCTGCCGGGTGGACGAGAGCGCCCCGATCCGGGATGCGCCGGTTCTGGCGACTGATGTCGGAACGCAACCTCCCGTCGTGGCGGCGCTGGTGACGATCAGTCGCACAGCGGACGGCGGGGTCGGATGGGCAGTGAAGATCGGCTATAAGTAGGCGATGGAGTTCCCGCCGTACCTCGCCACCATGCCGATGCACGCGATCACCGAGCTGCACGGCGAGCCGGGCCTGCTGGCCCGGTTCCGGTTGGAGCTGCCGGCCTTCCCGGCCGCCGAGCGGGACCGGCTGACCGCCGCCCTGGACCTCGCCGCCGAGCTGCACCGCGACGACCGCCGTTCCCGGGAGCCCTACCTCAACCACCTGTTGCGGGTGGCCATCCGGATGATGCACCACTATCAGGTGCGCGACGTCGACGTGATCGTCGCCGGGTTGCTGCACGACGCGGTGGAGGACCACCCGGGCGAGCTGGCCGGCGCGGGAGCCGCCGACCCGACGGCGGCGGCGCTGGCCACCCTTGCCGGCCGGTTCGGGTCGCGGGTGGCCCGGCTCGTCGCGGCGGTCACCAATCCGGCGTACGACCCGGAGCGCGACCCGCACGTGCAGTACCGCGAGCACGTCGCGGCCAGCCTGGACCGGGAGCCGTGGGCACGGGTCATCAAGGTCTCCGACTTCACCGACAACGGCGTGGGGGTGGTCTACGCCGTCGGGCCGAAGGTGGCCCGCTCGGCGGCGAAGTACCGACCGCTGGTACCGGTGTTCCGGGAGCTGATCGCCCGACCGGACACCCCGCTGTCGATGCCGGTGAAGCGGCACATCTTCGCCCAGCTCGACCTGGCCGAGGAGCGGTTCAGCGCGATCCTCGACCACCCCGCCTGACCGTCAGCAGGCCGCGCCGGGTGGCACGGACACCCCGCAGCCGCCGAGGACGGCGGAGAGCCGGTGCCACAGGTCGGGCAGCCGCTGCGGGGTGTCCCGCAGCAGCAGGCAGACCGGTTCCCGGGAGCCGGCCGACACCCCGCCGATCACGTCGAGCAGGGTGCCGAGCTGGCCGGGTGGCTCGTCGGTCAGCAACAGGCCGGCGTCGGTCACCTCGAGGGTGAGCGGCCCGACGTCGAGCCGGTCGGCCAGCAGGTCGGCCAGCGCGTCCCAGTTACGGCCGAAGTGTCCGGGCAGGTCGAGGGCGTCGGTGAGAGCGTCGAACAGCGCCGGGCGGGTGCGGGCCGCCGCCCCGGGCACGGTGACCGACGGCGTCGGGTGCCCTGCCGGCTGCGGCTCGTCGGTCACCCGCAGCCAACCCGGCTGGCGCTGTCCGGTCATCGTGCATCCTCCTGCTCGACGGGGTGGGCCGGCGGACCGGCCCACCCCGGTGGTCCTCGGTCAGATCCGGTAGAAGTTCGCGTAGTGGTCGGGCGAGAACCAGGTCGCTCCGGTGCTCCTGTTCACCACGATGCGGTACGCGTCCCGCGCCGCGCCGGAGACCCGCGGATAGACGTCGTACTCGTAGTAGGTGGCGTTGGCGGGAAGCTGGCCCTCGTAGTTGTAGAACTGGCCACCGGCGAAGTTCGACAGCCCGCCGCTCCAGGCGTACCAGCCCCGGCTGGTCGGGAAGCCCTTGGCCGACCAGCCGGAACGGGCGGTACGGGCGTCCGCGCAGCGGGACATCGTGCAGGAGCCGTAGACCGCCGCCGACGCGGAGTCGGTCAGCCTCGGGGCCACCACGGACGGCCCGACGAGCATCGCCGCGACCAGGGCGGTCAGCAGGGCGAGCGTGCCCGGCAGTCGGCGCGGTCGGGCGACCGGAGTCGGGGCGGTCACGGGGGTGACGGGGATGGCGGGGGTGACGGGGATGGCGGGGGTGACGGGGTTCGCGGGAGTGCGCAACGGGTCCTCCGGGTCGCGGGGGCCGACAGGAATGCATCGATCAGGATGGTTATCCCGATCAGCCACATTCTGGCGGGAAGCGAACCCCGCCGACCAGAGGTCAGCCTGGCAACCGTGGATGAACGCACCATGATCGGCACCCCACCGCCGGCTGAATGCTCAGTCGGCGCAGCCGGGACCGGGCAGCCCTGTCGGCCGCCCGGTCCCGGCGGGGGTCAGCAGCCGATCCGGCTGGTGCTCAGGGCGACGTCGTCGTACCAGATGGTGTCCGCGCCCTCGCCGTAGCTCTCCCAGCCCAACTTCAGGTCGGTCAGCCGGGGCCGCCAGGTGCGGTTGTACCACTGGCCGTCGATGTCGTGGCTGGGCACGCCGTCGGCGGTCAGCCCGGTGACGGCGGTGCCGTCCAGCCAGGTGCGCAGTTGCCCCTGGTTGCCGTCGACCATGAACTCCAGGCACGTCCAACGCCCGGTGGGCAGCGGCACGCTCAGCGCCACCCCCGACGGGCTCTGCTCGGGCAGCGTCGCGTCGTCGGAGGCCCGGTTCCACTGCAACGCGCCGTTCTGGCCGCCCATCCGCAGGTCCTTGTTGCCGTCGGCGGTGTCGGTCATCGCCGTCATGGTGACATGCTGGGTCGGCAGCGCGGTGGTGTGGCGCAGCCAGATCCGGCCGTACCGCACGGTGCCCACGGCGCTGAGGTCCTTGTTGGACCGGACGAAGACGTGGTTGCAGTAGCCGGCCGCGCCGTCGATCCGCAGCGAGCGGCTACCGCTGTGGGCGGTCGCCGTGTCCACCGAGGCCCGGCCCGCTCCGGAGCAGTCCGGGTTGACCACACTCCAGTCGCCGGCCGGCGTCGTGCCGGTCTGGTTCTCGAAGCCGTCACAGAGCACCGCACCGGCACACCCGACCGGCGGCGGCGTCGTGGGCGGCGGGGTGGTCGGCGGAGGGGTCGTCGGCGGCGGCGTGGTCGGCGGCGGGGTCGTCGGCGGCGGGGTCGTCGGCGGCGGCGTGGTCGGCGGCGGGGTCGTCGGCGGCACCGGCGTGGTGGTCGGAGGCACCGGCGTGGTGGTCGGCGGCGGACCGCCGTTGCACGGTACGCCGTTCAGCGCGAACCCGGTCGGCGCGGCGGCACCCGAGGTGCTGGTGCCCTGGACGCCGAACTCTGTGGCACCGCCGGCCGGCACGCTGCCGTTCCAGGTGGCGTTGCGTGCGGTCACCGTCGTGCCGGCCTGGCTGACCTGGGCGTTCCAGCCACCGGTGATCCGCTGGCCACCCGGGTAGGACCAGGTGACGGTCCAACTACTCAGGGCGGTGTCGCCCGGGGAGACCCGGACGTTGGCGGTGAACCCGCCGGTCCACTCGTTGGGCTGGTAGTCGATCCGGCAGCCCTGGGCGGCCGAGGCGGTGCCGGCGAGCACCGTGGTGACGGCCGCCGCCACCGTGGCGGTGACGGCTAGGGCGGCGGTGATACGGGTACGGGAAATCCTCACAGGGGTCCTTCCGGCTGGCCGTCGGTACGCACCGACGGCGCAGGAGCAACGATGTCGCTCGCGCGTCGACGTGCCTGCTCGGCACGTGGACAACGGCCCGGCTCAGGCCACACAGCCGCCTGGCAACACGGCGGCACCCGAGCCCAATGTAGTGATGGTTGCCTATGGAAACAAGTCCACCGTCGGCTCACGCCCGGCACGGCCGATCGACTGCACCCGCTCACCGATCTCATCGACGGGTACGACGGCATCCACCAACGCCCGTACGGCGAACTCGTTCCCACGCCTCCGAGATCCGCAACTGCGTGAATCCGCTGAAGAAGCCGCCGCCCGAAGATGATCTCGCCACCACCAACCGAACGGCCATCTCCGGCATTGCCAAGCCCACAGATCCCGAGCAGCCGCCCCGGCCGGTCGACACATGATCGGGTCGACCGGCCGGGTGTGCGGCTCAGCGGCCAGCGGTGAGGCTGGCGCAGTCGGTCTCGTCGGGCAGCAGCGGCCGGAGGGTGACCGTCCACTGCTTCCCGCCGGAGGTCCACGGGGTCGCGGCGTTGGCCTTGCCGGCGGTGGCGATCACCTGTTGCACGGCGGTGCCGGTGACCGTCACACAACCCAGGTTGAGGCCCTCGCCAAGGCTGGCACCGGGCAACGTCGGGCCGAGCCACTCCACCCTGGGCTGCTTCGCCGTCTCCGGGGTGGCGACCCACGGCCCGGCCACCGCCGCGATGGCGGTCGGCTGGTACGGCTGCGTCGCAGCGCTCCCCGGGTCGGTCACCTTGTCGGCGAACGCCCGCAGTTTGTCGCGGGCGGCCTGCTGGGCGGCGGTCAGGCCGGACTGGGGGCCGGTCGCCTCGCCCAGGGCGTAGACCTCCAACTGCTCGGTGCCCACCGCCCCCCGGATGGTGAACCGGGTGGTGGCCACGTCGGTGATCGACGGGGTGCCCACGTCGACCGAGCTGCCCACCCCGGCGGCGCGGGCCTGCTCGACCAGCTTCGCCACCTCGGCCGCGCTGATCGTGCGGACCTGGACGTTGGGCAGCGCCGGCCCGGGATAACTCAGGACGGTCGGCCCCTGGGTGATCACCCGACCGTCACCGTAGACGCTGACGGCCGGCAGCCGGGTCAGGTTCGTCTCGGGCCGCACGAAGCCACCCGTGTAGTCGATCCGGAGCACCGGCACGTCAGCAGGAAAGGTAGGCGCGGCATCCTCGGCTGCGCCGGTCGGCTCACCCTGCCCCGCGCAGGCAGCCGTGAGCAGGAGCAGCGGAACGACCGCCACCCACATGCCTCGAAAACTAGTCATACCCCTTGGACGCACCCACACCCCCCACGGCTCCCCCCACTTTCCCCACCCCCACCCCACCTCCCGCTCCCACCCCGGTCCGCCCCGGTGATCAAGAGGTTTACGTCAAGGTTGATCTTCTGAATGACACAAACCTCTTGATCACCGGGGCACAGCGCTCGGCGTGAGGAGCGGGCGAGGCGAAGCGGAGACGCGGGGGCGCAGAGCCTGCCATGCGCCCGGTGATCAAGGAGTTTGCGTCATCGGGGAGATCAACGTCGACGTAAACCTCTTGATCACCGGGTAGATCGCCGCGCGTGGGGCGGGGTGAGGCGGGTTAGCGGGTCAGGGCTCGCGCATCCAGAGCTTCGGGTCGTTGACGAAGACGCCCTTGCCCTGGTGTCGCCAGATCACCCGCAGCGCTTCCAGCCGGACGTAGACCTGTTTGACCGTCGACGGACTGACCTTGTACAGCGAGGCAAGCTCCGTGATCGAGGGCAGCTTCTCCCGGCGTGAGCTTCTTCGCTCTCACGTCGGCGACGATCTTGTCGGCGATGCGGATGTAGTCGGCGGTGATCGGCATGACTCCCCCTGCGTGGCACGCCAATTCGATCACGCAAGGACACCCTCCAACAACTCTATGTTCAACTCAGGTGACTGAGACAGCTAAGTTGATTCCTGCCTCTCCCCTCGCGTGGCAACGAGAGAGGGGTTTCCCCGGTCGGGGCGGGTGTGTGCCCGCCCCGACCCCGTCCGGCTGTTCTGCTGTCGTACCGCTGCCGGCCCACCGGCCGTCGGCAGTCGAGCCGACCGCAAGCCGGCCAGGCCCGACGGAGCTCGTCGGTGAGGGCGGGTGTCCGGCGGGCGTTCCCCCGGGCGGCAGCCGGCGATCAGGCGCCGGACGCGTCCTCGGCAGGATGCCGGTCCGGCTGCCCCTGGCGGGCGCGCAGGAACGGGCCGAGGCCCATCCCGTCCTCGGTGGCCAGGAACGCGCCGCGCGCGGTCAGCAGCGTCTCGTCGGCGTGCGTCATGCAGCCCCACGCCGTGTCGCCCCACGAGTCGGCGAGCTTGACCTCTGCCGGCTCCGCGCAGGGCTCGCCGCGCGGGCCGCCGATCTGGCACCGGGCGGGTGCGCCGCCGCGCCGGCCGACCGCCTCGGCGGCCTCCCGGATCAGCGAGAACCGCGCCTCGCCGCCCGCCTGCGGGTCCCGCTCCTGCTGCGGTACGGCCTGCCGCTGCCCGAAGGCGACCACGTTGCCGTCGGGGTCGGTGACCCGGCACTCGCCCCCGGGGGCGTGCTCCGGGTAGCCCGCCTTCTGCACGGGGTGCCCGGCGGCGGTGAGCCGCTCGGCGGTCGCGGTCAGGTCGTCCACGTACAGGTAGACGAGTAGGGGCAACTCGACGGTGACCAGGCGGGGGGTGACCGCCGCCAGCAGCAGCGTCAACTCCCCGCACCGCAGGTACGACCAGCGTGATCCGCCGTCGCCGCCGGCCCGGATCTCGGTGTAGCCGAAGATCTCGTAGAACCGTCGGGCCGCGTCGGCGTCCGCCACGTACAGCACCGGCACCTGGGCCGCCACACCACTTTGCACGGCGTCACTCTAACCACTGCCGATCGGGGACTCGCGTCTCGTAGTTCGGGTTTTCGATCCCGTGCCATCGCCCCTGGTCACGGCCCCGCCGGGAGCAGGTCAGGGCGCGGGACGGCGGGACGGCTCGTCGGTCAGGTGGCCAGGGTGGCGTACCGGCCGGCGCGGGCAAGCAGGGTGTCGTGGGTGCCGGACTCGACGATCCGGCCGTGGTCGAGTACCGCGATCTGGTCGGCGTGCCGCACCGTGGAGAGCCGGTGCGCGATGGTGATCACCGTACGACCCTCGGCGAGGGTGTCGAAGGCCCGTTGCACGGCGCGTTCGGTCTCGGTGTCCAGCGCGCTTGTCGCCTCGTCCAGCACCAGCACCCGGGGGTCGCGCAGCAGCGTACGGGCGATGGCCAGGCGCTGCTTCTCGCCGCCGGAGAAGCGGTGGCCCCGGGAGCCGACGACCGTGTCGTACCCGTCGGGAAGGGCGGCGATCAGTTCGTGGATCTGCGCGGCGCGGGCGGCGTCGACCAACTGGGCGTCGGTGGCGTCGGGGCGCGCGTACCGCAGATTTTCCCGGATGGTGGTGTGCAGCAGGTAGGTCTCCTGGCTGACCACGCCCACGACGGCGGCCAGGTCGGTGAGACGCATGTCGCGCAGGTCGACGCCGTCGATGGTGATCCGGCCGGCGCCCGGGTCGTGCAGCCGGCTGACCAGCGCGGCGAGCGTGCTCTTGCCGGAGCCGGTCTCACCGACCAGCGCGAGGCTGGTGCCGGCCGGGACGTCCAGGCTGATGCCGGCGACGGCGGCGGTGTCACTGCCCGGGTAGCTGAAGGTGACGTCCTCGACGCGCAGGTGCCCGCGCACCCGGGTCGGGTCGACAGTCACCGGCCGGGCCGGGTCGTCCACCTCTACCGACAGGTCCAGGTACTCGAAGATCCGGGCGAACAGCGCCAGCGAGGCGGTCAGCGTGACGCCCACGTTGAGCAGCCCCATCAGCGGCCGGAACAGCCCACCCTGGAGGGCGGTGAAGGCGACCAGGGTGCCGATGCTGAGCGTGCCGGCGGTGCCGGGCAGCCCCGCGCCGAGGTAGATCACCGCCGGGATGGCGGCGAAGATGATCGTCATGGTGGCCATCCGCCAGCGACCGGCCAGCTCCGAGCGTAGCTCCAGGTCGACCAGCCGGGCCGAGCTGGTCGAGAACCTGTCGATCAGCGCGCCGCCCGCGCCGAGGGTCTTGCTGAGCTGCACGCCGCTGATCGACAGCCCCTCCTCGATGGTGACGTTGAGGTCGGCCAGCTCCCGCTGGCGCTGGGCGGTGATCTCGCGGCGCATCGCGGCGACCCGGCGGGTCAGCCAGATGGCCGGCGGCAGCACCACCAGCGACACCAGGGTGAGCCGCCAGGACAGCGCCACCATAGCGACCAGCGTGGCCACCACGGTGGTCAGGTTGGACGCGATCGAGGTGGCGGTGGAGGTGACCACGGCCTGCATGCCGCCGATGTCGTTGGTGATCCGCGACTGCACCTCGCCGGTGCGGGTGCGGGTGAAGAACGCGATCGACTGCCGGTGCAGGTGGGCGAAGACGTCGGTGCGCAGCCGGTGCATCACCAGCTGCCCGACCCGGGTGGAGATCCAGGTCTGCGCCACGCCGAGCACGGCGGTCACCGCCGCCACGGCGATCATGCCGACGACCAGCCACACCAGCAGGGTCAGGTCGCGCTCCGGCAACGCGCGGTCGATCACCGCCCGCAGCAGGAAGGGCGAGGCCATCGCGACCACCGACGACACCACGATGATCGCGGTGACCACTGCCAACTGCCCACTGTACCGAGTGAACAGCCGGCCGATGCGGCGTAGCGAGACCGCGCGGGCCTGGGACTTCTCGGCGGCACTGACGGTCCGGGGAGCGCCGCCGCGGCCCTCCCGGTGGGTTTGCATGGTGTCCAAGGGGGTTCCTTTTCCGTTCGGGGGTTCGGGTTGATGTCTGCGAGCTCATTGCTGAGGTTACCTCATCATGAGGTAGCAACAGTGACTCCTGCTACCGTATTCCGGTGACCGGTACGACATCCGAACCCCCGGCCGACCCGCCAGCCGGGCGGCAGGTCGAACCTCCGATAGGCGTGCCATCCGACCCGCCGACGGATCTTCCCGGCAAGCCGCCGGCAAACTCGCCGGCCCTGTCACCGATCGAGTCGCCATTCGGATCACCGGCCGAGCCACCGGCCGAATTGGCCGAGGAGAGCCTGGCGGAGCTGTTCTGGGCGGTGGCACGACGGCTGCGCCACCAGTCCCGGCGCACCCTCGAACCCTGGGACGTCAACCCCGGCCACGCCCGCGCCCTCACGGTGCTCACCCGGCACGGTGCGATGCGGCTCAGCGCCCTCGCCGAGCACCTGCACATCGCGCCCCGCTCCACCACCGAGGTCGTCGACGGTCTGGAGGAACGCGGGCTCGTCGCGCGCCGGCCCGACCCGGCCGACCGGCGGGCAACCCTGGTCACACCGACCGACGAGGGTACGCAGGTCGGCGCAGCCATCCGCGCGGCCCGTACCGCCGAGGCGGAACGCTTCTTCGGTCACCTCTCCCCCACCGACCACGCCGACCTCACCCGCATCCTCCGCACCCTCCGCCCCTGACCACACCCCTGCGCCCCAGCCCCAGCCCCAGCCCCACCCCGCCCTTCCAGGCCAGCCCCACCCGCGCAGTTCGGCGGCCCACTCGGCCAGAGCCTCGACCGGATTCTCAGCGCGTCGAATGCGTGGGAGGAGGACCCGACAATCCGGGAGCCCCCACATGTCAGCGAACCCGGAGCAGGCAACCGGAGCCCGCATCGGCCGCATCGCGTCGGGTGGCGAGGATCGCGCATACCTCGTGGCGTACCGCGTCAGGCTCGTGGACCAGGCGGTGGCGGGCGAAGCGCACCACCAGGATGCCGACGGTGGCGAGCAACGCGTCCCGGCGCAGGTCGATCTCGCGCTGGTGGGGGTCACCGTGGGTCGTCGCGCCGTCGAGCTCGAAATCGACGCGTTCCCGCTCGGCGTACACGTCGAGGTACATGGTGCGGCGGCCGACGACGACCCGGGCCTGGCGGCGGAAGGCGGGCATTCCCGGACCGGTGAAGACGTGGTCGTGTCCCCAGATCTCCAACGGGCTGCGGCATCCGGCGACGAGCCGGTCGAGCAGGGTGCGCAACTGCGCCCGTCCACTTAGCCTCGGTACGGCGGTGAGCGCCGAACCGATCCGCGCCGGGGTGGTGAGCCGGTCGTTGACAGCCCTGATCACCGGGGCCGGACGGTCCTCCGGGGACAACAGGGGCCAGGCGTCCACCAACGCCCGCTCCAACCGCATCACCGGTACTCCCGATCGGACGATCACCTCGGGAGGTCCGATCGTGAAGTCGACCCGCTGGTGCACCACCAGGTGCCGACGGGTCTGGAGTGCCGTGCCACGCGGGGTGTCCAGGTGCACCGGTTCCCCGTCGGGCTGCTCGCGCACACCCCAGACGGCCAGGGCGGTGACGCTGCCCAACGCCGCACGCCCGTCAGCCCAGACGAGCGCCGCACTCCGCTGGTGAGCACAGCCGAGCCTCCGAAATGCCGAACCACCGTCCACCCTGGCAGCCACCGTCCTGGCCTGCACCTGGGCCCCCGGGTGGGCGTGAACACCCGTGGGTGCGGTGCCACCAACGGGTGCGCCCGCATCGGTGGACTCGTGGACCTTGGGGGACTCGTGGGCTCGGGGGCGGATCAGGCTGGCGTCGACGTAGACGCCGGGCAGGACCCGTCGGAGCGCGCCGACGCGATAGGCATGCCGGAGCACCCAGGCCGGAACCACCTCGGCCGCCGCTCGTCGCGTCACCACGCCGCCGCTCCGCTCGACCAGCGACCGCAAAACAGGATGCATGCCCCGAAGGTTGCTCTCCCGCCCCCACCACCTCAACCTCACCACCCCTCTCCTGTGGACAGCGCTAGCCAGTGTGGACAACTGCCCACCCGCCCGCCGTATTTGCTATGGGGCCTCATGATCGGGTCAGGATTTTGGACAACTTTCCCGGCGTGTCGTGTCCATTTCCTCAACATGATCATGGGGCTGGGCTGGGCTGGGCTGGGCTGGGCTGGGCTGGGCTGGGCTGGGCTGGGCTGGGCTGGGCTGGGCTGGGCTGGGCTGGGCTGGGCTGGGCTGGGCTGGGCTGGGCTGGGCTGGGCTTAGCGGGTGCGGGGTGGGGTATGCGGGGTGGGTGCGGGTGGTGGTGGTCGGTGGGGGGTTCTCGGGGCTCGCTGCTGCGGCGGCGTTGTGCCGGGGTGGGGCGCGGGTGCGGGTGCTGGAGGCGCGGGGGCGGGTCGGTGGGCGGGTGCTCACCCGGCGGCTGGACGACGGCACCGCGCTGGATCTGGGTGCGCAGTGGATCGGGCCGGCCCAGGAGCGGATGGCCGCGCTGGTGGCCGGGCACGGGCTGACCACCTTCCCCTCGGCGGCACGCGGCCGGCCGGCGGTGCGCTGGGACGGACGGCTGCGGGAGGCCCCGCCGGAGTCGGTGTGGCGGACCGTGGAGCTGCTGGACGGCTTCGCCGCCGCTGTGGATCCGGCTGCGCCGTGGCGGGCGGCGCGGGCGGACGAGTGGGATCGACTCACCCTCGGCGCGTGGTTGACAAGCGCCGCGCCCGATCCGGTGACCGCCCGGTACGTGGGTCGGCTGCTCGCCGGTGGACTGCTGGCGGCAGACCCGGACGAGGTGTCGCTGTTGCAGATGCTGTTCTACCTGCGCAGCGGGGGTGGCAGCGGGTTGCTGCTGGGGATGGCCGGCGGTGCCCAGCAGGATCGGATCGTGGGCGGGCCGGCGGCTCTGGCCGAGCGGATGGCGGCGGCGCTGCCAGCGGGGACCGTGCTGTCCGGGGCACCGGTGCGGGCGATCCACCAGGACGATCTCGGCGTGGTGGCGTACACCGACGAGGGGGCGCACCGGGCGGACGCCGTGGTGGTGGCGGTGGCCCCGGCGCTGGCGGGCCGGATCACGTACTCCCCGGCGTTGCCCGCCCTGCGCGACGGGCTGACCCAGCGGATGCCGATGGGGGTGGCGCTGAAACTGCACGCGGTCTACCCGACGCCGTTCTGGCGGGCCGACGGGCGCTCCGGGGTGACCACGTCGGCCGACGGGCCGGTAACGGAGACGGTGGACAACTCCACCCCGGACTCGTCGCGCGGGGTGCTGACCGCGTTCAGCTACGGTCGACAGGCCCGTGAACTGCGCCGACTGTCGCCGGGCCAACGGCGGGCGGCGGTGCTGGCCGCGCTGGTGGAGTTGGTCGGCCCGGCCGCCGCCGCGCCCGACGACCTCGTCGAGTACGACTGGTCGGCCGACGAGTGGACCCGGGGTTGCTTCTGCGGGGCGCTGACACCCGGCTCGTGGCGAGACTACGGTCCCGCGCTGCGGCAGCCGGTGGGGCGGGTGCACTGGGCTGGCACCGAGACGGCGACCCGCTGGGCCGGTTACCTGGAGGGCGCGGTGCTGGCCGGCGAGCGGGCGGCGGCCGAGATCCTCGCCCACCCCACCACCTGAACCCCACCCCGCCGCCCGAAACCCGACCCACCACCTGCACCCCCGCGCGAGCCCCTGAATCCCGCCCCACTGCCTGAACCCCACCGGACCGGCCGGGTTCCGCCCCGCCACAACCTCGGCCGGCCCGGTCTGGGCGGATGTCGACCGTTGCGCCCTGCGCCGATCCATCAACCGGCACATATCGACAATCTTAAGTACAGCTATTGAAAGCTTTCTCCGTTCGTGACCTAATACCTGACAGTTCCTTTCGTCGCTCCCGCCGCACCCACACGGCATCCCCCAGGGAGGAAAGATGAACCGTCTCCGCACGGTCACGGGTACGCTGCTGGCGACCGCCACCATGGTCGCCACCGCCACGCTCGGCGTCGTCACCCCGGCCGCCGCCGCCCCCGCCGGGCTGCCCGGCATGGACGTCTCCAGTTACCAGGGCAACGTCAACTGGTCCGCCGCCTGGAACAACGGCGCCCGGTTCGCCTACGTCAAGGCCACCGAGGGCACCTACTACACCAACGCGTACTTCGCCCAGCAGTACAACGGGTCGTACAACGTCGGGATGATCCGGGGCGCGTACCACTTCGCCCGGCCGGACACCACGACCGGTGCCACCCAGGCCAACTACTTCGTCGACCACGGCGGCGGCTGGTCGAAGGACGGCCGGACGCTGCCCGGCGCGCTCGACATCGAGTACAACCCGTACGGCGCGACGTGTTACGGGCTGAGCCAGAGCGCCATGCGCAGCTGGATCGCGTCCTTCGTCAACCAGTACCACTCCCGCACCGGGCGCTGGGCGACGATCTACACCACCACCGACTGGTGGACCACCTGCACCGGCAACTACAGCGGTTTCGCCGCCAACAACCCGCTCTGGATCGCCCGCTACGCCGGCACGGTGGGCACCCTGCCGGCCGGCTGGTCCACGTACTCCTTCTGGCAGTGGGCGTCGTCGGGCACCTTCCCGGGCGACCAGAACGTCTGGAACGGCACCCTCGACCGGCTCCGGGTGCTGGCCTGCAACGGCCCCTGCTGACCCACCCATCCTGATCAGCCCGAGCACCACCGACGCCGCAGCCGCCCCGCCCGCCGGCCGTGGGCCCACCAGGTCCGCGGCCGGCACCTCCCGTCACCCCGAGGAGCCCGCCATGTCCGTACCCGTGTCGCGGCGCAGTGTGCTGCGCGGCGCGGTCCTGCTCGGTGTAGCCGCCGGAGCGACCACGTCGCCCCCGACCGGCGGACCCGCCGCCCACGCCGCCACCACCACCCAGGTCGGCGGCCCGGCCGTCATCGGCGCCGCCGCCGGCCTTGTCGACCAGCCGGTCATCGCCAACTGCGCCACCTGGGGGGCCCGGCCGCCGTCGTCGCCGGTGGGCGTGGTGGAGAGCCGACCCAACAAGATCATCGTGCACCACACGGCGTTTCCCAACTCGACCGACTACAGCCTGGCCCACGCGTACGCCAACTCACGCGAGATCCAGGACCTGCACATGGACGGCAACGGTTGGCTCGACTCCGGGCAGCACTTCACCAACAGCCGGGGCGGCCAGCTCACCGAGGGCCGGCACGGAAGCCTGTACGCGCTGCTGCACGGACGGACCATGGTGCAGGGTGCGCACTGCGTGGGGCAGAACAGTCAGGCCATCGGCATCGAGAACGACGGCATCTACCTCGACGTGCAACCGCCGCAGGCGCTCTGGGACAGCCTGGTGGTCTTCTGTGCGTTCACCTGCCAGCAGTACGGCATCCCGGCCAGCCAGATCTACGGCCACAAGGATTTCGCCAGCACCCAGTGCCCCGGCCTGCTGCACGACCGGCTGCCCGAACTGCGGGCCGCCGTCGCCGCCCGACTCGGGTGATTGCTTATATAAGCCGTGGCTGATACAAAGGGCACCGTGCACGCCTTCGACGTCCTCGGCGACCCGGTACGCCGGCGCATCCTCGAACTGCTCGCGCAGGGCGAGCGGAGCGCCGGCGGGGTCTGCGCGGTCATCCAGGAGGAGTTCGGGATCACCCAGCCCGCCGTCTCGCAGCACCTCAAGGTGCTGCGGGACAACGGCTTCGCCACCGTCCGCCCGCAGGGCGCCCGGCGGCTCTACGCGGTCGACCTCGCCCCACTGCGCGAGGTGGACCAGTGGCTGGAGGGGTTCCGCCGGTTCTGGACGCCCGCGCTGGACGCCCTGGCCACCGAGCTCGCCCGAGGTCGGCGCGAACGGCTGTCGCACACCACGACGGACGACCCGACCGAGCACCGGAGCACCTCATGATCGAGACCACGCACCAGATCAGCGCCGTACGGCGGACCGTGGGCAGCCGCACCCTGGAGGCGGGCGAGGCACGCGTGCTGACCATCAGCCAGACGTACCGGGCCACGCTGGACGACCTCTGGGACGCCTGCACCAACGTCGACCGGATCCCCCGCTGGTTCCTGCCGATCTCCGGCGACCTGCGCCTGCACGGCCGCTACCAGTTCGAGGGCAACGCCGGTGGCGTGGTGGAACGCTGCGACCCGCCGAAGAGTTTCGCCGCCACCTGGGAGATGGGCGGCGAGGTCAGCTGGATCGAGGTGCGCCTCACCCCGGAAGGCGAGGATCGGACCCGGTTCACCCTGGAACACGTCGCCCACGTCGACGACGAGCGGTGGACCGAGTACGGCCCCGGGGCGGTCGGCGTCGGCTGGGACTCCGGCCTGCTCGGCCTCGCCGGTCACCTGGACCCCGACGGCGGGGGGATCACCCCCGAGCAGGCCGTCACCTGGATCGGCTCCGAGGACGGGCGGCGCTTCATGACGCTCAGCGGCGATGCCTGGGCCGAGGCCGACATCGCCGGTGGCACCGACCCGCAGGCCGCAAGAGCCGCCGCCGCCCGTACCATCGCCGCCTACACCGGCGCACCGCCGGCCTGACCCACCCCACGGGCGTCCCGGTCCGGCGGAAATCCGGGCGCGCGTTGTCGGTGCCGGCGGGGACACTGTGCGGCATGCCGATGCGCCGCGCCGAAGACGTCCTCGCCCTGCACCGCGCCGGGCGTCCGGTGAAGTACCTCTGCTTCTGGGGTCACCGGCCCCGGCGGGACGGCACCGTCGGCCAGAGCTGCCTGAGCCAGTGGTGGCCGGCCCCGTTCACCGTCGACGGGCGGCACTTCCCCACCGCCGAGCACTGGATGATGTGGCGCAAGGCGCTGCTCTTCGGCGACACCGAGGCCGGTGAGCGGGTGCTCGCCGCCGCCCACCCGCACCGGGCCAAGGCGATCGGCCGGGAGGTCCGGCACTTCGACCCGGCGGTGTGGGAGGCCGAGCGCTACGCCATCGTGCTGGCCGGCAGCCTGGCCAAGTTCGGCCAGCACGCCGACCTGCGGGCGTACCTGCTGGGCACCGGGGAGCGGGTGCTGGTAGAGGCCAGTCCGGTCGACCGGGTGTGGGGGGTCGGTCTGGCCGCCGACGACCCGCGCGCCGAGGATCCGGCCCGCTGGCGCGGGCTCAACCTGCTCGGCTTCGCCCTGATGGAGGCCCGTGGGGTCCTACGCGACGACCGACCGGCCCGCCCCGACCGGGTCGGCGACCAATCGGAGGCCCTGCCCTGCCCTGACCGAGCAAGCCGGGGCCGAGCCGAGCCGGTCGACCTGACCTGAGCGGGGCCCGCCCGGGGCGGTAACGTGCGGCGGCATGACCGTCCTGCCGTACGCGCACTGCCACTACTGCGGCGCGGCCTATCCGGCGGACGCCGGCTGGCCCCGTCTCTGCCCGGCCTGTGGGGAGACGGTGTGGCGCAATCCCACCCCGGTCGCGGTGGCGCTGCTGCCGGTCCGTACCGACACCGGCCTCGGCCTGGTGGTGGTCCGCCGGGACATCGAGCCGGCCCGGGGCCTGCTCGCCCTGCCCGGCGGCTTCGTCGAGTACGGCGAGGAGTGGTCCGAGGCGTTGGTCCGGGAACTGCGCGAGGAGACCGGGCTGGTGGACGAGGCGCAGCGGGCGCGACTGTTCGCGGTGCACGGCGCTCCGCACGGCGGCACCATGATGGTCTTCGGGGTGCTGCCGGAGCGGCCGGCGGCGGAGCTACCTGCGTCGACGCCCACCGAGGAGGCCACCGAGTGGCTGGTCCTCACCGAGCCGGTCGAGCTGGCCTTCTCCACCCACACCCGGGTGCTGGCCGACTTCCTCGCCGGCCAGCGGTGACCCACCGCTCCACCCGTCGGTCCGCTGATCCATCGGTCCGCTGACCCATCGGTCCGCTGACCCATCGGTCCGCTGACTCGCCAGTCCGCTGACTCGCTGCTGTACCGCCGATCCCCGCCGGGCGACGATGCTTCGACCGCACAGTCACGCACCGTAATTTCTATCGCTCCCCCTCACCACTCCACTGCGCGAGGTAGTTGGGGGTGGCGAGGCACGGAAGGAAAACACCTGCTCAGGGCGGTTCGGCCGCGATTCACCTGCCAGGATGCAGTGGAGCGACGGTTACGACGTTCACTGTGAGTAATGGATGGGGCCGATCAGGGCGGCAACACCGTGAGTCACGGAAGGGCAGTGGGTCAGACCCGGGCAGGCTGGGGAGCGAAGGGAGCGCTGGCCGCCAGGTCGGGGGCCGGGTCACCGGCAGGGTGCCGCCACAACCCCCGGGACCGCAGGATCGGCAGCACCCCCTCGCCGAACCAGTACGCCTCTTCCAGGTGCGGGTGGCCGGAGAGGACGAACTCGTCGATGCCCAACGCGTGGCACTCGGCGATCCGGTCGGCGACCTCGGTGTGGCTGCCCACCAGAGCGGTGCCCGCACCACCCCGGACCAGCCCGACCCCGGCCCAGAGGTTGGGGGCGACCTCCAGCCCGTCCCGGCTGCCGCCGTGCAGGGCGAGCATCCGCCGCTGCCCCTCGGACTCGCTGCGCCGCAACCCCTCCTGGGCGGCCCGGACGTCGTCCTCGTCGATGCCGTCGAGCAGCCGGCCCGCCTGCGCCCATGCCTGATCGGCAGTGTCCCGGGCGATGACGTGCAGCCGGATGCCGAAGCGCGGCGTCCGACCGGCGTCGGTGGCGAGGGCCCGGATCCGGTCTAGTTTCTCGGCCACCTGGGCGGGCGGTTCACCCCAGGTCAGGTAGACGTCGCTGTGTCGGGCGGCGACCGGGCCGGCGGCGGTGGACGAGCCGCCGAAGTAGATCGGGGGCACTGGTTCGGGCAGTCGGGAAAGGCGGGCGCCCTCGACCCGCAGGTGCTCCCCGGTGTGGTCGACGGTCTCCCCCCGCCAGAGCGCCCGGACGACCCTCAGGAACTCGTCGGCGCGGGCGTAGCGGGCGTCCTTGTCGAGGAAGTCCCCGTAGGAGCGCTGTTCGGCGGATTCCCCACCGGTGACCACGTTGAGCAGCAGCCGGCCGCCGGAGAGCCGCTGGAAGGTGGCGGCCATCTGGGCGGCGAGGGTGGGTGAGAGCAGGCCGGGACGGAACGCCACCAGGAACTTCAGCCGTTCGGTGACCTGGGAGAGCATCGCGGTGGTCAGCCAGGCGTCCTCGCACCACGCCCCGGTCGGAGTGAGTGCGCCGACGAAGCCGAGTTGCTCGGCGGTACGGGCGATCTGCCCGAGGTAGGCGACGGTGGCGGGCCGGGCGCCGCCGGCGGTGCCGACCGCGACACCGTGACCACCGCCGACGATGTCGCGGCTGTCGCCGTAGGTGGGCAGGAACCAGTGGAAGGTCAGCGGCATCGGGGGTCCTCCTGAGGGATGGGACGGCGACCACGACAGGCTACCCATAAAACCTATCGGCTTGGTAGGTTACTGCCCGCCGCCGATCCCCGTCGGTGCGACCGCACCGTCCACCCCCCGAGGAGCCGACATGCCCACCCCGCCGAGGAGCGTGCGCCGCCTGGCCACCGCCCTGTTCACCGCCCTGTCGCTGGTCGCCGTCGGCGGGGTCACCGGCTGTGCCGACGACGCCGCCGACGCGGGCTCAGGTAGCGGCCCGCTGCGCATCGGCTACCAGCGCTTCGGCGGCCTGAGCCTGGTCAAGGCCCGCAACGCCGCGCCGGACGCCCAGTGGTCACTGTTCGAGAGCGGTCCCGCCCTCACCGAGGCACTCAAGGCCGGTTCGATCGACATCGGGCAGGTCGGCGAGGCGCCCCCGGTCTTCGCCGCCGCCGCGAAGATCCCCTTCTCGGTGATCGGCACCTCGGCCCCGATCCCCCAGGGTGAGGCGGTGCTGGTCAAGGAGAGCAGCGGCCTGAAGACCTTCGCCGACCTGCGCGGTCGGACGGTGGCGCTGAACAAGGGCAGCAACGTCCACTGGCTGCTGGTCCGCCTGCTGGAGGCGAACAAGATGACGCTCAGGGACATCGACGTCAAGTACCTCAAGCCGGCCGAGGGACGACCGGCGTTCGACAACGGACAGGTCGACGCCTGGATCATCTGGGACCCGTACTTCGCCCTCGCCGAGCAGCCCGGGGTGAAGGTCCTCGCCGACGCCACCGGCCTGGCCAGCAACCGGGAGTACGTGCTGGCTGCTCCCGGGGTGGTGCGGGACCGCACCGACGACGTCCGCGCCTTCCTCAAGACGTACCGGGAGGTCACCGACTGGGGGATCGCGCACCCGCAGGAGCGCGCCGCGGTGCTCGCACCCGAGCTGAAGATCCCGCTGGACGTCACCACCCGGGCGTTGGCCCGCAGCGCCCGGCCGCTGGCCCCGGTCTCCCCCGCCGTCGGGGCCGAACTCCAGGCCATCGCGGACGGCTTCACCACCCTCGAACTGGTCCCCGGCCCGGTCGACATCTCCGGTCGGGTCGACGACCGGTTCAGCGCGGTGTTCCAGTGAGCAGCACCGTGCTGGTCACCGCGCCGCCGACCGCCGTCGCGGCCCCACCCGACGCCGGCCCGCGCCGCCGGCCCGGGGTCCGCTGGTGGCGGCTGGTCAGCCCGGTCGTGCTCGTCGCCGGTTGGGAGGCCGCCGCCCGCGCCGGACTGCTGGCCCCGGAGAAGCTGCCGGCACCGAGCCGGGTCCTCACCACCGGCGTACGGCTGGCCGGCGACGGCACCCTCGGCGTCCACCTGCTCGACTCGCTCACCCGGGCCGGTGTCGGGCTGCTCGTGGGCGGGGTGCTGGCGCTGGTGCTCGGGGCCGCCGCCGGTCTGCTGCGGCTCGGCGACGACCTGGTCGACCCGCCGGTGCAGATGGCCCGGATGCTGCCCCACCTGGGGCTCGTCCCGCTGCTGATCATCTGGGTGGGGATCGGTGAGTCGTTGAAGATCACCCTGGTCGCGCTCGGTGTCTTCTTCCCGATCTACTTCAACACCTACGCCGGCATCCGGGACATCGACGAACGGCTGGTCGAGGCGGCCCGCACCTGCGGACTCGGCCCCGCCGCCCGGCTACGGCACGTGGTGCTGCCCGGGGCGCTGCCGTCGCTGTTCCTCGGATTGCGGCTGGCGATCGGGGCGGCCTGGCTCAGCCTCGTCGTCGGCGAACAGGTCAACGCCCAGACCGGCGTCGGCTTCCTGATGATGGAGGCCCGCGAGTTCAGCCAGACCGACGTGGTGGTGCTGGGCCTGGTCATCTACGCACTGCTCGGGCTGGCGTCCGACGTCGCCCTGCGGGTGCTGGAGAGGAGGACGCTGACATGGCGGCGCGGACTACGGGCGACCTGACGGGCGCCACCGGCAGGGCGACCGGCCCGGCGGGCGAGGCCGACAGCCCGGCGGCCGAAGCGACCGGCCCGGCGGGCGAGGCGACCGGCCCGGCGGGCGAGGCGACCGGCCCGGCGGGCGAGGCGACCGGCCCGGCGGGCGAGGCGACCGGCCCGGCGGGCGAGGCGACCGGCCCGGCGGGCGAGGCGACCGGCGAGGGGGCGGTGCTCACCGCGCACGCGGTGCGGCGGGCCTTCGACGGGCGACCGGTGCTCGCCGGGGTCGACCTGACCATCGCCGCCGGTGAGGTGGTGGCGCTGCTCGGTGGCAGTGGCTCCGGCAAGAGCACCCTGCTGCGGGTCCTCGCCGGCCTGGACGCCGAGGCCACCGGCCGGACCGGACTGCGCGGCACCGCCGCGGTGGTCTTCCAGGAACACCGGCTGCTGCCCTGGAAGCGGGTCGGCGACAACGTCGCGCTGGGGTTGACCGGCCCCGACGTGCGCGCCCGGGTGGACCGGGCGCTGACCGAGGTGGGGCTGGCCGACCGGCACCGCGCCTGGCCGGCCGAACTCTCCGGCGGGCAGGCGCAACGGGTCGCGGTGGCCCGTGCCCTGGTACGCGAGCCGGACCTGCTCCTGCTCGACGAGCCGTTCGGGGCGCTCGACGCGCTGACCCGGCTGCGGATGCAGTCCCTGCTGCGCCGGCTGCGCGCCGAGCACGGCTTCGCCGCCCTGCTGGTCACCCACGACGTCGACGAGGCACTGCTGCTGGCCGACCGGATCCTGCTGCTCGACGACGGCGTCATCGCCGAGGAGATCCCCGTCGACCTGGGCCCCACCCCGCTGACTCCACGCCCCGGCGACCGCCCCGGCGACCGGCCCGCCGACCAGCCCGCCAACCGTCCCGCAGACCGGCCCGCCCGGTCCCCCGACCATCCCGCCTTCGGCGCGCTGCGCCGCCGCCTCCTCGACCGCCTCGGCGTACCCGCCGTCTGACCACCGGAGACCCGATGACCCGCTGGACACCCGACCCGAGCTTCTACCCCTCGCCCCGCGAGGCGGCCACCGCGCCCGCCGAGAAGCTGGCCTACGTCGCCGCGTTCGACCGTACGGCGCAGCGGCCCGACGCGATCGCCGTGCTCGACACCGATCCGGAGTCCGCCGACTACGGGCGGGTGGTCGGCTGGACCGACCTGCCGTACACCGGCGACGAACTGCACCACTTCGGGTGGAACGCGTGCAGCAGCGCGCTCTGCCCGACCGCCCCGCACCCGCACGTCGAGCGGCGTTACCTGATCGTGCCGGGGCTGCGGTCGTCGCGGATCCACGTCTTCGACACCCGGCCGGATCCGCGCGCCCCGCACCTGGTCAAGGTGATCGGCCCGGAGGAGTTGGCCGAGAAGGCCGGCTACTCCCGCCCGCACACCGTGCACTGTGGCCCGGACGGCATCTACCTGTCGGCACTCGGCGGTGTCGACGGCGCACAGGGCCCCGGCGGCATCGCCGTGCTCGACCACACCACCTTCGGAGTCCGCGGAGCCTGGGAGGCCGACCGGGGTCCACAGTTCCTGGCGTACGACGTGTGGTGGCACCTCACCCAGGACGTCCTGGTCACCAGCGAGTGGGGCACCCCGTCGATGATCGAGGACGGCATCGTCGGCGAGCTGCTGCTGGGGCGGAGATACGGGCACGCGATCCACTTCTGGGACCTCGCCACGCGCCGGCACGTGCAACGGGTCGACCTGGGCGACCAGTACCAGATGCCGCTGGAGCTGCGTCCCGCGCACGACCCGACGCAGTCGTACGGCTTCGTCGGGGTGGTGATCAGCGTCGAGGACCTGTCCGCGTCGGTCTGGTTGTGGCACCGCGACGGCACCGGGGCGGACGCCCCGTGGGCGGTGACCCGGGTGATCGACATCCCCGCCGAACCGGCCGATCCGGCTGACCTTCCCGACCTGCTCAAGCCGTTCGGCGCGGTCCCACCGCTGGTCACCGACATCGACCTGTCGGTGGACGACCGGTTCCTCTACGTCTCCTGCTGGGGCACCGGCGAGCTGCGCCAGTACGACGTCAGCGACCCGTTCCACCCGGTGCTGGTCGGCTCGGTGCGGCTCGGTGGCATCGTGGCGCGCACCGCCCACCCGGCCGCGCCGGACGAGCCGCTGGCAGGTGGCCCGCAGATGGTGGAGATCAGTCGGGACGGCCGGCGGGTCTACGTCAGCAACTCGCTCTACGGCTCCTGGGACGACCAGTTCTACCCCGACGGGGTGGGCGCCTGGCTGGCCAAGCTGGACGTCGACCCGGAACACGGCGGGCTCACCCCCGACGAGCGGTTCTTCCCGCACGGGGAGGAGTTCCGTGGGCTGCGGGTGCACCAGACCCGGTTGCAGGGCGGTGACGCCAGCTCCGACTCGTACTGCTTCCCGTGACCGGGCGGACCCTGCTGGCGCTGGCGGCGCTCGGCGCGTTCCACGGGCTGAACCCGGCGATGGGCTGGCTCCTCGCGGTCGCCCGGGGGTTGCAGCAGCGCCGCCGGGCGGCGCTGCTGGCCGCGCTGCCGCCGATCGCGGCGGGGCACCTGGCCTCGGTGGCGGTGGTCGCCGCGCTGGTCACCGCCACCCGGTCGGTCACCGCCAGCACCGCGCTGACGGTGACCGGCGGGGTGGTGCTTGTCGGTTTCGGGCTGTGGCGGCTGTTGTCGCAGCGGCACTTCCGCTGGGCCGGGATGCGACTGTCGGCGGCGCAGCTCGCGGGCTGGTCGTTCCTGATGTCGTCGGCGCACGGCGCCGGGCTGATGCTGCTGCCGGTGCTGCTGGCCGACCCGCCGTCGACCGGCGGGCACGCCGGGCACCTGGCGGCGGCGTCGGCCGGCGCGCTGCCCGGGCTGGTCGCGGCCGGGGTGCACACGCTGGCCATGCTGGGCGTCGCGCTGACCGTCGCGCTTGTGGTGTACGAGGTGCTCGGCGTCGGGGTGCTGCGCCGGGCCTGGTTCAACGTGGACCGGCTCTGGGCCGGGGCGCTTGTCGCCGCCGGTGTGGTGACGTTGGCCGCCGCGATCTGACCGAACGGCCGACCAGCGTCCACCGGCGGCCCTGCCCGACGGCAACTCCTACTGATTGAATAGGACTTGCCGTCGAGTCGAAGGAGTTCCGGTGTCGTCCACCCTGTCGTACGACGAGGCCGACCACGACGCCCGCCGGGCCCGGCAGTGGCTGGCCGGCCAGGCCCGGGGGGACGGAATGTCCCGCACCGAACTGATCGAACTGGGTACGGCGATGAGCGCCCTCGCCGCCGCAGCCGACGAACGGGGGCCGGTCGCCCTCGCCGCCGAGCCGGTCGGGGTGGACCCGGGCATCGTCAAGCCACTCGCTCCCGCACTGCTCACCCCCCTGGAGAGCAACGCCGAGATGCGCTGGGAGGCGATGGCCGGGCAGGGGTACGTGGTGCCGAACGACCGGTTCTTCGTCCGCAACCACACCCACACCCCCCGGCTCGACGTCGACAGCTGGCGGTTGCGGCTGTTCGGCGACGGCCTGCGCGGCGCACCGACCCGGGACGCCCCGGTCGAGTTCGACCATGCCGACCTGCGGGCGATGCCCGCCGTCGAGATCCCCGCCCTGGTCGAGTGCGCCGGCAACGGGAGGCACTTCTTCGCCGCCCAGCAGGACACCCCGGCCCCGGGGGTGCAGTGGCGGCTCGGCGGTGTCGGGGTGGCCCGTTGGCGGGGCGTGCCGCTGGCCACCGTGCTGCGTCACGCCGGGCTGACCGCCGACGCGGTGGACGTGATGCCGGAGGGCCTTGACCCGGCATACGTCACCGGGGGTGTCGACCTGGGCCGGGTTCGTCGTCCGCTGCCGATCGGCAAGGCCCTCGACGACGTGCTGCTGGCGTACGAGATGAACGGTGCGCCGCTGCCGCTGGACCACGGTTTCCCGGTCCGGGTGGTGGTGCCCGGCTGGATCGGCATCTCCTCGGTGAAGTGGGTCGGCGCGGTCGAGGTCTCCACCACCCCGCTGTTCTCCCCGTGGAACACCAGCCTCTACCGGATGCTCGGCCCCGGGCACCCGACCGGCGGTGGGCCGGTCGACACCCAGTCGGTCAAGAGCGCGTTCGAGCTGCCCTGGGACGCCCGGCTGGCGGCCGGAGTCGAGATCACGGTGACCGGTCGCTCCTGGTCCGGGGCCGGCCCGATCGACCGGGTCGAGGTGGACACGGGCGACGGGTGGCACCCCGCCACCCTGGTCGGGGCGGACCGGGGCGGGCCCTGGCAGCGGTGGTCGACGCGGTGGTGTCCGCCGACCGCCGGCCGGTGGACGTTGCGGGCCCGCGCGGTGGACGTGACAGGTCGGGGCCAGCCCGACCGGGCCGCGCGCAACGACCTCGGTTACCTCTTCGACGGGGTGGTCCGACACCCGGTGACGGCGGTCTGACCCGCGCGTCGGCCGCCCGGGTGCGACGGGCGGCCGCCGTCGTCTCCGGGGTCGTCCCCCGCCGGGGCCCGGCGACGCCGGAGCCGCCACTACTCGGAGGCGGCGAGGTAGCCGCTCGCCTGGAGGTCGAACAACTCCCGGTAGGGTCCATCGGCGGCCATCAACGTGTCGTGGTCACCCTGCTGCACCAGGCGACCGTGGTCCATCACGAAGATCTGGTCGGCGTGCCGGACGTTGGCCAGCCGGTGGGTGATCAGCACGACCGTCCGGTCGGGACGCCGCCGCAGGTGTGCGAAGAGCGCGTGTTCGGCGCGGGCGTCGAGGGCCGCCGACGGCTCGTCGCAGATCAACAGTCGGGCGTCCCGGTAGAGGCCCCGGGCAGCCACCAGCCGCTGCCACTGCCCGCCGGAGAGGTCGTGACCGTTCTTGAACTCCCGGGCCAGCAGGGTGTCGTAGCCGAACGGCAGCCCGGCGATCATGTCGTGCGCGGCGGCCGACCGGGCGGCGTCCTCGACGGTGGGCCCGGCCGCGCCCGGGGCCCGGTCGTGCCGGCCGATGCGGATGTTCTGCCCGGCGGTGAACGGGAACCTCCACCAGTCCTGCGTCATCACCGCCACCTGGGCGGCGGTCGCCGCCGGGTCCAACTCCGCCACGTCGACCCCGTCCCACCGGATCACCCCGCCGGTGGGCCGGTAGAGCCCGGCGATCAGCTTGGCCAGGGTGGTCTTGCCGGAGCCGTTCTCGCCGACCAGGGCGACCACCTCACCCCGGCGGACGGTGAGGCTGACCTCGTCCACCGCCGGGGCGTCGGTGTCCGGGTAGCGGAGGCTGACCCGGTCCAGCTCGATGGCGTCGAAGCCGGCGACGGGCCGCCCCTGCGCGGTGGCGGTACGGCTGTCGGCGCGGTCGAGGAAGTCCCGGTAGTCCTGGTAGTAGAGGGCGTCCTCGTAGAGGTTGTTGGTGGCGTAGACGGCGAGCGCGAGGCTGCTGCGCGCCGACTGGAGGGCGAGCAGGGCGGTCGCCGCCGCCGCCAACGCGACCATGCCGGTGAGCAGCAGCCCGCCGAGGACCGCGTAGACCGCGAAGGCGGCGATCCCGCCGACGGACATCCCGACCGCCCGGGTCCGGCTCTGTGCCCGGGCCAACCGGAGCAGCGCGGCGGTCTCCACGGTCATCATCCGGCGGAACTCGGCGAGCAGGAAGCCACGCATCTGGTAGGCCCGGACCTCGGCGGCGGTGTGTCGGTTGGCCATCAGGTGGGCCAGCATCCACATCCGCCGACGACGGTTGATCCGGGCCAGCATGTCCAGGTACTGCCGGCGGGCCATCCGCACCGCGGTCACCGCCTCCGGCACGGCGGCGAGCAGCAGGCAGGGCAGCAGCACCGGTTGGATCACGGTCACCGCGGCGGCGGTGGCCAGCACGCCCACCACCCCGGTGATCAGGTTGACGGTGTGGTCCACGATGGACGCCGCCTCGGCCATCCCCCGGTCCCGGACCCGGTCCATCTCCTCGGCGAAACCGGCGTCGTCGAAGGCGGCCAGCTCGACCGCCGTGGTGGTCTCGAACAGCCGCAACTCCACCGCATAGTTGATCTGCGGGATCAGCCGGGCCTGCGCCCAGCCGGCGGTGACGGTCAACGCACCCTTGGCGGCCACCGCCGCCGCGGCCAGGACCAGCGCGGGCAGCGCGGCGCGGACCCGGTCCGGGGTCGGGCCGGCGGCGAACAACTCCCGCAGTACGCCGGTGGTGGCGAGCAGGCCGAGCGTGGTCATCACCCCGGCGGCGAGATTCAGGCCGATCGCGACCAGGGTGTCCCGGCGGTTGGTCGACCAGGCCAGCGCGACGGCCTCGCGGACCAGCCGGGGCAGCCGGCGGGCCACCGCCTGGAAACTGGTGTGCGCGAACTCGGTGGCGTGGTGCATCCAGTCACCGTCGGCCAGCTCCGGCAGATCCAACCCGGCGGTGTCGGCGGACCCACCGGGCTCGCCGGGCTCGCCGGCAGTTGTCGAACGGCGGGGGCCGGTCACCGTCGCCATGGGTCCTCCCGGGCCGAAGGGGGGCGGGGCAGGGCGAGCCTACTGTCAGCGACGGCGCGGTGTCGTCATGTGTCCGGCGTGTCGTACACCTGTCGCATTGGCGTGTCGTCGACCCCGGTCGACCGCCGGCTGCGCCGGGTCGCGTCGCGTGGTCGCGCCCCGGGTGGCAGGCTGGAGGCGAACCGTCGGCGCACCGCGCGGGACGCCGACGACCGTCGTGAAGGAGAAGATCGACCCGATGGCTGCGAGTGTGACCACCACCGACGAATGGCAGGCGCTGCGCAAGCACGCCGAGACGATGCGCGGCACCCACCTGCGGGAGCTGTTCGCGGCCGACCGGCAACGGGGTGAGCGGCTCACCGGCGAGGTCGCCGACCTGCACGTCGACTACAGCAAGAACCTCGTCACCGACGAGACGATCGGGCTGCTCACCGCGCTGGCCGGGCGGGTCGGGCTGACCGACCGGGTCGCCGCCATGTTCGCCGGGGAGCACATCAACTCCACCGAGGACCGGGCGGTGCTGCACACCGCGTTGCGGCTGCCGCGCGACGCCGCGCTGACCGTGGACGGTCAGGACGTGGTGGCCGACGTGCACCGGGTGCTGGGCCGGATGGCCGCGTTCAGCGAGCGGGTCCGCTCCGGGCAGTGGCGCGGGCACACCGGCGAGCGGATCCGCACGGTGGTCAACATCGGCATCGGCGGCTCCGACCTCGGGCCGGTGATGGCGTACGAGGCACTCAAGGCGTACCGGGACGCGGGGATCACCTGCCGGTTCGTCTCGAACATCGACCCGACCGACATCCACGACAAGACCCACGACCTGGACCCGGCGAGCACCCTGTTCGTGGTGGTGTCGAAGACCTTCTCCACCCAGGAGACGCTTGCCAACGCCGAGCAGGCCAAGACCTGGCTGCTGTCGGGCCTCGACGCCGACGACGACGCGGCCATCGCGAAGCACTTCGTGGCGGTGAGCACCAACGCCGGCCGGGTCGCCGACTTCGGCATCGACCCGGAGAACATGTTCGGTTTCTGGGACTGGGTGGGTGGCCGGTACTCGCTGCCGTCGGCGGTCGGGCTGTCGGTGATGCTGGCGGTCGGGCCGGACCGGTTCCGCGAGCTGCTGGCCGGTTACCACGCCGTCGACGAGCACTTCCGCACCGCGCCGGTGGAGCGGAACCTGCCGGCGCTGCTGGGCCTGCTCAACGTCTGGTACGTCGACTTCCTCGGCGCGCAGACCCACGCCGTGCTGCCGTACTCGCAGTACCTGCACCGGTTCCCGGCGTACCTGCAACAGCTCACCATGGAGAGCAACGGCAAGTCGGTGACCCTGGACGGCACGCCTGTCGACCACCCGACCGGGGAGATCTTCTGGGGTGAGCCGGGCACCAACGGCCAGCACGCCTTCTACCAGCTGATCCACCAGGGCACCCTGCTGATCCCGGCGGACTTCATCGCGTTCAGCCAGCCCAACCACGACCTGGGCGAGATGCACGACCTGTTCATGTCGAACTTCTTCGCGCAGACCGCCGCGCTGGCCTTCGGCCGGACGAAGGAGCAGGTCGAGGCGGAGGGCACCCCGGCCGACGTGGTGCCGCACCGGGTGATGCCGGGCAACCACCCGACCACCTCGATCATCGCGCCGAAGCTCACCCCGTCGACGCTGGGCCAGCTCATCGCGCTCTACGAGCACATCGTGTTCACCTGCGGCGCGGTCTGGGACATCAACCCGTTCGACCAGTGGGGCGTGGAGCTGGGCAAGGTGATGGCCAACCAGCTCGCGCCGAAGCTGACCGGTGACGCGCCGGACCTGTCCGACGTCGACTCCTCCACCGCGGCGCTGATCCGCCGCTACCGTCGGGAGCGCGGCCGGGCCTGAGGTCCGCGCGGCTGTTCCCGGGCACCCCGGCAACGGCCATCGCCGAGATCCGTCGGGACGGCGGCCTGGTCACCCGACCCGGCCGCCGTTTCTTTCGGTACGGCTGGTCCAACCAGTTGACGGGTTGATGGGTACGCCGGCACACTGCTGCCGTGGCCTTCGTCCCCGTGCCCCGCAGCTCCGTTTCCGACCACGTCTTCGCCCAGCTCCGCGACGGCATCGTCAGCGGGGCGCACCAGCCGGGCGACCCGCTGCCCGGTGAACGCGAGCTGGCCGCCGCGTTCGCCGTCAACCGGCACGCCGTGCGGGAGGCGCTGCGCCGGCTCCAACAGCTCGGGCTGGTGCGGGTCAGCCAGGGCGGCGTCACCCGGGTGCTGGACTGGCGGGTGCACGCCGGCCTCGACCTGGCCCTGTCCCTCGCCCAGTCCGGCGACGTGCTGCCGGTGGAGAACCTGGTCCGGGACATGCTGGAGATGCGCGCCTGCGTCGGGGTCGACGCGGCCCGGTGCTGCGCCGCCCGGGCCACCGGGGCGGTACGACGGGTCGTGGTCGACACCGTGGAGGGCTTCGCCGCGCTCGCCCCGGACCTGTCCGCGATGGCCGAGGCGAACATCGCACTGTGGCGGCACATCGTCACCGGCAGCGGCAACACCGCCTACCTGCTCTCCTTCAACAGCCTGGTGGCCGGGGCGCTGGCCGTCGGCGAGGTGCCGCCGGCCCGACGCGCGACCGAACTGCTGGACGTCGCCGGGCACCGCCGGCTGGCCGCCGCGATCGCCGACGGCCGGGGCGACGACGCCGCCACCGAGGCACACACCCTGCTCACCGCGTCCCTCACCAGCCCGACCGGCTGACCGTCGGTCCCCCCACCGGTCGACCCGCACCACCCCCCACCCGCCGACCCGTCCCGGGCGTCCACCCCCGCCGCCCGTCCCCCGGAAGGGAACGTCGCGCATGATCCCCGCCGTGCTCTACGCCGTACCGGCGTTCCTGCTGCTCATCGCCATCGAGGCGTGGTCGTACCGGTTCGCGCCGGACGACGACGAACGCGGCTACGAGCTGCGGGACACCACCACCAGCCTCACCATGGGCGCCGGCAGCCAACTGATCGGCTTCCCGTGGAAACTGCTCACCATCGGCCTCTACGTCGCGTTGTGGACCGTCGCTCCGGTACAGCTCTCCCCCACCAGCGTCGGGACCTGGGTGCTGCTGTTCCTCGCCGACGACCTGGCGTACTACTGGTTCCACCGCACCCACCACGAGGTACGCCTGTTCTGGGCCAGCCACGTGGTGCACCACTCCAGCACCCACTTCAACCTCTCCACCGCGCTGCGGCAGAGCTGGACGCCGATGACCTCGCTGCCGTTCTGGCTGCCGCTGGCGCTGCTCGGCATCCCACCCTGGATGATCTTCCTCCAGCAGTCGGTCAGCCTGCTGTACCAGTTCTTCCTGCACACCGAGCGGATCGACCGGCTGCCCCGACCGGTCGAGTGGGTCTTCAACACCCCGTCGCACCACCGGGTGCACCACGGCGCGAACCGCGAGTACCTGGACCGCAACTACGGCGGCATCCTGATCGTCTGGGACCGGCTCTTCGGCAGCTTCGCCCGGGAGGACACCGCCGTGCGGTACGGGCTGACGACGAACATCGGCACCTACAACCCGATGCGGGTGGCCACCCACGAGTACGCCGCGATCTGGGCCGACGTCCGGCGGGCCGGTTCGTGGCGGCACCGGCTCGGGCACGTCCTCGGCCGCCCCGGCTGGCAGCCCGTCCGATGAGCCGCGCCCGCACCACCCGGCGGCCCGCCCGGGGCGGGCCGGCGTCCGGCGTGGCCGGTCGGTGGTGGCTGGGGGCGTTCGGGCTGGCCGCCGTCGTCGAGCTGACCGGGGTCGCCCTCGACGCGCCGGCCGTGCAGTGGGCGGCCAAGCCACTGCTCGCCCCGCTGCTGCTCGGCTGGCTGCTCGCCGCACGCCGGCGGTGGGACCCGGTGGCGACCGGGCTGGTCTGCGCGACCGCCGGTGACGTGGCGCTGCTGGTGCCCGGCACCACCGCGTTCCTGCTCGGGATGGGGTGCTTCCTCGGCACCCAGCTGGCTTTCCTGACCGCGTTCCTGCGCCACCGGCGACCACCGGCGGTGTCCGTCGCCGGCTGTCTCGCGCTGTGGGCCGCGGGCAACGCGCTGCTCTGGGGCCGGCTGGGTGACCTGCGGCTACCGGTACTCGGCTACAGCCTGGCGTTGACCCTGATGGCCGCCGCCGGCTGGGGGGTGTCCCGGCGGGTGGCCGCCGGTGGCGCGCTGTTCCTCCTGTCCGACCTGCTGATCGGGGTCGAGGCGACGGGCATCCGGCTGCCCGGCCACGGGCTGTGGGTGATGACCACCTACCTCGCCGCCCTGCTGCTGATCACCACCGGCTGGGCGGGCCGCCCACCGGCCGCCGACGCCCCCCGGGTCGGGCCCCGCGCCGACCCGGCTCAGCCGAGGGCGGCGACCAGGGCCTCCGGGGCCATCGTGGACGGGCGGTCGCTGACCTGACCGTCGCCGATCTCCACCAGCCGCCACCGGCCGTCGGCCCGCCACGCCAGGTCGGCGGTGACGAAGGGCAGGTCGAGCGCCGTCACCACGGCGGCCAGCGGCCCGAGGTCCACCGGCACGTCGGGCAGTTCCGTCGGGGTGTCCGGATGCGGGCCGGTGAGCACGCAGCGACCACCCACCCACCAGGTGCGGATCTCGACGCCGGACAGGGGTTCGAAGCGGCGCAGCACGAAACCACCGGCAACGTCGTCGTCGCGCAGTTCGCGTAGCCGGGTCGCGACCCGCCAGGCGGCCTCACCGTCGGCCAACTCCGGCACGAAACACGCCTCGTGCCAGTGGTGCTTGGCGGATTTGGTCCAGTCCCGCAGCACCGCCGGGCCGCTGCCCAACCCGGTACGGATGCGGTCGAAGTCGGCCCGGTCGACGCCGACCGTCCAGCGGGACTCCGGGGTGAGCGCCGCCGCCGTGGCGTACCACCCGGGCAGTTCGTGGGCCCGGCGGTACCGGTCGGCGTCGGTGCGCAGGGTGACCTGCCGGGCGCGCAGCGCCCCGGCGAAACCCGCGTAGCCGGTGGCGGAGAGCATCCAGCCCCGGTAGACCGCGTCGTCGGCGGCGGGCACGCCGGCGACCGCCCGGGTGACGTCCCGCCCCGCCGCGAGGGCGTCGTGGTCGACGACGGCGACCGGGTGACCGGCCTCCCGCGCGGCCTGCGCCTCCGCCACGAAGTGCGGGTCCGGTCGACGGGGACGCAGCGGGTCGGCGGGGACGATCAACAGCATCCCCGCATCCTCCCCCGGCCGACCCGCCCGCAACCACCGTCTTTTCCCGCGAACGCGGCACACGGATTTACCCGGAATGGGGGCACGAACGGTCACGCTGTCGGACAGTTCCGCAGCGTGGCGGTGGTCATCCCCACCCCGGGCGGTTGGTTTCGCTTGCGTGTGGGGTGGAGACTCTTCTTCGGTACCGACAAAGGGGGAGACCGTGTCCGACACCGACCGCCCGCAGCGACATACCCGAGCCGCCGTTCCCGCCGGGGTGACCGATCCGCTCCTGTGGCGGATGGCCCTCGATGTGATCGACGCGCACCATCCCGACCAGGGCGGGCGTTGCGACAACCTGCTGTGCGAACACCAGGAGTGGCCCTGCGACGCCACGCGCAACGCCCACCGGGCGCTGACCATGGCCGGCGACGTGACGACCGGCGTCGTCGACGACCGACGCACCGTACGGGAGCAGCCCGTTCGGCCCGCGCGGCGCGCGCGTACCGTCGAGGCGGCCTGAGCCGTCGACCGCCGTCCCCCTCGCCCCCGGCGGCTGGCGCACCGGACCGGTGAGGGGGACGCGACCTGCCTTCTCCCTGTCTCGCCCCCGGACCGCGCCGGTGGGCTGCCGAAGACCTGACCCGGCAGTCAGCCGAGGCGCTTGGCGGAGCGGATCGCGGTGGCCAGGTTCTCCAGCAGGGGCGCCGCCCCGGCGTACGAGAAGCGGGGCACCGCGTCCCACGGGGTCACCTGGCCGGCCTTGACGGCGGGTAGCTGCGCCCAGGTGGGCTTGGCCGCGAGGTCCTTGGCCTGCAACGCTGTGGAGCGGTTGTCCAGCAGGATCAGATCGGCCGGGAACTTACCGGCGTTCTCCCAGCTCAACGCCTCGAAGTAGTCGCCTGCTTCGAGCTTGGTGGGCACCACGATCTCGACGCCCAGCTCGGCGAAGTACATCAGGTCGGTGCTGACCTTGGGGTTGGAGACGTAGAACAGGTCGGGGCTGCCGGAGGAGGCCATCACCCGGATGCCCGGGTTGGCCTTGACCGCCGCCCGGACCTGCTCGGCGGCGGCCTCGAACCGGGCCTTGGCGTCGGTGACCTTCTTGGCCGAGAGGTCCGCCCCGAGCGAGCGGGCCAGTTCGGCGTAGCGCTCGATGGGCCGGGTCATCGGGGTACGGGCGGTGGTGATCGCCACGCTCGGCGCGAGCTGGAGGATCTTGTCCCGGCTCTCGTCCGGGACGTACCAGAGGGCGTCCGGGTCGTACATGTGGGTGACGAGCAGCTCGGGGCGCAGCGCGGCGTACTTCTCCACGTTGAACTCACCCCAGACGTTGCCCAGCACGGTGACCTTGTCGACGTCGAGGTCCCCGGCCTGCGGGTCACGGGAACCGTCGGTGCGGGTGGTCTCGCCGAACACCCCGACGAGCTGGGAGTCGAGTCCGAAATCGACAAGCGCCGCGGCGACCCCGGTGAAGGCGACCACCCGGGTCGGCGCGGTGGCCGCGTCGATTTTGCGTCGGCGATCGTCGGTGAAGCTCCATGGGCCGGCAGAGCCGTTGGCAGCGGGCTTCGCCGGGTCGTCACCCCCGCCGCAGGCGGCGAGGAGGGCAGTCAGGGCGGCACCGCCACCGGCGGCGAGCAGGCCCCGGCGGGAGAGTCGGGGTGAGGACGAGGAAGGCAGCATGTGACGTCTTTCGATCAGGCCCGGACCGCGATGATCCGCGACGGCACGGTTAGGTTAACCTAACCTAAATCACTGTCAACCGGCGGCGCGCGCCGCTCTCGTCCACCCGGAGCCGACCCTGTCCGTCACCCTCTCCACACCCACCGCCCCACCGGGGGTGGTGCCGTCCCGCCGGCGCAACGGGGTCCGGGCCGCCGGGCTCGGCCTCGGTCTGCTGCTGCTCGTCGCCGTGGCGGTGCTCAGCATCGCCGTCGGCGCGAAACAGCTCACCCTCGTCGAGGTCTGGCAGGGGCTGGTCACCACCACCTCCCCCGAGCACGCGGTGGTCCGGCAGATGCGGTTGCCCCGTACGCTGCTCGGTCTGCTCGCCGGCGCGGCCCTCGGGGTGGCCGGGGCGCTCATGCAGGCGCTCACCCGCAACCCGCTGGCCGACCCGGGCCTGCTCGGCATCAACGCCGGCGCCTCCGCCGCCGTGGCCACCGCCACCGCACTGTTCGGCGTCGCCACGGTGCGGGGGTGGATCTGGTTCGCCCTGCTCGGGGCGGTGGTCGTCACCGTGGCGGTGCACGCCGTCGGCGGCGGCCGGCAGGCCACCCCGGAACGGCTGGCGCTGGCCGGGGCAGCCCTCAACGCGGTGCTCTACTCGTACGTCAGCGCGATGATGCTGCTCGACGCGGCCTCGCTGGACCGGCTGCGGTTCTGGACGGTCGGCTCGCTGGCCGTCGCGGACTTCACCACCGTCGCCACGGTGGCACCGTTCATCCTGGCCGGCCTGCTGGTCGGGTTGGCCGGGGCCCGCCCACTCAACGCCCTCGCCCTCGGCGACGACGCGGCCCGCGCACTCGGCGCCCGACCCGCCCTGGTCCGGGCCGGCACGGTCACCGCGGTCACCCTGCTCTGTGGCGCGGCCACCGCCGCCTGCGGCCCGATCGTCTTCGTCGGCCTGCTCGTCCCCCACCTGGTACGCGCACTGACCGGCCCGGACCTGCGCTGGCTGCTGCCCTACGCGGCGGTGCTCGCCCCGGTGCTGCTGCTCGGCGCCGACGTGCTCGGCCGGGTCCTCGGCCGACCCGGTGAACTCCAGGTCGGCCTGGTCACGGCCGTGCTCGGCGGGCCGCTGTTCCTGCGTCTGGTGGCCCGCCGATGAAGAGCGCGCGACTCACCGCACCACCGGCCGGCACCCGCCCACCGGTCCGGGTGCTCCGGCTCGGCAACCGCTCGGTACGGTGGCACGGCCGGTCCCTGGCGGTCGGGTCGGGTGTCACCGCCCTGGCCGTCGTCCTCGGGGTGCTCGCGATCGGCGGCGGCGACTACCCGATGAGCCCCGCGGACGTGCTGCGCACCCTCACCGGCGGCGGCACCCCCGCCGAGGACTTCATCGTCGGCGAGCTGCGGCTGCCCCGGCTGGTCACCGCGCTCGGCGTCGGGGCCGCCCTGGCGCTCTCCGGCGCGATCCTGCAGTCCCTGGTCCGCAACCCGCTGGGCAGCCCCGACGTACTCGGCGTCACCCAGGGCGCGGCGACCGGCGCGCTGGTCGTGGTGGTGGCCGGCGGCGGCACCCTGCTGCTCTCCGGCGCGGCCCTGCTCGGCGGGCTCGGCACCGGCCTGCTGCTCTGGGCGGTGGCCGGTCGGCACGGCCTGCCCGGCTACCGGCTGGTGCTGGTCGGCATCGGCACCACGGCCATCCTCACCGGCGTCAACGGCTGGCTGCTCACCCGGGCCCCGCTGATGGACGCGGCCCGGGCCGTGCTCTGGCTCACCGGCAGCCTCGACGGGCGGGGCTGGGCGCAGGCCGTCCCGCTGCTCGGCCTGCTGGCGCTGCTGACGCCGGTGGTGGTCGGCGTCGCCCGGCCGTTGTCCATGATCGAGCTGGGGGACGACACCGCCACCGCACTCGGCGTGCCGGTGTCCCGGGTCCGGCAACTGCTGCTCGGCGCGGCGGTGCTGCTCGCCGCCGGGGCAGCCGCCGCCGCCGGGCCGGTCTCCTTCGTGGCCCTGGTCGCGCCGCACCTGGCCCGCCGGCTCACCCGGGCTCCCGGGCCGAACCTGGCCGCCGCCACCGGGATCGGGGCGGTGCTGCTGCTCGCCGCCGACCTGGCCGCCCAGCGGGCCATCGACGGCCACCAACTTCCTGTCGGGGTGGTCACCGGGCTGATCGGTGGGGCCTACCTGGTGTGGCTGCTCGCCGCGCGACGTCGCGCGGCACGGATCTGAGGAGGACGTGGTGACGCAGGAGAGTCGGCTGGGCGGGGTCGGGTTGACCCTGGCCTACGAGCGGCGGGTGGTTGCCCGGGACCTGTCGGTGGCCGTACCCGACCGGTCGTTCACGGTGGTGATCGGACCCAACGCCTGCGGCAAGTCCACCCTGCTGCGCGCCCTGGCCCGGACGCTGCGACCGGCCGCCGGCACGGTGCTGCTCGACGGTCGGGACATCCACTCGGTGCGGTCCCGGGAGGTGGCCCGTACCCTCGGGCTGCTGCCGCAGTCGTCGGTCGCGCCGGAGGGCATCACGGTGGCCGACCTGGTCGCCCGGGGCCGCTACCCGCACCAGGGGCTGCTGCGGCAGTGGTCGACCGAGGACGAGCGGGTGGTCACCGAGGCGATGGCCGCCACCGGCGTCGGTGAACTGGCCGGGCGGCCCGTCGACGAACTCTCCGGCGGGCAGCGGCAGCGGGTCTGGATCGCGATGGCGCTGGCCCAGCAGACCTCCCTGCTGCTGCTCGACGAACCCACCACCTACCTGGACGTCGCGCACCAGATCGAAGTGCTCGACCTGTGCGCCCGGCTGCACGAGGAGCAGGGCAGAACCCTGGTCGCGGTGCTGCACGACCTGCACCACGCCGCCCGGTACGCCACCCACCTGATCGCCATGCGCGACGGTCGGGTGGTGGCCCAGGGCGACCCGCGCGAGGTGGTCACCGCCGCCCTCGTCGAGGAGGTGTTCGGGCTGCCCTGCCGGATCGTCGAGGACCCGGAGACCGGCACCCCGCTGGTCGTGCCCCGGGCCCGGCGCAGGAGTCAGTCCGGGCCGGTGACCGCGGGGTAGTCGGCGGCGGTCAACGGGCCGGACGACAGCGAGCCGTCGGCCCGGGGCACCTCCAGCGGTCGGCCGCGCAGCAGGAACGACACCCCGGAGACGTCGGAGCGGCCGTCCAGGGTGCAGACGATCTGCCCGTACGCCAGCACCTCGTCGCTGCGGCCGGACTCCTCCCCCAGCGGCTCCACCTCCACCTGGGCCCGTCCGTCGACCAGCCGGGCACCCAGCACGTGCACCGCGCCGGGCAGGGCGGTGCCGAACCCGGCCGCCCGTTCGGCCCGGGTCGGCCCGGCCAGCAGGCGGCGTAGCTGCCCGTCCACCCCACCGACGGCGTCGACCTGCCGGACGGTACGGGCCAAGCGGCCGTCGCGGACCAGGCAGAACGCCTGTCCCACCCGGCCCGGGGCACTACTTGCGGCCGGGGCGGCCGGCGGCCCGAACGGCGGCTCGACGGCCCTGGGCCGCTCGTCGACGGGCACCCCGCACCCGGCGACCACCAGCACCGCCACCACCGGCAGCAGCACCCACCACCACCCCGCCGGAGACTGCCGCCGGCTCCCGGCCGGAGAAGGCATCCACCGGCTCCCGGCCCAAGGCCGCATCCACCGGCTCCCGGCCCTGGGCGGCAGGTGGCCGGTCACGGTCGGCTCCCCGGCAGTTCCACCCGGAACCGGGCGCCGCCGCCGGGCCGGTCGCCGACCGAGGCCCGGCCGCCGTGCGCGGCGGCGTGCTGGGCGACCAGCGCCAACCCCAGGCCGGTGCCGTCCCCACCGGCCCGGTCGTGGGCCGCCCGGCCCCGGACGAACCGGTCGAAGACCACTTCCCGGTCGGCCACCGGCACCCCGGGGCCCTCGTCGTCGACCTCCACCACCCCGATTCCGTCGGAGAGCCACAGCCGCACCGCGACCGGGCCGCCGCCGTAGCGGACCGCGTTGTCCAGCAGGTTGACAAGCAACTGCGCGACACGTCTCGGGTCCACCGACCAGTCCCCCGGCCGGGGCGGGCCGGTGACGACAAGCGACTCGGGCAGCCCCCGCCCCCGGCACACCCCCTGGGCCAGCGCGACCACGTCGACGGACTCCCGCTGCACCGGCCGGTCGCTGCGGGCCAGCTCGATCAGGTCGTTGACCAGCTGCTGGAACCGGGTGATCTCCTCGCTGACCAGGCCGGCGGCGGTGGCCGTACGGTCGTCCAGGCTGTCCCGCCGCCGGGACAGCACGCTCGCCGCCGCCGAGAGCGTCTGCAACGGTGAGCGCAGCTCGTGGGCGACGTCGGCGGCGAACCGGCGGTCCCGTTCGATCCGCACCGCCACCTGGTCGGCCATCCGGTTGAAGGAGGTGGAGAGCCGGGCCAGGTCCGGGTCGGTGCCGGGGGCGAGCCGGGCGGTGACGTCCCCGGCCGCGATCTTCTCGGCGGCGTCGGCCACCGCCGTCAACGGGCGCAGCCCGTGCCGGGTGGCGTACCAGCCCAGTGCCGCGCCGGAGCCGGCCACCGTGACCGCCACCACGGTCAGCGCCAACGCCAGCACCTGGAACGTCTGCTCCAACTCCCGCAGCGAGGTGATCTCGTAGTAGCCTGTCGAGTCGGCCAACGGCACCCCGACCAGCAGCGCGGGCTGCCCGTCGACCCGGACCCGCTGCACCCCCGGCTCGCCGTCGGCGACCATCGCCATCAGCCCGGCCGGCACCGCGCCGGACGGACCCTCGTCGGCGGTCCGGGCGTACCAGCGGCCGTCGCGGTGCACGAGCGCCCGGCGGCTGCCGCCGGTGTCCAGGGTGCGCAGCACCTCGTAGACGTCCGGGGCGTCGGTGTCCAGGCCGGCCCGGACCACCGCCGCGTCGAAGTACGCCGCCCGCAGCGCGGTCCGCTCCCGCTCGTCGAGCAGCGAGCGACGCACCAGCTCGTACGAGATCAACGCCATCAGCGCCGACAGCAGCAGCGCGCCGATCGCGAAGGCGGCGGTGACCCGGGCCCGCAGGCCGAGCCGCCTCATGCTCCGAGCCGTCTCATCGTTGCAGTTTGTAGCCGAGGCCCCGCAGGGTGACCAGGTGCCGGGGATTGGCCGGATCGGCCTCGATCTTCTGCCGCAGCCGCCCCACGTGCACGTCTACCAGCCGCTCGTCGCCGGTCTCGTAACCCCACACCCGGCTGAGCAGCTGCTGGCGGGACAGCACCCGGCCGGCGTGCTCGGCCAGCTCGCAGAGCAACCGGAACTCGGTCCGGGTCACCGGCACGGTCTGCCCGGCCCGGCGCACCTCACCGGCCTCCGGGCTGATCTCCAGCGGGCCGAAGGCCAGCACCGGCACCACCGCCGAGGTCACCGACGAGGCCGTACGGCCCCGGCGGCGCAGCGCCCGCAACCGGGCCGACAGCTCCTTGATCGCTACCGGCTTGACCAGGTAGTCGTCCGCGCCCGCCTCCAGCGCGGCGACGATGTCGTGGGTGTCGTCCCGGGCGCTGACCACCACGATCGGCACGTCGTCGTCGCGGCGAAGCTGCCGGATGCACTCGAAACCGTCCAGACCGGGCAGCATCAGGTCCACCAGCACGTAGTCGGCGGCCTCCTGCCGCTGCGCCCGCAACCCCTCCTCCGCGGTGGCCGCCCCGCGCGCCAGGTAGCCCTCGTCCTCCAGGGCCAGCAGCAGCGCCAGACGGATCCGGTCGTCGTCCTCGATCACCAGTACGCCCGTCATCGGGAGATCGTGCCCGGTGCACGCCGACGATGACGAACCGGCCGCGGGGTACGCGGGATTTGTCACGCAACTGACATACGTCCGCGCGGCACCCGCCAACCTCGACGCACAGGCTGGGGACCGGACAGCGAACCGGAAGGAGGCCGATCGTGGGAGCGTCCCGCCCGGAGTGCACCGTACCGCTTGTGGAGGTGTGCGTCACCGACGACCTGGACCTGGCCGCGCTGGCCCGGTCCAGGGAGGTCTTCGACCGGCTGGTCGGGCTGCGCCCGGAACACGTGGTGGTCGACCTCTCACAGTGCCGGCACCTCGACGCCGCCGCCGTCGGGCTGCTGCTCGACGTGCACCGGCACCTGGCCCGCCACGGCGGCGTGCTGACCCTGCGGGATCCCAGCCCCCGGGCGTTGCGCGTGCTGAGTGCCGCCCGGGTGTCCCGGGTGCTGCCCATGGTCACCACCCCACGGGCCCTGCCGGTGGACGGCGGGCTGGTCCCGTCCGTCGTCCACCGGCAGCCAGCCCCGCCCCGGGTTCCGGAGCACAGCCGATGAGCGTGCCCGGCATCCTCGTCGCCGTCGTCGTCGGGCTCGTGATCGGCGCGTTGGGCCGGCTCGTCGTCCCCGGCCGCACCCAGGTCCCGCTCTGGCTCACCCTCGCCGTCGGCCTGGTCGCCGCGCTACTCGGCACCATCCTGAGCCGGCTGGTCGGCATCGACAGCGACGGCTACACCCTGCGGCAGCTGATCGTGCAGGTCGGCCTGGCCGGGGTCGCCGTGGCACTTGTCGTCGGCACCGCCGGTGGCCGTACCGAGCCCTGACCCACCGGATCCGGCAGTGGCCCGGCGCGCGGGGAGTCCGGTCGACCACCGCGCGTCGGGCCACGACCGCCGGAGAGCCGGCCTCGACCCCTGGAGGAGGAGACCGATGACCGTCGTACCGGACGACCCGCTGATGACGCTGATCTGCGACAGCTGCGGGACGGTGACGAGCGGCCCGGCCCGCGTCCTGCCCGACGCCGAGGTGGTCTGGACGTTCGTCGCCGAACAGGGCTGGACCGGTTCGCCGTTCGCCACCGGCCCGCACCGCTGCCCCCGCTGCGAACTGGTCCCCTCGCCGGCCCCGGCGGCCCGCACGCCACGCCGCGCCGACCCGCTCGGCGTGCTCGGCGTCGAACACCTGGACGACGTGGTGATCGTCACCGCCGCCGGTGACCTGGACATCGCCACCGGCGAGGACCTGCACGGGACGCTGGCGGAGGCGGTCGACGCCGACCGGCACGTGGTGGTCGACCTGGCCCGGGTCCACCTGATCGACTCCACCGCGCTCGGGGTGCTGGTCCGGGCCCGACAGGACACCAGGCAACGCGGCCGGCGGCTCAGCCTCGCCGGCCCGTCCCGGTTCGTCCGCACCGTGCTGCACACCATGCGGCTGGACCGGGTCTTCCCGGTCTTCGACACCCGCCGGGACGCGGTGGACTGGTCCCGGTCCACCCCGACCGACCGGCCCCGGGAGAGGAGCACGGCATGGTGATGCCGTGGCCGCTGCCCGACGACAACTGGTTCCGGCCGGAGCCCGAACCACCCGGGCCGCCCGGTGACGACGTGCGGCTGGCCGCCGAGGTGGCGTACCGGATCGTCGGCGGGATCGGGGTGCGCGCCCGGCGGATCACGGTCACCGTGCAGAACCGGGTGGCGATCCTCGGGGGCGTCGTCCCCGACGTCGACACCCGGCAGCTCGCCGGCCAGGTCGCCTGGCAGGTGCCGGGTGTGGTCGACGTCTGCAACGCGCTGCGGCTGTCGGCGAAACGCTGACCGCCCCGCTGCCGGCGGGCGGTCAGCGGGCGGTCGGCGTCAGCGCGGGGCCGGGGTCAGCGCGGGGCCGGGGTCAGCGCGGGGCCGGGGTCAGCGCGGGGCCGCCACGTGGGTCGGCGGTTGCGGACCGAACGCGGTGAGGAACCGGTCCCGGAAGGTGTCCATCCGCCACACCGGCGCGTCCGCCCCGGGGCGCAGCCCTTCCTGCCAGCCCCAGCCGGCCACCCGGGCGAGCACCGCCGGGTCGCGGGCGACCACGGTGATCGGCACGTCCCGGCTGGCGTCCGGGCCGGTGACCAGCGGGGACGGTTGGTGGTCGCCGAGGAAGACCAGCACCAGGTCGTCGTCGCCGTACGTCTGGACGTAGGAGATCAGGCTGTTCAGCGAGTACTCGATCGCGCGGCGGTAACCGGTGCGCACCTCGGTGGTGCTCCGCCCCACCACGTCCTTGGGGTTGAACGCCACCGACGTCGGCCGGCGGTAGATCGACCCGTCGCCGACGTGCTCCCAGTCGAGCATCCGGGGGATCGCCGCCCACGGGGAGTGGCTGGAGATCAGCGGGATCTCCGCCATGATCGGCGCGCGGTCCGGGGCGCTCCGTTCCCGGCGCTGGAAGGTCGACAGGGTGTACTGGTCGGGCATCGGCGCATAGCTGAACTGCGGTCCACGGTAGTCCAGTCCCGCCGCGTCGTGGTAGCGGTCGTAGCCGAAGAACGCCCCCTCCGGCCAGGGCGAGGTGGCCGCCGGCATCACCGCGACGGTCTCCCAGCCGGCCCGCCGGAACGCCCCGTTGAGGGTGAGCCGGTCGCTGGCCAGCAGGCTGTCGTGCCGTTGCTGGTTGTCGATCCACAGGCCGGACAGCAGCGTGTCGTGGGCCAGCCAGCTCCCCCCGCCGAAGGTGGGTGAGGTCAGGAAGCCGCTGCGGGCGGTGAAGCCGGCGGCGGCCAGGCGGCGGGTGCCGCCGTCGAGCACCGCGCCGACCTGACCGGCGAACTCCGGGTCCTCGACCGCGTCCCGGCCGTAGCTCTCCACGAAGGCCAGCACCACGTCCTTGCCGCGCAGCGCGGTGAGCAACTGGTCGCCGGGAGTGTCGCGGAAAGCGTCCCGGGTGACCTGGGCGGCGAACTCCCGCCGGTCCCGCAGCCCCGCGCCGACCTGGCCGACGTGCTGCCCCACCAGGGTCGCCGTGCCGGAGTCGGCGACCGGCACGCCGAGCGTCGCGGCGGCCACCCAGAGAGCGGTCAGGCCGGCGACCACCCGTACGGCGGCCCGGCGGTGCCCGGTCGCCTCCCGGGTCAGCCGCAGCACCGACCGGGTGGTCAGCACCAGCAGCGCCACCACCAGGGCAACCAGCCCCACGGCGGCGGCGACCGCGCCGCCGGTGCCCACCGAGTCGGTCACGAAGGCGTACCCGTCGTCCAGCAGCACCCAGTCGAGGACCAGGTCGAACGGGCGGGCCAGGCTGGCCGACATGCCCAGGTCGAGCACCTTGACGATGGCGACCAGCCCCAGCGCCGCCCCGACCGGCACCGCGACCAGCCGACGCGCCCGGCCGGGCAGCGCCAGCAGCAGGCCGGCGGCGATCAGCCCCTCGATCGGTACGCGCAGGAACGCCATCGGGGTGAGCTGGTCGAACCGGTCCGGTGCGGTAAGCACCGCCAGGATCAGCAGTCCGGCGAGCACGGTGGTCACCCGGCCCGCGACCGTGCGCCACCGCCCCCGCCCGGCCGTCACCGACACGGCCTCGCCCGTCGGAGTCGGCGCGTCGCCGGCGGGCTCGGCGGTCAGACCCGGGCCAGTGGCATCGGCGGTCGGAGCCGGGCCGGCGGGCTCGGTGGCGGTCGGAGCCGGGCCGGCGGGCTCGGTGGCGGTCGGAGCCGGGCCGGCGGGCTCGGTGGCGGTCGGAGCCGGGCCGGCGGGCTCGGTGGCGGTCGGAGCCGGGCCGGCGGGCTCGGTGGTCGGAGCCGGCGCGTCGTCCACCGTGGGCTCGGTGGCCGGGGGCGGCCCGTCGCCGGCGGGGTCGGCCCTCGGGTCGGGCCGGCCGGCCGGGGCGGCGGGCTCGCCGGCCGACGTGCTCCGGTGACGCAGACGTGACAACAACGACACTCCGAATGGTCCTTCCTGGGGAGGGTCCCGGCGGTGCGGCCGGCCGGGTCGGCGGTGCGGCCGGCCGGGTCGGCGGTGCGGCCGGCCGGGTCGGCGGTGCGGCTCAGACCGGTTGGTGGGCGACGAACGGCCGGTCGGCGACGGCCTCGACCCGGGGACGTACCGACGATACGGGCGGCAGCGCCGCGACCGACGACACAGACGGCAGCGCCGCGACCGACGACACCCGTGGGACGGGGATCGACGTGGCAGGGCGGGCGGGCCGGTGCCACCAGAGCCAGCCGACGTCGTGGCCGAACGACTCGACCAGCAGCGCCAACGCCACCGCGGCCAGCACGGCGGTCACCGGCCGGGCCAGCACGTCGGCGGCGACCACGAGCAGCAGGACGCCCTGCGCGGCGGCGACCACCTTGCGCCAGTAACGCGGCGGCAGGCTCCCCCGTAGCCAGGGCAGCAACCCACCGGCGACGACGAAGGCGTACCGCAGACCGCCGATCGCGAGCACCCACGGCCCCACCGCCGGTGCCACCTGGACGCTGAGCACCAGGATGAGGAACGCGTCGACCTCCATGTCGAAGCGGGCGCCGAGCGCGCTGACCGTGCCGGTGCGTCGGGCCACCCAGCCGTCCACCGCGTCCAGGGCGAGCGCCACCGCGGTCATCGGCACCAGCACCCCCAGCGGGGCCGCGCCGTCGAGGTTGGCCACGACCAGGGCGGTCACCCCCCCGACCAGCACCCCCCGGGCCAACGTCACCTGGTCGGCCGGCCCGAGCCGGTCGACACCACGGCGGCGCAGGCCGCGCCGCAACGCCACACAGGTGACGACGCCGTACGCCAGGCCGGCCAGCCAACCGGCGACGTCGAGCCCGACGGTCGCGGCCAGCCCGACCAGCAGGACTGTCTGTACGGTCAGGCCGAGCACCGGACCGGTTCGAACCCTGGACACCCTGCCTCCGTGTTTATGATCGACGACCTCGGTAGTGGGTACGCAGGACACCGTCGTTTCGTTCGGTTCCCCGGCAGATGAGGAGAAACCCGCGTGATCCGCGATGCCCAGGCCTTCTGGCTCCGCTCCCCCGGCGTCGGCGAGCTGAGGACGGTGACACTGCCCGCTCCCGGCCCCGACGAGGTGCTGGTCCGCAGCCGCTACTCCGGGGTGAGCCGTGGCACCGAGACGCTCGTCTTCACCGGCAGCGTGCCGGAGAGCCAGTACGCGACGATGCGTGCCCCGTTCCAGGAGGGCGACTTCCCCGCCCCGGTCAAGTACGGCTACCTCAGCGTCGGCGTGGTCGAGGCCGGTCCGGCGGCGCTGCGCGGTCGGACGGTGTTCTGCCTGCACCCGCACCAGAGCGCGTACGTGGTGCCGGCGTCGGCGGTGACCCCGGTGCCGGACGACGTGCCGGCGGCCCGTGCGGTGCTGGCCGGCACGGTGGAGACGGCGGTCAACGCGTTGTGGGACGCCGCGCCGCTGGTCGGCGACCGGGTCAGCGTGGTCGGCGGCGGGATGGTGGGGTGCAGCGTGGCGGCCCTGCTGGCCCGCTTCCCCGGGGTCCGGGTCGAGCTGGTCGATGCCGACCCGGCGCGGGCGGCGGTCGCCTCGGCGTTGGGTGTCGACTTCGCCCTGCCGGAGGCGGCCACCGGTGGGCGGGACCTGGTGGTGCACGCCAGCGCCACCGCCGCCGGGTTGCAGCGCAGCCTGGACCTGCTCGCCCCGGAGGGCACCGTGGTCGAGTTGAGCTGGTACGGCGACCGGCCGGTCGAGCTGTCGCTGGGCGGGGCGTTCCACTCCGGCCGGTTGACCGTCCGCAGCAGCCAGGTGGGCACGGTCTCCCCGGCGCGGGCGTCCCGGCGTGGCTTCGCCGACCGGATGGCGCTCGCCCTGGAGCTGCTCGCCGATCCGGTGTTCGACGCGCTGCTGACCGGGCGGTCCCCGTTCGCGGAGCTGCCCGACGTGCTCGACCGCCTGGCCTCGGGCGCACTGCCCGCGCTGTGCCATCTGATCACCTACGACGAGGAGACACCGTGTTCAGCGTGACCGTACGGGACCACATCATGATCGCCCACAGCTTCCGGGGGGAGGTGTTCGGGCCGGCGCAGAAGCTGCACGGGGCGACCTTCGTCGTCGACGCCACCTTCCGCCGCCCCGAGCTGGACGACGACGGCATCGTGGTGGACATCGGCCGGGCGACCGACGAGCTGAAGGCGGTGCTGGCCGACCTGACGTACCGCAACCTGGACGACGAGCCGGCGTTCGCCGGGCAGAACACCACCACCGAGGTGCTGTGCCGGACCATCGCCGACCGGCTGGCCGAGCGGGTGCACGCCGGTGGGCTGGGCGCGGGCGCCCGGGAGCTGGCCGGGGTCACCGTCACCCTGCACGAGTCGCACATCGCCTGGGCCAGCTACGAGCGGTCGTTGTAGCCGGTGCCGGCGGTGCACGTCGTCCTGCCGGGGGACATCGACGACCCGGCCACGCCCAGCGGCGGCAACGCGTACGACAGGCGGGTCTGTGCCGGGCTGGCGGCGGCCGGGTGGGCGGTATACGAGCACGGGGTGCCCGGGGACTGGCCGTACCCCGACGAGGCGGCACGGGCGCGGCTGGCCGGGGTGCTCGCGGCCCTGCCGGACGGCGCGCTGGCGCTGTACGACGGGTTGGTCGCCTCGACCGTGCCGGAGCTGCTGGCGGCGCAGGCCGGCCGGCTGCGCCAGGTGGTGCTGGTGCACATGCCGCTCGGTGACGACGCCGAGGCGCGGGCCCTGCCGCACGCCGACGCGCTCGTCACCACCAGCGGCTGGACCCGGGAGCTGCTGCTGGCCCGGCACCCGCTCGACCCGGCCCGGGTGACGGCGGCCACCCCGGGGGTCGACCCGGCCGACCCCGCCCCGGGCTCGACCGCCGGCACCGCGCTGCTCTGCGTCGCGGCGGTCACCCCGGTCAAGGGGTACGACGTGCTCGTCGACGCGCTGACCGGGCTCGCCGACCGGCCGTGGACGTTGGACTGCGTCGGCGCGCTGGACCGCGATCCGGCCTTCGTGGCAGCACTGCGGCGGCGGGTCGACCGAGACGGGCTGGCCGGGCGGGTGCGCTGGCACGGGCCGTTGACCGGGCCGGCGCTGGACGCCGCGTACGCCGGGGCGGACCTGCTGGTGCTGCCCTCCCGCGCCGAGACGTACGGGATGGTGGTGGTCGAGGCCCTGGCCCGGGGGATCCCGGTGCTGGGCACCACCGCCGGCGGGGTGCCCGAGGCGCTGGGCCGGGCCGCCGACGGCACCGCGCCCGGGGTGCTGGTGCCGCCGGGCGACCCGGTGGCGCTGGCCGGGGCGCTGCGCCGCTGGCTGCACTCGGCCGAGCTGCGCGACCGGCTGCGCCGCGCGGCCCGGGACCGGCGGGCCGACCTGCCCGGCTGGCCGGCCACCGTGACGACGATCTCCCAGGTGTTGGACGGAGTGAGGACATGACCGCGTACGCCACCGAACCGTTCGCCGACTGGCTGCGGCTGCGGGAACCCGCCGACGCCGACGCCCGCAGCCGGGAACTGGTCGACCTGCTCCGCGACCGGCTCACCGGTGCCGGTGGGCCGGACCTGTCGCCGGCCGGTGAGGGTGGGCCCGGCATGCTGGTGGCCGGTGCCGGGTCCGTCACGTCGCTGCGCGGGGACCGCCCGTGGGTGGTGCACGACCTGGGCAGCGGCACCGGCTCGATGCTGCGCTGGCTGGCCCCGCTGCTGCCCGGCCCGCAGCGCTGGGTGCTGCACGACCGGGATCCGGGTCTGCTGGAGCGGGCCGGCGCGGGTGTGCCGGTCGCCGCCGACGGCAGCCCGGTCGAGGTGATCACCCGGCAGGGCGACCTCACCCGGCTGACCGGCGCCGACCTGGCCGACGCCGACCTGGTCACCGCGTCGGCACTGCTGGACATGTTCAGCGCCGACGAGATCGCCCGGGTCGTGGCCGCCTGCGCGGGGGTCGGCTGCCCGAGCCTGTTCGTGCTCTCCGTGGTCGGTCGGGTGACGTTCGACCCCGCCGACCCGCTGGACGTCGAGATCGCCGCCGCCTTCGACGCCCACCAGCGACGTACCCTCGACGGCCGGGTGCTGCTCGGGCCGGATGCCGCCGCGGCGGCCGTCGCGGAGTTCACCCGGCAGGGGGTGCCGGTGACCGTGCGGCCGAGCCCGTGGCGGCTCGGACCGGACCGGGCGGCGCTGCTCGTGGAGTGGCTCGACGGGTGGCTCGACGCGGCCGTCGCGCAGCGCCCCGACCTGGCCGACCGGACGGCGGCCTACGCGCGGCGGCGGCGGGCCGAGGCGGCGGCCGGTCGGCTCACCGTCACCGTCGGCCACGAGGACCTGCTCGCCGGGGTGGAATGAACCCGTCCGCCGGCCGGTACGTGAGATAAGGACGAGATCTTCTCGAGGAGGAACCGCGTGTCACCGGACGCCACCGGCACATCGCCCGTTCATGCTCGTCGGCGCGTGGCCTGGGCCTGGGTGAGCAACCTGGGTGGGGTGGGGCTGGTCGCGGTGCTGCTGTGGTGGCTGGGCACCGGCCCGGCCCTGGCCGGGCTGCGGCGGATCGACACCCCGGCGGTGCTGGGCGCGCTGGCGTTGGGCGCGCTGGCCACTGTCGGTTGCGCGTGGCGGTGGCGGCTGGTCGCCGGAGGGCTGGGCATCCGGCTGCCGCTCGGCACTGCGGTGGCCGACTGCTACCGGGCGGTCTTCCTCAACGCGACGCTGCCCGGCGGGGTGCTCGGGGACGTGCACCGGGCGGTGCGGCACGGCCGGGAGGCCGGTGACCTGGGTCGGGCCGTCCGGGCGGTGGTCTGGGAGCGGACCGCAGGACAGGTGGTCCAGGTGGTGCTCGCGGCGGGGCTGCTGCTGGCCCTGCCGTCGCCGGTGCGGCCGTACCTGCCGATGGCGGTGGCCGTGACGGTGGCGGTCGGGCTGGCGCTGCTGGTGCTGGTGCGGGCGCTGCCCCGGTCCGGGCCGTCGCGGCGGGCCCGCGCGGTGCGGGCCGCCACCGCCGACGTGCGGGCCGGGCTGCTGGGTCGACGCACCGGGCCGGGGGTGCTTGTCGCCTCGACGGTGGTGGTCGGCTGCCACCTGGCGACGTTCGTGCTGGCCGCCCGGGTGACCGGAGTCACCGCACCGCTGACGGTGCTGGCGCCGCTGACCCTGCTGGCACTCTTGGCGATGGCACTACCCGCCAACGTGGCCGGGTTCGGTCCGCGTGAGGGCGTCGCCGCCTGGGCGTTCGGCGCTGCCGGCCTGGGCGCCGCCGAAGGGGTGGCCACCGCCCTGGTGTACGGGGCGCTGGTGCTGGTCGCCGCCCTACCGGGTGCCGCCGTGCTGGTGCTGCGGGGTCGCCCGTCCGCGCTGCGCGCACGGCCGGGTGACCGTACGGTGGGGACCCAGGGTGGTTCCTCACCGGTACCCGCTGCCGGGCTGGCCGGCAGCGCCTGACAGAGGAGACACATGTTCGACGCACTGCCGGCAGCGACGGTCCGGACACAGGTCACGGTCCCGCTGCGGTTCCCCGACGGGTACACCACCACGGCCCGGGTCTTCTCGTTCGACGGGCTGGTGGACGGCCGGGAGCACCTGGCGTTCGGGCTGGGCGACTGGGCGGGCGCGCTGCGCCGGCACGCGGCGGGCGGGGCCGCGCCGCTGGTCCGCCCACACAGCGAGTGCCTGACCGGGGACGTCTTCGGCAGTCAGCGCTGTGACTGCGGCCCGCAGCTGCGCGAGGCGGTCGAGCGGATCACCGAGGCGGGTGGCTTCCTGCTCTACCTGCGCCAGGAGGGACGCGGCATCGGCCTCTACCCCAAGCTCGACGCGTACGCCCTCCAGGACGCCGGGCTCGACACCTACCAGGCGAACGTGGCGCTCGGCCACGACGAGGACGAACGGGACTACCGGGCCGCCGCGCAGATGCTGGCGGTGCTCGGGGTGCCGGAGCTGGTGCTGCTGAGCAGCAACCCGGACAAGGCCGAGCAGTTGACCCGGCTGGGCGTGGCGGTGGCCGAGGTGGTGCCGACCGGGGTGTTCCTGTCCCCCGCCAACGCCGACTACCTGGCGGCGAAGGCGAGCCGGGCCGCCGCCCGGGCCGTCGACCTGCCGTCGTTGAACTGAGATGGGTGTCGTGTCGGCCGGGACGACGGACACCGCCGTCCCGGCGTCGACCGGGCGGCCGTACGTGCTGCTCAGTTGCGCCACGTCGATAGACGGGTACATCGACGACGCCACCGAGCAGCGGCTGCTGCTGTCCAACGCCGAGGACATGGACCGCATCGACGGCGTCCGGGCCGGGTGTGACGCGATCCTGGTCGGCGCGGGCACGATCCGGGCGGACGACCCCCGGCTGGTGGTCCGCTCGGCGCGGCTGCGGGCCGCCCGGCAGGCCGCCGGATTGCCGCCGTCGCCGGTGAAGGTGACCCTGACCGCACGGGGACTGCTGGACCCGACGGCCCGGTTCTTCACCGTCGGCGACGCCGAGAAGATCGTCTACTGCGCCGGCCCCGCGGTGGAGAAGACCACCGAACTGCTCGCCGGGTCGGCCACCGTGGTCGACGCGGGTGACCCGTTGGATCCGGCCCGCGCCCTGGCGGACCTGGCCGGTCGGGGGGTGGAGCGACTGATGGTGGAGGGCGGTGCGACGGTGCACGCCCGGTTCCTCACCGCCGGCCTCGCCGACGAACTGCACCTGGTGGTCGCCCCGTTCTTCGTCGGCGACCGCCGGGCGCCCCGGTTCGTCGGCGACGGCGCGTTCCCGTGGCACCCGGGCCACCGGGCCAGGATCGCCGAGGTACGCCAGATCGGCGACGTGGTGCTGGTGCGCTACGCCCTCTCGGAGCGTTGCGTCGACGGGCTGCCGGGATGAGCGACAATCCCTGGATGCGGTGCGAATCGTGGCGGGAGATCCTGTCGGCCCAGCTCGACGGGGAGGAGACCGCCGAGGAGCGGGTAGCGGTCCAGGCGCACCTGGACGGGTGCGCCGACTGCCGGGCGTGGCACGAGGTCGCCGCCATGGTGACCCGACGGGCCCGTACCCGGGTGGTGACGGCGGCACCAGACCTGGCCGGTACGGTCCTGGCGGAGACGATCCTCGCCGCCGTGCCGCCGCCGCGCCGACGGCTCGTCGACAGGTGGCGCGGCGGGCTGACCAACGGTCTGCGGGTGGCCCTGGGGCTGCTCGGCGCGGTCCAGCTCGCCCTCGGGCTGGCCCAGGTCGGCCAGGGTGTCAACGCCGAGCACCTGCACCCGACCGGGCAGCACCTGTGGCACGAGTCGGCGGCGTGGAACGTGGCGGTGGGCGCCGGCTTCCTCTTCGTCGCGGTGCGCCGTACCCCGCCGGCCGGGTTGTTGCCGATGCTCAGCGCCTTCGTCGCGACCCTGGTCCTGCTGTCGGTCAACGACCTGGTCACCGCACAGGTGGCGGTGCCCCGGCTGATCAGCCACGGGTTCCTGGTCGGCGGTTACCTGATCACGGTGCTGTTGTTCCGGCTCGGTCCGCGTCCGACCGGCCCGCCGCAGGGCCGACGCACCGGCCGGTCGCGGTGGCGGTTGCGGCTCGACGAACTCGACGAACCCCGCCGGATGGCGGCGCAGCCGTACGGCGCGCAGGCCCGCGACCGCCGGGCGGCCTGAGGCCCCGGGGGCGCACCGGTTCAGTCGAGACCACGGATGAGGTGCGGCTCGGTGTCCGGGTCGGACCAGTCGCACTGTCCGCGCTGGTTCGCCCGCCCCCAGGCGTCCAGGGCGGAGGGTGCCCGGACCGCCTCGGCCGACCGGCCGGTGCGGGGGTGGCCGGGCCCGGGTCGGGTCTTGTCGTCGGGGCTGTCCGTCAACGCGTCCCCCATGTCGGGACACCTCCCATCGTGGCACCGGCACCGGGCCGGTCACCTTCGCCGTTGCCAGGTCGACGATCGCCGTTGCCAGGTCAACGATCGAAGCACCCGTCCGGCGACCGGACCGGAATCCCGGCCCCCGTCGACCGGCCGACCTCGCCACCTGTGGTGATGGGACAATCACCGCGACCCTGGAGGTGCGGTGAAGTACCTGATCCTGATCAGCCACAACGCGCAGGCTCGTGACCTGTGGCAGGCCATGTCCGACACCGAACGGCAGCTGGGCGTCGAGGCCCACACCACCCTGGTCGACGAGCTGACCGCGACCGGTGAGCTGCTCGCCTCCGAGGCGTTGGCCGACCCGGCCACGGCCCGCCGGGTCCGGGTCGACCGGGGTCGGACGACCGCCACCGACGGCCCCTTCCCCGAGGTGAAGGAGTATCTCGCCGGTTTCTACCTGGTGGAGTGCGACAGCATCGAGCGGGCGGTGGCGCTCGCTGCCCGGGTGCCGGAGGCGCGGCTCGGCCTGGTCGAGGTGCGGCCGGTCCTCGCCGCCGGCCGCCCGGACGCGTGACCGCCACGCCGGCCGTCGAGGACCTGCTGCGCGAGCACGCCCCGCAGGTGCTCACCACCCTGGTACGCCGGTACGGCGGCTTCGACACCTGCGAGGACGCCGTCCAGGAGGCCATGCTGGCGGCGGCCGTACAGTGGCCGCGGGAAGGGCTGCCGGCGAACCCCCGGGGCTGGCTGACCACTGTCGCCTCCCGCCGTTGGACGGAGGCGTGGCGCAGCGACGCCGCCCGCCGGCGCCGGGAGCGTACGGTGGCCGCCCTGACCGGTCCGGGTCCGGTCTCCGCCGTGGACGACACGCTGACGTTGCTGATGCTCTGCTGCCATCCGGCACTGACCCGGGGTTCCCAGGTGGCGCTCACCCTGCGGGCGGTCGGCGGGCTGGGCACCGCCGAGATCGCCCGGGCGTTCCTGGTGCCCGAGTCGACCGTCGCGCAACGGATCAGCCGGGCCAAGCAGCAGATCCGGGCCGGTGGCACCGAGTTCCGGCTGCCCTCCCCCGGTGACCGCCCGACCCGGATGGTCGCCGTGCTGGAAGTCCTCTACCTGATCTTCAACGAGGGCTACACGGCCACTTCGGGTCCGGTGTGGGACCGGAGGGAGCTCACCGCCGAGGCGATCCGGCTGACCCGGCAGCTGCACCAGCACCTGCCCGACGATCCTGAGGTCACCGGCCTGCTGGCGCTGATGCTGCTCACCGACGCCCGCCGGCCGGCGCGGACCCGGCCGGACGGATCACCCGTCCCGCTTGCCGAGCAGGACCGGTCCCGGTGGGACCGGGCGGCCGTCGCCGAGGGGGTCGCGCTGATCACCCGGACCCTGGCGGACGCGCCGCTCGGGCCCTACCAGGTGCAGGCCGCGATCGCCGCCGTGCACGACGAGGCACCCCGCGCCGAGGACACCGACTGGCCGCAGATCCTCGGGCTCTACAACCTGCTGCGGCGCGTCGCGCCCGGCCCGATGGTCACGCTCAACCGGATCGTGGCGGTCGCCATGGTGGACGGGGCGCGGGCCGCACTCGCGGAACTGACCGCCGCCCAGGCCGATCCCGTGCTCGCCGGCAACCACCGGACGCACGTCGTCCGGGGGCACCTGCTCGACCTGCTCGGCGACCGGGCGGCGGCCAGGCGGTGCTACCTGCTGGCCGCCCAGGGGACCCGCAACGTCCCGGAGCAGCGTTTCCTGCGACTGCGCGCGGCCCGGCCGGCCTGAACACCGCGATCCACCTCCGCCACCACCCCGGACACCAGCGCGCTCATCCGGTCGGCGCGCCGAGCTGGCGGGGCCGTCGCCGGGTGATGTCCCCGGCCCGGATGTCGAAGTCGGCGCGGTGGTCTCGACACAGGGGTGGAAGTCGTCGCACCCGTTTCAGGAGGCAGCCGTGAAGTACCTGATCATGATCACTCACACCCGGCAGATCCGGGACACCTGGCAGGACATGTCCGACACCGACCGCGAAACGGGAGTCAGGGCGCACGCCGCCCTGGTGGAGGAGCTCACCGAGTCGGGTGAGCTGATCGTCGCCGAGGCGCTCGCCGACCCGGGGCAGGCGAAGAAGGTTCTGGTCAGTGACGGGCGGGCGGTGACCACCGACGGCCCGTTCCCTGAGGCCGGGGAGCACCTCGCCGGGATCTACCTGGTCGACTGCGCCAGCATCGGGCAGGCGGTCGAGCACGCCGCCCGCATCCCCGAGGCCCGCTTCGGCCTGGTCGAGGTGCGCCCGGTACGCGAGGCCGGTGGCCCCGACATGTGAGGTCCGCGACGGGCCGGCGGCCCCGATAGGTGCCGCCGGCCCCTCCACGGTACGAGCCCTCCGCCGTCGCCCCGCCGAGTGTGGGGAGGTCGACAGCGGGTAACCCGCTCGACGACGCCCGCCCCCGACGCCCGCCCCTCACCCGGGCCGGGAACTGCTATCCGTACACCAAAGCTATTGCAGTTAGCTTTTTGCCTAGCTACGCTAGCTTCATGACCGAATCCCGGAACGCCCTCCAGCCGGCGACCCGCTTCCTGCACCGCGCGGAAGGTCGCATCGCGTACGACCTGCAGGGCAGCGGCCCGCTCGTGATCCTCGTGCCCGGAATGGCGGAACTGCGCACCTCGTACCGCTTCCTCACCCCGGCCCTGGTCGCCGCCGGCTACACCGTGGCCACCACCGACCTGCGTGGTCACGGTGACAGCGACACCACATTCACCTCCTACGGTGACCGCGAGACGGCCGCCGACATCAGCGCCCTGATCGACGAGCTCGGCCGGCCGGCGACAGTCGTCGGCAACTCCCTCGCGGCGGGTGCGGGCGTCATCGTCGCGGCCGACCACCCCGAGCAGGTCTCCGGTCTCGTGCTGGTCGGCCCGTTCGTGCGCAACCCGAAGATGCCCCCGGGCATGCGGAGCCTGTTCCACGCGATGACGTCGCCGCTCTGGGTGGCCACCGTCTGGAAGGCCTACCTGCCCTCCCTCTACGCCGGCACCAAACCCGCCGACTTCGCCGAATACCGCGCGGCCGTCATAGGCAAGCTCCGCCAGCCCGCGTACGGCAAGGCCTTCTCGCGCACCGCACGACAGACCGACCACGATGTCGCCGAGGTACGACTCGCCGAGGTGGACACGCCGGTGCTCGTCGTCATGGGCGACCGTGACCCCGACTTCAAGGACCCGGCGGCCGAGGCGGCGTGGATCGGCGAGACCCTGCGTGGCGAGGTCGTCATGGTGCCCGACGCCGGCCACTACCCGCACTCCCAGCGACCCGAGCTCACCACCCCGGCCGTGCTCGCCTTCCTCGGGCGGGTGCACGCGGGTGCCTAGGGCCGGCCTCACCACCGCCGTCGTCGTCGAGCGTGGCGCCCAACTGCTCGAAGCCCACCCCACCGACGAGCTCACCCTCGCCGCGCTCGCCGAGAGCCTCGGCGTACGCGTCCCGTCCCTCTACAAGCACGTCGACGGCCTTCCCGGGCTCCGCCGCGGCATGATGCTCCGCGCGAAGGGCAACCTCTCCGCGGCGCTCGCCCAGGCGTGCATCGGCCGCGCCCGTGCCGACGCGGTCCGCAGCCTGGCCGCCGCCTACCGGGCGTGGGCGCGGGAGAATCCGATGCAGTACCCGATGACCATCCGCGCGCCCGAGCCCGACGACACCGAGGACCAGCTCGCGAGCGGGAGCGGGCTCGACGTGATCTACACCGTCCTGGCCGGTTACCGTCTCGTCGGCGACGACGCGATCGACGCCACGCGGTTCCTGCGCTCCGTCATCCACGGCTTCGTCAGCCTGGAGACCGCCGGTGCCTTCAAGCTCACCGCCGACCTCGAGCGCAGCTACGACAGGACGATCGACAGCGTGGTGACCGCCCTCGAGACCTGGCCGCGCTCATGACCGCCCGCACCCCGCCACCGGCCACCCCGGTGCCGGTCCTCTACCGGGCCGAGGGCGCCGTCGTCGCCGCGGCGGCCGTCGCCCTCATCGTGCTGACGGGCTTCGCCTGGTGGTGGCTGCTCGCCCTGTTCCTCGTCTTCGACCTCCCGATGCTCGGCTACCTGATCGACAACCGCGTCGGGGCGATCACCTACAACCTGGCACACAACTACGTCGCCCCCTGCGCGCTGCTCGCCGTCCACGGCATCGCCCTGGCTCTCGGCGGGACCGGATGGCCGCTGCTCGCGCTCGTGGCAGGTTGCTGGCTCTTCCACGTCGGAGTGGACCGGGCAGTCGGCTACGGCCCCAGACCCCTGCACTAACCCCCACCCACCCCCCACCACCGCCCCCACCCCCCACCACCGCCCCGGACCACCGCCCCGGTGATCAAGAGGTTTGCGTCAGGATTGATCTTCAAGGTGACGCAAACCTCTTGATCACCGCGGGAGGGTGAGGGGCAGGGGAGGGTGAGGGGGCAGGGGAGGATGGGGGGTCAGGGGGGTGGGGGGGCGACGCTGGCCCGGTGGACCAGGGTGGGGGCGATGGTGTGCCGTTCGACCACGCCCGGGCCGGCCTCGATCTGCCGCAGCAGCATCGCCAGCCCGACGCGGGCCACCGCGTCGAAGTCCGGCCGCACGGTGGTCAACGGGGGGATGAAGTACGCCGCCTCCGGCACGTCGTCGAAGCCGACCACGCTGATCTCCTCCGGCACCCGACGCCCGCGCTCGCTCAACGCCCGCAACACCCCCAGCGCGAGATGGTCGTTCGCCGCGAAGACCGCCGTCACCTCCGGCATCCGGGCCAGCATCTGCCCACAGCGGTATCCTGACGCCGCGCTCCAGTCGGCCGACAGCACCGGCGGCACCTCCGCCCCGGCCGCCCGCAGCGCCGCCCGCCAACCCTCGACCCGCCCGGCGCTGTCGAACCAGTCCGCCGGGCCGGAGACGTGCCAGACGGTACGGTGCCCGGCGTCCAACAGGTGCCGGGTGGCCAGTCCGGCCCCCGCTGCCTGGTCGACTGTGACCAACGCCGCCTCCCGGGCCGGATCGCCGTCGACGGTGACCAGCGGCACGCCGTGCGGCAGGTGGTCGAGCGCCTCGTCGGCCGAGGCCACCGGGGCGATCACCACGATGCCGGCGACCCGGTGGTCGAGGTGCCGCTCCACGGCGGCGGAGATGGACCGCCGGTCGAGGGTGCTGACGCTGCCGACGCTGACCGCGAAGCCGGCCGACGCGGCGGCCTGCTCCAGGGCCGCCAGCAGTGACGCCGGCCCGTACAGGGTGCTGTTCTGGGCCACCACCCCGATGAGCTGGGAGCGGCCGGTGACCAGCGCCCGTGCCGCCCGGTTCGGTCGGTAGCCCAGCTCGGCGATCGCCGCACGGACCCGGACCCGGGTCTGTTCCCGGACGTTCGGATGGTCGTTGAGCACCCGGGAAACCGTCTGGTGGGAGACTCCCGCCAGGCGGGCGACGTCCGTCATCGCAGGACCACGCATGCGGCCATTATCCACCGGCGCGGTCCCGCCGGTCGCCGGTGTCCGGGCCGGTCGGCGACCGGAACTTCCGGTGGGGCGGCCCGCCTTGCCAAGCCGACGACAGGCTAACGATACTCATGGATGTTCCTGAGCCGGACACGATCGAGCGCCGGGCAGCCTCGATCGGAGCAGCCGCATTCCCGCGATCCTCCGGAGGAACCTGTCCCATGAGATCCAGGATCAAACTCCTCGGCACCGCCCTGGTCGCCGCCGCGCTCACCGTACTGGCGGCGATCGCCGCCCCCACCCCGGCCTCGGCGGCGACGCTGACCCAGGTGACGAACTTCGGCGCCAACCCCAGCAATCTCCAGATGTACCTGTACGTGCCGAACACCGTGGCGGCCCGACCGGGTCTGCTGGTGGCCGTGCACTACTGCACCGGCAGCGGCCCGGCCTTCTATTCCGGCACCCAGTACGCGGCCCTGGCCGACCGGTACGGTTACATCGTCATCTACCCGTCGGTGACCCGCAGCAGCAAGTGCTTCGACGTCTCCTCCCCGCAGGCGCTGCGCCGCGACGGGGGCAGCGATCCGGTGGGCATCAAGTCGATGGTCGACTACGTCCGGGCGCGGTACCCCGTCGACCCGAACCGGATCTTCGCCACCGGCACCTCTTCCGGGGCGATGATGACCAACGTGCTGCTCGGCGACTATCCCGACGTGTTCGCGGCGGGTGCGGCCTTCGCCGGGGTGCCGTTCGGCTGCTTCGCCACCACCGACGGCTCGGAGTGGAACAGTCAGTGCGCCAACGGGCAGGTCACCAAGACCGCGCAGCAGTGGGGCGACCTGGTCCGTAACGCCTACCCCGGATATACCGGCAAACGGCCCCGGATGCAGTTGTGGCACGGCACCAACGACGAGACCCTGCGCTACCCGAACTTCGGCGAAGAGGTCAAGCAGTGGACCAACGTCCACGGGCTGAGCCAGACGCCTACCTTCACCGACACCCCGCAGGCCGGCTACACCCGCACCCGGTACGGCGGCAGCAACGGCACGGCACCGGTTGAGGCGATCAGCATGCAGGGCGTCACGCACAACCTGCCGGTCGACGCCGCGCAGGCGATCCGGTTCTTCGGCCTCGACGCCCCGCCCACCACCACCCCGCCCCCGACCACCACGCCCCCGACCACCACGCCCCCGACCACCCCGCCACCCACCACCACGCCACCCACCACCGGGCCCCCGACCACGCCGCCGCCCACCACCCCGCCGGTGCCGACCACCACGCCGCCGACCCCGTTCCCGCCCACGCCCACCACGCCCGGTCCGGGAGCCGAGTGTCGGATCGAGTACACCGTCAACGCGTGGAACACCGGCCTGACCACCGCGATCACGATCACCACCCTCAGAGACACCGGGGTCAACGGTTGGACCCTGGCGTTCACCCTGCCGGCCGGGCAGACCATCACCAGCGGCTGGAACGCGACCTACTCGCCGACCAGCGGCGCGGTCACCGCCCGCAACGTCTCCTACAACGGCACGATCGCGCCAGGCGGCTCGGTCAGCATCGGCTTCCAGGCCAACCACACCGGCAACACCGACAAACCCTCCTCCTTCACCCTCAACGGCTCCCCCTGCTCCGTCGCCTGACCCCCGTGCGGCCACCGGCACCCCCGGTGCCCGCACCCCCACCCACCCCCGCACCCCACCCACCCCTCCCCCACCCACCCCTCCCCACCCATCCCTGGTGATCAAGAGCTTTACGTCACCGATCCCGGGCAGGCCCGACCCATACCTCTTGATCACCGCTCCGCAGGAGTGGCCATCCCGGGTGATCAAGAGGTTTGGGTCACCAGAGCCGAACGTGGTGGCCTAAACCTCTTGATCACCGCGGTCAGGGCGGGTGGCGGGGGGCCGGGTGGGGGGGGGGGTGGGGTGGGGTGGTTGGTGGATGTGGGGGGTGGGGGTGGGTCGATAGGGTGGCGGTGACGGGGGTTTGTCGAGGTTGCTGGGCAGCGTCGTCGGCCGCCCGGGGACAGGCGGGTGTCGAGCCCTGCGGACCAGCCACAGCTGACCGAGCCGTCATCACCGCCATCCGTCCACAAGGGAGCGTCTATGCGTCTGAGTCGATCGTTGAAACTGGTGAAGCGGCGGCTGCCGGCGCTCGCCCTCGGCCTGGGCGCGGTCACGCTGATCGCCACCCCCGCAGCCGCCGTCCCGGGAAGCGGCAACACGGCAGCCGGAAGACCGGCGAACCCCACCGCGAACGCCAGCTCGGCAGGCGGTCTCCGGGGCAACGCCGTCATGCAGGACCCCACTGCGGGGAAGACCGTGGCAGCCGATGCCGTACGCGCGGCGGGCTGGACGCCGGTGCCGGGCACGGCGCAGGCCCGGTCCGCGCCGGCCACCGCCACCTACGGTGGTGAGCTGCACGTCTTCGTGCAGGGCCCCGACGGGCAGGTGCGGGTCGACCGGTACGACACGAACACCGACTCCTGGTCCGGCTGGGCCGCCGTCCCCGGTGACGCCATGGCGACATCGGCGCCGGCGGCCGCCGTCTACGGCGGGGAACTGCACCTGTTCGTGCAGGCCGACCAGAAGGTCCGCACCAACCGGTACGCCCTGGACACCGGCGCCTGGTCCGGCTGGAGCACGGTCCCCGGTGCCACGTCCGCGTCGTCGGCCCCGTCCGCCACCGTCTACGGCGGCCAACTGCACCTGTTCGTCCGGGGCGCGAACGGCAAGGTCCGGACCAACCGGTACTCGCTGGACACCGCCGCCTGGTCCGGCTGGGCCACCCTCGCCGGCCCGACCGGCGCCAACTCGGCCCCGTCCGCCGCCATCTACGGCGGTGACCTGCACGTCTTCGTCCGGGGCACGAACGGCAACGTACGCACCAACCGGTACTCGCTGTCCACCGGCGCATGGTCGGGGTGGAGCGACGTGCCCGGCACCGCACGCGCGGCGTCCGCGCCGGCCGCCCTGGTCTACGGTGGCGGGCTGCACGTCTTCGTCCGCACCGGCGGCGACGACCTGCGCACCACCTGGTACCTCCAGGACTCCGGCGCGTGGTCGGGCTGGAGCACGGTCGACGGCCCCGGCGGCGCGATCTCCGCTCCGGCGGGGAGCGTCTACGGCGGCCTGGTGCGGCTCTTCGTCCGGGGTGCCGACGACGAGGTCCACCAGGGCCAGCCCTAGCGGTAGCCGAACCGACGGTGTCGCCGACGCCGCCTTGCCCACCGTCGACCCGATGGGTGGGGCGGCGTCGCGGGCGCGGGCCAGGCGGTTCACCCCGTTCCCCGGCCGGCGGCACACCGGCCGGAGCCGTTCCGCCCGCGTCCCGGGCCGGCGGTCGGGGTGCTCTAGAGTCCCGACATGGGTGCGCAGGGGCGACGGGCGATCGTGGTGGGCAACAGCGACGGTGTCGGGCTGGCGCTCACCCGGCAACTGGTGGCGGCCGGCTGGACCGTCACCGGGCTGTCCCGCAGCGAAAGCGCCCTGGCCGCCCCCGGGTACGCCCACCACGTCGCCGACGTCACCGGCGACGCCTACCGCGCGGTGCTGGCCGGGGCGGTCGACCTGCTCGGCGGGGTCGACGTGTGCGTCTACGCGGCGGGGGTCGGTGAGTTCTTCGACGTCGCTGACCTGGCGGCGCAGACCAGGGCGCTGGAGGTCAACCTGATCGGTGCGGCGCGCACCGTGGAGGTCGTCGTGCCGGCGATGGTGGCCGGGGGTGGTGGTCACCTGGTGGGCCTGTCCAGCCTCGCCGACGCCGGACCGTCGACCCAGGCCCCCGGCTACGCCGCCGCCAAGGCGGGGTTGACGTCGTACCTGGTCGGACTGCGGGGTGCGCTCCGCCCCCACGGGGTGCGGGTGACAGTCGTCCGGTTCGGGTTCGTCGACACCAAGATGGCCAAGTCGCCGGTGAAGCCCATGCTGCTGAGCGTGGAGCGGGCCGCCGACGTGGTGCGCGACTGCCTGCGTACCGGGCCGACGGTCGTCTCCCGGCCACGGCGGATGGCCGTGCTGGCGCGGGCGGCCGGGTTCGCGGCGACGGTGGCCGCCCGGCGTTGAGCCGTACCGGCACGGCGGGGCGGGGCCGTCCGTGGACCGGCTTGAATTCGCCACGATCGTCGTGGGATTCTGATGCGTCGATGACTTGCCGCGCGCGCGGGGCGGACAGTCGTCCAAGGGCAACCGGGGCCGGTGGTTTCCGGGGGACGGCGACAAGTGCGACGGAACGACGTCAGTAGTCCGTCCATCAGTCCCGCCCGCCGTCTCGACGCCCCCTCGTGGTGCGCCGCTACCCCGACCGGCCGGGCGGTGCACTGTGGTGACCCACGAAGGAACCCGCATGAACAGAGATTCCGCCCCACCGTCGCGCCCGGCGCGGCGCGTCCGGGGGCGCTGGACGGCGCTCACCGTGAGCCTGCTGCTCGCCACCGGTGGGCTCGCCGTGACCGGTCCGTCGCCCGCCGACGCGGCGTCGGATCCGGTGGCCGTGACGGTCAACGTCAACGCCGGGCTGGCCACCGTGCCGGACACCGCGCTGGGTGTCAACCATGCCATCTGGGACTCCCAGCTCGGCACCGCCGAGACGTCCGACCTGCTCAAGGCCGCCGGTGTGCGGATGATGCGCTACCCGGGCGGCTCGTACGCCGACATCTACCACTGGCGCGACCACACCGCGCCCGGCGGGTACGTCGCGCCGAACACCGACTTCGACACCTTCATGGCCGCCGCCCGGCGGGTCGGCGCGCAGCCGATGATCATCGCGAACTACGGCACCGGCACCCCCGCCGAGGCCGCCGACTGGGTGCGCTACGCCAACGTCACCAAGGGGTACGGCGCGAAGTGGTGGACGGTCGGCAACGAGAACTACGGCAACGGCCTCTACGGTTCGGCCTGGGAGGCCGACGACCACCCCGACAAGAGCGCCGGCCAGTACGCCCGGCTGGTCGTCGAGTACGCCGACGCGATGAAGGCGGTCGACCCGACGGTCAAGGTCGGCGCGGTGCTGACCATGCCGGGGAACTGGCCGGACGGAATCACCGCCGGCAGTGATCCGGGTCCGTGGAACCGGACCGTGCTCTCGATCGCCGGCCCGAAGATCGACTTCGTGGACGTGCACTGGTACCCGGGTGGCAGCGCGGCCGAGTCGCTGGCCCGTACCGCCCACATCGACGAGGCGGCCCACCTGCTGCGCGACCAGCTCGCCCGGTACGCCGGCCCGAACGCCGCCCGGATCGGCATCAGCTTCACCGAGCTGAACGTCGGCACCGGCCAGAACACCCAGCCCGGCGCGCTGTTCCTCGCCGACGCCTACAGCGACCTGCTGGAGAACGGCGTCTTCACCGTCCAGTGGTGGAACGTGCACAACGGCATCGGCACCGTGTCGCAGGTGGCCGGGCAGACCGACTACGGCGACTTCGGGCTGCTGTCCAGCGGCGGGTGCACCGCCGACAACTCGGTCTGCGAGCCGCCGCTGAACACCCCGTTCGCCCCGTACCACGGGTTGTCCATGCTGAACCTGTTCGCCCGGCCGGGTGACCAGTTCGTCCGGGCCGCCACCGACCAGCCGCTGGTCACCGCGCACGCCGTCCGGCGGGTCGACGGGGATCTCGCGCTGCTGCTGGTCAACAAGGACCCGGACAACGCCCGTCAGGTCACCATCGACTATGCCGGGTTCACCCCGTCGGATGCCGCGCCGACGACGTACTCGCTCACCAACGGGGCGTCCGGCGTGGTCACCGGGCAGTCCGGCAGCGCGGGCAGCCGGACGCTGCCGGCGTACTCGCTGACCACGCTGGTGCTGCGGCCGTCGTCGCCGGTCACCGCGCACCCGGCCCCGCCGGGGCAGCCCACCGTCAGCGGGGTGACCGACCGGGCGGCGACGATCTCCTGGTCGCCGGCCCCGCCGAAGGGCGCCCCGATCGCCAAGTACGAGGTGTACCGGCAGAACGGCACGGTCAGTGAGCAGCTCGGCGAGACGGCCGGCACCTCGTTCACCGTCGACAACCTCGTCCCCGGCACCCGGTACACCCTCAACGTGCTGACCCGGGACACCGCCGGGAAGGTCTCCTGGTCGTCGCCGCCGGTGACCTTCACCACCGCCGGCCCGGCCGAGAGCAGCTGCACCGTCCGGCTCAGCACCGCCAGCGACTGGGGCAACGGCTGGGTCGGCAACGTCGAGATCGTCAACAACGGGGCGAACCCCGTCGACGGCTGGACGTTGACCTGGAAGTGGCCCACCGACTGGCAGAAGGTGAGCAGCGGCTGGAGCGCCACCTGGACGCAGACCGGGCGCACGGTGACGGTCGCCAGCACCGACGACAACCGGCGGATCGCCGCCGGGGGCAGCACCACGGCCGGTTTCGTCGGCGCCTACAGCGGCCCGAACGTGCCGCCCACCGGCTTCGTCCTCAACGGCACCCCCTGCACCGTCGGGTGACCGGAGGCGGGCCGGTCACCGGTCGGGCTGACCGCCCGGCCGGCGACCGGCCCGTGGCCCCGTACGACGGTGGCCGCCGACGCGGCGCTGCTGCGTCGGCGGCCACCCCGGGTCGTGCCATCGCTCCCGCTCCCCCGGGGAAACGTCCCGGCCACACCTTTCGATCAGCCGGGCGGGCCCGGGACCGGTCAGAAACCGGCCGCGTGCGCGGCGGACGTGCCGCCGACCACCGGAAGAACGATCTTGCTGCTCTTCAGGGCGACCTGGATGTTCGCGGCGGTGGTGTCCGCCTGGCTGGAGTACTGCGGGTAGCTGGCCACGATGATCACGCCGATCCGGTGGCCCGGCTTGAACACGTAGTCCTCCGGCAGCAGCGGGAAGGTGAAGTTGTACGACTCCCCCACCACCAGCGGCACGGCGGTACGGATCGACTGCCGGTTCTGGGCGTCCATGATGCCCTTGGTGACCAGCTCGTAGTCGGCGGTGGCGACCCGCTTGGCGGTCTGCTTGTAGCAGCCGTCGTCGGTCGGACTGCTCAACCCCCAGCAGTCCTCGGTGGTCAGGGTGATGATGCCCTCGCCGGAGGCCCGGTGCGCCACCCGCTCGTCGGTGCCGTAGTCGACCAGGATCGCCCCGAAGTTGGTGTCGGTCTGGTCGGCCGAGGCCCGCAGCTGCACCGTCGGCGTGCCCGAGATGTGCAGCGGCGCGGTCAGCGGCGCGGACAGGAACGCCAGCCGGTTCGGCTGCACCGTGTCCGGGTTGAGGATCATGGTGTTCTGGCTCTGGGTACGGCTGTCCTGGAACGCGCCGGTCGCCGGCTTGGCGGTCGGCACCAGCTTCAGGCCGCCGGCCCCGGTGCTGCCGGGCTGGAGGAACACCTCGGTGTCGGCCTTGCCGGGGATCGGCCAGTCGGCGTGGGTCTCCCACACGTCGGCGGCCCGCTCCAGGTCGACCCGGGGTTCGTCCATGATGCCGTTGGCGACCCCGTGCAGCCAGAAGTCGAACCACCGGTGCAGGGTGGACACCCAGACCGCGCGCCGCGAGTCGAACGGGTCGACGTGCCCCTCCTGGGAGAGCCACAGCTTGCGCTGGACGTTGTTCTCCGCCAGGGCGTACCAGAACTTGCTGAAGTGGTCCGCGCGGACGTTGTCGTCGTTGAGACCGTGGTAGAGCAGCACGCTGGCGGTCATGTTGGGGACCTTCTTGACGTAGCTGCGCTCGTTCCAGAAGGCGGTGTAGTCGCCGGTCTCGTCGCCGTCGGCGGCGGCCATCGCGTCCCGCACCGGCTTGCAGTACTCCCGCCGCTCCGGGTTGGTGACCGTGTTGGCAAGCGACGCCACGTAGCTGTTGCCCCGGGTGACCACCCCGTTGCTGCGCACGTAGTCGTAGTACTCGGTGGGGCCGCTGATCGGCACCACGGTGGTCAGGCCCTTGACGCCGGTCACCGCCGTCGCCATGGCCAGCGACCCGTCGTACGACTTGCCGATCATGCCCGATTTGCCGTTGTGCCAGTCGGCGGTGACCACCTGGCCGGCGGCGTTGCGGGCGGTGGCCCGGCCGTTGAGCCAGTTGATCGCCTGCTTGGCGCTGAGATTGTCCTGGTTGGCGTTGGTGGTGGGGCAGCCGGTGGAGTTGTTGGTGCCCACCATGTCCAGCAGGATCACCGCGTAGCCGCGCGGCACGAAGTAGTTGTCGTAGAACAGCGGCCACCTGTCGAGCAGGCCGTCACCGTCCAGGTCGGCCTTGCACTCGGACTCGTTGCCCCGGCAGACGGTCGAGTAGTACGGGCTGGCGTCCATGATGACCGGGACCTTGAGCCCGTTCGCGGTGGCCGCCGGCCGCATCAGGTCGAACGCGATGATGTCCCGCAGACCGTCGTTGTCGCTGTCGAAGGTGGAGTCGATGAACAGACGCTCCCGGATGGCGTCGGCGTAGCCGAACACCGGCTGGGTCACCCCGTCCTGGACCACGATCGTCGGTACGTCCGCCGCCGCCCCCGCCGGTGGTGCCGCGCCCAGGGCGGCGAGCACCATCGCGGACAGTACGGCCACCCCGGCGCGCAGGGGCGTTCCCATCGCAACCATGCAGTCTCCTTGAATCTCGGCGAGACTGCGCACGTTATGGGCCGACCGACCGCCACCACCATCTGCACCTGTAGGAACTTCGCCCCCGCCGGGTCCGGCACCCCGCCCGCGACGACGGGCCGCCGGTGGTGACCCGCCGGTCAGTCCCGGTAGCCCCACTGCCGCAACGGCTTGTCCAGCACCCGTTCCACCGCGGCGAGCTGGTCCACGCCCAACTCGTCCTGGTACGCGGCCCGTCGCCCGGCGTGGAACCGGTGCCGACCGAACCCCTTGTCGAACGCCGGTGACCAGTCCAGGTCGAGGAAGTCGAGCATCCGGGCCACCTCGGCACGCGGGTCGGCGAGCAGGTCCTCGTAGCGCACGTCGAGCCACTGCCCCTCGGGGTGTGCGGCGCGTGCCTCGGCGAACCGGTCCATCAGCATCTTCCAGCCCAGGGCGGCGAGCACCGGGAACGACCTGTCGTACTCCTCCCACTCCTGGCGCAGGTCGGTCGGCAACGGCCCGAGGAACCAGTTCTCCGGCCCACGCCAGCCGTCCCACCAGCCCATCTGGAGCCAGGAGTTGGTCACCGCCCGCCCGTCGCGGAGCACGTTGACCACCCGCAGACCGGGATAGCCGGCCCGCAGGAAGCCGGTGCGCGGCCAGCCGGTCACGTGGTGCAGCAGCAGCCGGCAGCCCTGCCGTTCGATCCGGGCGTCGAAGAAGGCCCGCAGCCGCCGCCGCAGGTAGGGGGTGAGGTCCTCGGCGGTCAGGTCCCGGCACGGGCGGGAGAAACCGGCAAGCACGTGCCGATCCAGCAGGTCGTACGCCTCCGACGGGGCTACCCGCAACCGGCCCTTCTCCAGCAGCCGGCGGCTGTGCCGCAGCGAGGTCATCCCGGCCGGGCGGGGCGCCGACCGCCGGTACAGCGGCCCGTTGAGCCGACCGGCGAGGTTGAGCCGGGACAGCTTGTCGTCGACGCCGGAGACGAACCCCACCCCGGGATGCCGGGACAGCAACTCCTGCACCAGGGTCGAACCGCACCGCCCGGTGCCCACCACCACCGCCAACATCCCTCAGCCCTCCTCTCGCCCGGCCACCGTCGCGTGCCCGGCCTGCGTCGGCCGCCCGACCTGCGTCGATTGACCGGCGTCCGTCGATTGACCGGTCGCCGTCGACCGCCCGGCGTCCGTCGACCGACCGACTCCCGTCGACACCGGCCCGCCCCGACCCCACGGGTAGCCGAACCGGCGCAGGCCCGGCGCGGTCAGCGCGGTCACCAGCGCATACGACCAGCGGGACAGGTCGCGTCGCCACTGCACGTCGGCGGTGATCGGCACCGGGCCGGTCCGGTGCCGGGACGGGTTGCCGGCCACCGAGTGCGTCGGGGCCAACCGCACCGTCGCCGGGCCGGTGAACGGGCCGCCGTCGGCGTCGACCCCGGCGAACGCGACGATCCGGCGCAGCGTCGCCTCCGGGTCGGCGGTCAGGTCCTCGTAGCGCACCCGCAGGTAGCCCGTCGGGGCACCGCCACCCCACAGGCGGACGGTCACGGTGTTCCAGACCAACCAGAGCAGGGCCGCCTTCCACACCGGCGGTCGGCTCATCAGCTCCGGGTCGGTGTCGCCGTCGAGGCCCCGGCGGCGACGCCAGGAGAAGGCGGTGGCCCGGGGGTCGCGGACCAGGTGCAGCACCCGCAGGTCGATGCCGGGCAGCGCGCCGAGCAGCGCACCGTACGGGGGCAGCTTCGACGAGTCGACCACCACCCGCGCCCCGGTGTGCCGGGCCACGGCGGCGTACAGGGCGGCCAGCGCCGCGTCGTCGGGGTGCGCGGGGACCGGCCGTACACCGCGCCGGTGGCGACGCAGCAGCGCGGGCAGGCCGCGCATCCGGAGCCTGCCGCGCAGCCCGGCGGCGATCGCGGCGGCCCGGTCGGTCGGCAGTTCCCGGCGCACCTCGCGCCACAGCGGGCAGTCCCGCAGCGGCCGACCGCACCCGCAGGGCCGGTTGTCCAGCTCGCCGCGCTGCCACAGGTAGCGCAGCTCACCGGCGGCGAAGACCCCGTCGTACTGGCCGAGCACTGTGGTGACCAGGGTGCTGCCGCTTCGTCCGCTGCCGGCCAGGTAGAGCACCCGCACCGGCGGGTTCACACCGGCTCCCGGACGGCACGCGCGGCGGTCGAGTAGACCTCCCGCAACCGGGCCAGGTGCGCCTGCGGGGAGAAGTCCCGCTCCACCCGCGCCCGCCCGGCCAGCCCCATCCGGTACGCCCGTGCCGGGTCGGCCAGCACGCGCCCCAGCCCGGCGGCCAGCGCGGCGGGGTCGTCGGCGGGCACCACCTCGCCGTCCACCCCGGGGGTGACCAGCTCGGGCAGACCACCCAGGTCGGAGGCGACCACCGGCACCCCGCAGCCGTACGTCTCCAGCACCGCCATCGGCTGGTTCTCGTTCCACCGCGACGGGACCGCCACCACCGTCGCGGACCGGACCAGTTCGTGCAGCCGGGCCTTGTCCAGCCGGCCGTGGAACCGGACCCGGCCGGGGGCCCGCCGCTGGGCCAGTTCGGTAAGCCCGTCCCGGGCCGGGCCGTCCCCGGCCACCTCCAGCACGACGTCGTCGGGCAGCCGGGTGAGTGCCTCGATCAGCACGTCGACGCCCTTCTCCGGGGCCAGTCGGCCGGCGAAGACCACCGGTCCGCCGGGTGCCGGCTTCACCGCCGTCGCGGCGACGTCGACGAAGTGGGACACCACGTGCAGCCGGTCGGGGAAGACACCGGCCCGACGCATCACGTCGGCGAGGAACCGGCTGGGGCTGACGAACGCCTGCACCGGCCCGTACGCCCGGGTGGAGCGGTGCAGCCAGGACTCCACGGCGAGCAGCGAGCTGGCCCCCAGCGACCCGTCCTTGCAGCGGCGACGGACCGCCCGCAGCGGGCCGCCTGTCACGCAGGCGTCGCAGACCGTCCCCTGGTCGAGCATCTGGTAGCTCGGGCAGGCCAGCTTGTAGTCGTGCAGGGTCATCACCGCCGGCACCCGGGCGGCCCGCACCGCGGCCAGCACCGACGGGGAGAGCTGGTGGTAGATGTTGTGCAGGTGGACCACGTCGGGCCGGAAATCGTCGAGCACCCGGGCCAGGCCCCGCCGGCTGGCCGGCGACCAGATCATCCGGGCCGCGACCGCCGCCCGCGCGCCCGCACCGCGCGGCGCCGGGTCCAGCTCCACCCGGGACGGGAAGTGCCGGGCGTACGGGGTCGGTGCGTCGTTGTCCGGGTGGGTCATGCCGAAGAAGGCCACCTCGTCGCCGTCGCCCCGTTGCAGCTCGGCGACGTCGAGCAGGTAGCCCTCGGCACCGCCGCGCCGGTAGAGGAACTTGTTGACATGGAGGACACGCATCGGCCTGCTCCGGGGGTGGCTGCTGCGGTCCGTCGGGGTCCAGGGGTGGGGTGTTCGCCCCGGACAGCAGCGTTGACCAGGGGCCCCACCGTAAGCAACACCCGCGTCGTGAGTCCAGCTCATGATCCCCAAGTAAGCCTTACGGCCCATCGTCGGCTGACCACACGGCCACGTGGTCAGCCGCGATGATCTGCCGGTACCGTGTGCCCCACCCCGCCCGACGTGCCCGAGGAGGACCCGGTGCCCCACCCCGACGAACCCTCGGCGTTGGCGTACACCGCCCGACGGGTCCGCCGGCACCTGCGCTGGGCACGCACCGAGGGCGTCCGGCGGCTGGTCGAGGAGGACCGGCTCGACCCGGTCGAGCGGGCCCGCACCGCGCTGGCCAAGTGGCGCTGGCGGCGGGCCCATCCAGGGCCGCCCGGCCGGGCCGTCCCGGTCTACCTGGTGGGCCTGCAACGCTCCGGCACCAACATGCTCACCCGGGGCCTGGACGCCGACCCGTCGGTCGAGGTGCGCAACGAGAACGACCGGGCGGTGTTCCACCGCTTCCGGTTGCGCCCCGACCCGGTGCTCACCGCCGTCGTCCGGCGCAGCCGGCACCGGTACGTGCTGGTCAAGCCGCTGTGCGACACACACCGGGTGGACGAGCTGCTCGCCCTGACCGGGGTCGCGCCGGGGCGGGCGCTGTGGGCGTACCGGGACGTCGACGACCGGGCCCGGTCCGAGGTGGCGAAGTTCGGCGACGCCAACCTGCGGGCGCTGCGTGCCGTCGCCGACGGCACGATCGGGGACCGCTGGCAGGGGCAACGCCTGGACGCGCCGACCCGGGAGCTGATCGCCGGCTTCGACCACGACCGAATGACGCCGCACACCGCCGCCGCCCTGTTCTGGTACGTCCGCAACTCGCTGTACTTCTCGCTGGGCCTGGCCGACCGCCCGGACACCCTGCTCTGCTCGTACGACGCACTCGTCGCCGACCCGGCCGGGTACACCCGGCGGCTGTGCGCGTTCCTCGACCTGCCGTACGACCCGGTGCTGCACGCGCACGTCGGTGCGCGCACGCCGGCACGGCCCCGGTTGGAGATCGACGCCCGGGTGCGGACGCTCTGCACCGACCTGACCGCCCGGCTGGACGCGCTGGCCGGCCGGCACGAGGCGGTGGACCATGGCTGACCCCGCCGACCCGATCCCGCACGCCGCACCGGACCCGCAGGCCCGGCCCGCACCGGCGACCGGCCCCGCACCGGGCGCGGCAGCCGGGGCAGGCCGTCCGCAGGGGCCGATCTTCCTGGTCGGGTGCCAGCGGTCCGGCACGACAATGCTGCGCCTGGTGCTCGACTCGCACTCCCGGGTCAGCTGCGGCCCGGAGACCCGGTTCCTGACCGACATGCAGCGCATCGTCGGGCGGGACTGGGAGCGGCTGGCCCGCTTCGGGTTCCCCCGGGAGTACTGGCTGGGCCGCATCGCCGACTTCTTCGGCGGCATCCAGGCCGACTACGCCCGGTCCCGGGGCAAGACCCGCTGGGCCGACAAGACACCGCTCTACGCGCTCTCCATCGACTTCCTGGCCGAGGTCTTCCCGGACGCGCAGTTCGTGCACGTCGTACGGGACGGCCGGGACGTGGTGGTGTCCCACCGCAAGCGGTTCGGCTACTGGTCGGCGGTGAAGTGCGTGGTGAAGTGGCCGCGTTACATCAGGATCGCCCGTGCCTCCGGGGCCCGGTTGCCGGCCGACCGTTACCACGAACTGCGCTACGAGGAGACAGTCACCGACCCGGAGAAGGCCATGCGCGGCCTGTTCGAGTTCCTCGGCGAACCATGGGAGGCTGGCGTGCTCGACTACGACGGCAAGCAGCACGACGTGGCGGGCAAGTACACCGCCGAAGCGGACCGGCGGCGGGCCGCCGCCGGCACGGACGCCCCGATCTACGGCTCCCGGGTCGGCACCTACCGCCGGGAGCTGGACCCCTTCCTGCGGGTGCTGGTCCGGGTCTTCTCCGGTGCCACCCTGCGCGAACTGGGCTACCGGTGACCCGCCGGGCCGGGCGGCGGGTGCTGGTCGCCGGTGCGCTGCTGTTCGCCCTGGTCGCCGGGGCGGCCTGTTCGGACGATCCCACCCCCCGGCCGGCCCCGTCGGCGACCAACCCGTCGGCGGGCACCCCGTCGGCCGGTGCCACCGGCACTCCGCTGCCGGCCGGTGCGCCGGTACGCAACCCGTTCGGCGCGCACTGGGACTTCTCCCGGCACGACCAGTTCGTGCCGTACCTGGAGAAGCTCTCCGGCTCGACGACGTACCACGAGCTGAGCTGGTGCGACATCGAGAAGACCCAGGGCAGCCCGGACTTCTCCGCGGTGGACCAGATCGCCGAACGCAGCCGCAAGCTCGGCATCACCCTGCACCTGAAGATCCGTACCGGGGTCTGCTGGGCGACCGGCGGGACGGCGAAGTTCACCCGGGGACAGGCCAACAAGACCGAGTCGGCGATGCCGGTGGACCTGGCCGCCTACCAGAAGTTCGTCAGCGACCTGGTGCGGCGGTACACCCCCTACGGCGTCGGTGAGTACGCCATCGAGAACGAGGTCAACGCGCAGCAGTACTGGGCCGGCAGCCCGGAGGACTACCGCCGGCTGGTCACCGCCGCCGCCGAGGCGATCCGCGCGGCCGACCCGAAGGCCAAGGTGGTCGACTCGGGCATGAGCAGCGTGGCGTACGGGATGGGGGTCGCCGACCGGCTGCTGCGGGCCGGTCAGCCGGACCAGGCCGTCGCCGCCTACCAGGCGTACTTCCAGCGGCGGATCGGCACCCGGGGACGGCTGATCCCGGCGGTGAACGACCCGGCGGCGTTGCGGGCCGCGCTGGACAACACGCCGAACGCCCGGAACCTGGCCTACCTCGCGGTCACCGAGAGACTGCTCGACGACCGGGTGGTCGACGTCCGGCAACTGCACTTCTACGAGCACTTCTCCGGGGTGCCGGCGCTGCTTGACTACCTGCGGGCGGAGACCCCTTCGGGGGTGCCGGTGCAGGCATGGGAGGTCGGCCAGTTCTGGAAGGACGGCGCCGACGACGCCGCCACCCGGGGCGACGAGATGGTCAAGGTGGTCAGTCTGCTGGTCGCCGGGGGCATCCACGAGGTGCTCTGGCTGCCGCTGGCGTACAACCCGAACAACCGGGCCGGCGCGGAGGTCCGCTACGGGCTGCTCGACCCGGACGGCACCCAGCGGCAGGCCGGCGCGATGATGGCCGCCCTGGCGTCGGCGGCCCGGGACGCGACGGTCGAGCCGGTGAACGGCAAGGGGCTGACCGGGGTGGCGTTCCGGCGGGGGGCGGAGAGCACGTTGGTGGTCTGGTCGACCTCCACCGGCACCGTGTCGCTGCCGGCCGCACCCGGCCTGACCGGCGGCCCGGTCGGTGCCGACCCGACCGCCCGCACCGGCGCGCTGCCGATCGGTCCGAGCCCGGTGCTGGTGCGGGCGAAGGGCGACCCGGCCACCGTCCTCGCCCCGATCCGCTGACGCCATGATCGAATTGCAACTTCGCGCACCAATCGCGGCGTGTCGACTACCGGAACGCAATCCGATCATGGTGCGGGGCGGTGGCGCGGCGACCGTTCACCAGGTACGGGGCCAGTCGAGCAGGTCGGCCAAGCGGGCGTTGTGCGGGGCGAACTCGGCGGCCAGGACGGCCCGCAGCTCGGGGGTGAGCTGGGACGGGCCGGTGTCCGTCCGGCGGGTGTGCCGGGCGAACTCCGCCGGGGTGAACGGGGCCAGGCCGAGGAAGCGCAGCACGCCCGCATAGGTGGTGGCCGGATCGGCGTACAGGTCCTCGCTGCGGATCACGTGCAGCCGTTCCCGGGGCAGGTGGGCGTACCAGCGGTCGAGCTGTTCGGCGTAGCGGCCCCGGGCGGCGTAGGAGAAGTTGCGCAGCGCGTGGTGGGCCGCGGGGGTGTCCGGCCCGTCGGCCAGCGCCCCGGCCAGCCGCCCCGGTTCGGCGGCGAGCGCCTCGGCGAAGCCCAGCGGTTCCACCCCGTACGAGCGGGTGTGCAGGTAGTGCGAGTAGGCCCGCTCGACCGGGTCGCGCAGCAGCGCCACGAACCGGGCCTCGGGCAGTGTCGCCGCTACCCGGGCCGGAACGTCGGGGTGGAACAGGTAGTAGGGGCTGGCCTCGAAGCTGCGTAGGCCGGGGGCGGCCGGTGGGAAGTGCGCCCGGTACCAGCGCGGCCCACGCCTGAAGTGCAGGCTGAAGAACTGGAGTTCCTTGCCGGTGGCGACCCGCACGTCGGGATGCGCGGCGAGGTAGTGGTGCAGCGAGGTGGTGCCGCAGCGCTGCCCGCCGATGATCAGGAAGTCCGGCAGCGCGCCGACCCGGCCGGGCAGCGCCGCCCGCCCCCAGGCGCGGGTGCCGCGTACCACCCGGCGGAGTCGGTCCATGGTGGCCCGGCGCGGCCCCGCGCTCACCGCGACACCACCCGGCCGGAGGTGTCCCTGCCGTCCCCGGCCACGCCGGACCCGGGCAGACCGCCGTCGGCCCGGTCGAGGGGGTCGACGCCCGGAAGGTCGGCCGGCGTGGGGCCGTCCCCCGCGTCGGGCGGGACGCCGCGACGGCGACGGCGGGCCAGGGTGCGCAGCACCATCAGATCCTCCCGGCTGAGTCCCAGCGCCAACACGGTCGCCAGGTAGACCGCCACGATCGTGGTCAGCCCGGCGACCGGCCGCCACGGCCAGCCCGGCACCAGCCAGCGCACCAGCAGCCCGGCGGCCAGCGCGACCACCCCGGCGACGAGCCCCTTGGCCATCCCGACGGTGAACGGCAACGCGCCGGTCAGGTAGCGGACCTGCACCACCCGGGCGATGTTGACCACGATCAGCGAGGCGCTCCAGGCCGCCGCCGCACCGACGATCCCGTACGCGGGGATGAGCCACAGGTTGAGCAGCACGTTGAGCACCAGGGCGACCAGGTTGTCGGCCATGTTGACGGCCACCCGGCCGGACATGTTCAGCACCGTGCCGCACGGGCCGGTCGCCGCGTTGACGAGCTGGCCGAGGGCCAGGATCACTGTCACCGCCGCGCCGGTGGCGACCTCGCCGCCGAAGACCCGCAGCAGGTCGCCGGGGAGCACCAGCAGCGCCACGAACGCCGGCAGCGACAGCCGGACCACCCAGCCCGTCGCCACCGCGTAGACCCGGCGGACGTCGTCGAGGTCCCCCCGGTGGTAGAGGTGCGCCAGATACGGGCCGAACGCGGCGTTGACCGGCGCGAGGACGAAGATGGCCACGGTGACCAGTCGGGTGGCGACGTTGTAGACGCCGATCTCCTGGTTGGCGAAGAAGCCGAGCAGCAGGGTGTCCACCCAGATCAGCCCGGTCGACGACAGCGACGACACCCAGCTGACAGTGGAGAAGCGGAACAGTTCCCCGGGCCGGTGCACCGGGCGGGCCGGCGGCACCCGGCGGACCAGCCGGCCCAGGGCCACCAGGGCGAACAGGGCGGCCGACCAGCCGGCCACCACCAGTGCCCAGAACGCACCGGTCAGCCCGGCCCCGGTGACCAGGGCGAGCGTGGTGAGCAGCAGCCGGGTGCCCGGCTCGTAGAGCTGCCCGATGAAGGTGAACGGCCGCTGGGTACGCCAGCCCCGGGTCGCCGCCAGGGCCGCCTCGCAGACCGTCGAGGCGGGCAGGGTCAGCGCTACCAGTCGCAGGCCGGTGACCAGCCCCGGGTCGTGCAGCCGGTCGGCCAGCCACGGTGCGCCCCAGGCCAGCGCCCCGGCGAGGACGACCGACGAGCCGGCCGAGACGGCCAGGCCCAACCGGACGGTGCCGCGCAGCGCCGGGGCGTCGTCGTCGGCCAGATGCACCGCGACGAACCGGGTCAACCCGGCCCGGAACCCGGACAGCGACAGCAGCCCGGCCAGCGACAGCACCGCGTAGCACTGGGCGTACCGGCCGACCTCCCGGATGCCCAGCACCCGGGCCAGCAACAGCATGATCAGGAAGACGGCGGCCTGGCTGAGCAGGGCGCCGAGCAGGTTGAGCCCGCCGCCCCGGGCCATTCCCCGGACGTGCTGGTCGCCCCGGGCCGTTTCCCGGACGTCCCGGTCGGCCCGCGCGGACGATTCGGGCACCCCCGCCTACCGGTGCCGGGAGCGCTGCTCGGGCACGGTCGCCGCGACGACCGGCAGCACCACCGTGTCGTCACTGCCGCGCCGGCCACCGGTCGACGCCGGGGTCGCCCGCCCCACCGCCTGCGGCTGCCCGGCCCGCCGGCTGCGTGCCAGCCACTCCACCACCGCCACCAGCAACACGGCCAGCAGCAGGCCGGCACCGGACACCGGGAGCACCAGGCCGACCAGCGCCTTCGTCCGGGACACCGGCTGCACCTCGCCGACACTGGTCACCTTGTCGGGGTCGGCGGCCTGGGACTGGGCGCGGGCCTGTTGCAGGCCCTGTCGGGCCGAGGCGAGCGCGCTGGTGGCGCTGTCCCGTTGCGCGATCAGCGCCTGGTAGTCGGGCAGCTTCGGGCCGAGCCCGTCGAGCCGCTTCTGCCCGGCGCTGATCGACTCGGCGGCGGCGGTGGCGCCCCGGCTGTTGCCGACCGCCTGCATCTGCAACTGCTGCTGCCGCAGGCTGGCGATCTCCTGGAGGGTCGACTGGTAGAGCTTGTCCGGCTGGCTGACCTTGTTGGTCTTCTCCCAGTCGTTGATCGCCCGGGTGGCGGTGGTCAGCTCGTCGGTGGCCGTCTTCACCTCGTCGGTGGCGATGCCGACCTGGCTGGCGAACAGGAAGGCCAGGGCGCGCTTGCCGGTCGCGGCGAGCACCGGGGCGACCGTGTTCCGGTCGGCGGCGGTGTAGGTCACGGTGAGCTGGCTGCTCGCGCCGACCTGCTTGACCGCCAGTCCGTCGCGCAGCGTGTCGGCGGGGACCCCGGTGTCGGTGGCCACCTGGTCGACCACCTGCGGGGAGGTCACCGCCGCGGCGAAGGCCGCCGCGAACTGGTTGGCCGCCTGGGTGCCTGTGTACTGCTGGGCCGCGCTGCCGCCGACCAGGGCGGGCGCGGCGACGTACGAGGTGGCCGCGTACTGCTGCGGGCCGAGTAGGACGACAAGTGCGGCTGCCGCCCCGGCCACCAGCGGAATGCCCACCAGCAGCCAGAGTCGACGCCGCGCGACCCGCAGATAGTCGACGATCTCCACCCTGCTGCTCCCCACTGCTTGACGGTTCATCGGTGGTGCCATCCGGTCGGCACCGGTCGGGGCGTCGCCGCCCGGGACGGGCCGGTCGGCAGCCCGCGGGCGACCGCCCCGGCCGCCGCGGCGAACGCCGCGAAATACCACAGGGTGACCACGTTCGAGATCACGTTGGACGCCGCGCTGACCGCGACGAAGGCGACCGCGCAGCCCAGGAAGCCGACCGCGATGCCCCGGCCGAGGCTGCCCGGTGGGGCCCGGCGCAGCGCGTTCAGCCCGGTGTGCAGGCACAGCGCCATCATCGCCAGGTACGCCAGCAGCCCGGCCAGCCCGGTCTCCACGTACGCACGCAGGAAGTCGTTGTGCGGCTTCTTCGCCTCGTCGGCCTCGAACTTGGTCATGTTGGGGCCGATCCCGGTGACCGGGTTGCGGTTGGCCAGCGACACGATCTCCGACCAGTAGCCGACCCGCCAGGCGAGGGTGTTGCCGGTCGGGCCACCGCCCACGGCGGTGCTGTCGGCGAGCTGCCCGAAGCGCTGCGCCACGCTCGGCAGCAGGGCCACCCCGGCCACCGCGACCAGGCAGAGCGCCACCAGCATCCGCCGGCTGCGGTGCAGCACCGCGACCACCAGCAGGCCCAGCCCCGCCCCGAGGATCGCGCTGCGGGTGTTGGTGAGCAGCAGGAACAGCAGCGACGCGGCGAGCAGCACGCCGAGGCCGAGGCGCAGCCGACGGCTCAGGTAGCGGTGGATGCCGAACCCGAAGATCACCATGAACATCAGGTACCGGCCGAACGTGGTGGACTGGCTGAACGGGCCGCTGATCCGGGTGAAGTCCCCCTTGACCTCGGCCGGCGGGTGGCCGAGCAGGGACAGCACGACGGTGTAGCCGACCGCAAGCGCCAGCGAGACGTACGCGGCGAGCAGCACCCGGCGGACCGCCGGCAGGTCCGGCATCAGCTGCTCCAGGACCACGAACATCACCACCACGGTGCCGATCCGCAGCGCCTCCAGGGCGCTGGGCACCGGCTGGGCGGCCCCCGCCGCGCTGACCAGCGAGGTGGCCCCGACCAGCAGCATCGCCACACCGAGCGGGGAGCCGCGCAGCCGGCCCCGCTGCCGCAGTTGGGCGGCGAGCCAGAGGCCGGCGGCGAGCAGGAACAGCACCGCCAGGATCGTCGACGGGTCCATCGCGCGGGTCGCCCCGGCACCGTCGGCCCGACCGGCCGTCGGGCCGCTGAGCTTGAACAGGTCGACGCAGGACCGGACCGCCAGCATCAGCAGCACGTACGCCGAGAAGCGGGTCAGCGCGAGCACCCCGACGGCCAGCCCGGCGAGGACCACCAGGGGCAGCACCGCGCCGATCCGGCCGCCACCGGTCGCGGCCAGCCCGACGCCGACCGACACCACCGCGCAGAGCAGCGCCGCGCCGGCGGTCAGCAGGCGCACGGTCGGGTCACCGGCGGACCACCGGCGGCGTCCCTGGGTGGGCAGGGCGGGGCCGCCCTCCGTGCCGTTTCGCTGTCCGTCCACCGCTCGCCGACCACTCGTTTCCACAGGATGCGTTGCCGGTCGCCGCCGACGGCCGGGAAGACGGCCTAATCTAACGGTCGCCGAGGGCCCGGGACATGGGCCGTTACGCCGACCGTGGGCGACTTAACGTCCCGAACCGGGCGGGGCCCGCGCAGCGCCAGCGAGAAGTAGAGCCGTTCCAGCTCACGGGCGGCCACGTCCCAGCTGTACTCGGCGAGCACCCGGTCACGCAGCAGCGCGGCGCCGGCCCGTTCGGCCGGTATGTCGGCGGTCACCGTGGCCAGGGCCCGGAGCAGGTCGTCGCCGTCGCCGTCGCGGAACAGCCGCTGCCCTGGACCGTCGCGGTCCAGCACCTCCAGATGCGGTTCGATGTCGCTGGCCACCACCGGCAGCCCGTACGAGGCGGCCTCCAGCAGGGTCAGCGGCAGCCCCTCCAGGCGGGACGGCTGCACGAAGGCCGCCGCGTGCGAGTACAACTCGGCCAGCAGGTCGCCGTAGACGAAGTCGGTGAAGACGATGCGCGGGTCGTCGCCGGCGGCCTCGCGGAGCCGGGCGACGTACCCGTCGGTGAAGGCCGAGCCGCCGACGATGGCCAGCCGCAGGTCGGTCGGCAACCGCCGGAACGCCCGGACGAGCAGGTCGGCGGCCTTCTCCGGGACGAGCCGGCCGACCAGCAGCAGATAGCCGCCGGGGCGCAGGCCGAACCGGGACAGCTCCCCCGGCGGCCGGTGGGTCGGGACGGCCACCCCGTTGGGGATGTACCGGGCCGGGCGGCCGAACCGGCTGGTGTAGTGCGCCGCCAGGCCCTGCGACACGGTCACCCGGGCGTCCGGCAGGTGCCCGCTGAGCCGGTACGCGGTGCCGAGCACCGCCCGCGCGGCCGGGCCCCACTTGTCCCGCTGGTTGTCCAGCCCGTGCACGGTGAGCACCACCCTGGCCCGGGAGGCGTAACGGGCCAGCGGCGCGGTCAGCACCGGGCCGAGACCGTGGTAGTGCACGATGTCGGGGCGCTCGGTCAGCGCCGCCACGGTCGAGGTGGCCGAGTGCACGATGGCGTCGAGGTGCTTGCTGGGCACGGTACGCGCCCGCCGCAGCCGGATGCCCCGGTGCTGCTGGGCCTCCACCGCGCCGTAGCTGTCCCGGCAGTAGACGGTGACCTCGTGGCCGAGCCCGGCCAGCCGGCTGGCCATCTCCTCCACGTGCCGTTCGATCCCCCCGTGGGTGGCCGGCACGCCCTTCTGGCCGATCATCGCCACCCGCAGCGGACGCCAACCGGGCGGGCAGGTCGCGGTCGGCCCCGAGCGGTCGGGGCGGAGCTGGTCTCCCCGGTCGGCGGCTTCGTCACGGAACGGCACTGTCCCCCCTAGTTTCTGCTACTCACCGCCGGCGGTGGCGCATCCCCGGCGCACGGGACGCTAGATCATCGACGACCGGCCGGCCACTGGCCGGTCAGTCAGACCTGGTCGGTTACCTGCGGATCGGCCGACCGGACACCCACGGCGTCGGCCGGACGCCGGTGGCCGCCCCCGTGCCGGTACGGCGCCGGGAGGACGCAGTCTCCGTCCTCCCGGCGACCGTGTGGTGACGTCAGGCGGTCGGGCCGCCGAACTCCACCCAGTTGAGGTTGAACAGACTGGTCGTCGGTCCGCCTTCGACGGGCTTGAAGACCAGGTAGAGCGCGTGCGTGCCGGCGGCCTGGCTGACCGGGAAGGTCTGGCTGGCCCAGGCGCTGGTGCCTGCGGTGGCGTTGAGCGTCGCGCTTGTCACCAGGGCCCCGGTCGGCGAGTCGAGCCGCAGCTCGACGATGCCGCGCGGGGTTCCGGCGGTGGCCGTGGAGCCACCGGCGTACCGGAAGGTGATCTTGTCGATCCCGCCCAGGTTGACCGGGTCGAGCGCGATGTGGTCACCGTTGTCGATGCCGGCCACGTGCTGGCCGCCACCGGCGTCGGTGGTGTTCGCCAGGGTGACGCCCTGCTGCACCTGGGCGAACTCGGCCTGCTGCCGGTAGGTCTGCAGGACGATCTGGTCGAGCGCGGAGAGCGCCGGCTGACCGTTGGCGCCCTTGTCGGCGTAGGTGGCGCTGATCGCGCCGTACAGGTAGCCACCGGCGTGGTCGGCACCGTCGGCCGGGGTCTCGAACGAGCCCGAGCAGCCGTTGGCGTCGCTCATGCCGTGCCCGTGCGTGTCGTGACCCAGGACGAAGGAGACGGTGACCCGGCTGCAGTCGATCGGGCCGTCCTCGGGGTCGGTCACGGTGACCGTCCACGGCACGGTGTCACCCCAGTTGAAGAAGGTGCCGGACAGCGGCGAGGTGACCTTCACGGTGGGTGCGGTGTTGCCCACGGTGATCTCGCGGGTGAGCACCGCCGTCTTGCCGCTGGTGTCGGTCACCGTCAGCTTGGCGGTGAAGACGCCGTTGGTGGTGTAGGTGTGCGACGCGTCCCGGTCGGTCGCGTCGGTGGTGCCGTTGCCGTCGAAGTCCCAGGCGTAGGTGATGGTCTCGCCCGGGTCCGCGTCGTAGGAGCCCTCGGCGGAGAACTGCACGGTCAGCGGCGCCTGGCCGGAGGTGGGGCTGGCCTTCAGCTCCGCCACCGGTGCCCGGGTGCCCTTGGCGTAACGGATCACCGAGAGCGCGGCGTCCGGGTTGGCCCGGAAGAAGCCGTCGCCGTACTCCAGCAGGTAGAGGCTGCCGTCCGGGCCGAACTCCATGTCCATCGGGTTGTCGAAGACGAAGCCCGGCAGGAACTGCTCCACCCCGACCAGCTTGCCGCTGCCGTTGGTGCGCATCATGAAGAGCTTGTCCCGGGTGAACTCCCCGAAGACCACCGCGTCGTGGTAGTACTCCGGGAACTTGGTCTCGGAGGCCAGCGCGGCGTCGTACTTGTAGACCGGGCCGCCCATCGGGCCGACGCCACCGGTGCCGAGCACCGGCCACTGGAACTCACAGGTGCCGGCCGGCGTGCTCAGGTACGCCTCGGCGCAGGTGGTGGTGGCGCGGAAGGTGTAGTTGAGCTGCGGGTCCTGCACCGGCGGGAGGACCCGACGGCCGGTGTTGCGCGGCGAGTCGTTCACCGGCGCGGCGCAGTTGAACGCCCCCTTCGACTGCTTGGTCACGAAGTCGTAGTCGATATACGGCAGGGTCGGCGAGTAGCAGTACGGCCAGCCGTAGTTGCCCGCCTTGTTGGCGGCGATCCACCGACCGGTGCCCTCCGGCCCCCGGGCCGCGTTCGGCACCTGCGAGTCCGGCGAGTAGTCACCGATGTAGACGAAGCCCCGGGAGTCCACGTCGAAGCGGAACGGGTTGCGCAGGCCCATCAGGAAGATCTCCGGGCGGGTCTTGTTCTCCCGGTCCTCGGCCTCGGGGAAGAGGTTGCCGGCCGGGACGCTGTACGACCCGTCCGCCTTCACCTTGATCCGCAGCACCTTGCCCCGCAGGTCGTTGGTGTTGCCGGCGGAGCGCTGGGCGTCGTAGCCCGGCCCCTGGGTCGGCGACTCGTTGATCGGGGTAAAGCCGTCCGAGCCACCGGCGTTGGTGTCGTCGCCCGTGACCAGGTAGAGCAGCCCCTTGCCGTCGAACTTGACCTCACCGGCGACGTGGCAGCAGACGCCCCGGTCGGTGTCGACCTTCATGATCTTCTGCTCGCTGGCCAGGTCCAGGTGCGGCGTCGGCTCCTCGACCCACTTGAACCGGGAGAGCTGGTTGTGCCCCTTGTAGACGTCCCACGCGGTCGGGTCGGTGCTGGTCACCGGCGCGTCGGTGATGGGGGTGTCCAGCTTCGGGGCGTAGTAGACGTAGACCCACTTGTCGGTCGCGAAGTCCGGGCCGATGGTGATCGACTGGAGACCGTCCTCGTCGTGCTGGTAGACCGGGAGGGTGGTGATCACCGGGCTGGCGCCGGTCTTCGGGTCGTAGAGCCGGATCTCACCGGCCCGGGTGTTGTGCAGCACCCGACCGTCGGGCAGCACCGACAGGGTCATCGGCTCGCCCGGTTCGTCGTTGAGGATGACCTTCTCGTAGTTGGCCTTGACCGTCGCGCCGCAGTCGCCCTGGACCATGCCGGCCGACCACTGGATCGCGCCGAGCAGGTGCTTGCGGAACGCGCCGTTGGCGTACGTGTCGGCGGAGTCACCGAGTCCGGTGTAGAACGACCGGCCGCCCTGGAAGTCCTTGCACCAGGAGATCGGGTGGTCGTAGCCCATGGTGCCACCGGTGAAGGTCTTCTCGTCCACCGTGGCCAGCACGTGCGCGGTGCCCCGGACGTTTGTGGTGAAGTTGTACCACTGGTCGTTCAGACTGAGCTGCCGGGCGAGTGGCTTGCTCGCCGGGTGGACCCGGTCGGCCACGTCGATGGTCGCCGACCCGCTCGACGCCGTACCGGCCACTGTGGTGCCGACGATGTCGCGGTAGAAGGTCCACGACGGCTCGGCCTCGACCGCGGCGTGCACGCCGAGGTAGCCGCCACCGTTGCGGATGTAGCGCTCGAAGGCCGCCTCTTGGCCGCCGTCGAGCACGTCACCCGTGGTGTTCAGGAAGACGACCGCGCCGTAGCTGGCCAGGTTGTCGTCGGAGAAGGCGGTGGAGTTCTGGGTGACGTCGACGGTGAAGCCGTTGCTGCCACCCAGCGTGCGGATCGCGTTGACACCCTTGTCGATGGACGGGTGCCGCTCACCGTCGGTCTTGGTGAAAACCAGGACGCTTGTCTGGTCCTGGGCCGGCTGGGCCAACGCCGGGGCGGTCGCGGCGAGCGGGACGACGATCCCGAACCCTGCGATCGCGGCGAGCCATCGGTGTACCGATCTTGCCATCTGGTTCCTCCGGTGGGGGGACGATGTGCTACCTGCTCCGGGCGGGTGCCGGGGCCACCCGGGTTGGTGCGGTGCTGCGCCTCGCTCTCCGGTAGGGGGCGGGACGACGCCGGCCCGCCCCCGGTGCGGTTCGCCGACCGGGGAGCTGCCGTACGGCCATGGGGCCGCACGGCCCGTGCTACGGGCGCGCGAGGACGCGGCCCGGGGGTACGGGTCGGAAGAGGTGGCGCGGGGATGATTCGGCCCGGGGACCGGGATCCGGTCGGTTCCGGGTCTGCCGGGAGCCGGGTCGGACGGCCGCCGCCGGGGCGGGGCGCCGCCCGGTCGGGTCCGGGTCTGCCGGGGCGGGACCGGGCGGCGCGGCCTGGTGGTGGCGGTCGCGTCAGGGGACGCGACCGCCACCCGGGTGCCGACGACGGTGGTGCGACCGCCGGTCGGTGCCCAGCTGCGGCCGGGGCACGGCCGTCGGGCGGGTCAGTCCTTGTTGTAGATGGTCAGGTCGGCCATGTTGGCGTAGCTGAGCCGGGCGAAGTCGAGCGACTGGGCCGGCGCGGCGGTGCCGCCGGGGGCGGTGTCCATCTCCCAGTTGGCGTGGTGGAAGTCGGACTCGCCGATGGTCTGGAAGAACTGCTGGAAGTTGATGTCACCCTCGCCGAGCGGGATCATCTCGTAGCCGTTGGGCAGCGCGGTGTTGCGGTTGCCGTCCTTGGCGTGGAACAGCGGGAACCGCTTGGTGCGCCGCGCCACGTTCAGGATCGGGTCGAACAGCGAGGTCTTCTCCTGGCCGGCCGAGTTGATGTACTTGGTGTGCTTGTGCCGCGCCACGTACGCCCAGTAGATGTCGCACTCGAAGAAGACGTACTTCGGGTCGGTCTTGGCGAAGAAGTACTCCAGCCGGCGCACGCCGGACGAGCGGGTCGGCTTGCCGTTGGCGTCCAGCGGGCCGCTGTCGAGCAGGAACGAGTACGCCACGTCGTGGTTGTGGGTGTAGAGGCGCATCTTGCGCTCCTTGGCCTGCCGACCCAGCTCGTTCCACAGGTCGGCGGCGGCGTCCCAGTCGGCCTGGTAGGCGCTGTTGGTCGGGTCGCTGCCGGTGCCGATGTTCTTCATGCCGAGTTCCTCGGCGATGTCGAGCTGCTGCTGGAAGGTCGCCGCGTTGATCGACGCGTGGGTGCCGTTGGCGACCAGGCCGTTGTCGTCCAGGATCTTGCGGATCTCGGTCGGGGTGATCTGCCGGCCCAGGATCGAGGTGTGCTGGTTGTAGCCGGCGAACTCGATCTCCTTGTAGCCCATCTCGGCCAGGCTGGCGAGCACCCGCTCGAAGCCGTACGGCACGCCGCTGTCGTCCGGGGCGGCGGAGATCCGGTCCCGGACGCTGTAGAGGATGATGCCACGGTTCTGCACCGGGATGAGCGGGTCGACCTGCCACTTGCCGTCGGCGCGGGCCGGGGCCTTGGTCTGGAGAACCGGCAGGCCGGCCGCGCCGAGCACGGCGGCGGCGCCGGCCGACGCGGCCAGCAGCCGACGACGGGTGACCTGGGCGCGGTACTGGGGGTCGGCGGCCATACGACGCTGTTCCTCGTTCACAATTTCCACCTTTCGAGTGCGGCCCTGGAGGGCCGCGGAGACGTGCGAGTCCTGCTTGGAGGGTCGGAAGGACCTGCGCCGCCGAATACGCGTGGCCCGGTGGATGACTGGTCGATCAAGGGGGGATGTCAGCCGTGTTACGTCCGTGAACCGGACACTAACGGTGGCTGACGGCTAAAGATAGACCTCGAACGGAGAAACTTTTGTTCGCACGAACAAAAGTTCCCGTCGGTCGGAGCCAATGCGCAGACGGTCGCCCGCACCCGGCTCCCCCGTCGATCCCCCGCCCCTCACCAGCACGAACACCGACGGCCACCGGAACCCGGGCACGCGGACGCGACGCGGGGCGCGGCGTCGACCCACGATCGAATCGACACCGCGCCCGACGCGTCGCCCGTGGACCGGCCCGCCAGCGGCGACCGGTCGGCCACGCGAGACCCGGGGCGGTGCTACCCGGAACCGGCCAGCACCAGCTCCCCGAGCCGCTGGTCGAGCGCCGTCGCGTCGAGGCCGCCCGGCCAGCCCCGCAGCAGCGCGCCACCCTTGGCCACCAGCACCACGGCCGGTGGTTCCCGCACCGCGTACGACCGCCAGACGGTCTGCTGCTCGTCGACGACGACGGGGTACTCCACCCGGTGCGTACGCAGGTAGTCCTGCAACTCGTCGGCCTGGTCGGCACCGGCCACCCCGACGAAGACCACCCGGTCGCGGTGCCGGCGGGCCAGCTCGCTCAGTGCGTCCTGCCGGGCCACGCAGGTGGTGCACCAGGAGCTGAAGAAGGTGAACACCACAGGCCGGTCCGCCCAGAGCCGGGCGGCGGTGAGCGGGGTGCCGTCGGTGAGCGCGCCGGTGAACGCCGGGGCGGCCGGCGCGGCGCCGGGTGCCGGGCGCAGCGCCAGGTCGGCGGGGACCGGTCCCGGCATCGTCGAGGCGCCCCCGGCGAGCGCCGGCCCGGGTGCTGCGGCCGGACTGGCGGTGCAGCCGACCAGCACCAGCACGGCCAGCAGCGGCACGAGCAGCAGCCGCCTCATGCCGGCACCACCGCCACCAGCGCCGGCCCCTCGCTGCTGTCCGGGGTCAGGTCGATCGGGGGACGACCGGCCACCTCCAGCCGGTACCCGGCACGCTGCGGCACCTGCACCGGCACCGCGAACTCACAGTAGGTCGGCACCCGCTCCACCGCCAGGTCCTCGGCGAAGGCGGCCACCGCCGTACCCGCCGGCAGCGTGCCGGTGACCAGGGCCGCGCCGTCCGGGTCGAGCAGCCGGAAGGACGCCCGGTGGTGGAAGTACAGGTACGGCCCGGTACCGGCGCAGTCCACCCCCTCGGCCCGGATGTTGATGTCCCGGACCAGGACCCGGACCGTGGTCGGGGTGACCGCCTCCGCCCCGGCGTCGCCACCGCATCCGCCCGCCCCGGCCAGCAGCAGGGTCAGCAGCGCGCCGACGCCGCGTCGGGCGCTCGTGGACAACCGCACGTCGTCTCCTCCCACCCGTACGCCGGGTCGGTGGCGACACCTGCCGCCACCGACCCGGCGCGATGATCGATCCCGGTCAGGACTTCTCCACCCGGCACTGCTTCGTCACGGTCTTCGTCGGGTCGCTCTCCGAGGTCGCGGTGAGCTTGACGAAACCGGTGTCCGCCGCGGCGGCGGTGGCTCCCACCGACACCCGGACCGTGGTCGACTTGCCGAACTGGGCGGTGGCGAGCGGGTTGGGCAGCCAGGTCCGCCAGCCCCGACCGGCCACCTCCGCCGAGAGGCGGTAGACGTCCGACTTCAGGTACGCGGTGGCGTCCTCCGGGTGCTGCTGCCCACCGGCCGAGTAGGTGCCGGTGTTGGACAGCTCGAACGAGCAGGTCACGCCCCTGTTCGTCGGCTTGCCGGTGCTCGTCACCTCACCCTTGCCCAGGGCCACGCCGTGGCTGCTCGGCCCCCCGGTGCCGTCCAGCGACTTCACCGCCACCGTGTACGACAGCGAACCGGCGGCGTCCCGCTTGAGGTCGAGGACGTAGAAGTGCAGCCGGTTGGCCTCGTCGACGTACTCGTACTGGCTGCCGGTGTCCGCCCCGGCGTGGAACAGCGCGTCGGAGAGCTGCCGGTAGTCACCCATGGTGATCTTCTGCGGGGTGCCGTCCGGCCGGTAGAAGTCGATCATGTCGATGTCCTGCGGGTTGGCGTCCACCACCCACTGGAACGGCGCGCTGTCGGCGTTCTTGGTCTTGCTCAGCAGCACGCCCCGGTCCGGGGTGAACGAGTCCGCGCCCATCCGGTCGACGACCTCGACCGTGTAGTTGTTGAAGCTGCCGCCGTCGCACAGTGGATTCGTGGCGACCGTGCAGGCCGGCGAGAGGTCCTTGTTCAGGGCGATGTTCACGCCGGTCAGCCCCTTCGGGCCGGCGTCGACCGCGCGGGCGGTCACCTGGGCGACGACCAGCCCGGAGGAGGCCAGCGCCTCCCGGGACAACCGCAGCACGTGCTCCTCACCGAGCAGACCGATCTTGAGCTTGTCCCGCACGGTGTGCAGCGAACCCATCGAGCCGCCGTTGGTGGGCGGGATCTGCCAGCGGGTGTGCGGGCCGCCGGGTCCGTTGAACGAGCCGCGCGACATCATGCTCCAGATCCCGGTGTACGCCCTGCGTAACGGCTCGCCGTACGGGTTGTTGTAGTTGTCGCCGATGCCGAGCAGGTGGGTCAGCTCGTGGGCGTACACCCCCATGCCGGAGCTCTCCCCCTGGGTGGACGAGCCGGAGCCTGCGTTCGGCCAGAGCGTCGCCGCCGCCTTCCACGACGTCCACTCCACATAGCGGGTCTTGGCCCAGTTCGGCAGGTTGGGGTCCGGCGGTCCCCAAGCGTCCGGCACGTCCTCCTTGTTCTGGAAGATCATCTGCCCGAACTCCTGCCAGGTGGACGACTCGTCCTGCCCGGCGCTGAGGATGAAGACCAGCTCGTACTGGTTGGCGACCGCGTCACCGACCGCCGCCCGCCAGGCGCCCAGCCCGTCGGTGCGGATGTTCTTGTTGCAGGTGTCCCCGCTCGGGCAGGCCCCGGGGTTGAAGCTGTTGTCCAACCCGTACTGGTACGACTTCGCCGGCAGCTGGTACGGCCCGAACCCGGCCAGGTCCACGCCGTAGCGCCCGTTGGAGTCCTGCATCCAGTACTCGTGCAGGGTGTGCCCCTTGTTCAGGGTGTTCGGGGTGTTCAGGAAGTCCTGGTAGAACTTCGACACGTCGGCGCGGGGGATGTTGGCCGCGACCGACTGGGGGTTGCCGAAGACCGTCGAGCGCGCCCGCTGGGAGACCGCGAACGTCTGGTCCGGATAGTCGAGCGCGACCAGGGCGATCTTGAAGTTGCGGATCGCGCCCCGCACGCTCGGGTCGGCCCAGTTCTTCCCGGGCACCGCCTGGTAGTCGTCCCAGGTCATGGTGTCCGGGTTCTGCCAGGCCTGCGGGTCGAGGACCTGGAACGGCGCGGTGCCGCCGGCCGGGTTGGCCGGGGCCGCGGCGGCCTGCGCCGCGCCGGTCACCACGAGCGTGCCGGCCAGGATCGAGGCCAGCAGGGCACGCCTCAGTCGGGGTCTGTCGGGGATAGCACGGTGCACGGGTTCGCCTCTCGTCGGGAGGGACGCGGCGTCCGGTGTCCGGTGTCCCGAGGGGTGGCTGCCGAGGCACCCGCCACCGGGCCGCGCAGCGAATCTAGGAGCACGGGCCAGGGCCGGTCACCGTGCAGATGTCGGCAGGTGGACCGGCGGCTTCCGACACCTGAAGGACCGGCGGCGGATCGACGCAGGCCGGCCACCCCGGCCCGGACAGCCCCGGCACGGACCTGGACAGGACCGGCGCGGACGATCGGTGGCCCGGATCGGGGTGGCTCAGCGGGGACGACCGCCGGTCACCGGGTCGACGGTGACCGCCAACGCCCGGAGCAGGTCCCGGCGCAGCCGGGCGGCGGCCGGCCCGGCCAGCGGCCCACGCGGCGGGCGGCACCGGCCGCCGAACCGCCCGGCGCAGTCCATCGCCAGCTTGATGGCCTGCACGGACTCCGGACGGGAACCCCAGCCGAAGGCCGGGTGCAGCTCGGCATAGAGCGGCAGCGCCCGGACCAGGTCCCCGGCGGCACAGCGGTCGTAGAGTCGCAGAGCCTGCCGGGGCAAGGCGTTGGCCAGCCCGGCGACCCAGCCCCGGGCCCCGCACAGCACCAGTTCGAGCAGCACGTCGTCCGCCCCGGCCAGCACGTCGACGTGCGGGCAGAGGTCCCGGATCCGGTGCACCCGCCGCACGTCACCGGAGAACTCCTCGACCGCGACGATCCCGTCGGTCTCGGCGACCCGGGCGAGCAGCTCCGGCGTGAGGTCCACCCTGGTGTCGTACGGATCGTTGTGGGCGACCACCGGCAGGCCGACGGCGGTCACCTCCCGGTAGTGGGCGACCACCTCGGCGTCGCCGGCCGGGTAGCCGTCCGGCGGCGGGGCGAGCACCGCGGCGGCACCGGCGGCGGCGGCCTGCTCCGCCCAGCGGCGGGACTGCCGGCTGCCGTAACCGCCGACCCCGGGCAGCACCGCGCAGCCAGGCGGCGCGGCCTGCACCGTCGCCCGCACCACGTCGGCCCGCTCGTCGTCGGACAGCGCCCGGTACTCCCCCACCGAGGCGCACGGGGTCACCCCGTGGCAGCCCGCATCGGCCAGCCAGCGCACGTGTTCCTGGAGCCGGTCGAAGTCGACGCCGAGGTCGTCGCGGAACGGCGTGGTGATCGCGACCAGCACCCCCCGCCAGGGCCTACCAGCAGTCACTCGGGCGTTCCCTCCTGCGCGCCGGCGGCCCGCTGCCCACCGCAGCAGGAACCCTACGATCGTCGATCGTCGCGGCTCTTCGGACAATTGCCGGAACAGTCGTCGTCGGGGCCGTCCTTTTGTCGGTAGATCTCCGGTGGACCTTGCGCGCAGGCCCACCGGCCGCCCAGGGTAGGGCACCGGCTGCCGTACCCCTGTCGCGCAGCCAACCAGGGGAGATCCATGCATGGTGAGCTTCAGCGCATAGTCGACGCCGTCGCCGCCCGGGTGGGGCGTCCTGCCCTCATCGAGGACCGGCGGCAACGGGTGGTCGTCTACAGCGAACACGACGGACCGATGGACGAGGTACGCCGGATGTCGATCCTGCGCCGGCAGACCACCCCGGAGGTGATCGCCTGGTTCCGCCGGATGGGCGTGCTGACCGCCCGCGAGCCGGTGCGTACCCCCGCCGACGTCGACCTCGACCTGCTCCCCCGGGTCTGCGTGCCGATCTGGCACGACGACCTGCTGCTCGGGTTCGTCTGGTTCATCGACGACGACGGGTCGATGACCGACGCCGACATCGCCACCGCGACCGGTGCCTTCACCGACCTGTCGCTGGCCCTCTACCGGGAGAACCTGCTCGGTGAGCTGGCCTCCCAGCGGGAGGCCGAGGCCACCCGGACCCTGCTGGTGGAGAGCCCGCAGGCCCGCGCGCACGCCGTCCGGGCGCTGCTGGAGGAGGGTACGGTCGCCGGTGACGGCACCACCACCGCGGTGGTGGCCCAGCTCGCCCCGGCCGCCGGGCGACACCCCGACGAGGTGGCCCGGATCGCCCTGGAGCAGGCGCTGGTGGCGACCCGCCGGTGGCTCGGTGTCCGGGAGTCGCTGCACATGGTCTGGCCCGACCACGGGGTGCTGCTGATCTGTGGTGACCGGATCGCCGGTCGCCCCAGCGCGCAGGCCGCCGCCGACCATCTGGACGAGGCGCTACGCAATGCGACCCGGGGGCTGTCCTCGGTGGACCGGACGGTGACCGGCATCGGTCAGCCGCGGCCGGGGCTGGCCGACGCGGTGCAGTCGTACCGGGAGGCGGTGCAGGCGGCCCGGGTGGGTGTCCAACTGCCGGCGCTCGGCCGGGTGGTCTCCTGGGCCGGGCTGGGCATCTACCGGGTGCTGTCCCAGTTGGACGGTCGGCACCTGGACGTCGCCGGGGTGCACCCCGGGTTGGAGCGGCTGCTGCGCGACGACGCCCACCAGGTGCTGCTGGAGACCCTGGAGGCCTACCTCGACCTGGCCGGCAACGCCCACGCCACCGCCGAGAAGCTGCGGCTGCACCGGACCACCCTCTACTACCGGCTGCAACGGGTCGAGCAGCTCGCCGACACCGACCTCAAGGACGGCAACGAGCGGTTGTGCCTGCACCTGGCGATGAAGCTGGGCCGGCTGACCGGCCACTACCGGACCCCGTCCTGACCGACCCGACCGTCCGCAGCGGACGACCGGACCGCACCGCTGTGACAGCCCGTGTCCGCCCGGACAGATCATTGACAGATCCGAGCGGGTACGGCCAGGATGGGCGCACCGATCGGCAATGCCCCCACGACCGACCGTAACCAGGTACGTCCCTCGCCCGTCACGCGGACCGGATCGGCGCCGGTCGGCCACCTCCGGCGCGTCCGGGAGACCCTCGGGTCCCCGTTCTCCGGCAGGTCGACGTCATGATCGGCCGCCGACCGTCGCCCGACTGTCGGCGTCCGTACTCCCCGTTTCGCACGCCGCCCGACGGCGGGCGCCGCCGCGCGCCGTCGGCCCGTCTCGCACCCCCAGGAAAGGTGGCCCGAGATGTCCCGTTCCGCACTCCCCCGCCGTTGGCGGCGGTTACCCGCCGCGACCGCCGCCGGCGTGGCACTGCTGTTGCTCGCCGGGCCGGCGACCGCCGGCACCGCCGCCCCGCCCGACCGGGAGCCCGACGCCCCGATCGTGCTCGAACGCTCCGCCGACGAGCAGGCCGACGTGGTGGAGGTGGTGGTCGACGGTGCCGCCCGGTTGGACGAGCTGGTCGCCACCGGGGTCGACCTCGACCACCACGTCACCCAGACCGCGCAGGGCATCGTGGTGCACGCAGTGGTCACCCCCACCGAGGTCGCCGCGCTCAAGCGGATGGGCTACCGGGTCGGTGCGGTGCTGCACGACTCCGCCGACTCCGCGCAGCGGGTCAGCGAGCGGGATGCGACGATCGCCGCCCACCGGGCCGAGAACCGGGCGTACACGGCGACCCTGGAGCGCAGCGCCGCCACCTCGGACGTGAAGATCATCCGGGCTGACTTCTACACCTCCGGCACCAACCAGGTGCTCTCGGTCGAGGCGAAGTGGGCCCAGGGGCAGACCTCCACCAGCGCGCTGACCGTGGCCCGGGACAGCGGGCCGGGCACCGAGATCGGCTCCGGCGGCACCCAGAGCATCACCCGGTTCGTCGACGCCGGGGTCTACCTCTACCACCGGGGCGCCGCCGCCGTCACCGCCCGACCGCAGCGCATCCAGATCACCAGCCCCACCGGGGACGTGGCGGTCGCCGAGGTGAAGGAATGGCTGCCGATCCCGGCCGACAGCCCGGAGGGGCCCGGCTACCAGAAGGACTTCGTCACCAGCTACCTCACCCCGACCGAACTGTACGACCGGATCAAGCGACTGGCCGACGCCTACCCGCAGCTGGCCGAGGTGGTGAAGCTGCCGTACCAGACCAACGGATACCGGCGTAAGGCGCAGGTGGTGCTCGGCGGCACCAACGCCACCCGGGTCGCGGTGGACTCGCTCGCCTGGGGTCACGAGGGCGGCAACGACATCAGCGTCGAGCTGGTGAACCCGGGCGCGGCCGACCGGCCGCTGGCGGTCACGGTGACCGGCAAGGCCATCCGGGTCAGCCTGGCCACCGACGCCGCCGGGGCGGTGACCAGCACCGCCGCCCAGGTCGCCGCGGCGCTGACCGCCGAGGCGGGCACGCTGGTCAAGGCGTACACCTATCGGGGTGACGCCGGGGCGGGGGTGGTCGCGCCGGTCGCGCCGACGCCGCTGTCGGACAACCTGAAGGCCCCGGCCGGGGTCTCCCGCGACCCGCACCCGGTGTATGCCATCCGGATCGGCAAGTACCGGGACGGCTCCCGCACCGGGGTGCTGGCGTACGCGCAGGAACACGCCCGGGAGTGGGTGCCGCCGTTGGTGACCATCGAGACCGCCGAGCGGCTGCTGCGCAACCACGCCACCGACGAGAACACCAAGCAGTTGCTGCGCACCCTGGACATCTGGATCGTCCCGTCGATCAACCCGGACGGCGGGCACTACTCGTTCTACGACTACGCCTCGCAGCGCCGCAACATGACCAACCACTGCGCGCCGGGCGGTGCCACCGACGCGCTGGCCCGCAACTCGTGGGGGGTGGACAACAACCGCAACTACACCGAGTACAGCCTCTTCGACGGTTACTCGGGGGCGTCGGCGAGCTGCACCGGTGACACCTATGCCGGGCCGAGCGAGCTGTCCGAGCCGGAGAACCGCAACGTCGACTGGCTGGCCCAGCGGCCCAACATGAAGTTCTCGATGAACCTGCACTCCTCCGGCAACTACTTCATGTGGTCGCCGGGCGCGTACGCCACCCCGGGGCGGGTCTCCGCGCCCCGGCCGTCGCTCGCCGACGAGTCGTTCTTCTGGGGCGCGTCGTCGCGGATCCTCACCGCGATCAAGCGGCACCGCAACATGGCCGTCACCCCGGCCCGGACCGGCCCGATCTCCGACGTGCTGTACTCGGCGGCCGGCAACTCCGGCGACATGCTCTGGTACAAGTACGGCATCTACGCCTGGAACTTCGAGGTCGGCACCAGCTTCCAGCCCACCTGGGACGAGGCGCACCAGGAGACCATGGAGTTCAGCAACGGCCTGGTCGAGCTGCTGCGGGTGGCCCGGGACTTCGACAAGGACAAGAAGCGCCCGACCAGCACCCTGTCGGTCGCGCCGAGCCCGACCGAGGGCACGGTCAGTGTCCGGTTCGACGTCAGCGAGCCGGCGGCGGTGTTCTACACCCTCGACGGCTCCCGACCGACCTTCGACTCCACCCTGTACGCCTCGGCGGGCATCCGGGAGGGGGCCGAGACGCTGACCGTCCCGGTCGGCACCAAGGTGCACTGGTTCTCGGTGGACGCGGCCGGCAACATCGAACGCAACTACCGGCCGGACGACGACAGCTTGACCTTCAACCGGGGCTGGGCGACCCTGCCCACCGGCTGAGGTCCGGTAGGGCACCAGCGGGGGTCCGCGCCGCCGGACCCCCGCTGGTCGACCGGCTCAGTCCTCGGCCCGCCACCTGTAGAACTCCGTCGCCACCGCGTCCAGCGGGCTGCCCCAGGTCTCCGGGTCGAAGGGACTGATGTACGGGCTGAGGTCGTCCATGATCTGGGCGAAGGCCGGCTGGTCGTGGCGCTCCGCGACGGCGCCGTCGAACGACTCGCCGGTGCGCTCCAGCACGTGCAGGTAGACGTCGTCGATCGAGTAGAGCCACCGCCCGGTGACCCCCATCATGGTGGGCAGCGGGCCGGCGTCGGACTCGGCGAAGATCTGCGCGACGGTGGGTTCCGCGCCGGGCTTGATCCGGGCCACGATGACCGTCCGGGTCGGCTCGCCCGACGGCTCCCCCGCATCGGCCGGCGGCTCGGTCGGTGCCCACCTGTAGAACTCCTTCGCCACCGAGTCCGACGGGTTCCTCCAGTCCCTCGGGTAGGGCGTCACGTACGGGCCGATCTTCTCGGCGATCTGCTGGAAGGCGGGCAGACCCCGGGTCTGCCCGGTCACCTTCGGGTCCGCGTTCCGTTCGATCAGGTGGATGTAGAGGCCGTGGAAGGACAGCAGGGTCCGCGCGACCACGCCCAGGTCCTGCGGCCGGGTGGTGCGGTCGTAGTACCCGAACACGTCGGCGACGGTCTGCTCGCTGCCCGGCACCATGCGGCAGACGATCACGTTACGGAAGGTCATCGAAGCTCCTCGGAGATCAGACGGTACGGGTCGACTCGGTGGGACGGGGGCGACTGGCCGGCGGGTACGCCCCCGGCGGGGCGGAGGCGGTGAACCGGACGGGCAACTCCAGCAGACCCCGGAACGGTGACGCCGCCGGCAACCGACGCAGCTCGGCGGGCGGCACCGCGAGGCGCAACCCGGGCAACCGGCGCAGCAGCGCCGACAGACCGATCTGTGCCTCCATCCGGGCCAGCGAGACGCCGAGGCAGTAGTGCACGCCGTGACCGAAGCCCAGGTGCGGCCCGCGGACCCGGCGCAGGTCCAACCGGTCCGGGTCGACGAAGTGCGCCGGGTCGTGGTTGGCCGCGTTGAGCACCACGCCGACGATCGACCCGGCGGGGATGCGTACCCCCTGGTATTCGACGTCCTCGGTGGCGACCCGGGGGCTGGCCACCGGCAGCGGGCCGTCGAAGCGCAGCAGCTCCTCGATCGCCGAGGGCAGCAGCTCCGGGCTCTCACGCAGCAGGTCGAGCTGGTCGGGGTGGGTCAGCAGGGCCACCGTCGCGTTGCCCAGGAAGTCCGCGGTGGTCTGGTGCCCGGCGAACAGCAGCAGGAACGTGGTGGTCACCAACTCCGCCTCGGACAGTCCGCCGTCCTGGTCACAGGTGTCGATCAACGCGCTGATCATGTCGTCGGCCGGGATGGTCCGCTTGGCGGCCACCAGGTCCGCCAGGTATTGGTGCAGCCGTACCTGCGCCTCGCCGACGGCCGCCCGTTCCTCGGCCGGTGGTCGCCGCGTCGACCCGGAGGTCCGGATCACCTGGGTCCAGTCGAGCACCCGGTCCTGGTCGGCCCGGGGCACCCCGAGCAGTTCGCAGATCACCACCATCGGCAGCGGGATCGCGAAGTCGTGCATCAGTTCGGCCCGTCCCTGCGCGACGAAACCGTCGACCAGGTCGTCGACGATCTGCCGCACCCGGGGTCGCAGCGCCTCGATCCGACGCGGTGCGAACGCCTGCGACACCAACCGGCGCAGCCGGGTGTGCTCCGGCGGGTCGGAGTTGAGCATGTTCCGGTTCAGCGCCTCGGAGTTCGGGCCGAAGAGCTGGAGGTAGTGCTGGCCGGGGCCGTAGAGGTCCTTGGACAGCCGGGGGTCGGTCAGCGCCGCCCGCGCGTCGTCGAACCGGGTGAGCAGGTACGAGTCGAACCGCGGCGAGCTGACCGGGCAGACCGGCGCGTCCGCGCGCAACCGGGCGAAGGACGGGTAGGGATCGGCGGCGAACTGCTCGGTGTAGAGCTGCGCCGCGGGCACCGGCTCGGTCATCTCGCCCCCTCCCGCGCGCTGGGCATGCTGTGCAGCACCTGGTAGGTGTGCCGTTCGGCGGATTCCCGCAGCTCACGCACCACCCGCAGCAGCCGGTCCCGGTGTTCGCTGCGACCGAAGGCGTCCAACCGTTGCCGGTCCGCCCAGTCGCTGATGATCAGATAGCTGCGGGGGTCGTCGGCGTCGCGGACCAGGTCCTGCCGCAGGCACCCGTCGAGCAGCCGGATCTGCTCCGCCGCCGAGAGCCACTCCGCCTCGAACCGTTCGGCGCACCCCTCCCGGGTACGCATGGCGAGCACGGTGCGCACCGCCGTCATCGCGCGCCGCCGAAGACCAGGTGCAGGTTCTTGCGCAGCGCGTCGGCGTCGATCGGCTGGCTGCGGAAGCCGACGTGCCCGTCCGGACGGATCAGGTACAGGGCGGTGCCGGCCACCCCGTACCGGGACCGGAACTCACCCCCGGCGTCGCGTACCACAGGCGGCGCGAGCAGCCCCGGTTCCTCGGCGTCCGGACTGAGCAGCAGGTAGACGTCGACCTCACCCCGGGTCAGGGCGCGGACGTCGGCGCAGAGCCCCGCCACGGCGGCCACCGCCGCCGGCTCGGCCGACGCGTCGGCGTAGACAAGCAGGGTGTGCCGGGTGCCCCCGGTCAGGTCGCGCAGCCGCAGTGGATGCCCGACCCCCTGCCGCTCCAGCCCACCCAGGTCGGGGGCGCGGTCACCGGGGTGGGGGCCGGCGCGCAGCGCGTCGGGGTCGGTCACACACTCCCCGACCAGCGGGCTGTCGGCGTAGCTGAGCAGCAGGGACATCTCCTGGAGGAACTGCCGTTCCAGATCGGCGCGGTCCAGTTCGTCGGTGAACGCCATCCGCACCGCCCGACCGACGATCTCCTCCCCCTCCGGGCGGCGTTCGGCCTCGTAGCTGTCCAGCAGCCCGGGGGCGGCGATCCCCCGTACCGCAAGCGCCACCTTCCAGGACAGGTTCCAGGCGTCCTGGATGCCGGTGTTCATCCCCTGCCCACCGGCGGGTGGGTGCAGGTGCGCCGCGTCACCGACCACGAAGACCCGGCCGTGGCCGTACCTGTCGACGATGCCGTGGCTGATCCGGAACACCGACGACCAGCGCAGGTTCGTCGCCCGGGTGCCCGGCGGGGCGAGCCGGTCCAGGGCGGCCTGCACGTCGTCGAGGGTCGGCTCGGCCAACTCCTCGCTGAACCCGGGCGGGGCGTCCCGGCCGCCGGTCTGGGCGAAGAACCGGGGCGGCGCGAGGGTCGCGATCCGGTACCGGCCCTGCCCGCGCAGAGGTACGCAGACCAGCATCCCGTCCATCCGACCGTCGGTCTCGTGCAGGAACCGCAGCAGGTGCCCGTCGGGCATGTCCCAGTTCACGTCGACATCGGCGAGCATGAACAGCTGCGGGAACCGGCCCAGCCCACCCGAGAACGTCAACCCGAGCAGGTCCCGGACCCGGCTGTGCGCGCCGTCGGCACCGATGAGGTACTTCGCCCGTACCGTCTGGGCGCCGCCGCCGGCGAGGGCGAGCGTGGCCAGCACGCCGTCCGCGCCCTGGGTGAACCCGGTCAGCTCCGTGCCACGCTGCGGCCGTACGCCGAGGGTGGCCAGCCGGTCGGTGAGGATCCGCTCGGTCTCGTACTGGGGCAGGCCGAGGTGCGCGTACGGCAGTCCGGGCAGCTCCCAGCTCATCCGGTGGGTCTGCGTGCCGTTGACGAAGACCACGTTGCCGGTGAGCCACACCCCGGCGTCCATCGCCTCCCGCACGATGCCCTGCTCCGCCCAGATCTCCATGGTGCGGCAGTGCACCCCGATCGCCTTGTCGGCCTGGCCGGGCGGCACGGCCAGCTTCTCGACCACCCGGCAGTCGATGCCGCGCCGGGCCAGCTCGACGGCGGCGGTCAGCCCGGTCGGCCCCGCCCCGACGATCAGTACGTCCGTTGTCGTGTGCACGTCGGTCTCCCTACCGGTACTGGCTGCCCGGTCGGTGCCGGGGTGAGCCGCGAGGTGGAACAGGCGGCGGCGGAAGTCGAGCAGGAACGGCGCGATCGGCCCGGCCTCCTCCCGCGCGTGGGCCGGGTTGGCGACCCAGCGGTGGAACTCCGCCTCGGTACGCCACTCGGCGAAGATGTGGTGCACGTCCGTGCAGGGCTCGCGCAGCAGGTCCTCGCGCAGGTAGCCGGGGACCCCGGCCATCCGGGCGGTCACCTCGGCGTGGCCCCGGTGAAACTCGGCGAGCCGGGCGGCCGGCACGGTGACCTGGACGTCCACCAGGATCGTCGGATGCCCACCCGGCTCGTCGCGCATCACCCGGTGGTCGTCGGCGGTGGTCGGTTCGCAGCCGGTGCGCAGGGCGTCGGCGAGGCGGGCGGCCACCGGGCCGTTCTCGTAGGCGAGCAGGGCGGCGTCATCGGCCCACTCGGTGGCGACGACGAAGGTGTGCGGGTCGTGCGCGTCCAGGAACAGGTCCCGCCGCAGGTTGCCGGGGAGCGCACCGATCTGCTCCGCGGTCGCCTGCCAGGCCGAGCGGACGGCCTGTCCGGCACCGGGGCGCGCGCGGATCCGGAGCATTGTCCTGATCATGGGGTCTCCCTTGACGGCCTGCCCGTGACGGGGGTCCCGACCGCCGGCACCTGCACCGGCACGTCGTCGTTCGACCCTGTCGCAGGTCCCGTCACCCCATCGTCACCGAGGGGCCGCCCCGGGTCGCCACCCGTTGACGCCGCCGCGACGGCGCACCCGGACCTGTCGGTTCCGCCGCCGGCTCGGCAGCGGCGGACGCCGACGGAACGCCCGGCTCAGGGGCGGCGGTTGCCGCTGCTCGCGCGGACGACGAGGACCGGTTCGACCTGGGGTCGGGGGGTGCTCGCGCCGGTGCCGTCGAGGAGTTCCAGCAGGGCGGCCACGCACCGGCGGCCGACCTCGTCGAAGTCCTGCCGCACGGTGGTCAGCGGCGGGGAGAGGTATTCGGCCTCGGGAATGTCGTCGAAGCCGACCACACTGACGTCCTCGGGAATCCGGGCACCCCGCTGGTGCAGGGCGCGCAGCAGGCCGAGCGCCTGGTGGTCGTTGGCGCAGAACACCGCCGTCACGTCGGGGCGTGCGGCAAGCGCCTGGCCCAGTTCGTAGCCGGCCCGGGGGCTCCAGTCGCCGACGATGACCGGGGGCACGCGGCGGCCCGCCTGCTCCAGGGTCTGCCGCCACCCGTCGACCCGGTCCCGGGCCTCCAGCCAGTCCCGGGGACCGGCGATGTGCCACACCGTCTCGTGCCCGAGGTCGAGCAGGTGCCGCACCGCCAGCCGGGCGCCGGCCACCTGGTCGACGGAGATGCTCGGCAGTTCACCGCGCTCGCCGCTGGCCTCGACCACCACCGCCGGCACGCCGGTCGGCAGGCCGTGCACGGCGACCGACGCCGTCATCATCGGGGTGATGACGACGACGCCGGCCACCGACTGCTCGGTCAGCGCGTCGATGGCGGACCGCGTCCCGCTGCGGTCCAGCCGTTCCAGGGTGACGATGCTGATGCCGTACCCGGCGGCGCGGGCGGCCCGCTCGATGCCCAGCAGGGTGGCCGCCGGCCCGAACAGGATGGTGTCGAAGCTGACCACACCGATCACCCGGGAGCGCCGGCCGGCCAACCCCCGGGCCAGGGCGTTGGGCCGGTAGTTGAGCTGGTGCACGGCACGCAGCACCCGCTCCCGGGTCTCCGGCCGCACGCTCGGGTGGTTGTTGAGCACCCGGGACACGGTCTGGTGCGACACCCCGGCGAGTTGCGCGACGTCGCTCATCACCGCGGCGCGTTCGCGCCGCTGCTGGCCCATGGCAGCTCAGAAACCCCGGGCCAGGCGGTAGTAGGCCTGGTTCCAACGGAGCTCGTCGGCAAGCCGCCGGGGGGTGGTGTCGGCGTCGATGACGACCAGCTCGGTGCTGACCATCTCGGCGAGGTCGTGCAGCTCCTCGACCCCGACGGCCTGGGACAGCACCGTGTGGTGCGGGGCGCCGGCGGTGAGCCAGGCCTCCGCCGAGGCGGCCAGGTCCGGCCGGGGCCGCCACACCGCCCGTGCCACCGGCAGCTTCGGCAGCGGGTACGGCGGGGCGACCACGTCGATCTCGTTGGCCACCAGCCGGAACCGCTCCCCCATGTCGGCCAGGCCGAGCACCACCGCCGGGCCGGGCTGGGCGTCGAAGACCATCCGGACCGGGTCCTCCCGGCCGCCGATGCCCAGCGGGTGGATCTCGACGTTCGGGGTGGCCGCCGCGATGGTCGGACAGACCTCCAGCATGTGCGCCCCGAGCACCAACTCCCGGCCGGGGGTGAGGTCGTAGGTGTAGTCCTCCATGAACGAGGTGCCGCCGGTGGTGCCGACGGACATCGACTTGAGCGTGCGCACCAGCACCGAGGTCTTCCAGTCGCCCTCGCCGCCGAAGCCGTACCCGTCGGCCATCAGCCGCTGCACCGCCAGGCCGGGCAGTTGCCGCAGCCCGCCCAGGTCCTCGAAGTTGGTGGTGAAGGCGCGGAACCCACCGGCGTCGAGGAAGTCGCGCAGGCCGGCCTCGATCCGGGCGGCGTAGCGCAGCGAGTCGTGCCGGTCGCCGCCGGAGCGCAGCTCGGCGACCAGGCGGTAGCTGTCGTCGTACTCCTTGACCAGCTCGTCGATGCGGGCGTCGGCGACGGCGTCCACGGCGTCGACCAGGTCGTTGACGCCGTAGGTGTTCACCGAGACGCCGAAGCGCAGCTCGGCCTCGACCTTGTCCCCCTCGGTCACCGCCACGTCGCGCATGTTGTCGCCGAACCGGGCCAGCCGCAGCGACCGCATCTCGGCGTGCCCGATCGCGGCCCGGGTCCAGGCGCCGATCCGGGCGGCGACCCGGGGGTCGCTGACGTGCCCGGCGACGGTCTTGCGGGCGACGCCGAGCCGGGTCTGGACGTACCCGAACTCCCGGTCGCCGTGGGCGGCCTGGTTGAGGTTCATGAAGTCCATGTCGATCTCGGACCAGGGCAGTTCCACGTTGGCCTGGGTGTGCAGGTGCAGCAGCGGGGTACGCAGCGCGTCCAGCCCGGAGATCCACATCTTGGCCGGGGAGAAGGTGTGCATCCAGGCGATCACCCCGACCGCACCCTGCACGGCGGCGTCGCGGCAGACGGCCAGGATCTCGGCGCTGGAGGTCAGCACCGGCTTCCAGACCACCCGGGCCGGGACGGCCGGGTCGGCGTCGAGCCGTTCGGCGATCCGCTGGGACTGCTCGGCCACCTGGCGCAGGGTCTCCGGGCCGTACAGGCCCTGACTGCCGGTGAGGAACCAGACCTCGGCGACCGGGGATGGGTTGGTCATGGGCGTTGCCTTCCGGTGGGACTGGCGAGGGTCACTTGGTACGGATGCCGACGAGGCGTTGGAGCAGGATGAACACGAACAGCAGGCCACCGATGACGATCTTGGTCCACCACGAGTTCAGCGTGCCGTCGAAGGTGATCAACGTCTGGATGATGCTGAGCACCAGCACCCCGAGCAGGGTGCCGAAGACGTAACCGGACCCCCCGGTGAGCAGGGTGCCGCCGATGACGACCGCCGCGATCACGTCCAGCTCCATGCCCACCGCGATCAGCGGGGCCCCGGACAGGGTGTAGAACGAGAGCAGGATCCCGCCGATCGCCGAGCAGAGCCCGCTGATGGTGTAGACCGCGATCTTCGTACGGCCCACCGGCAGGCCCATCAGCAGCGCGGACTGCTGGTTGCCGCCGATGGCGTACACGTTGCGACCCAGCCGGGTGTACGCCAGCACGGCCGCCCCGATCGCCAGCACCGCGAGGGCGATCAGCACGCTGATCGAGACGAAGTTCTCCCCGAGATGGATCCGGTGCTGGGCGGCGGTGGTCCAGAAGCCGTCGGTGATCGGGATCGAGGTGGTGCTGATCCAGGTGCACATGCCCCGGGCGAAGAACATCCCGGCCAGGGTGACGATGAACGGTTGGATGTCGAAGAAGTGGATCACGCAGCCCATGGCGAAGCCGAGGGCCGGGCCGAGCAGCAGCGCGATCAGCAGCACCAGGGCGGGGTGCAGCCCGTCACCCAACAGCGAGGCCGACACCATCGCGGTCATCGCCACCACCGACCCGACCGACAGGTCGATGCCGCCGGTGAGGATCACGAAGGTCATCCCGACCGCGACGACAAGCAGGAAGCCGTTGTCGATGAAGACGTTGAAGACGACCTGGATGTTGGAGAACGCGCGGTACTGGGAGACGCCGATGGAGTACATCACCAGCAGCAGGGCGAGGGTGGCCAGCACCGGCACGTGCCGGGGTGGCACCCGCCACCAGGCACGTCCCGCACGGGCGGCCAACGGGGTCGTGGTCATGCCGGAACCTGCTCCTTCTCTGTGCCGACCGGCTCCACCGGAGTCACCGGGACGCTGCGCCGACGGCGGAACCGCGCCCGGAAGGCCGGGGCCTGGATGAGACAGACCACGATCACCACGACCGCCTTGAACAGCAGTGACGTCTGCGGGTCGATGTTCATGGCGTACACCGAGGTGGTCAGGGTCTGGATGAGCAACGCGCCGATCACGCTGCCACCGAGGTAGAACCGGCCGCCGGCCAGCGCGGTGCCGCCGATGACCACGGCCAGGATGGCGTCCAGCTCGACCCAGAGCCCGACCGCGTTGCCGTCGGCGCTGGAGACGTTCGCCGTCATCATGAACCCGGCGATCGCCGCGCAGGCGGCGCTCACCACGTACACCAGGAAGGTGATCCGGCGGGAGCGGATGCCGGCCAGCCGGCTCGCCTCGGCGTTCCCGCCGACCGACTCGATGATCATCCCGAGCGCGGTACGCCGGGTCAGCACCGCCACCAGCAGGGTCACCGCGAGCGCGATGACGATCGCGAACGGCAGGGTCAGCAGGTGCCCCACCCCGATCACCTTGTAGGGATCGCTGTTGATGGTGATGATCTGCCCCTCGGCGATCAGCTGGGCCAGGCCCCGGCCGGCCACCATGAGGATCAGCGTGGCGATGATCGGTTGGATGCCGATCCCGGCCACCAGGATGCCGTTCCACGCGCCGAGCAGCAGGGCGACCCCGAAGCCGAGCGCCACCGCGGTGAGCACCACGGCCAGGCTGTTCTGGTCGGGCTGCTTGCTGATGTACAGGCAGGCCACTGCACCACTGACGGCGGCCACCGCGCCCACCGAGAGGTCGATGCCGCCGGTGGCGATCACCAGGGACATCCCCAGGGCGACCAGGATCAGCGGGGCGCTGAGCCGGACGATGTCGACGAGGCTGCCGTAGAGGTGGCCGTCCTTCAACTCGACCGACAGGAAGCTCGGCCGGTAGATGACGTTCGCCACCAGCAGCAGCACCAGCACGACCAGCGGCCAGAAGAGCCGGTGACCGGTGACGCCCGTGAGGCGGGCCCGTGCGGTGCTCATGCCGGCACCGTCCCTTCCTGCGAACTGCCGCTGGCGATGGCCTGCATGATGCGGGCCGCGTCGAGGGTGTCGTCGTTGGTGAGCTCGCTGACCAGCCGCCGGTCGCGCATCACGGCGACCTTGTGGCTGAGCCGGAGCACCTCCTCCAGCTCGGCGGAGATGAACAGCACCGCCATCCCGCCGTCGGAGAGCTGCGCCACCAGGCGCTGGATCTCGGTCTTGGCACCGATGTCGATGCCCCGGGTCGGTTCGTCCAGGATCAGCAGCCGGGGTTCGGTGATCAGCCACCGGGCCAGCAGCACCTTCTGCTGGTTGCCGCCGGAGAGGTTGCGCACCGGCATCTCCGGGTCGGCCGGCCGGATGCTCAACGCCTTGATCCAGTGTTGGACCAGCTCGTCCTGCCGGCGGCGGGGCACCGGCCGCAGCCAGCCCCGGGCCGCCTGCATGGCCAGGATGATGTTCTCCCGCACCGACAGCTCGCCGACCAGGCCCTCGGTGCGGCGGTTCTCGGAGCAGAAGGCGATGCCCCGGTCGATGGCGGCCACCGGGTTGCGGATCGTCACGGGGGTGCCGTCCACGGCGAGCCGGCCGGCGTCGGCGCGGTCCGCGCCGAAGAACAACCGGGCCACCTCGGTACGACCCGACCCGAGCAGCCCGGCCAGGCCGACCACCTCACCCTGGTGGATGGTGAGGCTGAACGGCGCGACGGAACCGGACCGGCCGAGCCCGTCGGCAGCCACCAGCGGGGTGCCCTGTTCGAGTGCCGCCCGGTCCTCGCCGCTGGTCGCCTCGTCGAGGCGTTCCAGGGCGTCGAGCTCCTTGCCGATCATCTTCTCCACCAGCGCGATCTGCGGCAGTTCGCTGGTCAGGTACTCGCCGACGAGCCGGCCGTTGCGCAGCACGGTGATCCGGTCGGCGATGGCGTACACCTGGTCGAGGAAGTGGGTGACGAAGATGATCGCGATGCCGTCGTCGCGCAACTGCCGCATGATCCGCATCAGCTGGGCCACCTCGTCGGCGTCCAGGCTGGAGGTGGGCTCGTCGAGGATCAGCACCCGGGCCTGGATGTCGACCGCGCGGGCGATCGCCACCATCTGCTGCACGGCCAGCGAGTAGCTGCCCAGCAGCTCGGTGACGTCGATGTGCAGGTCGATGCGGGCCAGCAGCTCCTGCGCCCGGCGGCGCATCTCGCGCCAGTTGACCGCACCGAGCCGGCGCGGCTCCCGGCCGATGTAGATGTTCTCCGCCACCGACAGGTTGGGCAGGAGGTTGACCTCCTGGTAGACGGTGCTCACCCCGGCGGCGGTGGCCTGCATCGGGCCGGAGAAGGAGACCTCTGCGCCGTCGAGGGTGATGGTGCCGGAATCGGTGCCGTAGACGCCGGTCAGCACTTTGATGAGGGTGGACTTCCCGGCGCCGTTCTCGCCCATCAGGGCGTGCACCTCACCGGGAAAGAGCCGGAGGTCGACGCCGTCGAGGGCGCGGACCCCGGGGAAGAGCTTGCTGATCGCGGTCATCGTCAGGACCGGATGCCTATCCGACATCCCACCGAACCTTTCCTCGGAAGCGGAGGCCGCCGCGCCGAACGCGGCGGCCTCCGGTCGGATCAGTACTTCCGGTTGGGCAGAGCAGTCTTGGCCTGCTCCTGGGTGAAGGTGGTCTCCTCGGTCTCGACCCGGGCCGGGACCTCCTCGCCAGCCTTGACCTTCTTGGCCAGGTCCATCAGCTGCGGGCCGAGCAGCGGGCTGCACTCGGCGATGAAGTTGAACTTCCCGTCGGCCAGGGCCTGCATGCCGTCCTTGACCGCGTCGACGGTGATGATGGTGATGTCCTTGCCGGGCGTCTTGCCCGCCGCGGTGATCGCCTCCAGCGCGCCCAGGCCCATGTCGTCGTTGTGCGCGAAGAGCACGTCGATCTTCGGGTTGGCCCTGAGGAACTGCTCCATGACCTGCTTGCCGCCGGCCCGGGTGAAGTCACCGCTCTGCGAGGCGACGACCTTCAGGTTGGGGTTGGCGGCGATCGCCTCGGCGAAGCCCTTCTTGCGGTCGTTGGCGGGCGCCGCGCCGGTGGTGCCCTGCAGCTCGACGATGTTCACCGGGCCGGTCGCGGCCGACTTCTCCTTGACCAGCCACTCACCGGCGAGCTTGCCCTCCTTGACGAAGTCCGAGCCGATGAAGGTCTTGTAGAGGCTCTTGTCGGCCGAGTCGACGGCCCGGTCGGTCAGGATCACCGGGATCTTGGCGTCCTTGGCCTCCTTGAGCACGGTGTCCCAACCCGACTCCACCACCGGCGAGAAGGCGATCACGTCGACCTTCTGCTGGATGAAGTTGCGGATCGCCTTGATCTGGTTCTCCTGCTTGCCCTGCGCGTCGTCGAACTTCAGCTCGTAGCCGGCCTCGGTGGCGGCTTCCTTGATCGAGTTGGTGTTCGCCGTGCGCCAGCCGCTCTCCGCGCCGACCTGCGAGAAACCGATGACCAGCTTGCTGTTGCCGCCGGTGCTGCCGCTGTCGCCGTCGGTGTCGGTGTCGCTGTTGCCGCAGCCGGCGAGTCCGCCGGCCAGCAGGCCGACGGCGAGCATCGCGCCGAGGCCGCGCCGGGTGAGGGTGATGCCGGTCTTCGCCATGTGAAGACTCCTTGTACGGGGATGAGGTGGGGGATGGGGTGCTACTACGGGGAGGACCGGCCGACACGGCACGCCGGGCAGGCCGGACCTTCCAGGGGTTGGTGCATCGGGTTGCGGTGGATCGACCGGACCCGCGGGGCGGGCCGGTGGCGGGTACGGGCCAGGTCGGGGGTTACGGCCCCGGCTGCCCGTAGACGTTCTGGTAACGGTCGTAGAGTGAGTCGATGTCCGCCCGGGCCATCGGCACGGGCGTGCCGAGCGTCCGGGCCAGGTGGGCGGTACGGGCCACGTCCTCGCACATCACGGCGGCCTTCACCGCCGCGCGGGCGTCCCGGCCGATGGTGAACACGCCGTGATTGCGCATCAGCACCGCCGGTGAGCGATGCCCGGACAGGGTCGCCACGATGCCCTTGCCGATGTCGTCGCCGCCGATGAGCGCGAACGGACCGACCGGGATCTCGCCGCCGAACTCGTCGGCCTGGGCGGTGAGGTGGCACGGGATCGCCTCGCCGCAGGCGGCCCAGGCGGTGGCGTACCCGCTGTGGGTGTGCACCACCCCGCCGACCTCGGGCATCGCCCGGTAGACGTAGGCGTGGGCGGCGGTGTCGCTGGACGGGGAGAGGTCGCCGTCGACCACCACGCCGTCGAGGTCGCAGACGATCATGTTGTCGGCCCGCAGGTCGTCGTAGGACACCCCGCTCGGCTTGATCACCATCAGCTCCCGGCCGGGCACCCGGGCCGAGACGTTGCCGGCCGTCCAGGCCACCAGGTTGTAGCGCACCAGCTCGCCGTGCAGGGTGGCCACCTGCTCGCGCAGCCGGGCCACCTCGGCGTCGAGGTCGAGGGTCATGCCGGCACCTCCAGGGACTCGATGGTCGTCTCGGCCGACGGCGCGACGGCCGCCTGGCGGGCGGCGTTGCGGATGGCCCGCAGCCGCAGCAGCACGTCGTCGCCGCCCCGGCCGAAGTGGTCGTGCAGCCGGCGGTACTCGGCGTAGAGCGCGTCGTAGGCGCGGGCCCGTTCCGGGTCGGGCCGGTACACCTCGCGGTCCACCCGGCCCATCGCCACCGAGGCGGTCGGCACGTCGGGGTACGCCCCGGCCGCGACCGCCGCGTGGATCGCCGAGCCCAGGGCCGGCCCCTGCGCCGAGCCGATGATGCCCAGCGGACGCCGGGTCACGTCGGCGTAGATCTGCATCAGCAGGCTGTTGCCGGTGAGCCCACCGGCCACGATCAGCTCGTCGACCGGGACTCCCGCCTCGGCGAACGCCTCGATGATCATGCGGGTGCCGTACGCGGTGGACTCCAGCAACGCACGGTAGACGTCCGGCGGGCGGGTGGCCAGGGTGAGCCCGACGAGCACCCCGCTGAGGTCGTGGTTGACGAGCAGCGAGCGGTTGCCGTTCCACCAGTCCAGCGCCACCAGCCCGTGCGCGCCGACCGGCTGCGCGGCGGCGGCCTCGGTCAGCGCCTCGTGGGAGGCGTACCCGGCGGGGGCGGCGTGCTTCACGTACCAGCCGAAGATGTCGCCGACGCCGCTCTGGCCGGCCTCGTAGCCCCAGGAGCCGGCGCTGATCCCGCCGTCGACCACCCCGCACATGCCGGCCACCTCGGCCCGCTCGGTGCCGTTGACCACGTGGCAGGTGGAGGTGCCCATGATGGCGACCAACCGGCCGGGGGCCAGCGCCTGCGCGGCGGCGGCGGTGACGTGGGCGTCGACGTTGCCGACAGCCACCGCGATCCCCTCCGGCAGCCCGGTCCAGGCGGCGGCCTGCGCGGTCAGCCCACCGGCCCGCGCACCCAACTGCGCCAGCGGCCCGTCGATCTTGGCGACGAAGTCGGCGAAGCCGGGGTTCAACGCGGCCAGGTAGGCCGCCGACGGGTAGTGCCCGTCCTGGAGCAGTCCCTTGTAGCCGGCGGTGCAGACGTTGCGGGTCTCGACGCCGCAGAGCTGCCAGACGATCCAGTCGGCGGCCTCGATCCACCGCTCGGCGCGGGCGTAGACCTCCGGGTCCTCCTCCAGCAGTTGCAGGCCCTTGGCGTACTGCCACTCGGCGGAGATCTTGCCGCCGTAGCGGCCGATCCAGGACTCGCCCCGGGCGTGGGCCAGCGCGTTGATCCGGTCGGCCTGCGGCTGGGCGGCGTGGTGCTTCCACAGCTTCACCCAGGCGTGCGGGCGGGTACGCAGGTCGGGCAGCTCGCACAGCGGGGTGCCGTCGGCCAGGGTGGGCAGCACGGTGCAGGCGGTGAAGTCGATGCCGACGGCGACCACCTGGGCGGGGTCGACGCCGCTCTCGGCCAACGCGGCGGGCACCGCCTGGCGCAGCACCTCGCGGTAGTCGTCCGGGTCCTGCAACGCCCAGTCGGCCGGCAGCGGCCGACCGTCGACGGCGAGCGTGGTGTCCATCACCGCGTGGCGGTACTCGTGCACCGCCGTGCCCAGCTCGGCGCCGTCGCCGACCCGCACCACCAGCGCCCGACCCGACAGCGTGCCGTAGTCGACGCCGACGACGTACCGGTCCTGCGGCTTCGCGCCTGCATCCATGCCGTTCTCCGTTCAATCGTTGGGGGCAAGTGTTAGCGCTCACATGGAATCCGTCAAGGCGCTTCCATGTAACACTGCCGTAACCATCTCTGGCAGCCCCTGCACAGGGTCCACGGCCACCGTCCCGACCAGCCATCGAGCGGTCGACATGCGTCGAGCAGGTGAGCGGTCACATCCGTTCGGCCGGGTGGGCTCTTGACACACCTCCACGGCCGGTTCCAGACTTCGGGGCGATCCGGAGGAGGCCACGTGAGGATCGTCGACGCCCGGGTCATCGTGACCTGTCCGGGCCGCAACTTCGTCACCCTGAAGATCGTCACCGACGAGGGGGTCACCGGCGTCGGTGACGCCACCCTCAACGGCCGGGAGCTGGCCGTCGCGTCGTACCTGCGCGACCACGTGGTGCCGCTGCTGATCGGGCGGGACCCGGCCCGGATCGAGGACACCTGGCAGTACCTCTACCAGGGGGCGTACTGGCGGCGCGGACCGGTGACGATGAGCGCGATCGCCGCCGTGGACACCGCGCTGTGGGACATCAAGGGCAAGGTCGCCGGCCTACCGGTCTACCAGCTGCTCGGCGGCCGGTCCCGCGAGGGGGTCACCGTCTACGGGCACGCCAACGGCGAGACAGTCGAGGACGTACTGGTCGAGGTCGCCCGCTACGTCGACCTCGGCTACCGGGCGGTGCGGGTGCAGTGCGGCGTGCCGGGGCTGCCGAAGACCTACGGGGTCAGCGCCGACAAGCTGTTCTACGAGCCGGCCGACGCCGCCCTGCCCAGCGAGGCGACCTGGTCCACCGCGCGGTACCTGGCCCACGTGCCGACCGTCTTCGCCCGGGTACGCGACGAGTTCGGCCCGACCCTGCGGCTGCTGCACGACGTGCACCACCGGCTCAGCCCGATCGAGGCGGCCCGGCTCGGCAAGAGCCTGGAACCGCACGCGCTGACCTGGATGGAGGACCCGGTCCCCGCCGAACTGCCGGAGGGCTTCCGGCTGATCCGCCAGCACACCACCACCCCGGTCGCCGTCGGCGAGGTGTTCAACACCGTCTGGGACGCCGCCCAGCTCATCCGGGAACAGCTCATCGACTACATCCGTACCACGGTGGTGCACGCTGGCGGGATCACCCACCTGCGGCGCATCTTCGACCTGGCGGCGCTGCACCACGTGCGCAGCGGCTCACACGGGGCGACCGACCTCTCCCCCGTCTGCATGGCCGCCGCCCTCCACCTCGACATCGCCATCCCCAACTTCGGGCTGCAGGAATACATGCGGCACACCGACGCCACCGACGAGGTCTTCCCGCACGGCTACCACTACGCCGACGGCTACCTGCACCCGGCGGAGACCCCCGGCCTCGGGGTGGACATCGACGAGGAGGCGGCGGCCCGCTACCCGTACGCCCCGGCGTACCTGCCGGTGAACCGGTTGGAGGACGGCACCGTCCACCCCTGGTGAGCCGGGCCACCACCGGGCCACCGGACGGTCAGCGCAGCTCCTTGACCCGGATCAGGTTGCCCGCCGGGTCGCGGAAGGCGCAGTCGCGCACCCCGTACGGCTGGTCGATCGGCTCCTGGACGACCTCGGCGGCACCGGCCTGCACCGTCTCGAAGACGCCGTCGAGGTCGGGGGTGGCCAGCATCAGCCAGCCGTAGGTGCCCTTGGCCATCATCTCGGCGATGGTGCGGCGCTCCTCGTCGGTGACGCCCGGGTCGACGGCCGGCGGCGCCAGCAGGATCGACGTGCCGGGCTGGCCGGGCGGGCCGACCGTGATCCAGCGCATCCTGCCCGACCCGACGTCGTTGCGGACCTCGAAACCGAGGATGTCGCGGTAGAAGGCCAGCGAGGCGTCCGGATCGTCGTGCGGCAGGACGCAGGTGTCGATGGTGAGATCCATGCTGATCACGCTAGGTGATGACCGGTGCGGGCGCTTCTCGATTCCTGACCGGCCGGGTCACCTGTTTGGTCAGACACGGCGGCGGCTCCGCCGATCCGGGCGTCGACGACGCCCGGTAGCTGCTCGGCGGGACGCCGACCAGCTCGGTGAAGCGGGTGCTGAAGGTGCCCAGCGAGGCGCAGCCGACCGCGAAGCAGACCTCGGTGACGCTGAGGTCGCCCCGGCGCAGCAGCGCCATCGCCCGCTCGATCCGCCGGGTCATGAGATAGGCGTAGGGTGACTCACCGTAGGCGCGACGGAACTGCCGGCTCAGGTGCCCGGCCGACATGTGCACGCCCCGGGCGAGCGCCTCGACGTCCAGCGGCCGGGCGTACTCCCGGTCGATCCGGTCCCGCACCCGGCGCAGCCGGGCCAGGTCGCGTAGCTGCTGCTCCGGGGCGGATCTGCTGGTCATCCCGTGATCGTGCCACGGCACGCCGGCACGTCGCGCGGCATCCGGTCAGTGGATACGGCGGCCCCGGGCGTCGGGTACCCCGGACTTGCGGAAGAAGTACGTGTTGACCTGGTCGCGCCACTCGGTGGCGCAGCGCAGCTGCTCGTCGAGGCGCTCGGCGACCCGGTCGTGCACCGCCCGGTCGATCATCCCGGCGAGCCGGGCCCACCGCTCCCGCATCGCCACCACCTCCTCCACCCCGGCGAAGTGGGTGTCGTAGATGTGCTGGATGACCGTGGACCCGTTGTGCAGGACGTGGGAGTACGGGACGTGGTGGAAGAAGAGCAGCAGTTCGTCCGGGCAGCGCTCGGGTGACTCGTACACCTGGGACCAGGGGGGCGGGTACTGGCCGGTGAAGCCGGTGCCGGTCGCCCTGGTCCGGTCCACCCCCACGCCGTCGCGGTCGGCGAAGTGGTAGGTGCCCCACCGGCTGTACTCGTAGCCGTCCACGCTGGGCCCGTAGTGGCCGGCCGGGTTCACCATGAAGCCGACCCCCAACGGGGCGGTGTACCGCTCGTAGGTGCGCCACGAGTCGTCCAGCACCGCGTGCAGCGTCGCGCGTACCAGGTCGGGGTCACCGACCGTCGACGCCGGGAAGGTCAGGTCGATCCACTCGTCGAGGATCGCCACCGGATCGAGGCACGGATCCCAGGCCAGTCGGCCGAAGGCGTACAGGTTGGCCTGGGCCAGCGGGTGCCCGCACCAGAACGGGTCGTCCCCCACGTTGGCGACGGCGACCAGGTCACCGCCCCGGCGGGGCTGCGGGCCGGGCACGTCCGCCAGCACGTCGGCGACGGTCCGCTCCGGCGGCCCCCACGGCCGGAAGCCCAGCACCTCGCGCCACCACGGCGCGAGGTAGCAGGCGTGCCACTGCTGGCCGGTGTACTCCTGGGTCACCTGCAACTCCACCGCCAACCGGGTGGCCGGCATCGCCGCGATCACCGGCGACACCGGCTCCCGGGGCTGGAAGTCGACCGGGCCGAACTTCACCTGGAGGACCACGTTGTCGGCGAACCGGCCGTCCAGCGGAGCGAAGTGGTCGTACGCGGCGCGGGCCCGGTCGGTGCGGCGGTCCCGCCAGTCCTGCCGGTGGTCGTAGACGAACGCCCGCCAGTGCACCACTCCCCCGTGCGGGGCGAGCGCGGCGGCGAGCAGGTTCGCGCCGTCGGCGTGGTCCCGCCCGTAGGTGAACGGGCCGGGTTGCCCCTCCGAGTCGGCCTTCACCACGTACCCGCCGAAGTCGGGGATGCGCGCGAAGACCCGTCGGGTGGTGTCGTGCCACCACTGCCGCACCTCGTCGTCGAGGGGGTCGGCGGTGGGCAGGCCACCGAGGACGACGGGGGCGGCGAAGGTCACCGACAGGTGCACCCGGACGCCGTACGGGCGCAGCAGGTCGGCGATCTCGGCCACGTCGTCGAGCCGGTCGGTCAGCAGCCGCGCCTCGGTGACGCCCACGTTGACGTTGTTCACCGAGATCGCGTTGACCCCCGTCGAGGCCAGCAGCCGCCCGTACGCCCGCAGCCGGTCCCGGTCGCCGCGGGGGCCGCCGTCACGCCAGAAGATCGAGCCGCCCGCGTAGCCCCGTTCCACCTGCCCCGATCCCGGATGTACGGCGACGTTGTCCCAGTGGTCGAGCATCCGGCGGCGCAGGGTGGGTCGGTGCGCCCGCGTCGGGCGGTCCCCGGTGAACGCGGCCTCCCCGGCCCGGACCAGGTGGAACAGTCCGTAGAGCAGCCCGGCCGGCGCGTCGGCCAGCACCACCGTGACCCCGTCGACCCGGCTGCACAGGAAGCCCTCGTCGCCGAGCGGCCCGGCGTCGCCGACAGGTGTCGCCGTCGCCCCGGCCGGCACCGCCGACGGCAGCGGATCCGCGCCACGCACGGCGAGCACCAGGTCGACGGGGCAGCCCGCCGACGAGCCGCCCGCCGACGGACCGCCCGCCGACGGACCGTCCGCCGACGAGCCGGAGCCCGCGCCGACGCCGGTCCGGCCGGCCCACCCGCCGTGCCCGGCACAGGCCCGCACGACCTCGTCGAAGACCGTGTCCACGAGCGGACCGTCGCCGTGCACAAGCACCCGGCGTGCCCCCAGGGCCCGGAACGCCTCAGGTGGCAGCCAGGCGGCGTGCGGTACCGGTGCGGTACCGGCCGCTCCGTCTCTCGTCGGGCCGCCCGCAGCGGCATCCCGGGCCGTGACGCTCCCGCTCATCCGGTGAAGTCCTTCCGCACGATGTCGATCATCGGAGTGCCGATCCGCAGGTAGGCCAGGGCGAACAGCCCGGCCAGCAGGACCAGCGATGCCTCGGAGAAGAGCACGGTGAGCGCCCCCGCGGCGGCCAGCAGCAGCAGGGTGCCGAGGGTTACGGCGGGGGTCCGAACCAGGAAGTACAGCGCCAGCCGCAGCACGTCCCGGGTCCGGAAGGTGAACAGCGAGGCGATCACCAGGGCGTTGCCGGCGACCAACGTGGCCCCGACGGCCACGCCGACCAGCGGCACCGCCCAACCGGTCGGGACGGCAGCGGCGGGCAGGTGGGTGAGGTTCACCCCGATGACGGTCAGCCACAGCAGCAGCGGCACCCAGATCCGCAGCACCTGCGGCAGGTTGGCCCGGTAGCCCTGCCGGAACCGCGCGGCGGGCCGCAGGTCGGTCAGGTCGGGGCGCTGGTGGTGCAGGGCGTACAGGGCGGCGGAGACCGCCGGGCCGACGGGCAGCAGGCAGAGCGCGACAAGCGGCAGGTTGCTGGCGTCGCGACCGAGCAGGAGCAGCGGCACCAGGCCGGGCAGGGCGGCGAGCGTCAGCAGCAGCCCGACGACGAGCACCGTGTACACCGACGCGGCGGCCCGGGACAGCGGGCCGTCGCCGAACTCCCGCCAGGTCTGCGCGCTCACGGCCGGTCGTCCCGGTCGGCCGGCGCGGTCCGCTGCCCGGTGCCGCCGAGCAGTCGGGCGTCGTCCCACCACGGCGGGGTCTCGTCGCGCACCGGGGCCAGCTCGACCAGGGTGACCTCGTGCCGGGCCAGGGTGAGGTCGAGGTCGACCCGGCCGGCGGTGACCGGCAGGGCCCGGTGGGAGCGGGCCGGTTCGGCGGCCTCCCGCAGGGTGTCGAGCTGACCGGGTCGGGGGGATCGGGGCCGGCCCATCTCGCACCAGGCCGTCCAGGCGTTGCCGGCCTCCTCGTCGACCGACGAGCGGAGCTGGAAGGCCGACGTGGTACCAGGTGGACCCACCGGCACCGACAGGGTCAGGGGGTGCCGGTCGGGCACCGGCTCGTGGCCTGTCACGTCCACCGGGGCCCAGGCCAGGACGGCGACCCGACCGTCGGGATGCCGGGTGACCAGGTGGTCCGCCCCGCGCGCCAGCACCTCGTCGCCGAGCCGGGCCATGAAGGCGTACAGGTGGTAGGTGGGCTTCTTGAGCTGGCGGTGGGTGAGCAGGCCGAACCCGCCGTGGAACAGCGCGGTCGGCACCCCCGTCTCCTCGAACATGTCGCTGAACGTCCAGTACGCGAAGGAGTCGACCAGGTCGCCGCCCGCCGCCAGCACCGGGGCGAGGTACGCGGCGTGGAACGCCGTGTCGTGGATCGGGTTGTCCGGCCGGTAGGAGGAGTTGAACTCGGTGATGTGCACCGGCAGCTCCGCCAGCGCGGTGCCGGACAGGTGCCGGCGGGGCGCGGCGAACTGCTCCAGCAGCGACGACGCCGGGGCCAGGGTCTGGTGGGTGCCGAAGGGCACGTGCTGGGCGGGGCCGGAGGTGTAGGCGTGCCGGCTGACGAAGTCGACAGGCACGTCGTGCGCGGTGACGAAGTCGGCGAAGGGCTCCAGCCAGTCGTCCGCGCCGGGCGAGATCGCCGGACCGCCGACCTGCAACCCGGCGTCGACCTCCTTGACGGCATGCGCGGTGACCTCGTAGAGCCGGTGGTAGGCGTCCCGGTCCGCGCCCTGCCAGAAGTCGGGCAGGTTCGGCTCGTTCCACACCTCGATCGGCCAGCCCCGTACCTCGTCGAGGCCGTACCGGTCGACCAGGTGGGCCACGGTGGCGCGGACCAGGTCGGCCCACTCCGACCAGCAGCGGGGCGGGGTGACGTTGCCCTGCCACCAGAACACCGTCTGGTCGCCGGAGGCCAACGCGGTGGGCATGAACCCCAGCTCCACGAAGGGGCGGATGCCCAGCTCGAGGTAGGCGTCGACGACCTGGTCGACGTACGTGAAGGAATGGTGCACCCGACGTTCGCCCCGGTGCTGGTAGGGGCGGTGCACGCCCACGCCGTCGCTGAGCAGGCCGTGGCCGCGGATGTGCCGGAAGCCGATGTCGCGCTGGAGCAGGGCCAGCGACTCCTGGTAGTCGCGGCGCAGGGCCAGTTCGAAGCGCCCGGTGCCGACGCAGTGCCGCCAGGCACCGGTGAGCCGGCCCACGGGCTGGGCGGGAACGGTGATCCGCATCGTCGTCGTCCTCCGGTGGTCGCCGTGCCGGTGCCGGTGACCGGTCCGGCCGGGCCTGTGGCGGGGCCCGGCCGGACCGGGTCGGTCAGCCGTTGTCCTTCTGGAACCGCTCGTGCGCCTTGTTGACCAGGCCGATGTACTGGTCCGAGTTCTTGGCCTTCAGCTCACCGAGGTAGGCGTCCCACTCGGTGAGCGGCCGCTGGCCGAGGATGAACTTCAGCGTGTTCTGGGTGACGTGGTCCTTCAACGGGGTCTCCCACAGCGACACCTGCTCCCGCTCCTCGTCGGTGAGCGGGGCCGGCGGGTCCACCGGCAACGGCGGCCGGGCGTTCATCACCTTCTGGAACTCCAGTTCCTCCGGGGAGAAGAACGACTGCACCAGGTCGAGCTTGCCGCCGTAGGAGAACACCCCGTTGCCGAAGCCGAAGTCCTTCTGCAGGTGCTTGCTGCCCTTGGGGTTGAGCCCGATCATGTCGACGTCGGGGGCCAGAGTGTACTTGCCGGCGGGGTCCTTGGTGAAGGTGGTGCCCTCGACGCCCCACTTGGCGAACTCCTCGCCGGCCTCGGAGTAGTACAGCCAGTCGATGAACTGCATCATCGCCACGAAGTTCTTGCTGTCCCGGGCCTTCTTGGAGATCATGATGCCGTTCTCCAGCCGGCTGGCCGGGTTGATCTCGCCGGCCGGGCCGACCAGCATCGGGATCTTCGTCAGCTTGGCGTTCGGCTGGGTCTTGGCCAGGTCGGGCCGGTACTCGTTGACCAGGCTCTGGGCGTTGCTGCCGATGACGAAGGACTTGCCGTTGGCGAGCTTCTGCCGGGCCTGCTCATCGGTCTGGGTGAAGCTCTCCGGGTCGAGCAGCTTCTCGGCCACCAGCTTGTTGAGGTACACGATCACCTGCTTGTACTGCTCGGTGGCACCGGTGTAGACGAACGTCTTCGCCGCCGGATCCCAGGTGGCGGGGTTCCAGCTCCAGCCGGTCCGGATACCGTGCGCGGCGCCGACGATGCTCAACAGTTCCCCGCCGGGGTTCGGCTTGCTCCACCGGTCCGAGTACGGGTAGGAGTCGGGGTAGCGTGCCTTCATCGCCTTGAGCACGGTGTACAGCTCGTCCCAGGTTTTGGGGATCTGGAGGTTGAGCTGCTGGAGGATGTCGGTGCGCACCGCGATCGAGTACTCCGCCCAGGGCTTCTCGTGCAGGCCGGGGAGGAGGTAGAACTTGCCGTCGGACTGCCGCAGCGTGTCGAACTCCGGCTGGAGGTTCCACTTGGCGATCTTGTCCTTGAGGTGGGGCATCAGGTCCAGGTAGTCGCTCACCGGGAGGATCGCGCCGGAGGAGACGAAGGCGTTCTCCTGCGGGTGGTAGGTCTTCGGCATGATCAGCGGGGCGTCGCCGGCGCCGATCAGCAGGCTGCGCTTCTGCTCGTAGTCGCTCAGCGGCACGGCCACCGGTTCGAGCTTGACGTTGGTCCGCTTGGTCAGCTCCGACCAGAACAGCCAGTCGTCCTTGAGCGGATAGTTCGGGTGGTTGTTGTAGAGGATGGAGAAGGAGAGCGGCTCGGTCGCCTTGAACTGCGTGTCGAGTCCGTAGTCGGCCATCGCGCCGGCCCGGTTTCCGGACAGGTCCTTGGCCTCCGGAGCGTCCTCGGAGCAGGCCCCGACGAGGGTGAGGGTGAGCAGCCCGGCAGCGGCTATCGCCACGCGGCGCCACGTCCTGTGGAACATGGCTCGTCCTTTCGATCAGGTGGTGGGGGGTGGGGCGGGGTGGAGCCGTCGGCCGGGCTACCCCTTGACCGCGCCGAGCATCACGCCGGACACGAAGAACCGTTGGATGAAGGGGTAGACCGCGAGGATCGGCAGGGTGGTGAGCACGATGGTCACGGCCTGGATGGTGGCGGCGGCCTGGACCGCGTCGGACTGGGCGACGCCTCCGGCGGACTGCGCTCCGGTCGCCCCGGCGATGAGGTTGCGCAGGTAGACCGTGACCGGGAGCAGGTCCTGTTGGTCAAGGTAGAGGAACGCGGTGAACCAGGAGTTCCAGAAGGACACCGCGTAGAACAGCACCATGGTGGCGATGATCGCCTTGGACAGCGGCAGCACGATCCGCAGCAGGGTGCCGTACGTGCTCAGCCCGTCGACGGCGGCGGCCTCCTCCAACTCGACAGGCAGGCTCTCGAAGAACGCCTTCATCACCAGCAGGTTGAACACGTTCACCGCGTTGGGCAGCACCACCGCCCAGATGCTGTTCTTCAGCCCCAGGCTGGTGATCAGCACGTAGTTGGGGATCAGCCCGCCGGAGAAGAACATGGTGAACACGGCGATCCCGACGAGCACCCCGCGCCCCTTGAGCTGGTGCTTCGACAACACGTACGCGTAGCAGGTGGTCAGCACGATCGAGATGGCGGTGGCCACGACGGTGTAGACCACGGTGTTGCGGTAGTTCGTCCAGAACATCGGGTCGGACATCACCAGCCGGTAGGCGGTGAGGTTGAAGCCCTGCGGGACGAGGTTGACCTTCCCCGCGATGATCGGTGCCTCGTCGCTGAGCGACCGGGCCACGATGTTGACGAACGGGTAGAGCGTCACGATCACCACGAGGGTCAGCACGACGGCGTTGACCGCCTGGAACACCCGGTAGCCCCGGGTCGGGCGGATCCCGCGCCGGCGGCGGGCCCGCGGGGCGTCAGTCGTCTTCGGGCCGGCCGTGCCGGGGGCCACGGTCACCACAGGCTCGTCCCCACCGTGCGCCGGGAGATGGTGTTCGCCCCGAGGACCAGGATCAGCCCGATCACCGCCTCGAACAGGCCGATGGCGGCGGCGTAGCTGAAGTTGCTGGACTCGAAGCCCAACCGGAACAGGTACGTGGAGATCACGTCGGCGGTCGGGTACGTCAACGGGTTGTACAGCAGCAGGATCTTCTCGAACCCGACCGCCATGAAGGTGCCGATGTTGAGGATCAGCAGGGTCACCATCGTCGGCCGGATCCCGGGCAGCGTGACGTGCCAGGTCTGCCGCCAGCGGTTCGCCCCGTCGATCCGGGCCGCCTCGTACAGGTTCTCGTCGATGGTGGTGAGCGCCGCCAGGTAGAGGATCGTTCCCCAGCCGACTGTCTGCCAGACCTCCGAGGAGACGTAGATGGCCCGGAACCAGCCCGGCTGCTGCAGGAACGGCACGGCCTCCCCGCCGATCCCCCGGACCACCTGGTTGACCGAACCGTCCATCGACAGCAGCTGCATCACCATCGCCGCCACGATCACGATGGACAGGAAGTGCGGCAGGTAGGACACCGACTGGACGAACCGCTTGAGCCGGCGGGCCCGGACCTCGTTGAGCAGCAGCGCCAGCACGATCGGCAGCGGGAAGCAGAACAGCAGGGTCAGCGTGCCCAGCACCAGGGTGTTGGTGAACACCTGCCAGAAGGTCGGGTCGGCGAGGAACAACCGGAAGTACCGCAGGCCCACCCAGTACTCGCCGAAGACGCTGCCGCCGGGGCTGAACCGGCGGAACGCGATCACGTTGCCGATCATCGGCAGATACCGGAAGACCAGGAAGAACAGCAGCGGCAGGACGGCCAGCGAATACAGCTGCCAGTCCCGGCGCAGCGCCCGTCGCCAGGGTTGGCGGCGACGCCGTCGGGGGCCCGGGGTGGCGGGTGCCGGGGCCGGCGGCGGTGGCCGCAGCGTCTCGGCGGTCATCCCCGGGCCTCCTGTCCGGCGTGCGGGTCGGTCGCGGCGGGCTCGACCCGTACCGACGTGAGCAGTTGCCGTCGGACACCGACCTGCCGTTCGACGCCGGTCAGCCGCAACGGCACGGTCGCCACGACCTCGCCGCTGGACCGGCCGAACCGCAGCTCGACGTCACCGGGTTCGACGACACGCCGGCCGTCGCGCCCGGTGAACGAGGCGAGGTCGGCCGGTACGGTGAAGCTGACGTGTGCCGCCGCGCCGGGGTCCAGCGGCACCCGGGCGTAGCCGACCAGCCGGACCACGGGTCGGGTGGTCTGCGCGACCGGGTCGTGCAGATAGAGCTGGACCACCTCGGTGCCGGCCCGCTGCCCGGTGTTGCGCACGGTGATCCGTACCGTCGTCTCGCCGTCGACCGGCCAGGCCGGCGGCCCGTCGGGATCGGTGCCGCCCACCGCCACCGGATCGGTCCAATCGAAGGTGGTGTAGCTCAGCCCGTGGCCGAACGGGTACGCCGGGGTGGGGTCGATCGAGGACACCTCGGAGCGTCGACCCAGCGGCGGCGTCAGGTAGGTGCCCGGCAGGCCACCGGCGTCGCGGGGGACGCTGACCGGCAGCCGCCCGGACGGGTTCACCGCGCCGGTGAGCACCTCGGCGAGCGCCTGCCCGCCACGTTGGCCGAGGAAGAACGCCTGGACGACGGCGGCGGCGCGGTCGTACTCCGGACCGAGCGCGTAGGGCCGGCCGGTCATCAGCACCAGGACCACCGGGGTGCCGGTGTCGAGCACGGCCCGGACCAGCTCCGCCTGGACGCCGGGCAGCCGCAGGTCGGGCGCGTCGCAACCCTCGCCGGAGGTGCCCCGGCCGAACATGCCGGCCCGGTCGCCGACGGCGAGCACGCAGACGTCGGCCCCGGCGGCGGAGGTGACCGCCGCCCCGATGCCCGAGGTGTCCCCGCCGGTGATGGCGCAGCCCGGCTCGTGCAGGAGCTGCGGAACCCGCCTGGCGAGTTCGTCGCGCAGCGAGGGCAGTTCGAGGCCGAGCCCGTGGTCGGGGTGCCGGACGCCGACGTGGTTGGGGAAGGAGTAGCAGCCGAGCAGGGCCATCGGGTCGTCGGCGACCGGTCCGACCAGGGCGACCCGCAGGTCGGTGGCGAGCGGCAGCACGCCGTCGTTGCGCAGCAGCACCACCGACTCGCGGGCCAGCCGGACGGCGACGTCCCGGCTGGTCTCGTCGTCGAGCCGCAGCTCCGCCACGTCCTCGGGCAACTCCTGCCAGCCCTCGTCGAGCAGCCCCAGTTCGATCTTCTGGACCAGCACCCGGCGCAGGGCGCGGTCGATCAGCGTCTCGTCGATCTCGCCGGCCCGGACCGCCGCCACCAGGGGTTCGCCGAAGGCGTCCACGGTGGGCAACTCCACGTCGATTCCGGCCCGCAGGGCGAGCCGGGCGGCGTCGGCGGCGTCGGCGGCCACGCCGTGCAGGGTCTGCAGGAAGCGCACCGCGAAGTAGTCGGCGACGACGGTGCCGGTGAAGCCCCACTCGTCACGCAGCAGCCCGGTCAGCAGCTCCTCGTCGGCGGCGGCGGGCACGCCGTCGATCTCGGCGTACGAGTTCATCACCGAGCGGGCCCCGCCGAGGCGCAGCGCCATCTCGAACGGCGGGAGGATGACGTCGGCCAACTCCCGGCGGCCCATCGACACCGGGGCGAGGTTCCGACCGCCCCGGGAGGCGGAGTAGCCGGCGAAGTGCTTGAGGGTGGCGACGATGCCGGCCCGTTCCAGGCCCCGTACGTACGCCGCGCCGGTCGTGCCGACCAGGTACGGGTCCTCGCCGATGGTCTCCTCGGTACGCCCCCAGCGGTAGTCCCGGGTGACGTCGAGCACCGGGGCCAGTCCCTGGTGGACGCCGGCGGCCCGCATCGACCGGCCGATCCGGCCGGCCATCTCCTCGACCAGGGCGGGGTCGAAGGACGCGCCCCAGCCCAGCGGGGTCGGATAGACGGTCGCCCGCCAGGCGGCGAAGCCGGTGAGGCACTCCTCGTGCACCTGGGCCGGGATGCCGAACCGGCTCGCCGCGGCGATCTGCGCCTGGGAGGCGGCCAGCGAGCGCGCCCCGACGACGGGGTCGACCGGCGCGGTGCCGAACGGGCGGGTCAGCTGGCCGAGCCCGTGCCGGATCAGGGTGCCCCACGGCGGACCGTGGTCGATCATGTCGGCCTGGTGCGGGGCGACCCCCTCGCCGGAGGCTTCCGCGCCGACCCAGACCCCGACGAGCTGGGCGATCTTCTCCTCCAGCGACATCAGCGGGACCAGGGCGTCGGCCCGTTCCGCGGGTGAGCGCCGGGGATCTCGCCAGGGCAGGGTGTCGCGCGGTGCCGGACCGTCGTCGACGGGCACCTGACTTCTCATGCCACACCCCTCACCTTCGACCGCTCCCCCGTCCCGCGTCGCACCGACCGAAGCGGGGAACCGGAGGGGGTCCGAAAATTTCGTAAACAGCTCGTTGCCTTTTTCGGGCAACTTAGGAGGCGTCGATGGCGCATGTCAAGGGCCTCAGATCGGATATATACGAACGCTCTTCCCGGAACGGGCATTCACCTTCATCAAAATCTTTCATCGACGTCGGTCCCAAGTTTCGGCGTGGGCGTGCTAGAGTCCTCCGAAACTTTCGGAAGCGCCCGGTAAGGCTTCGATGACCGCGTCCCGTCCGCTCACCCCGCAGGCCCCGGCCACCATCGCCACCATCGCCGAGGAGGTCGGCGTCTCCGTGGCGACCGTCTCGAAGGTCCTCAACGGGCGCGCGGACGTCGCCGCCGAGACCCGGGCCCGGGTCGAGGAGAGCCTCGAACGGCACCGGTACCGCCGCCGGATCCGCCGGCAGTCGCTCGGTATCGACCAGATCGACTTGGTCTTCCACGAGTTCAACTCCGGCTGGGCGATGGAGATCGTGAGCGGGGTGGAGGCGGTGGCCTCGGCCGCCGGGCTCGGGATCGCCATCTCCCAGCTCGACGGGGCGCACCGACCCGCGCCGCGCCGGCTGGACGCCCTGGTCGCCCGTCGCCCGCTGGGCCTGCTCTTCGTGCTCTGCCACCCGACCCCACCGCAGCAGCTCCTGCTGGCCGAGCACCGCATCCCCTTCGTGGTCGTCGACACCGACAGCGCGACCTCGGCCCCGGTGCCGACCGTCGGCTCCAACAACTGGAACGGCGGCCTGCTGGCCACCCGGCACCTGATGGAGCTGGGGCACCGGCGGATCGCCGTCATCTCCGGCCCCCGGGACGTGCTGTGCAGCCAGGCCCGCGCCGCCGGCTTCCGCTCCGCCCACGACGAGGTCGGGCTGACCGTGGACACCGCCCTCATGCGCTACGGCAGCTTCTACGTCGACGGCGGGCACGCCCACGGGCTGGAGCTGCTGGCCGCACCCGACCGACCCACCGCGATCTTCGCCGGCTCGGACCTGCAGGCCATCGGCGTGCTCCGGGCCGCCCGTCAGCTCGGCCTGCGGGTGCCCGCCGACCTCTCGGTGATCGGGTACGACGACCTGCCGGTCGCCGGCTGGACCGACCCGCCGCTGACCACCGTGCACCAGCCGCTGCGGGACATGGCCGGCACCGCCACCCAGATGCTGCTGGAACTGGCCCGGGGCGGGGTGGTGGCGACCAGCCGGATCGACCTGGTGACCGAGCTGGTCGTCCGGGAGAGCACCGCACCACCCGCCACCACCCGCCACTGACCCGACGAGGAAACCATGACCCCCCACGACGAACTGCGACGGTACGCCCCGACGGTCGTCGAACCCGTCGACTTCGACGCGTTCTGGCGTACCACCCTCGACGAGGCGCGCACCCGGCCGGTGCTCGTCGACGTCCGCCCGCACCGGACCGAGCTGCGCCTGGTCGACACCTGGGACGTCACCTTCGCCGGGTTCGCCGGTGACCCGGTGCGGGCCTGGTACACCCGCCCGGCCGGGGTCGACGCCCCGCTGCCCACAGTGGTCGAGTACGCCGGCTACGGGCGCGGCCGGGGGCTGCCGCACGAGCGGCTGACCTGGCCGGTGGCCGGGTACGCGCACCTCCTGATGGACAACCGGGGCCAGTCCGGCCTGTACGGCGCGGGCGACACCCCGGACCCGCACGGGGCGCCCGGCGGCCCGTGGCCCGCCACCTGGGGCATCCTCGACCCGCACGACTACCACTACCGCCGGTTGATCACCGACGCGGTGCGGGCGGTCGAGGCCGTCCGCGCGCTGCCCGGGGTGGACCCCGCCCGGGTCGTGGCGGCCGGCAACAGCCAGGGCGGCGGTCTCGCCCTGGCTGTCGCCGGCCTGCGCGACGACCTCGCGGCGGTGCTGACCACCGCGCCGTTCCTCTGCGACGTCCAGCGCGGGATCGAACTCACCGACGCCTCCCCCTACGGCGAGATCGCCCGCTATCTGGCGGTGCACCGGCAGGCGGAGGAGGCCGTCCGGCACACGCTGTCCTACGTCGACGGGGTGACCTTCGCCCGGCGGGCCACCGCCCCGGCGCACTTCGGCATCGGGCTGCGGGACGACGTCTGCCCGCCGCGCACCGGCTTCGCGGCCTACAACCAGTACGGCGCGGCGAACGGCCACGCCGAGGCGCCCTCCCGGCACCTCCACACCTACCCGTTCAACGGCCACGAGGGCGGCGAGGCGTGGCAGGTCGAGCGGCAACTGCGTTGGCTCGAGGCGCTGCTCCGACCGGCCACCGACCACGCGCCCCGGTGACCGGCGGCCGGCAGGGCCGGCTCCGCTCACCGGGGCGTCTCCCCGCGCCCGAGGGGTGGGTCGTCCGTCCGGCAGGTCACCCGGGCATCGTCGCTCACCGATGTTGCTGATGTTAGCGATAACACGATATGGTGCATCCCGGCGGGAGCGCAGGGCACGCTCCGGCTGTGGATCACCGGTTCGTCCACGTCGCGGTCGGTGACCACCGGCACCACACGGCGTCCACGACCAGTGACGAGTCCGGGTTCCTGGTCGTTGCGCGTGGCGCACCGTCCGCCCATCACCTCAGGGAAATCCGCCGGTAAGCGGTGGTCGGTCGCCCGCGAGCCGACGTCCGGGTGGCGTGCCGACGCACCCCCTCGTCCACCCGCCGGACGAGACGGCGACCTCCCGGGACGGTCGCCGCGCCGCACCGGTCCGCACCGCCACCCCAGGGAGTTTCCATGAGCGGCACGAGCTGCCCGAACGCCGGGCCACCCCGGTCCGACCACCCCCACCTCGTCGACACCGCCCCCGCCGGCCGACGGCTGCCCACCATGCGCCGGGGCCTGCGCCTGCTGGGCCTGGCCACCGCCGCCCTGGTGGCCGTGGTCGCCACCGGTTCGGTGGTGACCGCACCCGCGAGCGCCGAGTCCAACGGCGGGGTACGGGTGATGCCCCTCGGCGACTCGATCACCGACGGCTTCAACGTCCCCGGCGGCTACCGGATCGAACTGTGGCAGCGGCTGGTCGCCGACGGCTACCGGGTCGACTTCGTCGGCTCGATGTTCAACGGCCCGTCCAACCTGGGCGACCACGACCACGAGGGCCACTCAGGGTGGACCATCGCCCAGATCGACGCCAACGTGGTGAACTGGCTGCGGGCGACGACCCCCCGCACGGTCCTGCTGCACATCGGCACCAACGACATGTACAACGCCTCCGGCGCACCGGCCCGGCTCTCCACCCTGATCGACAAGATCACCAGCACCGCGCCGAACGCGGACGTCTTCGTCGCCACCATCATCCCGCGCAACGGCACCGAGTCGGCGGTCCGCACGTTCAACGCGGCGATCCCCGGGATCGTGCAGAGCAAGGTCAGCGCCGGCAAGCGGGTGCACCTGGTGGACATGTTCAGCGCGGTGGGCACGGCCGACCTCGCCGACGGCATCCACCCCAACGCCACCGGCTACCGCAAGATGGCCACCACCTGGTACAACGCCCTGCGCGCGGTGCCCGGGAGCCTCGGTGGCAACACCCCGACCACCCCGCCGACGACCGCACCGCCCACCACCGCACCGCCGACCACCGCACCGCCGACCACGGCACCGCCCACCACCGCACCGCCCACCACGCCGCCGGCCTCGGCGGGTTGCCGGGTCGCGTACACGGTGAACGCCTGGAACTCCGGTCTCACCGCCTCGATCAGCGTCACCAACACCAGCAGCACGACGGTCAACGGGTGGGCGCTGGCGTTCACCCTGCCCGGTGGGCAGACCATCACCAGCGGCTGGAACGCCACCTACGCGCCGACGAGCGGGGCGGTGACCGCCCGCAACGTCTCCTACAACGGCACGATCGCGCCGAACACCTCGGTCGACGTCGGCTTCCAGGCCGAGCACACCGGCAACGCCGGCCGACCGTCCGCGTTCACGCTCAACGGCACCGCCTGCACGGTCGCCTGACCGGCCGTCCGGCACCGGTGTGCGTGCGCACACCGGTGCCGGACGTCTCCTCGACCACCGGCTCCCACCACCCCCAGTAGGAGTACCGCATGCCACTGTCCAGAAAGTTGCCGGCGCGGATGTTGCTCGCCACCGGCCTGATCGCCGCCGGAACGGCTGTCGCGCTGCCCGCCGAGGCGGCGGCGGCCGGCTGTTCCGTCGACTACACCGTCTCGTCCGAGTGGGGCGGCGGCTTCGGCGCGAACGTCGCCATCACCAACCTCGGCGACCCGATCAGCAGCTGGACCCTGACCTGGTCGTACGGGGCCGGGCAGCAGGTCACCCAGGCGTGGAACGCCACAGTCACCCAGTCCGGCGCCCAGGTGACCGCGCGCAACGTCAGCTACAACGGCACCATCGCCACCGGTGCCAACGTGTCGTTCGGCTTCAACGGCTCGTGGAACGGCAGCAACCCCAAGCCGACGAGCTTCACCCTCAACGGCACGGTCTGCACCGGCGGCACGTCGACCCCGCCGCCCACCACGGCCCCGCCGACCACCGCCCCGCCGACCACGCCGCCACCGACCACCGCCCCGCCCACCACGCCCCCGCCGACCACGCCACCGCCCACCACGCCGCCGCCGACGACCCCGCCGGGCCAGTGGCCGCCGTCGTCCACCTTCACCAACCCGGTGATCTGGCAGGACTTCGCGGACATCGACATCCTGCGGGTGGACGACGCCTACTACTACTCGGCGTCGACCATGCACTACTCCCCCGGCGCGCCGGTGCTGCGCTCCTACGACCTGGTCAACTGGGAGTTCGCCGGCCACTCGGTGCCCAAGCTGGACTTCGGCCAGAAGTACGACATGACCGCCGGACGCGGTTACGTCCGGGGCATCTGGGCGTCGTTCCTGGGCTACCGCAAGAGCAACAAGACGTTCTACTGGGGCGGCTGCATCGACTTCGACAAGACCTACATCTACACCGCGCCGTCGGCCGAGGGGCCGTGGACCCGGCACACCACCATCAACAGCTGCTACTACGACGCGGGCCTGCTGGTCGACGACAACGACACCATGTACGTCGCGTACGGCAACTCGAACATCAGCGTCGCCCAGCTCTCCGCCGACGGGAAGACCCAGGTCCGGTCGCAGCAGGTGTTCACCACCCCGTCGAACGTGGGCACCCTGGAGGGGGCCCGGTTCTACAAGCGCAACGGCAGCTACTACATCTTCCTCACCCGGCCCGCCAACGGGCAGTACATCCTGAAGGCGTCCAGCCCGTTCGGGCCGTACACCATGCAACAGGTGCTGCTGAACCTGCCCGGACCCATCTCCGGCGGTGGGGTGCCGCACCAGGGCGGTCTGGTGCAGACGCAGAACGGTGACTGGTACTACATGGGCTTCCAGGACGCCTACCCCGGCGGCCGGGTGCCGGTGCTCGCCCCGGTCACCTGGAACTCCAGCGGCTGGCCCGTCCTCCAGCTGGTCAACAACACCTGGGGCGGCTCGTACCCGTACCCGAACGTGCCGCGGCCACCGCGTCAGGTGAAACCGATGATCGGCACCGACACCTTCGCCGGCACCACCCTCGGCCCGCAGTACGAGTGGAACCACAACCCGGACAACACGAAGTGGTCGGTCAACGACGGTCTACGGCTACAGACCGCGACCGTGACCAACGACCTCTACTCCGCGCGCAACACCCTGACCCACCGGATCCAGGGCCCCCGGTCCACCGCCACCATCGAGCTCGACTACTCCACGATGCGCGACGGTGACCGCTCCGGCCTGGCGATGCTGCGCGACCAGTCGGCCTGGATCGGGGTCCGCCGCGACAACGGCGCGACCCGGGTCGCCGTGGTCAACAACCTGACCATGGACAGCAACTGGAACACCACGAACACCGGCACCGAGGTCGCCGGGGCCGGCATCTCCGGCGGGAAGATCTGGCTGCGGATCAACGCGGACATCAGCCCCGGCTCCGGTCGGCAGGCCCGCTTCTCGTACAGCACCGACGGGGTGAACTTCACCTCGCTCGGCCCCGCCTTCACCCTCAACAACGCCTGGCAGTTCTTCATGGGCTACCGGTTCGCCATGTTCAACTACGCCACCAGTTCGCTCGGTGGCGCGGTGACCGTCCGGAAGTTCGACCTGGCCAAGTCGTAACAGCCCCGTCCCGACCCGCCGGCCGATCACCGTCAGGTGGTCGGCCGGCGGTCGCATCCCCCACCCCGACAGGAGCCGCTGCCGTGCCCGCCACCCACCCCCGATGGTCGGCTGTCCCGCCGTACCCGTCCCCCTCCCCCACCACTGCCCACCCCGGGGCGGCTACCGACGCCGCCCGCCGTCCCGGGCCGGCCCCCACCGAAGCACGCCGTCCCGGGCCGGCGGTCGACGTCCCGCCGTCGTCCCCGGCCCGGCACCGGCCCGGCCGCACCCGGACGGCGGTGCTTGTCGTCCTGGCGATGCTGGCCACCGTGCTGGTCGCCGCGGCACCGGCCGGGGCGACCCCCGCCGTCCGGGTCACCAACCCGCTGGCCGCACAGCGCGCCGACCCGCACATCTTCCGGCACACCGACGGCTACTACTACCTCACCGCCACGGTCCCCGAGTACGACCGGATCGTGCTGCGCCGGGCCACCACCCTGCAGGGCCTGTCCACCGCCCCGGAGACCGTCATCTGGCGGCGGCACACCAGCGGGATCATGGGCGCGCACATCTGGGCGCCCGAGATCCACTTCATCGACGGCAGGTGGTACGTCTACTTCGCCGCCGGCGCGACCGACAACGTCTGGGCGATCCGGATGTACGTCCTGGAGGGCACCGGGGCGAACCCGCTGACCGCGAGCTGGGCGGAGAAGGGGCAGATCCGTACCCCCTGGGAGACCTTCGCCCTGGACGCGTCGACCTTCGTCACCAACGGCGTGCGGTACCTGATCTGGGCGCAGGCCGAACCGGGCATCGCCACCAACTCCAACCTCTACATCGCCCGGATGGCGAACCCGTGGACGCTCGGCGGCGCACCGACCCGGATCGCCGTGCCCACCCTGGAGTGGGAGATGCGCGGCGGGGTGAAGGTCAACGAGGGGCCGACGGTGCTGCAACGCAACGGCCGGATCTTCCTCACCTACTCGGCAAGCGCCACCGACGCCAACTACTGCCTCGGTCTGCTCACCGCGTCGGCCGGCAGTGACCTGCTCAACCCGTCGTCCTGGGTGAAGTCGCCGCAGCCGGTCTTCACCAGCAACTCCGCCACCGGCCAATGGGGGCCGGGGCACAACTCGTTCACCGTCTCCGAGGACGGTCTCAGTGACATCCTCGTCTACCACGACCGCAGCTACCGGGACATCAGCGGTGACCCGCTGCGCGACCCCAACCGGCGGACCCGGATCCAGAAGGTCTACTGGAACGCCGACGGCACCCCGAACTTCGGCATCCCGGTGCCGGACGGGGCCACCCCGGTCCGGCTGCGGTCGGACAACCTGCCCGACCGGTTCGTCAGGCACTGGGAGTACCGGGCCCGGCTGGAGGCGAACGTGACCAACCTGGCCGACTCCCAGTTCCGGATCGTGCCCGGCCTGGCGGGTGGCAACACGGTCTCCCTGGAGTCCACCAACTTCCCCGGCTACCACCTGCGGCACCGCAACTGGGAGGTATGGGTCGAGCGGGACGACGCCTCGTCGACGTACCGCGCCGATGCCAGCTTCGTGCAGCGACCCGGCCTGTCGAACTCCGCAGGGGTGTCGTTCGAGGCGGTCAACTACCCCGGCCAGTACCTGCGGCACAGCGGCGGCCTGCTCTATCTGCGGACCGTCACCGACGCCACAGGCAACGCCGAGGCCACCTTCGTCCTGGAGTGAGCCGCTACTCGTCGGGCCGGGTCCGCCACTCGCCCCCGGCCCGACGAGCCGGCGGTCCCGGCCGCCCGAGGGGATCCGCCGCGTACCGTCCGGCCCGACCGGGTGGGCTACCGGACCCGGCGCATCCAGCCGTACGGGTCGGCGGCCCGACCGGACTGGATGTCGAGCAACCGTTGCCGGAACTGCCGGGTGTGCCGGCCCGGCGTCCCGTCCCCGATGGTGAAGGCGAATTCGTCGCTCTTCAGCCCGACGATCGGGGTGATCACGGCGGCCGTGCCGGCCGCGAAGGCCTCGGTCAGCGACCCGTCGGCGAAGCCGGCCCGCAACTCGTCCAGGTCGATCGCGCGCTGCTCCGGCTCCAACCCGTGCTCGGTGGCCAGGGTGAGCACGCTGTCCCGGGTCACCCCGTCGAGGATGGTGCCCAGCCCGGGGGTGAGCAGCCGGTGGTCGCGGGTCACGAAGAAGACGTTCATGGTGCCCGACTCGTCGATGCTGCGCCGGCCCTCGCCGCCCAGGTAGAGCACCTGTTCGCAGCCATGGTCCAGGGCTTCCCGCTGCGGGGCCAGACTCGCCGCGTAGTTGCCGCCGCACTTGGCCGCGCCGGTGCCGCCGATCGACGCCCGACTATAGGTGGTGCTGACCCAGAGCGTGACGCCGGTGACCCCGTTCGGGAAGTACGACCCGGCCGGGCTGGCCAGCACGCAGTAGGTGACGTGCCGGGCCGGTCGCACCCCGAGGAACGCCTCCGAGGCGAACATGAACGGGCGCAGGTACAGGCTCTGCTCACCCCCGTACGGCGGCACCCATGCCTCGTCGGCGCGGACCAGCGCGACCACGCTCTCGACGAAGGTCTCCTCGTCCAGCTCGGGGAGGACCAGCCGGCGGGCCGAGGCGGCGAACCGGCGGGCGTTGAGCTCCGGGCGGAACAGCCAGACGCTGCCGTCGGCGTGCCGGAAGGCCTTGAGTCCCTCGAGGATCTCCTGCGCGTAGTGCAGGACCGCCGCGCCGGGGTGCATGGTGAACGGCTCCAGCGCGCCCACCCGGTGGTCGTGCCAGCCGGCGTCCGGTGACCACACCGCCGTCGCCATGTGGTCGGTGAAGTGCCGGCCGAACCCGGGATCGGCGAGGATCTCCTCCCGGGTGTGCCGCGGGGACGGGTGGTCGGTGGGGATCCACCGGAACTGCGCGACCATCCGAGCTCTCCTCGGGACAGGGTGCCGGCGCACCCGACGAGACGGTGCTGCCCGTCGGGGCCGAAGATGTCGGGGCCGTCCGCCCGGTATGTCCCGGGGGTGGTGGGTACAGGCGAACGTCGCACAGAACACTATCAGTCACCACCGGTGCCCGGCGTCCCTGCACCGCAGCGGCCCCGATGCGCCCCGCCCGGCCGGGAACGTCCGACCGGGCGGGGCGTCACCGGTCGTCAGCGCACGGCGGGAACCCTCAGGACGGCCACCTCGCCGACGTTGCCGGCGACGTCGACCGCGCGGTAGCGCACCCCGTGTGCCTGGTCGTCCAGCGGCACCGGCCCGGTCCAGGTGGTCCACTCCCCACCGTCGAGCCGGTACTCGACCCGGGCGACCCCGGAGCCGGCGTCCCGGCCGGTGACCACCAGGGCGCGGTGGGCGAGCGTCGCCTCGGCGGTCGGCGCGACCCGGTCCACCTGCACCGACGTCGCCCAGGGCGCGCTCCAGAACAGGTTGACCCCCTGCGCCCGGTACTCCACCGTGTGCCGGCCCGCCGGCAGGGCCACCGGCTCCCGGTACGGGAACCAGCCTCCCCCGTCGATCTGGTACTCGACCAGCCGGATCAGCTCCCCGTGGGTCAGGGTGAGCGCCGCGTTGGCGCCGTACCAGCCGTCCGCGCCGGGATCGGTGATCCGCAGCCGGGGCTGCCCGCCCCGGTAGCGCAACGGCTCGACACCGCTCAGCGTGGGCACCACCGGCTTGATGGTGCCGTCGTCCGCGAAGTACAGCCGGTCGACGGTGGTCTCCCGGTGGGTGCCGTCGCCGCCCGGGATGGCGAACCTGTGGTACGCCACGTACCAGTCGTCGGTGCCCGGAACCTGGACGACCGAGTGGTGACCGGTGCCGAGGATGCCCTGGGCCGGGTCCTTGGTGAGGATCTCACCCTTGCTGGTGAACGGCCCGAGCGGGCTGCTGCCGATGCCGTAGCCGACCCGGTAGTTCTCACTGCCGGTGTCGTCGATCGACCAGGACAGGTAGTAGACGCCCTGTCGCTTGTGCAGGAACAGGCCCTCGCGGAAGCCGGTGAGCCCGGTCAGCCGGACCCGCCTGCCGACGTCGTACGAGATCATGTCGGCGTTCAGCGGGACCACGTACGGGGTGCCGTTGCCCCAGTAGAGGTAGCTCTGCCCGTCGTCGTCGGTGAAGACCGCCGGGTCGATCTGCTGGGCGTTGCCGTAGTCGGCCTTGCTCACCAGGGGTTTGCCGAGCGGGTCGACGAACGGCCCGAGCGGCGAGTCGGCCACCGCGACACCGATGTTCTGCTGCGCCGAGAAGTAGAGGTAGTACTTCCCGTTCTTCTCGATCGCCGCCGGCGCCCAGGCGTTGGTGTCCGCCCAGCTGATGTCCGGCCCGAGGTCGAGGATGGTGTCGTGGGCGGTCCAGTCGACCAGGTTCCGGCTGGACCAGACGGTGAACGTCGAGCTGCCCCAGCCGGGGAAGCCGTCGGTGGTGGCGTAGATGTAGTAGGTGTCGCCGAACCGGACGATGTTCGGGTCGGCGTTGAAGCCGGGAAGCACCGGGGTGTTCATCGGCACCGCCCGGACCGTCCAGGCCCGGCTGGCCCCGGCGGCGCTGGTGACGGTGACCGTCACCGGCCGGGTGTAGTTGCGCGGCCCGGTGGGCTTGACCGTGGAGGTCGGCGCGACCAGGTAGCGCGGGGCGAGGGTGGTCAGGTCGGTGCCCGGCCGGACCGGCAGGGTGATGGTGCCGGTGGCGGCGTCCACGATGGCCGGCACCTTGAGGCTGTCGAGTTCGACGGAGACCACGCTGGTGCCGTTGCTGCCCAGCGCGGCGACCTCGGCGTCGGTGAGCGCCCGGTTGTAGAGGGAGAAGTCGCGTACCCGGCCCTTGAGGTAACGGTCGCTGGCGTACTGGGAGCGGCCGAGGTAGTTGGCCGTGGTCCGGCCGCCGCCGATGTCGCCGGGCGCGACGGTCAGCCCGGTCTTCTCGGCGACGCGCACCCCGTCCAGGTAGATCCGCGCCGTGCCGGCCCGGTTCAGGGTGTACGTCAGGGTCCGCCACGAGCCCCGGGGCACCGCCCGGCCACCGGTGACGGTCTGCTCGCCGGTCCAGTTGCCCAGGGTGATCGAGGTGCGGTAGTCGTTGCCGGTGGTGAACAGGTAACCGTTGCCGACGCCTGCGGAGTCGGTGTTGCCGAGCCCCCAGAGGAAGTACGGGGTGGCCTGGTCGGCGGCGATGTTGACGTCCACCGACACGGTGATCTCGTCCAGCCCGGCCATGATGTTGTCGGGCAGGTCGACGTGGCCGTTGGCGCCGCCGAGGGTGAGGCTGCCGTCGTCCCAGCGGGCGTCGCCGGCCAGCGTGGCGTGGTGGCCGTTGCCGGAGTCGTCGGTGACCGTGCTGCCGCCTGCCTGGTCGAGCCGGTAGTGGGCGACCACACCGTCGGCGTTGGCGCTCACCGGTGGCGGCGCGTCGGTGAGCGCGTCGAGTTCGGCGCGGGTGACCGGGATGACTGTGCCGTGGCGGGGGCTGGCCGGCAGCCGGTAGGAGGCGGGCACCTTCCAGTCGGGCTTCGCCAGGTCGTCGGTGCCCAGCGGGATGTAGCCCCGGCCGCCGTACTCGTCGACGAAGAGGTAGTACCGCGAGCCGGAGGTGTCGCCGGGGTTGGCCTTGAAGACGGTGGGGCCCTCGACGGCGGAGGTTCCGGCGTCGCGGCCGATGCACGAGTCGAGCATCGTCCAGGCGGGCCGGCCGGGCAGGTCGACGGCGGTCAGCGAGGTCGATCGCTCCTGGATGATGTCGGAGCAGCCGGTGCCGCCGCCGCCCTCGTCCTTGGTGAACCGGTAGTAGGTGTCGCCCTCGCGGATCATCGTGGAGTCGATCCGCGACTCGCCCCGGTCCTGCCAGACCGTCGCCGGGCTGAACGTGACGAAGTCGCGGGTGGTCGCGGCGAGCATCCGGTTGTAGGTGTTGCCGGTGTGGTCGGGGTCGTTCTCGGCGAACAGCTTCGAGGCCCAGAACACCAGGTACTCACCGCGCGCCGCGTCCCAGTACGCCTCCGGCGCCCAGGTGTTGCCGGCGGTGGGTGGGGACACCTCGACGTGCCGCTGCGCGGACCAGTTGACCAGGTCGGTGGACTCCCACACCTCGAGGTAGCGGCTGCCCCGGCGCTGGGCGGCATCCCAGTCGCCGTTGCGCCCGATCGACAGGTCGGTGGCGATCAGGAAGAACCGGTCCCCCTCCGGGCTGCGGATCAGGAACGGGTCGCGCAGGCCCAGCGTGCCGTGGGTCGACTCCAGCTTCGGCTGGCCGCCGTTGACCTCGGTCCACTGCAGGGCGTTGTTGCCCCGGCTGGCGGCGAAGTAGATCTTCTCCCCGGCGATCGAGTTGCCGGTGAAGTAGCTGAACGCATAACCGGCGTACGGCGCGGGGGCCGGCAGCTCACGGACGGTCAGCGTGATGGTCCGCTCGGCGGTGGCGCTGCCGACGGTGACGGTGGCGGTCAGCGGGACCGTCGCGTCGCCCGCGCCGTGCGCCGGGCGACGCACCACGCCGTCGGCGGCGACCACCTCGGGCCGGGCCGAGTGCCAGGTGACTGTCGCGCCGTGCCGGCCGGTGGCGGGCATGGTCAGGTTGCCGCGTACGTCGTCGGCGTGCACCAGGGACAGCGCGGCGGCGGCCGTCTCGGCCCGGGTCTGGTCGGACTCCTCGGGTTGCGCGACCACCGCGACCTCGGCGGCGGTGAGGGCCCGGTCGTAGATCCTGAAGTTCGCCACCCGTCCCTTGAGGAACCGGTCGGTGCCGTAGTTCGACCGGCCGAGGTGGTTGGCGGTGGTGACGCCGTTGCCGACGGCGCTGGGCGGCACGGTGACGGCGGTGTTCCGGGCCACCTGCACGCCGTCGGCGTAGAGGGTGCCGGTGGTGCCGGTCTGGGTGTAGACGACCGACTTCCACACCCCCCGGGCCAGGTTGCCGCCGGTGCCGGTGACCTTCTCGCCGGACCAGTTGGTGGTGGTGATGCCGGCGCGGAACGCGTCGCCGCTGGCGAACAGGTAGCCGGTGCCGGCGGCGGAGGTGGCCGGGTTGCCCAGTCCCCAGAGGAAGTACGGGGTCTGCTGTGTCGGGTCGACGAGGACGTCGACCGCGACGGTGACCGACGACAGGCCGGCCAGGATGTTGTTCGGCAGCTTGACGTGGTCGTCGACACCGTCGAGCAGCAGCCCGTCCGGGCCGGTCCAGGTGCCGCCGCCGACCAGGGTGCCGTCGTTGCCGTGCCCGGAGGTGTCGGTGATCGTGGTGCCGGTGCGCTGGTCGAGGTCGTAGCGCAGCAACAGCCCGTCGGTGACGTCGGCGGCAGCCGCGTCGGCCCTTGTCGCCACGGCGGGGGTCAGTGCGGCGAGCAGGGTGAGCAGCGTGGCGGCGGCGAACGCCCGGGTGCGGGTGGTGCGGCGGGGGGTGGGGGTGGCGGGGTGGTGGTTCCGGGGAACTGCTGAGGGCATGGGGGGATCCTCGGCGTCATGTGAGCGTTAACAGGCTGGAATTGTCAACGCAACAAACAGACCCCGTCAAGGAGCCGTGGCCGGCCGATGCGCTGCGCTCACGCCCGCTCACCGCGCGGCGACCCGTGGGTACGCCCGACGCCGCCGGGCGACACGGGACCGACCCACCGCCCTACTTGATCCTGCGGGTGGACCGGACCACGACGTCCGCGTACTCCGGGTGCCGATCCAGCCAGTCACGCAGGAACGGGCAGATCGGCACCACCGTCCGCCCCCGGGACCGGGCGTCGTCCATCACCGCGCGGGCCAGGGTCGACCCGACCCCTCGCCCCTCGAAGGCCGGATCGACCTCGGTGTGCGTGTAGGCGATGATGGCACCGGTCAGCTGGTAGGTGACGACCCCGGCCAGCGCTGCGGTCTCGTCGCGCGCCTCGAACCGTTCCCGGTCCGGCGCGTCTGTCACGGTGAACTCCACCCGACCATCCAAACACGCCCGTGCGGGTACGACCCGCGAAGGCACCGCCGCCTACCGAACCGGGGTCAGGCCCGCAGCGTGTGGCTCGGCGGTTGGCCGTAGGCGGCGCGGTAGTCGGTGGCGAACCGCTTCGCGTCCGTGAACCCCCACCGGGCGGCGATCGCCGTGACCGTGTCACCGTTCGCCGGGTCACCGTCGAGCAGATCCTGGTGGGCCCGCTCCAGCCGGACCCGGCGGGCGTACCGGGCGGGGGTGGTGTCCTGGTAGCGGCGGAACGCGTACTGCAACCCCCGGGCGGACACCCCGGCTGCCCCGGCCAGCTCCACCAGCGACACGTACCGGTCGATGTGCGCGTCCACGTAGTCCATCGCCCGGCGTACGACGGCGGGCGAGAGGTTGGCCGGGGCACGCTGCCGAGGGACGGTGGTGGCGCACGGGAAGACCGCCAGTGCCGCCGTCGCCAGCATGTGCCGGACCTGCCCGACGATCAGCGGATTGGCGATCAGGTCGGCATCGGCCAGCACCACCTGCTGCACGTACGCCAGCGTCCCCAGCCAGTGCCGTTCCAGGCCGGTCGACCTCGGTCGGATGCCCTCGAAACGCACCACCGGGTCGCCGCCCTCCCCGCCGCGGGCGACCTCGTCGAGCAACGTCGTGGGGAGCCCGACGGTGAACGACTCCAGGGCATCGCATTCCAGCTCGAGCGTGACGTCGGCGGGTATTAGCGCCACATGGCCGGGTGTCACCCGGTAGCTGTCCCGGCTGTCGGCGACGACGAGTCGTCCGGCTCGCACCTGAATGATGTTGACGAGGTCACGCGCGACGCCGGCCACCCGGATACCGGCCGAGTACCGCAGGCCGGTCAACGCGACGTCGCCGAGCGCGAGGCCCATGCCCTGCAGCTCCACCCCCTCGGGCCCGACGGATTCGTGCAGGACGGAGATGTCGGCGAAGGTGGCCCGGAAGAAGGCGCGCACCTCGTCGACATCAGTCAACGTGAACCGCTGCCAGGGCGGCGTCTTCACCCCGGCCTCGGGATCGGCGTCCACGGCTGGTCGCACCGTCGGCCGCCGGGTCATCGGCGGCCGATAGCCCGCCATCCATACCCTCCCGCTGCCACGCCCTCCGGCTGAGCGCCGACCGGCGGAAATCCAATAAAGCCGCACTATAGGCGAAATCAACGATGCGTGAAGCGCCACGCCCGACCGGGCAAACCTCCTGACCGCAGGATTCTCTATACGCGCAGCAAGGTAGTGAAAGGCGAAAATTGAACCACGCCCAGCAGCGCCGAAACGATTATCTACGCGCAGAGTCGAAGGGTTGCCGAAAACGAAGACGTGGGTCGAAATTGCCACTGCCCACCTTCCCCGGACCTCGGTCCCACCGCGCGAACAACCTCGAAGGCGGCCTCCAGCAGCACCTGTGCCGTCACGTGAGGTCGCCCGACGAACGCCGGAAACCCTTTACCCGCAGGCCATCCGCAGGCAGTCGCACGGCACGACCTGCCGGGCGGGGTGCCCGCACGGGCACCGGCCCGGGACGGCACCGCACGTTTCCCGCGCAACGACCGACGCCAACAGCGTGACCAGCCGGGCGTCGACGCGTTTATCCCGACGGCGGTCGCCTCCGCCCGGCCACCCGGGCCAGCAGTAGACATATGCCGACGTAAGCTACTATCCAGGTAAATCGCCCATTTGATCTTCCCCGCAGGTCATCCTGGGCAGACACCTACCGAAGCAAGGAACTGACATGGAACGCAGCGAAATCGACGGCACCCGGACAACACCGCACGCCCCGGGCTACCAGCCCCCGACAGTCACCCGGCTGGGCACCCTCGCCGAACTCACCCGGGGTGGCACCGTCGGCCCGGACGACGGGCTGGGCGGTAACGGCGACGCCTCGCTCGGCTGAGCCGTGCGGGGAGCCGGGGTACCGATGCTGTCCCTCGTCCGGGCTACCCGGCGGTTCGGTCGACGCACCGTCTTCGCCGGCCTCGACCTCGACGTCGCGGCCGGCGAGCGGGTGCTCCTGGCCGGGCCCAACGGAGCCGGCAAGACCACCCTGCTGCGGTGTCTGTCCGGCACGCTCGCACTGAGTGCCGGACGGGCCGCCGTGGCCGGTCATCCGGTCGGCTCGCCGGGCGCCAGGCGCGCGACGGGGGTGTGCCTGGCACCGGAACAGGGGCTCTACGACCGGCTCACGGCACGCCAGAACATCACGCTCGTCGCCCGCCTCCGGCTGCCCCGGCGGGCCGTCCGCGCCGCCGTCACCGGGATCGAGGAGGAGTTCGGCGTCACCCGCTACGCCGAAGTGCCGGCCGGCCGCTGCTCGGCCGGCATGCGGGCCCGGGTCAGCATCGCCCGGTCACTCGTCGGCGCACCCGCGCTGCTGCTGCTCGACGAGCCGGGGCGTTCCCTCGACGACCAGGGTCGGCGGTTGCTCTGGCAGGCTCTCGACCGACGGGCGGAGCTGACCTGTGTCGTCGCCTCCCACCACCCCGACGACGGGAGCCGGTGCCCCCGGAAGCTCACCCTGGCAGCGGTCGGATGACGCCGCTGACCGGCCCACAGGTCCGCCCCCGTTCGGCTCCGGCCGCCCCCGGTCCGGCTCCCCGGCCCGGAGCAGGGGCGGCCGGTCGGGTCGGGCTCGCGCTGGCGGGCGGTCGGGCCGTACTCGCCCTGATCCGGCGGGACCTCGGCGACCGACAGTTGCTCCGGCTGCCGCTGCTGTTGGATCTCGTGTTCGGGGTGGTGAACCTGCTGGTCTTCCTGTTCATCTCCCGGGTGCTGACCCCTCCGGGGGCGGCCCATCCGCTGGGCGCGACGACCTACTTCGACTTCGTCGCGGTCGGCATCGTCTTCATGCTCGTCCTCCAGGCCGCGACCACGCAGTTGACCTCCCGGGTGACCCGGGAGCAGCGCGGGGGCACGCTGGAGCTGCTGGTCGCCCAGCCGGTGCCGGCGTCCGCCCTCGCGGTCGGCACGGCGGCGTACCCGTTCCTGCTGGCGCTGCTGCGGGCCGGGGTCTACCTGCTCCTGCTGCACGCGCTGTTCGGCCTGCACACCGGGCGGGCCGACTGGTGGGGCGTCGTCGCGGTCCTGGTGGCCGGCAGCGCGGCGATGATGGGGATCGGCATCGGGCTCGCCGGGTTCGCCGTCGCCGCCGGGCACGGCGAAGCCGCCGCCCGACTGCTGGTCGTCGGGGTGTCCTTTGTGTCCGGGACGTACTTCCCGGTGACCGCGCTCCCCGGTGACCTACCGGCGCTGACCGCCGTGCTGCCCAGCCGGATCGCGCTGGACGGTTTGCGCGCCGCGTTGTCCGGCGGCGCCTGGGCCGGCTCCGCACTCACCCTGCTGGCCGCCACCGTGCTGTTGTTACCCCTGTCGACCTGGGTCTTCGGGCGCGCGCTGCGGATCGCCGCCGCCCGGGGAACCCTCACCCGTGATTGAGGTGCCAATGCTCCGCCCGACCCCGTTCGACATCGCGTCCGGCACCGTGCTGGGCGTGGGGCCGCCCACGCTGCGGGTCGTCCCCCCGGTCGCCCCGGACCCGCTCGCCGCGTTGGAACGGGCGGTGCTGCCCGCGCTGAGCCGACCGCCGTGCCTGGTGAGCTTCTCCGGCGGGCTGGACTCGTCGCTGGTGCTCGCCGTGGCCGTCCGGGTGGCCCGGTGGGAGGGCCTACCCGACCCGGTCCCGGTCACCTGGCGGTTCACCGGCGCACCCCGGGCCGACGAGTCGTCCTGGCAGGACCGGGTCGTCGCGGCGCTCGGCGTCGGGGCCTCGTGGGAGATCCTGCGGGCCGACCACGACCTGGACCTGGTCGGCCCGGTCGCCGGCCGTTTCCTCCACCGGTACGGGGTGCGGCATCCGGTGAACCTGCACCTGCACCTGCCGCTGCTGGAGCTGGCCGGCGGCGGAAGCCTGCTCACCGGACTCGGCGGGGACCAGGTGCTGTCCGGGTGGCGTCGTCCGCCACCCCGGTCGACCCGGGCCCGCCTGGGCCGGGTCCGGGTCCTCGCCCGTGAGCTGTCGCGCCGGCACCGGCCGAGGCGGCTGTTCCCGTGGCTGCCGGCGGAGACAGCCCGGCAGGTCGACCGCGCGCTGCGGGCGGAGCAGCGGGCCGAGCCGCGCCGGCTCGGACCCCGCGTCGCGTGGCACCTCCGCCGCCGCGACCTGGTGATCACCCGTTCGGCGTTCACCGCCGTCGCCGAGGACCACGACGTCACCCCGGTCCACCCGCTGCTCGACCACGCCTTCCTGGACGCGCTCACCGCGCTGGCCGGGCCACGGCACCGCACCTCCCGGGACGGTCTGCTCGCCGAGATCGTCGGCGACGCCCTGCCGCCCGAGGTCACCGCGCCCCGCCGCAAGGCCCACTTCCGCGACGTCTTCCTGCGTACCCCGACCCGGGAGTTCGTCCGTTCCTGGGACGGCACCGGCGCGGACCCGGAACTGGTCGACGTGGTCGCGCTGCGCGACACCTGGTCCCGCTGGCCGATCCCCGGCGGCACCGCCGCCCTGGTCCAGCAGCTCTGGCTCGCGACCGCACCGGCCCCGGCCCCCCGCTTCCCGCCACGGGCCACGCCGGTCCGACCGCTACCGCCGGCCGGAGGGCGACGCGCCGGAGCCGACGCGGAGGTGACCGGGTGAGCCGGCCGGAGACCGTGCACCGGGTGGACCCGAGCCGGGTGGCCTGGCGGCGGGCCGGCGACGAGGTGGTCGTGCTGGACACCGAGCGCTCGGTCTACTTCGGACTGGACCGCTGCGGGGCGTTGCTGTGGCAGCGTCTGGTCGACGGCGCGACCCAGCGGGAACTGGTGACCGTGCTGGTGGACGACGTCGCCGTGGACCGGGACCGGGCGAGCGCCGACGTCGCGGCCTTCCTCGACGACCTGCGCCGACACGGACTGCTACCGAGGCCGTGACCGCCGTCGCGGACGCTCGCCCGCCAGGCCGTTGACCGACGTCAGGACCGCTCGCCCAACCAGGCCGGCGGGGTGGGCCGGCGAAGGATCTCCACCATGGCCTCCCGCTCGGCGTCGGTGTCGCCGTCGAGCCAGGCGTGGGCGTGGAAACCGGTGCTCGGGGCGGTCACCCCGATCACGATCGTCCGGGCGACCAGCTGACCGCCGTACCACCGTTGCAGCACCAGGGAGCGTTCCAGACAGTTGGCCCCCGTCCGGCGCAGCACGCCGAACACCACCGCGCGGTGGGCGGCGGCGTCGGACGGTGGGGCCGGCAGCCGGAGGTCGGTCATGCCGTGCCGGGCGAGCTGCCGACGGACCTGACGCACCGCCCGGCCCGCCCAGAGGGCCGTCCGGGCCGCCGGCAGGCCGCCACGGCGCAGCGCCCGCACCAGGGCGCGCGGAATCGACCGGTGACTGTCAGCCATGGCGGGAGCGCCGCGCCAACCGGGTCGCGGTCCGCAGTTCCCGCACCGCCGTCGGCAGGCTGGCGACCTGCCGGGCGAAACGCAGCAGGTAGGCGGCCGACAGGCCCACCGGGCCGCGTCGGGCCAGCCGGCTGCCGTGCCGCATCGCGGTGGGTGGTGGCAGGAGGTACGGCACCAGGTGCCGCCACCGGTCCCGTCCGGTGGGCAGCTCGGCGAGCCGGGCCAGCACGTACGCGGGGCCGGAGACCCGGCGCACGGCGGCCCACTGCGTCCGGCTCGTCTGCCGGGGCAGGCCGAGGCGGTCCGCCAGCTCCGCGCCGCCCGGAGCCAGGCGCAGCCCGAAGCCGAACGCCGGCACCGCGCCGGTCTGTCTGGCGAGCACGGTGGCCGCCCGCCACACCTCGACCGGGAAGACCACCAACGCACGCTGCAGATCGGCGTACGGCCGGTCGGAGCGACCGGGCATCGCGGCGTGCACCGCGACCAGCAGGGCGGTGGCGGCCACGTCGGGTACGGCGACCGTGCCGCCGGCCAACGGCAGCCGCTGCGCCGACGCCGACAGCAGGGTCCAGAACGCCTGCGGGTCGGCCACCCCGTGAAAGCCCCGGTGCAGGTCGACGACGAGCGGTGCCGGGCCGGGCGCGTACCAGGGGCGCTCATACCAGAGCAGCCGGGGATCGGGGCGGCCCGGCGGCAACGCGCTGCGGAAGCCCGACCCGGCGAGAAGCGCTTCGGCGCGGTCGAAGTCGTCCGGCGCGACCAGCAGGTCGACGTCGGAATAGACCCGGCGTCCCTCGGTGCCGAGACGGCGGGCCAGCCCGGCCCCCTTGAGCAGGATGGCCGGTATCCCCTGGTCGGCCAGCCGGGCGCAGGTCGCCACGGCGGTCGCGTCGAGGGCGAGGTGCCGGACGGCCGCGCCGGTGGCCTGCGATGCGGTCATCAGGACGCCGCCACGGCCCGCGCGGCGGTCAGGGTCCGCTCGACCAGCCGCAGGGTCGGCCCGAGCGCGGCCCAGTCACGCGGCCGGGTGAGGTCCCACGCCGGCAGGGCGGCGAGGCCCAGCAGGGCGGCCGGGTCGGTGGGCAACCGGTGCCAGGACCGGCAGCCGGCGAGCCGGGCCAGCAGCTCGGCCGGGGGCACCGGGGTCGTCGTCGGCGTCCGGCCCCAGCCGAGGAAGAGCCAGCCACCCAGCGGGGTCCGGTCGGCGATCGGCGGCAGGGCCACCCGCAGCCGCTCACCGGCCCGGACCGCCCGGGTGGACAGCGCCGGCCCCGGCACGGGTTCCCGCAGGTCGATGCAGCGCGGGCCGGCGTAGACCTCGGTCCGGTCGACCACCAGGATGTCGTCGGCGACCACCGGGACGTCCCGGGCGGCCAGGGCGGTGAGCAGGCTGCTCTTGCCGGCGGTACGCGGCCCGAGCACCGCCCAGGCCCGCCCGGCGTGGACGAACGCGCCACTGTGGAACGTCTCCCGGCCGGCCCACCGGTTGAAGACCGTCGCCACCGGGGCGAGGTAGGGGTGGGCGAGCACGTCGGGGGCGAGCGGCGGGCCGTGGAAGGTGGCGGTGCCCCGCCGCCGGTCCACCGCGAGGGTCCGCCCGTCGGCGAGGACCCGCACCCCGCCGTCGAGATCGATGGGGATCGGCGGTGGCGGCACGACGGTGGTCTGCCGGAGGCGTACCGCCGGACGATCCGGGTGGGCGCCCGCCGGGGGAAGCTCCTCGACCTCGTCCAACCCGTGCACGCACAGCCCGTAGACGGACCGCCCGGTCGCCCCCATCGCTCCCCCGTTCATGTCCTGGTCAACGACCGTCGTCGGCACGGCGGTGCGGGTGGCGGTCATGGTGACCCGCCACCCGCACCCCTGATGCGACAGTGCCTCAGCGCACGGTGCCGGTGATCAGGCTCAGCTTCTTCGACTCGGCCAACCGGCGGGCGTCGAGCGCCCGCTGCTTCGCCGACTTGGCCGCCGTGGCCTTCTTGGCCGTCTTGCCGGACCCGGCCACCGTGGGCACGGCACCGCCGCCGAGCGCGTCGACGTCGTACGCGATCCAGAAGGTCCCCGGCGTGTCGACGGCGAAGCTCAGCGCGATGTGCACCTCACCACCGGGCCGCAGCCCGCCGAGGTCGAGCGGGATCGTCAGGGTGGTGCCGAGCCCACCACCGGGCGGGCTGGTCGCCGGCGCGTCCATCGACAGGTTGCGCACCAGCAGCGTCTGACCGGTGCTGATGGTGATCGAGCTGGTCGCGTTGACCGGGTTGACCACCCGCATGTGGGAGTGGACGGCCGGCGACGACGCACCGGGCAGCGGCGCCCCGTTCTCCTGGCTCAGGCTGGTGATCCTGATCCGCGCCTGGGTGATCGGCGCGCTGGACCGGTTGGTGAGGGTGCGCCGGATGATCAGCGACCCCGGGGTGCCGTCGACCCGGACCCGGTTGGGCGGGCTGCCCTGGGCGACGACCGGGTCGAGCAGCGTCGACTGCACCGCGGCGTTCTGCTGGTAGGTGCCCAGGCTGTTCTGCGGCGACGGGGTGCCCAGTGCCGACGGCACCCCGTTGATCGGGCCGAAGACGGTGGCCACCAGCCGGAAGTCCGCCACGTTGTCGTTGGTGTCCTGGGGCACGCCGGCGACGCCGAGCCGGTTCCAGGCGTGCGGCACGAACGGCGGGCTGCCGAAGGCCGGCAGTGGGGTGCCCTCGGCGTAGCCGACCGTGGACCCGGCGGCATCGACGACGGTGTGCGCGCTGTCCGGGGCCAGCAGCCGCAGGCCGCCCTGGCCCAGGCCGGACACCACCAGGTCGGGCTGGATGTTGAACAGCGAGTAGCCGGGCGACGTGAACAGGAAGGCGTGACGGGGGGGCAGCGCGCGGGCGGAGCCCGGCACCAGGACCGTCCCGCCACCGGGGTACTCGATGCGGAACCCGGCGATCGGCAGGTCGAGACTGGTCGTGTTGATCACCGAGACGAACTGGTCTTTCAGCCCGTTGATGCCGGACTGGGCGAACTGGTTGATCAACACCTGGCCCGGCACGGCCGACACCTCGATGGCGACCTCGTTGGACACCGCCTCGGCCAGCGGGGAGACCCCGTCGTACTGGACCCGGAACGCGTTCAGCCCGAAGGCCGGCAGCTTCAGGTCGAACTCCGACCGGTTGAGCGCCACCGGGAACGTGCCGAGCCGCGTCTCGACGCCGTTGGGCTGTTGTTCGATCAGCGTCACGGTCCCGTCGGCCTGGCCCGGCCCGATGACGGCCGTGAAGTGCACCGAGGTGCCGAAGGTGGTGGCGGCGGTGGAGGCGGTCAGGGTGACCACGCTCTTGGGCTGCACCACCAGGCGGATCTGCTTGGTGGCGGTGACTCCGTTGGCGTCGGTGATCTGGACGGTGGCCGGGAAGGTGCCGACCGTGGTCGGCCGGCCGGAGATCAGGCCGGTCGCCGGGTCGAGGGTCAGCCCCGGCGGCAGGATGCCGTCGGCCATCCCCCAGGTGAACGGCGCGGTGCCACCGACCACGGTGAGCAGGTCGGAGTAGATCGCGTCGACCTCGGCCAGCGGGGGCGGCGGGAAGTTCAGGATGGGCGTCTTGTTGACGGTCATCACGATCAACCGGGTGCCGGAGCGGGCCGCCGCGTCGACCACCCGGATCACCACCGGGTACTGACCGGGGGCGGTCGGCACCCCGGAGATGCCGTTGGTGGTGGGGTTGAGGATCAACCCGGGTGGCAGCGTGCCGGAGGCCACCGACCAGATGAACGGCGGCACGCCGTGGGTGACGTTCAGGGTGGCGGTGTAGGCGACCCCGAGGGTGGCCTCGGTGGGCGCGTCGAACAGCAGGGTCGGCGACACGTTCGCGGTCACCGCCGACGACGGCGCGGACTCCGGGCCGGTGCCGGCGGCGGTCCGGGCCGCCACGGTGAAGGTGTACGTGGTGGTCGGGACCAGGCCGGTCACCGTGTTGGTGGTGGCCGGCCCGAAGGTCTGGGCGGCCTGCGGCACCCCGGCGACGTACGGGGTGATCCGGTAGCCGAGGATCGGCGAACCGCCGTCCGGGCCGGGGGTCCAGCTCAGCAGGGCCGAGGCGGTGTCTGCGGTGACCGCGATGATGGTCGGGGCACCCGGCAGGGCGAGCAGTTTCGCCGCCTTCGAGCGTGGGCTGGCCGGGCTGGTCCCGGCGACGTTCTTCGCCGCCACGGTGAAGGTGTAGCTGCCCTTCGCCGTCAGCCCGGAGACCTTCCGGCTGGTCGTCGAGGCGTCGAAGGAGACCGAGCGGGTCTTCTTCCCGTCCCGGTAGGCGGTCACCGCGTACCCGGTGATGGCGGTGTCCGGCGAGGCCGGCGCCTTCCAGCTGACCGTGGCCGTGGTGCGGAAGCGGGTGGCGGTGGGTGCGGCCGGGGCCGCCGGGGGTTTCGGCCGGGCCGCCACGGTGGTGGCCGGCGCGGCAGGAAGCGGGCGGTGGAGTGTGGACGCCGGGGGCGGGACGGACCGGCCGGGGTCACGCGCCGAGGCGGAGGTGGGTGCGGTGAGCAGGCCGACAAGCAGCAGCAGGGCGGCGACGAAGGCCGCCCGTGGGTGGAGTCGGTGCACTAGGGACATGAAGTGTTCTCCCTCTTCGGGGGGCGGTGGGCCACCACGGAGGAAGGGATGAGGCAGCCGTTCGGCTCTGGACCGCATGCCTGATGCCCCGTACCGCGAAGGTGACCGGCGGAAATCGACCCGCTCCCCGCCGTCGACGGGAAGTCGAATCTCGATCTGTTCCTACCAGTTTTCCCAGCTCAGAGGACATTGGAACGGCTGTCGATCCGGCCGTGGCGAGGGGCCGCGCGGGCTGCGTCGCCTACCTGACACTGTGCTGCTGCGCGTACCGGAACCATGGTTTCGCCTCCGGACCGGTGCCCGCGGCGACCGCCGGCCATCACGGACGGTGCCCGCCGACGGGTCGGCGGGCACCGGGGGGCGGTGGCACGGGTCAGCCGGAGCAGCACCCCCCGGCGGGTGCGGCATCGACGGTGACCAGGCTCAGCGGGGCGGCGAGCAGCCCGCCGGCGAGACCGGTGGCCAGGCCCCGCCCGGCCGGCTCGACGGTCGGGGCACCGCAGCAGTCGTCGCCGTCGACCGTGTCGGCGGGATTGCTGCTGCACACGCCCGTCTCGGGCAGGTCGAGCCGCACGTCGCGGGCGGCGGCCCAGTCCCCGGCGAGGGCGGCGACGACCGAGCGGACCTGTTCGTAGCCGGTGGCCATCAGGAACGTCGGGGCCCGGCCGTAGCTCTTCATCCCGACGGCGTAGTAGCCGGGCTCCGGGTGGGCGAGTTCGTCCACGCCGTGCGGGGGCACCGTCCCGCAGGAGTGCTCGTTGGGGTCGATCAGCGGGGCCAGGGCCCGGGTCGCACCCAGCACCGGGTCCAGGTCCAGCCGCAGTTCGGTGGCGATCGAGTGGTCGGGGCGGAAGCCGGTGGCGGCCACCACCCGGTCCACGGTGACCGTCTCCGCACTCCCGTCGGGGTGCCGCACCACCACTGTCATCCGCCCGTCGGCGGGGGTGAGGGCGTGCACGGAGAAGCCGGTGAGCAGCCGGATCCGGCCGGCATCGACGTGCGCGCGCAGGCGGGTGCCGAGGGCGCCCCGGGCCGGCAGCGCGTCGGCGTCACCGCCGCCGTAGGTACGCGCCGGGGAGGCGGACCGGATCGCCCAGGTCACCTCGGTGCCGGGTACGGTGGCGGCCAACTCGGCCAGGGACAGCAGGGTGTTGGCGGCGGAGTGCCCGGCCCCCACGACCAGGGTGTGTCGGCCGGCGAACCGGTCCCGATCCGGGCCGAGCACGTCGGGCAGCGCGTGTGCCACGACGTCGCCCGCCGCCCGCTCACCACGGGCGGGCAGGCCGGCCGCGCCGAGGACGTTCGGCGTGCCCCAGGTGCCGGCGGCGTCGATCACCGCGCGGGCCGCGATCTCCTCGCCGTCGGCGAGGCGGACCAGGAACGGGGTGGTGTCGCGGCCGGCGGTCCGCAGCCGGTCCAGTCCTCGTCGGCTGATCGCCTCGACCCGGGCGTGGTAACGCAGCCGGGGCCGGAGGCTCGGCAGCTCGGCCAGCGGGCAGAGGTAGTCGGCGACGAACTCCGCGCCGGTGGGCAGCGCCTCGGGGTCCGGGGCGACCCAGCCGGCGGCGTCGAGCAGTCGTCGGGCGGCGGGGTCGATGTCGTACCGCCAGGGGGAGAAGAGCCGGACGTGTCCCCACTGGCGGACCGCCGCGCCGGGGCCGTCGCCGGCTTCGAGGACGAGGCCGGGCAGGCCGCGCTCGTACAGGTGGGCGGCGGCGGCGAGGCCGACCGGGCCGGCACCGATCACCACGACCGGCAGACTGTCCATGGTGCTCATCAGGTGACTCCTCAGGCTGGTGGTGGTGTCAGTCGACGACGGGGCTGCGGCGTTCGAGCAGGACGACGTCACGCCACCGGCCGTGGTGCCGGCCCACCCGCTCGCGGACCCCGATCACCCGGAACCCGGCCTGCCGGTGCAGGACGAGGCTGGCGGTGTTCTCCGGGAAGATCCCGGACTGGATGGTCCAGACGCCGGCCGCCTCGGTCGAGGTGATCAGCGTGTCGAGCAGCAGCCGGGCCACCCCACGCCGTCGGACGGCGGGGTGGACGTAGACGGAGTGCTCCACCACCCCGGCGTAGACCGGGCGGGCCGAGGTCGGTGCGGCGGCGATCCACCCGACCACGATGTCGTCGCCGTCGACCGCGACGAAGCGGTGGTCGGGCAGCCGGGTGGCGTCGAAGTCCGCCCAGGCCGGCGCGGTGGTCTCGAAACTGGCGGCACCGGCGTCGAGGCCGGCCTGGTAGATCGCCAGCACCCGGTCGGCGTCGTCGGCGCGCATGCGGCGAAGGGTGACGTCGGCCATGAGCGGGCTCCGTTCGACCTCGGCGGGACCGCCCGTGACCAGGTCGGCGGCGGGCGGGAACCGGAGCGCCGCACGATGCGACGTCCGTCGGGTCAGACAGTTGCACGCTGATTAGATTAGTGTCAACCTAGAAGCATGTCTAAACAACCGGGGGCCCTCACCCCCGTCGACCTGGGCGCCGACGCACCGTGCTGCCCGCCCCTGGCGGAGCAGCGCCTGCCGGCCGGGACCGCCACCGCGCTCGCGCCGGCCTTCAAGGCCCTCGGAGACCCGGTGCGGTTGCAGCTGATGTCGATGATCGCCTCGGCCGAGGGCGGCGAGGTGTGCGTCTGCGACCTGACCCCGGCGTTCGACCTGACCGGCCCGACGATCTCGCACCACCTCCGGACGCTGCGCGAGGCCGGGCTGGTCGACGCCGAGCGGCGGGGCACCTGGGTCTACTACCGGGCCCGGCCGGCACTCCTGGGGCAGCTCGCCGCGCTGCTCACCGTCGCGCCGGCGAGCACCCGCCGGGAGTGCCCGTGAGCACCACCACCCACGACTCCCCCGCCGCTCCCGCCGTGGTCGGCCGGCTGTCCCGCCTCGACCGGCTCCTGCCGCTCTGGATCGGTCTGGCGATGCTCGTCGGCCTGCTCCTGGGCCGGTTGGTCCCCGGGCTGAACGCCGCCCTGGACGCGGTGACGATCGGCGGGATCTCGCTGCCCATCGCCCTCGGCCTGCTGATCATGATGTATCCGGTGCTGGCCAGGGTCCGCTACGACCGGCTCGACACCGTCGCCGGTGACCGGCGACTGCTGGTGTCGTCGCTGGTGCTCAACTGGCTCGTCGGCCCGGCGGTGATGTTCGCCCTCGCCTGGCTCTTCCTGGCCGACCAGCCCGCGTACCGGACCGGCCTGATCATCGTCGGCCTGGCCCGGTGCATCGCCATGGTGATCATCTGGAACGACCTCGCCGGCGGTGACCGGGAGGCCGCCGCCGTGCTGGTCGCCCTCAACTCGGTCTTCCAGATCCTCGCCTTCGGCCTGCTCGGCTGGTTCTACCTGACCGTGCTCCCGGACTGGTTGGGCCTGCCCGGCGCCGCGCTGGCCGTCTCCGGCTGGGACATCGCCGGCAACGTGCTGATCTTCCTGGGCATCCCGCTGGTCGCCGGCTACCTCACCCGCCGCCTCGGCGAACGCGCCAGGGGCCGCGACTGGTACGAGTCCCGGCTGCTGCCCCGGATCGGCCCGGCCGCCCTCTACGGGCTGCTGTTCACCATCGTGATCCTGTTCGCCCTCCAGGGCGACGCGATCACCGGCCAGCCCCTGGACGTCGCCCGGATAGCCCTGCCGCTACTTGTCTACTTCACGGTGCTGTGGGCCGGTGCCTACCTGCTCGGCCGGGCTCTCGGCCTCGGCTACCCGCGCACCACCACGCTGGCCTTCACCGCCGCCGGCAACAACTTCGAACTCGCCATCGCCGTCGCGATCGGCACCTTCGGCGTGACCTCCGGTCAGGCCCTCGCCGGGGTCGTCGGCCCCCTCATCGAGGTGCCCGTCCTGGTCGGCCTGGTCTACGTCTCCCGGTGGGCCCGCCGCCGGTTCTTCCCCGTCACCGTCGCCCGCCCCTGATCCGCCCGGCCCGACTCGTCGCCGGGCCGCCCCGAAGGGAACCATCGTGACCGACAAGCCCAGCGTCCTGTTCGTCTGCGTGCACAACGCCGGCCGCTCCCAGATGGCCGCCGGCTGGCTGCGCCACCTCGCCGGCGACACCGTCGAGGTCCGCTCCGCCGGCTCGGCCCCTGCCGACACCGTCAACCCCGCCGCCGTGCAGGCCATGGCCGAGGTCGGCATCGACCTCACCGACCAGACCCCCAAGCTCCTGGAGTACGCCACCGCCGAGTCCTCCGACGTCATCGTCACCATGGGCTGCGGCGACACCTGCCCGGTCTTCCCCGGCAAGCGCTACGAGGACTGGCAGCTCGACGACCCGGCCGGGCAGGGCGTCGAGGCGGTCCGCCCGATCCGCGACGAGATCCGGGCCCGGGTGGAGCAGCTCCTCGCCGACCTGCGACCGGCAGGCTGACCCCGGCCACGGTGGGTTAGAGTCCGACCGCATGGAAGGCACCACGCTGCGCACCGCCCGGCTGGCACTCCGCCCGGTCCGGGACGAGGACGTCGACCGGATCCTCGAATACCGCAACCTGCCGGAGGTCACCTACTGGCTGCTGCGTACCGAGGTGGAGCCGGTGGCCTTCCGGGCGGCGTGGCGACGCGCGGCGGCGGACCCCGACGACCACAGCGTGGCGGTCACCCTGGCCGGCCTGGTGATCGGCACGGTCTCGCTCGACGTGGTGGACGGGATGGGCCAGCCGGGCATGCCGGCACGCACGGAGGCGCAGCTCGGCTACATCTTCGACCCGGCCCACGGCGGCCGGGGCTACGCCACCGAGGCGGTCGCCGCGATGGTGGCCCACGCGTTCACCGGGCTGGGCGTCCGCCGGATCACCGCCGGCTGCTTCGCCGACAACCTCGCCTCGGTGCGGGTGCTGGAAAAGGTCGGGATGCGTCGGGAGCAGCACGGCGTCGGCGATTCCTGGCACGCCGAACGGGGCTGGGTGGACGGTTACACCTACGCCCTGCACGCCGACACCTGGCGCGCAACGCCCCGATAGACAGGGATCACGGCGACTGCGGGGGCCTGGCCTTCTGCGGGTAGATCGTCTCGTGGCGGGCCAGCATAGCGACGAACTCACCGATCTTCCGCTCGCGGGTCTGCGCCCGTTTCAGCGCGTTGAGTCGGTGAATGAGCGCGAACCGGTTGGCGCTGGTGAGCACGTCGAACATGGCCTGGGCGGCCGGGTCGGCCGCGATGGCCGCGAGCAGGTCGGCCGGCACCTGGGCCTCCGACGGCGGGGCGTAGGCGGCCGCCCACCGCCCGTCCGCCTTCGCGGCCTCCACCGCGGCGCGGCCCGAGGGCTGCATCCGCCCCTGCTCCTCCAGCCGGGCCACATGGGCGACGTTGCGTTGCGACCACGAACTACGCGCCCGGCGAGGAGTGAACCGGATCCAGGAACTCTGCTCGTCCCGCTTGCGGGCCTGGCCGTCGATCCAGCCGAAGCACAGGCCCTCGTCGACCGCCTGCTGCCAGGTCAGCGTGGTGACCGTGCCGCCCTTGCGGGTCAGGGCGAGCCAGACGCCCGGCGAGGTGGCGTGGTGGACCGACAACCAGGCACGCAGCGCGTCCGCGTCGGCGACGATCAACTCATCCAGTTCGGCGCTCACCATGAGGGCAGGCTAGCCGCCACGGGTGACAGACCCGCCCGGGTCGGGACCGACCCGGGCGTCCGTCGGCACCACCGGGACCGCCACGTCGACCGCCCGGCGGACCGGTTCGCCGGCCGGCGTGCTCAGGCCACGAGCAGGCGCAGGCCCAGCTCTGCGGTGTCGAGCCGGACGAGGTCGCGGTTGCGCTCCGCCCACCGCCCCGAAGCGAGGTCCTCCCGCAGCAACCGGACGGCCCGCCGTTCGGCCTGCGGCCCGACCCTGGTCCGGCCAGTGGTGGACGGTGCTGACCGCCATCGCGGCGTCGAAGGATCGGTCCTCGAACGGCAGCCGCTCGGCGGCGGCCACGCACTGCGCCGCACCCACGGGACGCTGCGCCCGCATCACCGCCGACGGTTCCACCGCCGTGACCGCACGGTCGGGTGGCTCGTAGCAACCGGTGCCGGCCCCGACGTTCAGCACCGTCCGGGCGTCTCCCAGGGCGGCCCAGAGGCGCGCGGCGATCCGGGGTTCGGTGCGCCGCGTCGCCGGGCAGGCGGTTTCGATGGTGTCGTACACCTGCGCGCCGGACCCGCGCAGTTGTTCCTCCGGTGTCGTCGGAATCCCCATCGCCCGCGCCTCCAGTCTGATGTGGAACGGGTACGGCCGCTCCGGCGACGGAGGGCCGTACCCGTTCGTTCACTCGTTAGTCGGGCTTGCGGAGGTCGTTGCGTCGGCCGGTCAGGCCACGGTGCAGGGGATGCCGTTGAGGGTGAAGGCGGTCGGTTCGGCGGTGTTGCCGGTGTGGTTGGCCTGGAAGCCGATCTCGACGGTGGCACCGGGGGCGAGCGTGCCGTTGTAACTGACGTTGCGGGCGCTCACCTGGCCGCTGGTGGGCGAGATGGTGGCGTTCCAGGCAGAAGTGACGGACTGGCCCGACGGCAGGGTGAAGGCCAACGTCCAGCCGTCGATCGTCGAGGTGCCGGTGTTGGTGATGGCGATGTTGGCGGTGAAGCCGGAGGCCCAGGTGCTCATCGTGTAGGTGACCCGGGGGCCGGTCCCACCACCGGGCGTGGACGTGGGAGTGGGCGTCGGGGTGGGGGTGGGGGTCGGAGTGGGCGTGGAGGTGATGGTGGGCGTGGGGGTCGGCGTGGTGCCGCCCACGCTGGTCACGAAGGTCATGATGCTGCGCGCGGGAAGGGTGACGGTGAGGGAGCCGTTCGACATGGTGAGCGCGCTCTGCGGCGCGACGGTCCGGCTCCCGTCGGTCAGCCAGTTCGAGACGCTACTGGACCCGGTGGTGCCCGACAGGGTGAACTGCTGGCTCACCGACGAGGTGTTCTTGTTGACCGCGACGATGACCACGGTGTTCCCACCCCGGTACGCCGAGACGTAGACGTTCGACGCCGGGTTCGCCGTCGCGTCGACCCGCACGTAGCCGGGGCGGACGAACCTGGCGAAGTGCGCCATCATGGCACCGCGCTTGCTGATCTGGCCGTCCTCGCGCATCGGGCCGTAGCTGCGCCGCAGGTACCACCAGACGTACGCCTGGAACTCGGCGTCCACCATGGCGCGGTGGATGTGCTCCCCCACGTCGAGCGCCTCGGGCCAGGCGTCGCCCGAGTTGGCGTTGCTGTTGGGGTAGTAGACCTCGGTCATCCAGAGTTCCTTGCCCGCCCCCTTCTGCTTGAACAGCGGGTACGGGAAGTTGGAGTACGAGGTGCCGTAGAGGTGGGCCCCGATGATGTCCACGTTGGCCAGCGCGGTGGCGTCGTTGAGGATCGGGTCCGACATCGACTTGACGTACTGGAAGGACTCCGGGGCCATGACCCGGGTGCTGATCACCCCGGAGTTCTCCTTGAGGAACTTGATGATCTCGGCGGAGGTCCACCACGTCCAGTCGTGCGCGTAGTCGGGCTCGTTCTGCACCGAGATGGCGTAGAGGTTGACCCCGTTGTTGCGCATGTACACGGTGAAGTCGTTCAGGTGCTGGGCGTAGGCACCGTAGGAGCTGGCCCGGAGCCGCTTCGCGTTGGTCTGGCTGCCCCGGGTGAAGGTCTCGATCATGCTGGCCGGGGGGTTCCACGGCGACGCGAAGACGGTCGCCCCGAGTTCGACTGCGCGCTTCGCCGTGGCCAGGTCACGGCCGAAGTCCGCCTGGCTCTCGCCGACGGGAATCCGCAGGATGGAGAAGCCCAGCCGGCCCTCGCCGGTGCCGAACGCCGTGTCCCGCTGGGCGGCGGTCAGGTCGCCGATCCAGGCGGCGTGCGCCATCGCGCCGAACCCCTTGATCGTCTGCCGCGATGCCGACGGGTTGATGCTCGCCGGTGCGGCCGAGGCCTCCGTGGCCCCCAGGGCCGCCGTGGCCGCTGCCACCGGCAGGGCCCCCAGCGTGGTCAGGACGACTCTGCGGCTCAACGGCTTTCGCTCGCCGCTCACCGGCCCCATCTGATCCTGCGTCATGTCTTCCGTCCTCCTGGTGGTGGTGGTGATACGCGCCTTCCCGGCCCCATCGACCCGGTCGGCACCGAATCTGCTGCGTCGCCACGGGGTGACCTCGACCTCACCGTCGGCATTTCGACAGCACATATCGATCGTGATAATTGTGAACGTTAACGGCCGGAGTTTAGTTTCCCCTTCCGGAGGGGTCAAGCATGCGCGGGCGGCACCAACGGGCCGCACCTTTCCGGGCGGCATCCCGATCGTGGCGCACCGCCACGGGGTGCGCGGCGACCGTGCGCAACCGTCCGGAACGGTGCGCCGCCCGGCGGTTGCTAGCGTGATCATCATGGCTGAGCTGGAAGATCTGGTCCTGACCCCCGACGAGCGAGCCCGGGGGGTCCGGGTCGACAGCGTGATGTTCGGGATGGACTGGACCGGCGAGGAGCACCCCGGCCAGTTGGCCGCGTTCGTGGCCGGTCGGATACGGGCCTTCGGGGCGGAGCCGACAGACGTCGACACCACCGTCGTCTACCAGGCTGCCGAGGCCGACCCGACGCTACGCCGCGGTGACTTCCCGATCCGCCAGCTCGATCATCTGGCCGGCGTGCTGGCACATCTCGGCTGCACGCTCGCGGTGTGGGACAACGGCACCGACACCTACGAGGTGCTGGTCGCGCTGACCGGCGGGGACGAGTTGACCGGGTTGACCCACCAGGGCCTCCCGGTGCGGGCCTGGGGGTCGGCACCGGAGGAGACCTTCGTCAGCCTGGACTGCCCGAACTGCGCGGAGATGCTGTTCTGGCAACTGTCGGCGACCCAGACCCTGGCCGACGAGCACTGCGACTGTGGCACCGCGTTGTTCGACGCCACCGGCCGCCCACTGCCCCACGTCACGCTCCACGACTGAGTTCCCGGCACCTTCGAACAACCAGTGGACAACTGGCATCGACGACCCGGAGCGGTTACCCAGGGTGTCGCCCGAACACCCGGCAGAACGGGTGGCCGGCAAAATCTGCGAAGACCGGTATCGGCCTCGATTTCGCCCCGACAGACGGCTGGCCCCCATGAAATGATCTGATGTTCCGCCGTGTCGCCATCATCGACGCGAATGTTCAGATGCAACCGTTGGGGATGGCGCGATTCGGGCCAGTCCGGCGCACGGTAGTGCGCGACGCGGGGGAACGCCAACTGGCGCTGGCCCGGCCCGGTCACCGATGACGACCCCGGCGTCGCTGTCCTCGTTGATGCGCATGCCAGGACCGCAGCGCAGAACGCGGCGAACGCCCTGGGATCGGGGCAGTCGAGCACCGTCTCTCCAAACGTCCGATCACGTGTCGACTCTGGCACCGCCTGCCGGCCGGGCCGCACAAAGCGCTAGGTCACTCTCCATGCCGGCGGCGTACCCTACTGGCGCATCCCGGCTTGAGGGCGGTGGTGGGTGAGGTCGCGCCGTGGGCTGTCCGCTAGCCGCAGCCGGCCGATGGCTTCGGTCAGGCTCGCTTGCGGCGCGCGATCTCGTCAGAGAGCTGCTGCACACGGGCGGGGTCCGCGTCCCGGGCAAGGGCGACGTAGTGGTCCATGACGGCCGGCCGGTAGCGCACGGGCAACGTCTGCCCGGGGGCGAGTCGGGTGAGCTCGGTGATCGTGAGGGCTTCGTCTGCGACACCGCGGAACGAGATGCCGTCGGCGGTCTCCACGTCGAACATCAGGACCACGCGAGGGTTGCTGTTCACCTCCCGCCAGTCGACGAGAACACCGAGCGCAAGCGCCCCCGTACGCAGTTCCGCATTGCGTTTCCGTGCCTCACTGCTCAGGAGCGGGTTCGGGGCGACGCCCGGGAAGCCGGGCCCGACGCCGAGCGATTCCCGACTCAGGTCGGGCCTGAGCTGCGCCATCAGATCGTCGAGCTTTTTCTTCCTACCGAACATCCTGGCCCCTCCCCCACACCGGTGCCGGAATCTCGGCCTGACGCTTCGCTCTCGCGGCGATCATACGTCGCCGGCCATTCCCTTCCGGGCCGAGCGTCCCGTCGGCTTCGGGAGCATCCCCTCGATCAACGACCCACTGGGCAGCACACCTAGTGAGGGCGGGTCACGGAGTCCTGGCCCGCCCTTCGTTGTACCGTTGCCAGCCTGAAACTGGCCCAGATGCGAGCAGCTACCGCGAGCGGCCCGCGATGTGGTGCCGTTGGGCTTTCCTGCTGGCGTAGCTCCCACAGGTCAGCGAGCGCTGCGGCGAAGGCGTCGACCGCGTCGGGCGCGGCCTGCTTCCACGCTGGAATCTGGTCGGCCCACCCTTCGGAGTCCGCCGGACTGTGTCCGGCTCGGACGAGTCGGACGATCATCAGGGCGGTGTCGATCCACGCCGCGCCCCGGCACGGCATGGACCAGTCGACGACGTGCACCCGGGTGCCGAGCAGGAAGTTGAACGGTGTGACGTCGGTATGCAGGAGGGTGTCCCCGTCGACCAACTCAGGGGCGATGCGGCCCTCCCAGCGCTTGGTCGCCGCCTGAACTCGGACCGGCGGGCACGGGGTCAGCCCTTGCGTGAGCGCGGTCAGGGTGTCGGCGATGACGGGCAGGTCGGCGGACCCGGGGGTCAGGTCAGCGTGCCGACCATGCACGTGATCGAAGCCGAGAGCCAACCAGCCGCTCTCCTCGACCTTCCACCGCAGCCTGGGCGCGATGTCGGGTAGCCACGGATTGACTCGGGCCTCGGCGCGGTGCATCCGGGCCAAGGGGTTGCTCGTCTGGATGGCCTTGCAGAAGATGTGCCCGCCGTCCGTTTCCAGGGTCGCGGCGAGGCTCGACACGGAACCGGTCGACGCCGACCGGGCTGCCCGGACCGGGCCGGTGTGGGACTCGATGGCAAGCCGAACCGTAGCTGGCAGGTCCTCCCAGTGGCGGTCGGGCATCCCACTCCCTCGCTGACTGCGGCGACCGTAGACGCATGCAGCCTACGGTCGCCGCAGCGGCGGGGGCGGTTCAGCTCAGCGTGTCGGGCTGTCGGTGCACCCGGCGTGGCACTGCGTGCAGTCCGCCTTGCCATGCCACAGCGGCCGGTCGATTTGGTAGCCGACGGCGGCGATGGCGTCAACGGCCCGGGCCAGTGGCACGGCCTCGCGGGCGGGGACGGTCGGCCACTCGCTGCCGTCCTCCGGCTCGTGGTGGATAAACCGGCCGGCGATCCGGTCGCAGAACTCGCTGTAGTCGCGGGTGTAGAGGAGGAAGGTGTGCCAGCCGATGTCGACCATGTCGGAGGGGCCGATCGGCGTGGTCGTGACGGCGGCAGCGGCGGCGGCGGCGAGGAACGCCAGCGCCTGGTCGAGGATGCGTGCCGGCATGCCGGCCGGCAACTCCGGGTGATCCTTGGCGATGCGGTCGGTGAGCCGCGCGAACAGCTCGGGAGACACCAGCGAGGTTCCTCGCCTTGCGGCGGTCGTCGGGTTGAGCGCGGGAAGGGAATGGACCACTGCTCCTCGCCCCTCGCTGCGAGCCAGGCGACGCTTTCGCGTCGCCAACTCATGATGACGTCGACATCGCTCTGCCGCGCCGGCGTGATGCTCATGCGGGTATTCCAACGGTCGGGACTTGGCGATGCTGTGCTGGCCGGTTCTGGTGTGACGCGCGGAGGCGCTGGCCCCGCCGAAGCGACCGCTCATGGCCGACGCGGCGGGGCTGGCGCGCGCACGCAAGGCGGGAGCCCTGCCTGTCAGGCTGACATCGTCCCAGGCTTCTCGTAGGCCGCAACCTCGGTCAGCTGTTCAGTTAGAGCGCGCGATCCTCCGGTAATGGGGGGCGCGGTGACGCACTCGCCCTACCGGGCGGGTCGCCCGTGGGCCAGTGGCAGCACCAACAGATCCATGGCAGGCCCCCATTCGAGACGCGACCCACCCACCCGCCGCCAACCGTTACGGGCATACACCTGACGCGCATCCGAGCGAGGATTCGATGCCAGAGTGGCGTACCCCTCCGCCCGACCAGCAAGCAGCCTACGCATCAGCCCCGCCCCGACCCCTCGGCCCCGCCAACGCGGATCAACGATCCACTCCATCACCGCGAACTTCGAGGCCGCACGCACCTCGGCGGGTGGGTCCGCATCAGCACGGGACCACCACACCCCGGCGGGCATCGTCCACCCGTACGCCGCCCCCACCAGCAGAGCACCATCCTGAGCCGCCACCAGCCTGAAGCCAGGACGTTGCGCCTCACCTGGCAGGCCGTCGGCAAACCGAGACACCTCCTCCGGGCCCTCCCCATACGGCGGCTCCGCATACACCACCCCATACAGCTCGACCAACGCCGGGAACAGGGACGCGGCAGCCACCCCAACGCGAAGCACAAACGTGACAGTCACCTCCGCACCCGCTCAATCAACTCCCCGAAAACCGGCCGAGGCGGGCCTCAACGCCGGCACGGCGCACACAACTACAACGCTCACCGCTGCGCCTGCTCCGCCAACGTCTACCCGCCAAGATTGCGGATCTCTTCGTACAGGTCATCCGCCGCGCTCGACCCTCGGTAGGGCTCGGCAAGGAGCATCGCAGCGAACCGGTCAAGGCGCTTCTTGATCCACGAGATTTGACGGTCCCGTGGTAGATCCAGGATCGGCCGAATAGCGGCATGAGCGGAGTCCAGATCCCCGAGTTGCAGGAAGGCGGTTGCTTGGTAGACGTGGGCCAGTGCCTCGTCGTCCAAGGATCTTCTTTCCGAGGGCTCCTTCTCCCACAGGGCAATCGCCCTCCCCGCCTCTCGGACAGCCCGCTCCGCGTCCGACCCACCAGCCAGCCAGATCAGGCTGCTCCCCGCGTAGTAGTGCTGCTTAGCAAGAGAGAAGCCGAAAAGGCCATCCACAGAATCCGTACTGGAGAGCTCTTCCCGCTCCGTCAGAGCCAGGTCAAGTGAGCGGTTCGCGCCTGCGGAATCACCAAGATTCGCATGGCACTGAGCCACCCCGCATAGCAACCGTATCCGGCCGGTGCCCCTTGCCCTGTAGCGCAGTCCGTCGTGCACGTAGTCCAAGGCGTGGGCGTAGTCCCCCCGAAAACGCGCGATCAGGCTCTGGGTGCCGCGTGTCCATACGCGCAGTTCGTTATCTCCGGCATGCTCAGCGCAGATCCAGGCGGCTTCTGCGTGGGTCATGGCCACGTTAGCGCTTCCCAGGTCAAGGGCAGCATAAGCCAGTACGCCTTGCAGCCGACCCAGGAGGAGATAGAGATCCTTGATTTCGTGCGGGGCGTAGTGGCGGTCGCGCAACCGTTGCAGCACCTCACTACGCAGCTCGACGGCATCTTGCAGCATCGGGCCGGGTGACGTTCCGAGGTAGGCCACCGCCAGTCCGTTCACGCCATCGCCGATCTCGGCCAGGTCATGATGCTCTTCGACGGCGGTGAGCAGCCGGAGGGAGTCCTTGACGGAGGCCGTCAGTAGCCGGCCCGTCCGCTCGGTCTCGTGCCGTTCCCTCGCTTCATCCTCCCAAGCCTCAATGAGGGTACCCCGCGCGCCAAGAGCCTGGTCGGCTCGCTGTGCGAACTGTCGGTCCGGGAACTTCTCGCCCTGCTCCACCTTGCCGATGTAGCCACGGTTGTAGGTGATGCGTCCAGCGAGATCGCGGAGCGACCAGGCATGCTCGGCCCGCATAAGCCGCAACTGGGCGCCGAACGACGGTCGCGCGGCGCTCGGTGAAGCCGCCACAGATCGCCCCTCCTGTCGCCTACTCGCTCAGTTGATTTTGGGCGACACCCAAGGTGTCGACGCCGTGACGCGCCATCGGAAGCCTAGGAGCATGAAGCCGAACCTTACTCCTGGGGGAGCGAGCCATTCTTGCCCGACTCGACATCTCGCCGGCGCATACCTCGGACCTGGCGCAACAAGCCCCTCCCGTGACGGTGCCTTACTGGGCGACGAACACGCGTGCGGGACGACTCCCACCCACGATACGAGCGCAGGGTCGTACCCCATCCCCCTACGCGGCGGTCCCTGAGCCCTCTGGTCGGGCGTTCGCGGCCGGCTGTCGAGAACAGTCAACTCTTTGATTCCACAAAGAAAGGTGATGGCGTTGACCCGCATCAAGTGGTTCGTTCCTCGGGACGGGCAGCCGTACCAGCCGTTCGGTATCGATCGGGAGGGCCCGGCCACGCTCTACGGTCACAAGGGCGGTTGGAGCCGAACCGACGAGGCCACGGCCCAGGACGTGGCGCGCGTCAACCGCCGATTCTGGGCCGGCCTCAGCATCCCGGCGCAGGCCCCGGCCCGGCCGAGGCGGCGTCGCTGGCGTTGGTGGCCACGCGCATGACCGGCAGCAGCCTTCCCCCGCCCCGGGTCGCCCCCGGCACCCTGCTGCAACTCGACGGCGACGACTGGTCCTTCGGCCGCGACCTGATGCCCGGCACTCACGTCGATGTCGTCCTGGTGCGGCTGCGCACCGACCTCGCGCATCTCAGTGACGAGTGGATGTGGGTCCTCGGCCACCGTCCGCAGTGCGAGTACCCGCACGTGGAGCAGCACCCGCCCTGCCTGGAACTGCGGGTCCGCATCACCGCGCTGCGTCGTTACGGCAGCGCACGATGACCGGCGCCCACGAGAGCGTCCACCCCGGCGCCCGGTACGACTCGGCCCGCAGGACGGTCCTGGGCCACCTCGGCCGCACCTGCTTCGAGTGCCGCGACGACGGGTGCGCGCAGCACCGCTGGGCCGTCGAGGAGCTGCGTCACCACCCGATCGGCCGTGGCCTCCTCGAACGTCACGGCCTCCTCGACCCATCCGACGATCCGACCCAGGAAGGCCAGCAGCGGTGAACCCCTCCCCCGCCGTCGGCGACGAGCACACCCGGCCCGTCCACCACGAACCCGCCCCCGCCCACCCGCCGGCCCGCGCGGTCGCCACCGCCCACCGTCCGCCGCCGCTGATCGCCAACGACTTCCACTTCCTCGCCCACGACGATCGGACCGGGCAGCCGCGCCTGTTCCGCACCGCGTTGTCCCTCGGGCTGGCCGCCGGGCTGCTCATGGAGCTGCACTACGCCGGGCGGATCAGCTTCTCCCGGGGCGCGGTCCACGTCTGGCGGGACGGCCCCACCCCGGCGGACTGGCTGCAACACAAGATCCTCGACCGGATGCTCACCGAACCGCAGGACACCCCCGTCCGGCAGTGGCTGTCGTACCTCGCCACCACCGCCGACGAACAGGTCACCCACCGGATGACGCAGGCCGGTCTGCTGCGCGAGCAGACGACCGGCCCGTGGTGGCGACGGCGCACCGGGGCCGTGCCGACGGACATGAACGCCGCCGCCTGGCCCTGGGCCCGGCTGTCCCAACAGCTCCGCAACCGCCGCGGCCTCCACGAGCACGACGTCCTGCTCGCCGGCCTGGTCGTGCACACCCAACTGGACCTGGCGCTGCTCGACGGTGCCTCCTGGGTCGCCCGCGACTACCTGAGCCTCCTGGTCGAGCAACTGTGGCCGCCCTGGCCCGGCCTGCTCGCCGAACTCGGTGCCGCCGTGGGCGCGGCGGTGCTGAGCCACCGCACCTGAACACGCTCGGGTCACCGACGCCGGTCACGTCCGGGCGGCACGGCGGGCAGGTGCGCGCCGGGCCGGCCCCATCGCCTGCCGCAGCAGCACGTCACCGATCAGAGAGAGCTTCGATGACCCGCGCAGCGCCACTCCATCATCGGCGTCCACCAGCAGGGCCCGCCGTTCGACGGTACGGGTGGGTGTCGGCACCGTTCTGCTGGTCGCAGCCGCCGCTGTGGGGGCCCTCGCCGTGCGGGTGGCCTACGTCGCCGGCCCGGCCGTGGCGGACCCGTCGGCCCCGCTGGGTCACCTGCTCCGGCAGTTGATCGGGTTGTTCATCGAGGCGTCAGTCCTGACCGGAGGTCCGACCTGACCCGCCAACCGTGACCCCGTTTCCCTCTCCCGTTCCGTCCTGTGTAGCCCCATGGAGCGCCACGCATGCCTGTTCCCGTTCTCCGTCCACCCGCACCGGGCACCGGTGTGGTGGCGCGGTCTTCCGCCATGGACTACCACCGGATGGCCCGGCCGTGGGTCACCGCGTGGTGGCGTCCACCACTGGCCGTCGCGGTGGCGCTGGCCCTGGTCGTGACCACCATGGGGGTCACTGCCGTCGTGGGCCGGTCGTTGCCGTCGCTTCCGGTGTTGGGTGGGAACACCGCGTTGGCGTGGTCGTTCGCCGGGATCGCCGCCGCGCTGCCGCTGGTCCTGCTGACGGTCCGCTGGGTCGAACGCCGGCCCGCCGGCACGGTCAGCAGCGTCGCTGGTCGCCTCCGCTGGCGGTGGCTGGCCGTCTGCCTGGCCGCCGCCGCGCCCATCGCCGCGCTGTCCCTCCTCGTCGGGGTCGTCGGGGTCACGACCTCGGCCTCCGCACCACCGTCGGATGCGGGGCCGCCGTGGGTGGGCATCGGCCCCTACCTGGGCACCCTCGCCGTCGTCGGGGCGCTCATGGTCGGGCAGGTCGGCACCGAGGAGTACCTCAGCCGGGGCGTCCTCATGCAGAGCGTCGGCTGGTTCTGCCGCTCACCGTGGCCCGGCATCACCGTCCAGGCCGCCCTGTTCGCCGCGCTCCACGGTGCCGGCACCACGGCAGGATTGGCGGCGACCTTCACGATCGGCGTCGCGCTCGGCTGGCTCACCGTCCGCACCGGCGGGCTCGAAGCCGGCATCGCCTTCCACCTCGCCTACAACGGCACCATCCTGCCCGTCGCCGCCGCCGTCAGCGGCAACGACCCGGCCGCGAACCTGGCCGGTGCGCCCTGGCAGCTCGCCGCCGCCCAGGCCATCGGCGTCCTCGCCTACGCCTCCGTGACCCGCGTCCTGGCCGCCGTCGCACCCGCCGCCCTGTTCCCGCCCCACCCCACCGCCTAGCCCGTCCCGCCCCACCCTCCCGCGCGGAAGAGAGAGCCCATGTCCCCCATCCCACCCGACACCATCTCCGCGACCCTGGCACGCGGCCGACTCGGCATCCCCGCCGTCGTGTTCTTCGTGATCGCCGCCGCCGCGCCGCTGACCGTCGTCGCCGGAGGCGCGACCACCGGGTACGCCGTCACCGGCGTCACCGGCATCCCGGTGGCGTACCTCGTGGTCGCCGCCGTGCTCGCGCTGTTTACGGTCGGCTACGTGGCGATGTCCCGACACATCGTCAACGCCGGAGCGTTCTACACCTACGTCACCCGGGGACTCGGCCGCCCGGCCGGCGTCGCCGCCGCAGCCGTCGCGCTGCTGGCGTACAACGCCATGCAGATCGGCCTGTACGGCGGCTTCGGTGCGGTCCTCGCCCAGTTCCTCCACGACCGGTACGGGTGGGCCGTCGCTTGGTGGCTGTGCGCCCTGGCCGCCTGGGCGGCGGTAGCGGTCCTCGGGGTGCTGCGCATCGACCTCAACGGTGCGGTGCTGGCCGTCATGCTGATCGCCGAGTGCGCGGTGGTGGTCGTCTTCGACGCCGTCATGGTCACCCACCCCGCCGCCGGGACCGTCAGCGTCGACACCCTCGCCCCGACGCACGTCCTCGCCGCCGGGATCGGCGCGGCGCTGGTCACCGCGATCACCGGGTTCGTCGGCTTCGAGGGGACGGTGGTGTTCTCCGAGGAGACGAAGGACCCGCGCCGCACCGTCGCCCGCGCCACCTACCTCGCCGTGACGGTCACCGGCCTGCTCTACGGCCTGTCCGCCTGGGCGATGTCCGTCGCCACCGGCCCGGACCGGATCGTCGACGCCGCCCGCGCCGACGGCACGGACCTCATCTTCCACCTGGTCTCCCCGCACCTCGGCGCGAGCGTCGTGACCATCGGCCGGGTCCTCTTCATCACCAGCCTGTTCGCCGCCCTGCTCAGCTTCCACCACACCGTGGCCCGCTACCTGTTCGCCCTCGGCCGGGAACGGGTCGTCCCCGCAGCCTTCGGCCGCACCAGCCGGCGCACGGGTGCGCCGAAGGTCGGCTCGATGACCCAGAGCGGCCTCGCGCTCGCCGTCGGAGTCGGCTACGCGGCAGCCGACGCCGACCCGATCGTGCACCTGTTCTTCTGGGTCACCGTCACCGGCGGACTCGGCGTCCTGATCCTGATGACCGTCACCTCCGCCGCCGTCGTCGGCTACTTCACCCGCACCACCCACCACGAAGGCCACTGGCGGGCCACGATCGCCCCGCTGACCGCCACGCTGGCGCTGGGCGCGATCCTCGCCGTCACCATCCGCGAGTTCGACACCCTGCTCGGCGTCGACCCGCACTCCCCGCTGCGCTGGCTCTTCCCCGCCACCTACGCCGCCGCCGCGCTCCTCGGCGCGGTCTGGGCGCTGACCCTACGCACCACCAACCCGCCCGTCTACGCCGCCATCGGCTTGGGCGCGGACAGCCACACCCTGCCCACACGCACCCCCGACGCCGCCCACCAACCGGCCTGACACCCACCGGAGCGACCATGACCAACACCAGCACCGTCACCGTACGACGAGCGACACCTGAGAACGCCGGGCCGCTGATCGCTGTCCTCGCCGAGGCATTCCACGACGGACCCGTCGCCGACTGGCTGATCCCCGACCCCGCCGACCGCCGCCTGGTCTACTACCGCTACTTCAGCGAGATGTTCCACCACGGCCTGGCGCACGGCCACGTCGACACCACCGCCGACCTGTCCGCCGTGGCCATCTGGTACCCCCGGCTCGACCCACCCCAGGTCCACACCCGGGAACGCCAGGAAGCCCTGGAACGCGCCACCGGCCGCTACGCGCCGAAGTTCACCCTGATGGAGACGATGTTCGACGCCTTCCACCCCGACGAGCCACACCACTACCTCGCGTACATCGCCGTCGACCCGGAACAGCAGAACCGGGGCATCGGCGCGGCCCTGCTCCACCACCACCACCGGCATCTCGACAAACTGGGCCTGCCGGCATACCTGGAGGCCAGCAACACCCGCAACCGGCAGCTCTACCGCCGGCTCGGCTACACCGCCGGCCCACCACTGATCCTGCCCACCGACGGCCTACCGATCTGGCGCATGTGGCGCGGCCGACAGACCCCCACCGGCCGGTCACCGTTCCCACCCGCCCCGCAGCCCCGCCGGTCGACCCGGTGAACCCGATGGCCGAGATCCGGCACGCGCAACCCGGCGACGTACCCACGATCACCGCCCTACTCGTCGAGGCCATCACCGACGACCCCGTCGCCGAATGGCTGGTGCCCGACCCCGCCGAGCGGCAGACCGTCTTCCACGGCCTGCTGGCCATGGAGATCGACCACGCCATCGAGTGGGGCCACGTCGACGTCCCCCTCGACCTGACCGCAGTCGCGGTATGGCACCGCCACCCCCTCCCCGACACCGCCGTGCTCACCGACCACCACCTGGACGTCTTCGCCGGCCGCGCGCTGCCCCGCTTCCGGCAGCTCCACACACTCGTCCGCAGCTACCGATCCGACGCACCGCACCACTGGCTGTCCCGGCTCCACGTCACCCCCACCCGACGGAGACAGGGCATCGGCGGACACCTGCTCGACCAGCACCACCACCGTGCCGACCAGCTCGGCGACCCCTACGACACGGTCGTGACGACGGAGGCGACCCGGGACTTCCTGCGCGGCCACGGCTACCGGGCCGGCCTGCCGCTGCACCTGCCCAGCGGGCCCCGGCTCTGGCCCCTGCACCGCACCGGCCACAGCCACCCGGCCACCGACAAAACGACCGCAGCAGGGCCATCCACCTGACCGCCCGGCCCCGGGGCCGTCGCCGCGCGGCGACGGCCCCGGCACGTTCGCCCGGCGTCCGGGCCTCGCCTACAGGGTCACCGCCGACAGGTCCTCCGTCACCCTCGTCATCGACGCGCGCACCGGTGACCTGCTCGCCGCCCACGAGCTGGTGACCGGGCGACGATCCGGTCTCTTCTCGTACCTCCTGGTGGCACACCGCCGACATCGCCCCGTTCGGCGACCCGGGCACCACCCCGGCACCGTTGACGCCACCGTCCGGCGTCAACCGGGCGGCAGCGCGGGTTCGACCATCGCCGCGACGAGCGCGGCCACCGGTACGGTCGCGAAACCGACCCGGGCGTCGCTGGCCCCGTACGGCAGCCAGAGCAGGCCGGCGTGCACGAGCGCGCCGCAGGAGTAGACGACGTTCGGCACGTACCCGTCGCGCTCGGTCTCGTCGGGGGCCAGCAGCGCGCCGGGCAGTTCGGCGACGACCCGCTCCGGGCGGTGCAGGTCGAGCAGGAGCGCGCCGATGGCGTACCGGCGCATCGGGCCGACACCGTGGGTGAGCACGAGCCATCCCGCGTCCGTCTCGACGGGTGAACCGCAGTTGCCGACCTGGATCAGCTCCCAGCCCCGGCGGGGGGCGTGCAGTGCTACCGGCCGCTGCCACCGGTTGTCGCCGTCCAGGCTGGTCAGGCCGATGGTCTCCCCGTCGGCACGGCACAGCGCGAGGTGCCGGCCGCCGACCGTACGGGGAAACAGCGCGACCCCCTTGTTGCGGACGCCCGGACCACGCATCGGGGTGATCTCGAAGCGTCGCAGGTCGGTGCTGCTCAGGGCCCGGGTGGCGATGCGTTGCCCGTCGTACGCGGTGTAGGTGGCCCGGTACACCGGTCCCGACTCGTCGACGAACCTGACGAACCGGGCGTCCTCCATCCCGTTCCGCTCGTCCGGGGTGGCCGGCCAGAGCACCCGTTGCGGCAGTCGGCTGTCGGCGGGGAACTCGACGGCGTAGCTGGCCGAACCGGCCCGTCTCAGGTGGGCGACGGTGGCCGGGGCGGTGCTCCGGGACAGCAGGTCGGCCGGCAGGTCGGCGATGACCCGGTCGAGCAGGGCCTCGTCGTAGCGGGCGGGCAGGGCGTCCAGCACGGTGGCGGACACCTCGTCGTCGCAGTCGATCTCGGCGAGCCCGGCGGCGAGCAGATCGCGGCGGTGCCGCAGCGGAACCCGCCGGCCCACTGTCAGCGGGCCGGGCCGGGCGTCGACGGTCAACTGGTCGCCGGGCCCGAGCACGGCGTCGGCGAACCCGATCGACGACAGGTGCCCCTCGCCGATCTGGCGCAGGCTGATCGCGACCCGGAGCTGACCCGCCGCCAGCCCGCCCTGGTCGGGGTGGACCACCATGGACGGGTTGCACAACGCGGCGGACTCCACCGCGTACTCGTGGCTGAAGTAGGCGCCGACCAGCAGGCGGGTCGCCGGGTCCAGGTCCCGGGACCGGGAGGCCCGGTGCCGGACCAGGTCGTGGTGGTGGTGGAAGGTGCGGTCCAGGTCCCGGTGCCGGTCGCCGAAACGGTGCCGGGCGTCCCGCAGCAGCCGGTCGGTCTCCTCGGCGTCGAGTCGGCAGATCCGGTCGATGAGCGCCTGCGCCCGGGTGCGGGCCACGGCCGCGTCCTCGCCGGGGACGAAGAGCCTGACGACGACCCGGCCCGGGTCGGGGCGCAGGGTGAGGTCCCGCCGGACGACCGGGGGTCCGGTCACGACCACCGCCGGGCGTGCTGCAGGGTGGAGATGAGCGCGAGGGTCGACTCGGCACCCTGGTTGAGGTTGGGTCCGTGCCGGGTCAACCCGTCGTAGCCACCGCCGGTGGCCGGGTCCCACATCGGGGTGCCGACGTCGTTGTCACCGAGGAACCACCCGACGGCCTGCCGCACACCGGTCTCCCAGCCGGCGTCACCGGTGACGGTGGCGGCGGTGGCACAGGCGTCGGCGAAGGCGGCCACCTCGAGCGGCTGCTGGTCGTGGCGCAGCCGCACCGCGCCACGTTCCCAACCGCCGGCCGGCACCACCGACAGCCGCCCGTCGCGCAGTTGGACGTCGCGCAGCCAGGCCAGCATCCGCAGGCCGTTGTCGAGCAGCGGTCCGTCGTGCCGTAGCTGGCTGGCCGCGATCACGACCTCGGCGAGAGCCGCACTGGCGTAGCTCAGCCGCGGCTGCGGCCAGGACCAGCCCGGATCGGCCGGCGGAGCACCGATCGAGGTGGCCGCGTCGGACAGCAGCGCGGCGGCGACCGCGTGGCTGGGGTGACGGCGCAGCACCTCGACGGCACCGAGCGCGGCGAAGGCCATGGCGTGCGGGGCCGGGCTGCGACGCACGGCTCCCGTGCTGAAGGCGACCAGCGCCTCCTCCCGGATCCAGGGTGCCGGGCTGCGGGCCACCGCGGTGCCCAGCCCCCACAGCGCCCGTCCCCACCAGTCGCCGAGGCCGGGCTGGTCGGCCCAGTGCCGGTCGAGGCCGAGCCGGTTGTGGAAGGCGCCCCGGGAGTTCTGCGCGTGGGTCAGGAAGGCGAGGTAGCACTCCGCGAGCCGGAGCACCGCGCCGGTCGGCTCCGGCTCACGGCTGGTGACGACGAGGCCGCGGGCGACGTCGTCGGTGCAGTAGCCGTGCCGCCGCCGCACGATGGCGTGCCGGGCGTGTTCGAACAGCCCGGTGTCGTCGCTCAACCGGGCGAGGTGGGCGAAGCTCGGTGCGGGCGTGGCCGCTCGGTGGGCGGCGGACGGGCTGCCGGCCGGTGGACCGGCCCGGCCGACGGTCGCGGTCACGCCGACACCCCGCTGACCACGGGCGGCCCGGTGGCGGTGAGCCGGTCGGCGAGGGCCGCGTACCGGGCCGCCACCGCCGGCCAGCGCAGCTCGGCGGCCACCGGTCGACGGCGGCCGGCGAGTCGGGCCGCCAGGCCCGACTCCGTCAGGATGCGCCGGACCGCCGTCGCCAGGGCCGTCGGGTCCGCATAGGGTACGACAAGACCGGGCCCGCCGGTGAGCAGCTCCACGGCGTGCGGGAACGGGGTGGCCACGACGGGAATCCCGGCGGCCACCGCCTCGACGAGCACGCCGGAGGTGACCTGCTCGCGGGAGTCGTACGGGAGCAGGACCACGTCGGCGGAGCGGATCAGCGCGCCGAGCGTGGCCGAGTCGTGGTAGACCGCCTGGTAGTCCACGGTGTGCGCGACACCCAGTTGCGCGCCGAGTTGGTGCAGGCCCGCCCGGTAACGCTCGCCCTGCTGCTCGATCACCTTGGGGTGGGTGCGGCCCGCGACGGTGAAGGTGGGGGTCGGTTCCAGGTCCTGCAACCGGGCCAGCGCCCGCAACGACCACTCGATGCCCTTGCCGGGGCCGAGCAACCCCCAGGTGAGCAGGTGCGGGCGGGTGCGGCGCGGGCCGGACCCGCCGACCGGGTCGGCGGTGCCGTGCGGGATGACGGTGACCCTGGTCGGGTCCACGGCGTAACCGACGAGCAGCCGGTCCCGGGCGGTGTCGGTCATCGTGACGACCGCCGCCGCCTCGGCGACGATCTGCTCCAGCAGGGACCTCTGCCGGGGGGTGGGCTGACGCAACACGGTGTGCAGGACCACGATGCTCGGCACGTCGAGCCGGCGCAGCAGCGGCAGGAGGTCCCGGCCGTCGACGCCCGGATAGATGCCGTACTCGTGCTGGACGACGGCGATGTCGTAGGTGTTCAGGGCGGCGGCGGCTTCCCGCCAGCCACCCGGGGTCCGCGCCGACCAGGTGTGCACCACGCCGGGCGGGGTGGCCCCCTGGTCGTCGGTGCCGTCGGTGACCCGGACGACGCCGGGTGCGCCGCCCCCGGTCAGGTGCGCGGCCAGCGCGGCGTTGAAGGTGGCCAGGCCGCACCGGGTCGGTGGGTGGGTGCTGAGGAAACCGTAGCGGGGCATGGGTCTGGCCTTCCGATTGTCGGCCGCGGCCCGGGGTGACGGGCGCGACGCGGGCCGGCGGGTGTCGCCGGGAGAACAGGGTGGCCGGGCGCGGGGGCCGGCCGGGCGGCGGACGTCGGCCGGTCAGCGCCTTCCGCGCCGGGGCGAGCCGATGAGCTGTTCGTAGACGGCCAGGTAGTCGGTGACCATCCGGTCCGCGCCGAAGCGCAGCCGGGCCCGTTCCCGGCAGCCGGCCCGGTCGATTCGCCCGATCCCGGCGACTGCGGCGGCGGCCTGCGCGACGGTGTGCACGAGCGACCCGGTGACCCCCTCGTCGACGACCTCCGGCATCGATCCCCGCGCGAACGCCACGACGGGTGTGCCGCACGCCATCGACTCCACCACCGACAGTCCGAACGGCTCGTCGAAGGCGATCGGGTGGAGCAGGGCGGCGCTGACGCCGAGGATCTCCGCGCGGCGGCGGGGGCCCACCGAGCCGAGGAAGACGACCTGTTCGCCGTCGATGTGCGGGGCCACCTGTTCGGCGAAGTACCGCTCGTCCTGCACGATGCCGCAGATGGTCAGGGGCCGGCCGGCCAGCCGGGCGATCTCGATGGCGGTGTGGGTGCCCTTGTCCGGGTGGATCCGGCCGAAGACGACCAGCCCCGGGCCGGCCTGCGGGCTGAACGGCAGCGCGGTGAGGTCCACCCCGTGGTGCACGGTCGCGACGTAGTCGAGCCCGGCGGCCCGGTCCGCGTCGGAGATCGACACGTACGACGAGCGGGCCCGGGCGTACGCGGGCAGGATGCCGGCGCCGGAGAAACCGTGGACTGTGGTGAGCAGCGGTGCGCGGCAGTGCTCGGCGAAGGCGAGCGGCAACCAGTCGAGGTGGCTGTGCACCAGGTCGAACTCCGCCGCGCGGGCGAACGCGTGGGAGACGTGCATCGCCTCCCAGACCCGTCCGTCCATCGACGGGTCGTCGGCGTACCCGCGGGGGCACACCCCGTCGAGAGCGGCGGAGGTGACCGAGTCCAGCGTCGCGAAGAGGGTCACGTCCACGCCGCGGGTGGTCAGGCCCTCGGCGAGCAGGCCGGTCACCTGCTCCCAGGGGCCGTAGTGGTGCGGCGGGGTCCGCCAGGCGACCGGCCCGAGCAGGGCCAGTCTCACGGGGACGGCGCGTCGGCGAGCGCGGCCGGATCGAGTCGCAGGGTCGCGAGGAGACCGACGTGCTTGGCCGGGTCGACCCACTCCGGTAGTTCCCGTTCGACCCAGGTGGCTCTGGCCGGCTGGCCCCGCTCCCGTAGGGCTTCGACGATCCGGTGCCTGGCGATCCTCATCGGGTGCTCCCTCATGAAGCCGTGGGGTGTTCGTGGACCCTTCGGCGTGCGGAAGGGGGCGTGACGGCCGTCCTCGCTGGTACGGGTGTCACGTCGGCCGGCCGGGCGGGGGCGGGGTGACAGGTCCGCGTGACGACGGTGCCGGCCGCCGGGCGGCCGGAACGCGGAGGACGTCGTCGCGGTGATCATCATGGATCAGGCCCGTCAGGCCGGCTACGGCGAACTGGCGGGGCCACCGGGGACCCGAGCGACAACGCCACCGTACGCCTCATCCGGCAGGAAGACACCATGGTGGCCGGCGAACCACCGCCCCGGGTGACCCGACAGGTGCCTGGACACTCCGTCCGTGTCAGGCGGAGGCGGCCGGTTCGGCGGATCCGGTCGTCGCGCCGTCACCCGATCCGGGTGACGGGGTGGCGGTGGGTCGGGCGTCGCCCCCCGCCTCCAACCGGCGGACGTCCCGACTGGCCAGCATGCCCAGCACGGCCAGCGCGACCGCCGCCGCGAGGATCAGCAGCGTGTCGCGGGTGCCGATCGCCGCAGCGACCGGCCCGACCGTCACCTGGCCCAGCGGGATGGCCACGAACGAACCCAACATGTCGTACGAGTAGACCCGGGCCAGCCGGTCGGCCGGGATGTGCTGCGCGATCGACGTCTCCCAGGCCACCGAGAACTGCTCCACGGCGATCCCGACCGTCACCCCGGCCGCCACCAGCACCCCGATGGTCGGTTTCAGGGCCAGCCCCAGCAGGAGCGCCGACTCGGCGAACATGCAGGCCACCCCGAGCAGCAGCAGTCGGCGTACCCGGATGCGCAGCGCGACGACGCCGCCGACGACCATCCCGACGGTCTGCGCCGCCAGCACCAGGCCCCAGCCGCTGCGGCCGATCGTGCCGTCGGCGACGGCCGGACCGAGCACGTTCACCCCACCGGCGAGCGCCCCGTTGAGCACCATGAAGCCGAGCACGACCACCCAGACCCAGGTCCGCGCGACGAACTCGGACCACCCCTCCCGCAGATCGGCGACGATGCCCATCCGGGCGGCGCCGGCCCGCGCGGCGGGGACCCGGACCCCGGTGAAGGCCACCGCCGCGACGGCGAAGGTGAACGCGTCGACGGCGAGACCCCAGCCGGGCCCGACCGCGGCGACCAGCAGGCCGCCGAGCGCCGCGCCGCCGATCATGCCGGTGTTCATGCCGAGCCGGAGGATCGCGTTCGCGGGCTGGATCAGCTCCGCCGGCACGGTCTGCGGTGTCACGGCGGCCGATGCGGGTTGGGCCAGTGCGCTCACTACCCCGTTGGCCGCACCGAGCGCCAGCAGCAGAGGGATCGTCGCCGTGCCGGTGAGGACCAGGGTGGCCACCGTGGCCTGGGTCAGCGCACCGAGCAGGTTGGAGCCGACCAGCACCAGCCGACGCGGGACCCGGTCGGCCAGCACGCCGCCGAAGAGCACGAACAGCACGTTCATCAGCGATCGCGCGCCGACGACCAGGCCCAGGTCCCGCACCGACCCGGTCAGGTCGAGCACGGCGAAGGCCAGCGCGACCGGGGCGACCGCGTTGCCCACCATGTTGACCAGCCGGCCGGCGGCCAGGTATCGGAAGGCGGCGTACCGCAGCGGGGCGAACATGATCTCCCTCTGGAGCAGACGCGTGACCGACCCGCGCACCCTAACCAACAACGTCGGCCGGCGGGGTACGGCGGATCGATCTGTCGATGGCGGAGGCTGGGCCGGCCGACGTCGAGAGGTCTCACAGCGGCATTGACCTGCGTGGCTTCACCGCGTCGAGATCAACTTGTCACGCCCGTGACACGATCCGGCTCGACAGTGGGTCATCGTCGCCCACCCCTCAAGGAGCGTCATGGCCCCCACCCCACCGACCGACGCCGAGCTGGACGTCCTCATCCGCGCCCGGCTCGCGTCGCTCGGCGTCGATCTCGACCAGCTCCCGCCCGGCACCACCGCCGACCCGCAGACCGGCTCCCCCGGCCGGGACTCCGTCCTGGCCTCGCTGCGCTCCTTCGTCCGCAGCACGGTGGGCACGCTCGCCGCCTACCAGCTGCCCGCCCCTGCCGGCACCGACCCGGCCGTGGCGAAGGCGTTGTCCCAGCAGCCCGCGCCGATGCTCTACCCCTCGATCAGCACGGAATGGCGGAAGTGATGAGCACAGCACCTGCCGACCGCGGCGTCGACCGTCGCGCCTTCCTCGCCCGGACCGCCGCGCTGGCCACCGCCTCGGCCGTCGGCGGCGTCGTCGGGCTGCCCGCCGTGGCCTCGGCGGCCGGCAGCACCCGAACATCGGCCGTTCCGGTTGGTCGCTACAATCCCGCGCTGGCCGTGCCGAACGCCTACGTCAAGCCGCGTCCGGAGGCGGTGGCCGACCCGACCGAGCTGACCGTCGCCGAGGCGGCCTGGCTGATCCGGGCAGGCAAGCTCACCCCCGAGAAGCTGGTCGAGGCGTACCTGGCCCGGATCTCCACGTACGAGCCGACCTACCAGGCGTTCAACCTGGTGCTCGCCGACCAGGCGGTCAAGGCGGCCCGGGCGATGGCGAAGAAGCCACACCGGGGCGCGTTGCACGGCATCCCGCTGGCCATCAAGGACAACTACTACACCGCCGGGGTGCCGACCACCGCCAGCTCGTACCTGTTCGCCGACTTCCGGCCACCGTACGACGCCACGGCGGTGACCCGGCTGGTCACCGGCGGCGGGGCGATCGTGCTGGGCAAGACCCAGATGGGCCCGCTGGCCACCACCCGGGCCACCACCCCCGCCGGGGTGGTCACCACGGTCAACGCCTGGACCCCCGCCGACCCGCGCACCGACCCGGGCGGGTCGTCCACCGGCACCGCCACCGCCGTGGCGGCACGGCTCGCCGCGTCCGGCACCGGCACCCAGACCGGTGGCTCGATCACCGCGCCGTCCAACGCGCAGAACCTCACCGGGCTCAAGCCGACGATGGGCCGGGTGTCGCTGCACGGGATCATCCCGCTCAGCTACACCCGCGACCACCCCGGCCCACTGGCCCGCGACGCCAAGGACGCGGCCATCATGCTCACCGCGATGGCCGGCGAGGACCCGGCCGACCCGCGCAGCCAGGGTCTGCCCGAGGTGCCGAAGCTGATCGACGCGGCCACCCCGACCTACCAGGGCGGCAAGCTCAAGCTGCGGTGGAAGACCCGGATCGGGGTGTTGCCCGGCTTCACCGCCGGCACCTCGGAGACCGCGCTGGCCCGGCAGGCGTACCTGGCGAAGCTCGCCGCGATCACCGGCGCGACGGTGGTCGACGTGCCGCTGCCCGACGAGTGGGACCTGCTCACCGGCAGCGCTTTCAACAACGTACGGCTGCCGGAGCGCACCGAGCCCTTCATGCCCTACCTGCGTACCGACCTGCGTGGCTTCGGGGTGTCGGTGACCGGCTGGTTGCAGGGCGCGCTGCTGGGCAGCGGTGAGTTCATCACCGGCCAGCGGGCCAAGCTGCTGTTGATGGAACGGGTGCTCGACCAGCTCTTCGCCGGCTGCGACGTGGTGGTGCAGACCGGCCCGGTGCCGTTCGACATCCTCGGCCTGCCCGAGATCGGCTTCCCGATCGGGTTCACCGGCGCGGGCCTGCCGATCGGCACCATCCTCGGCGGCCTGCCGTACGGCGAGGACCGGCTGTTGTCGGTGGTCGCCGCCTACCAGGCGGTCACCGACTGGCACCTGCGGCGACCGGCCAACCCACCGGCCGCACCGTCGGTGGTGGGGCGCAGCGCGGCCCCCGCCGGCCTGCGGCTCTCCGCCGACGAGGTAGCCCAGCTCAGCCAGTGACCGTCAGGTCGTCCGCCCGCCGGCTCACCGGCGGGCGGACGGCACCCGGCGGCGGACCACAGCCGGCGGGCGGACGTGCCGCCACCAGCGCATCCCGCCCGGCCGGATCGCCGGCAGCGGCACCCGGCGGGCCAGGTCGACCGATGGCGACCGATCTCAGCCGATCGTGGTCAGCTTCGGCAGCACCTCGTCGGCGACCCGCCGGGTGAACTCCACCGGGTGCCGGTCCGGGGTGACCTGCACCTCGGTCACCCCGAGCGCGGCATACGCGGTCACCTCGGCAAGGAATCCGTCCACGTCGGCCAGCGGCGGTCGCATCACGATCACCGTCTTGTCGATGGCGTCGTAGTCGCGGCCCTCGGCGGCGCAGTGCCCGCGCAGCACGTCGAGCTTGTGCGCCACCTCGGCGGGGCTGCTGCCGAACAGGTTGCAGGCGTCGGCGTACCTGGCCACCAGCAGCAGGGTCTTCTTCTCGCCGCTGCCGCCGATCATGATGGGCGGGTGGGGCCGTCGCAGCGGCTGCGGCGAGTTGAGCGTCTCGGCCAGCCGGTAGTGCCGACCCTCGAACGGCCCGTTGTCGTCGCTCCACATCTGCTTGCAGATCCGCAGCGTCTCCTCCAGCCGTTCGAACCGCTCGGCCACCGGCACCACCGGCACCCCGAGGCCGTGCTGCTCGCGCTCGTACCAGGACGCGCCGATGCCGAGCCGGGCCCGGCCGCCGGAGAGCACGTCCAGGGTGGTCACGATCTTGGCGAGCAGCCCCGGGTAGCGGTATATCACGCCGGTGACCAGCACACCGAGCGTCATCCGCGAGGTCCGCGCCGCGACGAAACCCAGCGTCGTGTACGCCTCCAGCATCGGCTCCTCGGCCGGGGCCATCGCCTCCATCTGGAAGTAGTGGTCCATCACGGTGAACGACGCGACCCCGGCCTCTTCCGCGATCGTCGCGGTCTCGATCAGGGTCGGTGCGATCGCCGCCGGATCGGCCGGGGTCGAGTAGTTCCAGTAGTGCAGTCCGAGTCTCATGCCTCGCCCACCTCCGCACCGATCCTAGTGGCGTACGGGGCCGTCCGCCCCGGCTGCCGTCGGCGACGCGTCACCGTCCAGCACCGCGCGGGTCAGGGCGGCCAACCCCGCCTCCCAGCGCTCGTCGGGCCAGTCCCGCAGGTGTTCCACCAGGTCGCTGCGGACGGCCGCCAACAGAGCGTGGGCCAGGTAGTCCGCCGACTCGGGGCCGCGCGCCTCGGTGACCAGAGCAACCAGCAGGACGTGCCACTGCTCGTACGACCCGGTGGTCAGCGCCGCCCGCAACTGGTCGCCGCGCTGCGCGTACAGGGCCCGGAGCAGCCCCATCCGGTCGCCGAAGCGGCGGAACAGCGTGCCCTTGCCCACTCCGGCGGCGGCGGCGATGTCGTCCATCGAGACCTGGTCGGGGTCGGTCGCGGCATCGAACAACCGACCTGCGGCGGCCAGTACGGCCGCCTGATTTCGTGCCGCGTCGGCGGCTTCGTCGATCCGGCCGACATCGCCGAGGTGGCGGTCCGCGCCCTCACCGACCCGACGTCACACGACACCGAGCACCTCGTCACCGGCCCCGAGCGCCTGAGCTACGCCGACGTCGCCGCCGTCCTCACCGACACCGGCGGCCGACCGGTCCGGCACCGGGCCGTCAGCGCGGCAGAACTCACGGCGTACCACGAGGTCAACGGCCTGCCGCCCGACTTCGCCCGGTTCCTCGCGAGCCTGGACACGGCGATCGCGGCCGGCGCGGAGGACCGGACCACAAGCACCGTCGCGGACGTGACCGGCCGCCCACCCCGGTCGTTCCGGGACTTCTGCCGGGACCGGCTGCCCGGCGGCCCCCACCCCACCCCCGACCGCACCACCTCACCGACCTGACGGGTCCACAGTGTCCGGGCGTCCCACGGCGCGTCTGGCGCGGTTCCCCGCCCCGGGGAACGGGCCGGTCAGGGCGTCAGGAAACCCTCGGCCCGCAGCCACGCCTCACACGCGTCGGTCCAGGTCGCCGTGTGCGGGTCGTGGGCGATGAAGGGGTGGCTCCGGCCCCCGTACGCGACGCCGTCGGCCAGCCCGATGCCGTGGCCGCCGCGCGGGTAGATGTGCAGTTCGACAGGTACCCCGGCGGCCACGAGCACCCGGGCCCACTCCAGGGCGTTGGGGACCCCCGGCGGGTCCTGGGCGGCCGCCCACACGAACGTCGGGCACACCGTCGAGTCCACCTGCCTGGCCGGTGACAGCTCGTCCTTGATCGGGATCAGCTCGCCCAGCAGCCCCTCGACCGCCGGCGGGGGAAGCAGATCCAGGTCGGCCAGGGCGTACGCCAGGATCGCGAAGTCCGGGCGCGGCGGGTCGACGACGCCGGTCTCGATCGACAGCACCGTGCCGGTCATCAGCAGCCCGGCCAACTGCCCGCCGGCGCTGGAGCCGATGACGCCGACCGGACCGGTGTCGAGCCCGTGGGCGCCGTGTCTGGCATAGGCCAGCGCGGCTCGGGCGTCCTGCAACGGTGCGGGGAACCGGTCGGGCAACAGCCGGTATTCGAGGACGAAGGCGTGCAGCCCGATGCCGGCCAGCCAGCGGGCATAGCCCTCACCCTCGTGCGGGGGAAGCTCCCGGAAGCGGCCGCCGGGGAGGACCAGTACGGCCGGCCGGGGGCCTGTGAAACGGTCGTCGGCCGGATAGACCGTGATCCGCTCGGAGATTGTTGCCTGGGCTGGCGAGATGGCAGTGCCACCTTTCGCTACCACGCCTCCATGCCTGACGATCCGTCCGCCACCGGCACGCGACGCTCCGGCAATGCTAACCGGTGGCACCGACGGCGCGCGGGCGGGCGACCCGGTCGTAGCCCGCCCCGCGCCCGGGTCGGTCAGCCGCGCCGCCACTTCTGGTTGGCCCCGCCGGTGCACTCCCAGATGACCAGCCGGGCACCGTCCGCGCTGTTCGCGCCCTGCACGTCGACACACTTGTTGGCCTGCGGATTGACCAGGTCACCGGCCCCGCTGAGGACGAACTGCTGGGCCGGGTTGCCGCTGCACCTGGCCAGTTGGACGACCGCCCCGTTGGCGGTCGAGCCCCAGGCCACGTCCATGCACAGCCCGAGCGCCCGGACCGTGCCGTCGCCGGCGAAGGTCCAGCGTTGGGCGTCGGTGCCGTTGCAGGTCCACAGTTGCAGGTACTGACCGTCGACGCCGTTGGAGTTGGGCACGTCGATGCACTTGCCGGCGTACCCGACGAGCTGGCCGGCCCCGCCACCGCCGGTGGTGGTCAGCGACAGCCCGTACGCGCCGAGGATCTCGTTGACCGGCTGGTAGACCGTGGTGCCACCGGAGTTGCAGTCGCCACCCGCGCCGGAGGTGACGCCCTGCGCCTGGTTGCCGGAGACGAACGCGCCGCCGGAGTCGCCGGGCTGGGCGCACGCGCTGCTCGCCACCAGGCCGTACACCAGGGAACCGGAGTAGTTGACCGTGACGTCCCGGGCGGTGATCGTGCCGCACCGCCAGCCGGTGGTCCGGCCGGACCGGCAGACCGAACTGCCGACGGCCGCCTCCGCCGAACCGGCCACCGAGGTCGTGCCGCCGTTGTAGGTGTTCACCGTGGGCGTGGCCACCCACGAGGAGTTGGTCTGCACCCAGGCGTAGTCGTTACCCGGGAAGGACGAGCCCCGGAAGGTGCCCTGCGCGACGCCGCTGCCGCTCGTGGTGCTGCCCGCCCCGCCGCAGTGCCCGGCGGTGACGAAGCCACCGGCGACGGCGAAGCCGACCGAGCAGAGCACGTTGTTGTTGATGACGTACTGGTCGCCGCCCCGGATGTCGTAGACCGGGCGGTACGGCTGCGCGACAGCGACCGGACGGGCCGCGTCGGCGGTGCCGGTGGCCTGGGCGAACGCCCGGGCCGGGGCGGTGCCGGCGGCCTGGATCACCACACTGTTGCTCGCCTGGTCCACATACCACGAGTGCACGGCCGGGCCGGCCAGGCCGGCCGCCCGGTCGAGGGTGGTCCTGGCCCGGTCCAGTTCGGCCAGGCTCCGCCGGACCAGTTGCGGGTGGGCGCCGGCACGGCGGACCCGGGCGGCGTCGGCGGCCGTGGTCACCCCGACCACCAGGGTGCTCCCGTCCGCCGCGATCCAGGACCCGCCGTACGCGGTGCCCAGCTCGGCCTGGAGCCGACGCACGGTCGACGGTGCACCGGCCTCGACGACCGTGCGGAGGCGGAGCTGCTCGTCGGTCAGCCCGAGGTCCCGACGCAGCGCAGCCCGCTGCCCGGCGGGGAGTCCGGCGGACGGGTCGACAGCGGCCGGTACGACCGGGGCGGGTGGTGCGCCGATCGGCGCGGCCCCGGCCGGCGCGGCGGCCAGCGTGCCGACAAGCGTCGCGGCCCCGAGAACGGCACCCAGGTGACGGATCATTCTGCACCCTCCAAGGGTTTCGACAGATGTGAGAGCGCTCTCAGGCAACAATCTCTACCAATTGATGCGCATCTGTCAATGCGCCAGCGCCCGGCCGGGCCACCGGTCGACCGCGCGGTCACGAACCCCCTTCGCATTTCCCTTGATCGGCACTAGGCTCTCCGCAGTCCGGAGTGGACGACCACGGAGGTGCCCATGAAGAAGATGACCATCCGTCGTACGCGCGCACTGCGTCTGGTGTCCGGCGCCCGCCGGCTCTGGATCGAGTGGTGCTGGTAACTACCGGCCCGGCGGGCGCCCCCGGGCGCCCGCCCTCCGGAGCCCCGGCCCAGCCATGAGCGGCGAGCCACCGCCGTACGACTGCCACCGCGACCACGGGCCGTACGCCGGAGTGGCCGACCTCCTCGGCCGGATCGCCGCCGACCGCCCCCGGTTGGCCGCCCGGCACCGGGTCGAGTTGCGGGCCATCGCGCCCCGGCTCGACGCGGGCAGGCGCACCGCCGCCGAGGAGCAGCCGATCCGGTTCCATCCCGCCCGGCGCACCGCCGCCCTGGCCTACGGCGCGACCGAGTTCGTGGCGGCCTGGGCGGGCACCCTCCGACGCCCGGTCACGCTCCGGTTCGCGCACGTCGGTGCCGCCGACGAGACCACCCGGGAGCTGCTGGGCTCGCTGGCCGGCCGGCTCGGGGCGTACCCGGTGCGGCTGGAGCTGCGCGACGACGGCCCGGCCCGGCCGGCGGTCGACCCGACCCCGGCGGCCCTGCGCACCGCCCTCGGTGAGAGCCTGGCCGGCGGCTTCTACCACCATGCTGCCCGCACCGCCCGGCACGGACGCACCCTGGTCACCCCGGCCGACGACCTGCCGCACTGGTGGGCGTTCACCACCGGCCTGGCCACCGCCCTGGCGGCGCTGGACCAGGCCACCGAGGCGCTCGACCTCTATCACGAGGCGCGGGCCAGCACCGACGACCCCAAGATCACCATGTCGGCCGCGTACGCCACCGCCATGCTGTACGCCCGGCACCTGCCCGCCGCCGCGCAGGACCCGGCGCGGGCCAGGCACTGGCTGGAGCAGGCGCTCCGGCTCGCCCGCACGGTGGCCGACCACCGGCAGCGGGTGCTGTCGACAGTCTTCTACGAGCAGGGCCTGGCCCTACTGGACAGCCGGGCGGGCGAGCCGGAGCGGGCGCTCCGGCTGATCGACGACGGTCTGGCCCGGCTGACGGCGGTGCTCGCCCCCGGTGAACGTCCCCAGGACCTGGCCCGGCTGCGCCACAACCGGGCCCAGCTCTATCTGGCGTTGGGCGATCCGCAGCGGGCCCTGACCGAGCTCGACACCGTGATCGGCCACGACCCCGACAACTGCGAGTACTACGTGGACAGGGCCGCCCTGCACCGGGCGGCCGGGCGGCACCGGGCCGCGATCCGGGACCACGGTGCCGCGATCCGCCTCGGGCCGCACCTGCCGGAGGCCTACTTCAACCGGGCGGTGCTGCACCAGGAGCGGGGCCGCACCGGGCGGGCCCGCGACGACCTGGAACGGGTGCTCGCCATCGATCCAGGGCACCTCGACGCCCGGATCGCCCTGGTCAACCTGCACCTCGGCCGGGGTGCGCTCGACGTCGCCGAGGCGGGGGCGCGGGCCGGGCTGGCGTTGACCCCGGACGAGCCCGTCCTGCTGTGCACCCTCGGGCTGATCCGCTCGGAGCGCGGTGGTCCGGCCGAGGCCGAGGAGCTGTTCAGCCGGGCGTTGGCCGGCGATCCGGAACTGGTCGAGGCGTGGACGAACCGGGCCGCCGTCCGGTTCGACCGGGGCGAGGTGGCCGCCGCCGTGGCCGACCTGGACCGGGCGGTCGCGCTGTCGGCGGCACCGGTGCCCCGCTACAACCGGGGCACCGCGCTGGTCCGGCTCGGCCGCTGGGACGAGGCCGCCCGGGATTTCACCGACGCGCTCGACGCGCCCGACCTGGACCGGTCACTGCGTCGCGACCTGAGCACCGCACTCGCCCGCTGCCGCCGTCGCACCTCCTGACCGGCCGCACGTGGCCCGGGTGGGCAACGACGTCGGGGTGCGTGGGGTCGGGCGGACGGCCCGACCCCACGCACCCCGATGGCCGACCGGTCAGCTGCGCAGGCTCCACTGCTGGTTGGTGCCGCCGTTGCAGGCCCAGAGGATCAACTTGGTGCCGTTGGCCGTACCAGCGGCGTTCGCGTCCAGGCAGAGCCCGGACTGCGCGCCGGTGATCGTGCCGTTGGCGTTGACGTTCCACTGTTGGTTGGTGCCGCCGTTGCAGTCCCAGATCACCACCTTGGTGCCGTTGCTGGTGCCCTGCCCGGAGGCGTCCAGGCACTTGTTGCCATAGACCATCAACTGCCGGCTGGCGGTCTGGGTCCACCGCTGGTTGGTCGCGCCGGTGCAGTCCCAGAGCTGGGCCTGGGTGCCGTTGGTGGTGCTGGAGCCGGTGACCTCGGCACAGCGGCCGGACTGGACCCCGACGAGCTGCACGCCCTGCGCCGGCGGGTTGGTGGTGCCCTGCACCCCGGCGTTGGCGATGACGGTCTGCGCGCCCGAGGGCCAGTTGTTGTTGCTGACCACGGTGTTGTTGTTGACGACGTTGCCCCGGTCACCGTTGGTCACGTTGGTGCTGTTGTTTGTCGACCAGTTGTTGGTGACGGTGAAGTTGCCCATGTTCTCGGCGTACCAGTAGTTGGCGGTGGCCCAGGTGCCGGTGGAGGAGAACACGTTGTTGCGGGCGGTGTAGTAGCGGGAGCCCTCGTCGAAGTAGAGCCCGAACCAGCCGTTGGTGCGCAGGCAGTAGTTCTCGTTGATGGTCCCGCCAGGGTTGGCCGACAGCGTGTAGATGCAGCCGCCGTCGGTCATCTGCTGCATCACGTCGTGCACGTAGTTGCCGATGACCTGGTTGTTGGCCGCGGTGGTCGCCGTCGAGTAGCGCGGCTGGTAGTTGTACAGCCCGCGGTTGGCGTAGTGGTTGCTGCCGCCCGCGTCGTTGGCACCCCAGCCGTAGCCGACCGACAGCCCGGTGTACGGCATGTTGTAGACCTCGTTGTGCGACACCAGCGAGGTGTTGACGTAGGTGGTCAGGATCGAGACCACGCCCCGGTACTCCAGGCCCAGGTCGTGCACCCGGTTGTTGCTGATGGTGATGTTCCGGTTGACCATCCGCTGGTCACTCGGGTGGTGGGCGTCGGCGCGGACACCGCCGACCACGACACCGCCTGCCGAGTTGCGGGCGATCTCGGAACGGGTGACGGTGATGTTGCTGGCTCCCAGGCCGACCCCGCTGGCGTGCGCGTTGGCGTCGTTGCCGATGCCGATGGCGGTCTGCCCCAGGTTGACGAACTGCGAGTCGCTGAAGGTGATGGTGTTGGCGGCGGAGACCTGCACGGCGGCCGGCATCTGGGCCCAGCTCGGCCGGGTGGCCTCGAACAGCGGGCAACCCTCCTGGCAGGAGGTCAGCGCGTCGGCCGGACGGGCCCAGGTGCCGACGATGTGCGCGCCGGTCTGCTGGTCGGCGAAGCCGTTGCTGCTGCTCGGGCCGAGCCAGCTGGTGCCGGTGAAGGTGATCCCGCTGAACGCGATGTGGTGCGCCGGGGCGTCGTAGCTGCCGCCGACGTTCACCAGCGACTGCAACTGCGGCAGCTCCACGCTGACGCTGCTCATGTTCTGCCCGGCCAGCGGGATGTAGTTGAGCTGCCCGCTGCCCGGGTTCAGGTACCACTCCCCCGGGCTGTCCAGGAACTCGTACGCGTTGGCCAGGTAGAACGCCCCGGCCCGGTGCGGCTTGGACAGGGTGTCGAAGCCGAAGGTGTTGTTGTTCCAGGCCGGCTGCTGCATGGTCAGGAAGTTGCCGCTGATGCTCTGCACCGGCGAGTACCTGTCGGTGAACGAGCCGACGCTCTCCACCTCGACCCGGTTCTGGTTGCCCAGGTTGTTGAGGTAGCTCAACGCGCCGTTGCTGAACCGCATGCCGCTGGTGGTGAAGGTGAAGTCGGCCCGGTTGACGGCGGTCCGCGCCCGGGTGGCGACCGCGCCGTTGACGTAGAGCTGCCGGCTGTCGATCCCGGCGGGCACGTTGGCCCGCCAGATGTTCTTTCCGGAGTCGACCAGCGACCAGCCGGTGACCGCCCGGGCCCCGCTGATCACCGGGCGCGCGGACGCGGCGGCCCGCCACGTCACGGTGTAGCCGTTGGTGCCGGAGTCGGCGGCGGTGAGCCGGAACGGCGCGCCGAGCCGGTAGACGCCGTCGGCCAGCTCGACGACGATGTCGCCGGACATCGAGGTGTTGAGGGAGCGGACCGCGTTCTGCGCCTCGGTCAGCGCGCACGGCTGGCTGGCGGAGCAGGCGGTGCCGCTGCCGGAGGGGGACGCGTAGAGCGTGGTGGTGGCGGCGAGGGCGGGGTTGGCCGAGGCGACCACGGCGACCGCGGCGGCGACCGCCGAGGCGGCCAGGCCGGCCAGCGCCTGCCTACGCCCGCTGGGGGATGTCGGGACGGACACGGGTGGGACTCCTATCGTGGTGGGGGGTGGTGGAACCCGGCCGTGGTGGAATCATGCCGCGACCGGGGTGAGCAGACCGGCTGCCCGCAGGGTCGGCCACAGCGCCGCCGGGACGTCGGCGTTCGCGCGGGCCAGGGTCTGCGCCACCTGCGCGTCGCTGCGCAGGCCGACGACCGTCGAGACGACTGCGGGATGTGACCGGACGAAGGCGAGCGCCGCCTGGGGCAGGGTGACGCCGTACGACTGGCAGACGTCGGCGATCCGCCGGGCCCGCTCGATCAGCTCCGGCGGCGCCTGCTGGTAGTTGTAGGTCGCGTCGGCCGGTGGCCGGTCCCGGGACAGCAGGCCGGAGTTGTAGACCCCGGCGATCACCACGCCGACGCCCCGCTCCTCGGCGGCGGGCAGCAGGTCGGCCAGCGCACCCTGTTCCAGCAGGGTGTACCGGCCGGCGCACATCACCACGTCGACGTCGGTCTCCCGGACGAACCGGGTCAGCAGGTGGGACTGGTTCATGCCGGCGCCGATCGCACCCACCACGCCCTGGTCGCGCAGCTCCACCAGGGCGGGCACCGCCTCGGTGGCGGCCTGCTCCCAGTGGTCGTCGGGGTCGTGCAGGTAGACCACGTCCACCCGGTCCAGGCCGGTGCGTTCCAGGCTGGACTCCAGCGAGCGGAGTACCCCGTCACGGGAGAAGTCCCAGGCCCGCCGGTGGTCCGCGGCCACGTCGAAGCCCTCCGGGTCGCGCCGGTGACCGTCCTGCGGCGACGGTACGAGCAGCCGACCCACCTTCGTCGACACCACGTACTCGTCGCGGGGCCGGGTACGCAGGGCCGCGCCGATCCGCCGCTCGGACAGCCCGAGCCCGTAGTGCGGCGCGGTGTCGTAGTAGCGCAGGCCGCCCTCCCACGCGGTGTCGATCGCGGCGGCGAACTCCTCGTCGGTGGTGGCCCGGTAGAGGTTGCCGCCCTGCGCCCCGCCGAACCCCAGCTCGGTGAGGCGTACCGCCGGTCGACGCGGCAACGCGTGTGCTCTCACGACGCCTCCAGCCGGTACGCCCGCCGGGCGGTGTGCCGCCAGATCGCCGCCCGCTCGTCGGGGCCGAGCGGGTCCAACAACCCCGCCAGGGTGTCGACCCAGCGGTCGTAGGAGCTGGCGAGCAGGCACACCGGCCAGTCGGAGCCGAACATCAACCGGTCCGGACCGAACGCGTCGAGCGCGTGGTCGACGGCCGGTCGGAGGTCGTCAGGGGTCCAGGATGACCGCTGCACCTCGGTGACCAGCCCGGACAGCTTCGCCGTGGTGTTGGTCCAGGCGGCGAGGGCGTGCAGGTCGCGGGCCCAGCCGGCGAGGTCCGGCCCGCCCAGCGCGGGCTTGCCGAGGTGGTCCAGGACGAACCGCACCTCGGGCAGGTCGCGCGCCACCCGGCCGGCCGCACCGAGCTGGTGCTGCCGGACCAGCAGGTCGAAGGCGAGCCCGGCGGCGCCCACCGCCGCGATCCCCCGCCGCACGTCGGCCCGGTCGAGGAACGTCGGGTCGGGCTCGTCCTGGACGGAGTACCGGATGCCGACCAGCAGGTCGCCGCCCCGGGCGGCCCGCAGCCGGGCCAACCGGTCGACGACGTCGTCGGCGGTGACGTCCAGCCACCCGACGACCCCCCGCACCAGGGTGTCGTCGGCGGCGGTGCCGAGCAGGTCCACCGTCTCCGCCTCGGTGGAGTTGGCCTGCACCACCACCGACCCGGCGACCCCGGCGGCGCGGGCCACCCGGGCGAGGTCGGCCGGGGTGAAGTCGGCGTCGATCGCCGCCATGGTGGCCGGGTCGATCCAGGGTTGCGGGTGCCGGGACCGGACCCAGAGGTGGTGGTGGGCGTCGACGATGTCGGAGCGTCCGGACGGCGCGGTCATCGGCCCAACCACCCGCCGTCGACGGGCAGCACGATGCCGTTGACGTAGTCCGACGCCGGTGCGGCCAGGAACACCGTCGCGCCGGCCAGGTCGTCGGCGTCTCCCCACCGGCCGGTCGGGATCCGGGCGAGGATGGCCCGGTCGCGCTCCGGGTCGTCGCGCAGCGCCCGGGTGTTGTCGGTGGCGATGTAGCCCGGGGCGATGGCGTTGACGTTGACCCCGTGTGCCGCCCACTCGTTGGCCAGCGCCTTGGTGAGCCCGGTGAGGCCGGACTTCGAGGCGGCGTAGCCGGGAACGGTGATGCCGCCCTGGAAGCTGAGCAGCGACGCGGTGAAGATGATCTTCCCGCGTCCCCGCTCCACCATTCCCCGGCCGATCTCCCGGCTCAGCACGAACTGGCTGGTCAGGTTCACCTCGATGACGTGGTCCCACATCTCGTCGGGGTGCTCCGCCGCCGGGGCGCGGGCGATGGTGCCGCCGTTGTTGACCAGGATGTCGACCGGGCCGAGGTCGTGCAGGTCCCCGACGAGTCGGCGTACCGCGGCGCGGTCGGCCAGGTCGGCGCGCAGGGCGGTGAAGCGGCGGCCCGCCGCGCGTACCCGTTGCTCCACCTCGCTGCCGGTGGCCTCCAGCTGGGCCGACACGCCGACGATGTCGGCGCCGGCGACGGCCAGCGCCTCGGCCATGGCCAGCCCGATGCCCCGGCGGGCACCGGTCACCACTGCGGTCCGGCCGGACAGGTCGAACAGGCCGCTCATCGGTCCGCCTCCCGCAGGTCGAGCAGCACCTTCATCACGCCGCCGCCCTCCAGGGCGGTGAAGGCGGACGCCGCCTCGTCCACCGGCACCACCCGGGAGATGAGCTGCCGGGCCGGGATCGCCCCGGAGGCGACCAGCCGGACCGCCTCCACCATGTCCTCGCGCTGGTAGAGCCGGGCGCCGAGCAGTTCCAGTTCGCGCCAGAAGACCCGGTGCAGGTTCACCGGTCGGGGCTGCGGATGGATCGCCACCATGACCAGCCGGCCCCGGGTGGTCAGCACGTCGACGGCGGTGCCGACACCGGCGGCGGAGCCGGAGACCTCGAAGGCCACGTCAGCCCCCGCACCGTCGGTGCGCTCGTTCACCAAGGCCACCACGTCGGTGTCCTTCGGGTCCACGGCGTCGATGCCGACAGCGGTGGCCACCGACCGGCGGAACGGGTCCGGCTCGACCAGCAGGACCCGCGCGCCACGCTGCCGGGCGACGGTGGCGATGAGCACGCCGACCGGCCCGCCACCGACCACGACGACCTGGTCGGCGTCGGTCACCCGGCCCCGACGTACGTCGTGCACGGCGACCGCGACCGGTTCCACCAGGGCGGCCTCGTCGAGGGGCAGCTCGGCGGGGAGCGGCACCACCAGGTCGGCCGGGACCGTCCAGGAGGACTGCATGGCACCCGGGGAGTCCACGCCGAGGAAGTTCATCGCGTGGCAGATGTGCGAGTCGCCGCGCCGGCAGGCGGCGCACCGGCCGCAGAAGCGGGTGGGCATCACGGTGACCGGCTGACCCACGGCGTGGTCGGTGACGCCCGCGCCGACCTCGGCGACCCGCCCGGACATCTCGTGCCCGATCACCGCCGACGCGCCCACCCGGGCGTCCATGTCGCCGTGGTAGACGTGCAGGTCGGTGCCGCAGATCCCGGTGTAGGCCACCGCGATCCGCAGCTGGCCGGGCCCGGGCGGCTCCGGAGCGCGCCGCTCGACCTCCAGGTGCCGCGCGCTTCGGTAGACCACTGCCTTCATGCGTACTCCCTCGGGGGTCGGAGTCAGTGCCGGACGGCGTTCGGAAGTCCGTCGTGGTGGTGCGCGGAGGCACCGGGCAGCGGGGCGACGTACCGTCCCGGCCCGGCGGGCGCCTGGTCGGGCACCGCCAGCAACCGGCGGCCGGCACGTTCCGGCCGTACGTTGGGGCCCTCGGGGGTCGGCACGTCCGTGCGACGCGGATAGCTCCGGATCTCCTCCTCGGCGAGCGTGACACCCAGCCCCGGTGCGTCGCCGAGGACGAACGCGCCGTCCTCGACGTGCAGGTCCCGGGTGAGCCCGACCGGTGGCTGGAGGTCCTGTAGCTCGCTGACCAGGTGGTTCGGCACCGACGTGGCGGCGTGCAGCAGCCCGACCGGGCTGTTGCCGATCGGGCTGACCGGCAGGTCGTAGGCGTGCGCCAGGGCGGCCACCCGCAGGAAGTGGGTCACCCCCCACACCGCGGCCATCTGTACGACGTCGACCGCCGCCGAGGCGATCAGTGGCCGGTACTGTTCGAGGCCGGTGAGGTTCTCCCCGGTGGCGACCGAGGCCCGGATTCCGCGCCCGACCACGGCCAGGCCCTCGGCGTCCCACCGGCGGACGGGTTCCTCGATCCAGACGAGGTCCAGGGTGCGTTCCAGCTCGCAGACGTGCCGGACGGCCTGCTTGCGGGTCCAGGCCTCGTTCACGTCGAGCATCAGGCCGGGCCGCTGTCCCCGCCCGGCCTCGGTCAACACGTCCCGGACCAGGTGCAGCCGGTGCCGGTCCCGCTCGATGTCGAGGCCGCCCTTGAGCTTCGCGGCCCGCAGCCCGTGCCGGGCGTAGACCGCGTAGGCCGCGGCGAGTTCGTCGTCGTCCAGGCCGATGTCCAGGCCGGACGCGTACGCGGGCACCCGCCGGTCGCGTCCGCCGAGCAGCCGCCAGAGCGGCTGACCCGCCGCCTGGGCCTTGATGTCCCACAGCGCGGTGTCCAGCGCCCCGATGGTGCCGAACACCGATCCGGCGTGGCCCGCCTTGAAGGTCTGCCGCAGCATCCGGTCGTAGAGGGTGGTCACGGCGCGGGGGTCCTCGCCGTCGATCGCCGCGAAGATCCGTTCGACGTCCGCGTACGGGCCGAGGCCGACCCCGGTGATGCCCTCGTCGGTCTCGACCACGATGATCGGCACCGTGGTCACCCCGTCGGTGAAGACGCCGTTGGCGTCGCCGACGGGACGCCCCCACTCCTGGACGGTGGTCAGGGTCCGGTATCCGGTGATCCGCATGTCAGCCCTTCGTGGCGCCGGCGGCGACACCGTCGGCGATCTGGCGCTGGAGGAAGAGGTAGATCACCAGCACGGGTATCGCGGCGATCAGCACCCCCGAGGCGAAGGTGGGGATGTCGTCGGAGTACTGCCCCCGTAGCGAGGTCACCCCGACCATCAGGGTGCGATGGTCGGCCGAGGGCATCAGCAGCAACGAGATCAGCACGTCGTTCCAGCAGAACAGGGCGTTGAGGATGCCGACCGACAGCAGCGCCGGGGTGCCCAGCGGCAGCATGATCCGTCGGTAGACGCCGTAGACGTCGTTGCCGTCGATCCGGGCGGCGTCGATGATCTCGGTCGGGATGGTCTTGTAGTAGCTGGTCATCAGGAAGATCGTGAACGGCAGGAACTGCGCCACGTAGGCGAGGACGAGCCCGGGGTAGGTGTCGACCAGGCCGGTGTCCCCCATGATCCGGGCCAGCGGCACCATGATCACCTGGAACGGGACGAAGAGCGCCGCGAGGCAGCACAGGAAGAGCACCGACGAGCCCCGGAAGCGCAACTGGCTCAGCGCGAAGCCGGCCATCGACCCGAACAGCAGCAGCAGGACGACCGAGACCGCCACCACGACCGTCGAGTTGACCAGGTACCGGGCCATCCCCACGCTGTTCCACGCGGTGGCGATGTTCTCCCAGTGCAGGGCGTCCGCCAGCGAGAACCGGTCGAGAATGTAGTCACGCCTGGTCTTCATCGCCACGTTGACGGTGAAGACCAGCGGGTAGACGGTCGCCAGGGCCAGCACGGCCATCGGGACGGCGACCAGCCACCGGCCCCACCGGACGTGGGACATCACGCCTCCCTCACCGCCCGCCGGAGCAGGCTGATCTGCAACAGCCCCACCACGAGCATGATGAGGAAGAGCACCGTCGAGGCGGCCGAGGCGAGCGCGGGACGGTTCAGCTGTCCCTGCTGGAACCAGATGTAGTACTCCGGCAGGTAGGTCGAGCCTTCCGGGCCGCCGCTGGTCATCACGTAGAGCAGGCCGAACATGGAGGTCAGCATCCCGATCATCGTGGTGACGAAGACGAACTGGATGGTCCGGGAGAGACTGGGGACGATCACGTGCCGGATGGTCTGGGGCAGCGACGCGCCGTCCACCCGGGCGGCGTCCAGCAACGAGGCGTCCAGGGTGGCGAAACCGGCGAGGAACACCACGAGCGCCATCCCGAAGGTCGCCCAGATGTGCACCCCGACCACCACGAACATCGCCACGTCCGGGTCGCCGAGCCAGTCCACCGGGCCGAGGCCGACGCCACCGAGCAGGGCGTTGAACGGGCCGTCGAAGGCCAGCAGCAGATTGAAGATCGCGCCGACGATGACCGGGGACAACACGGCGGGAAAGAAGTAGACGCTGCGGTACAGCCGGTGCCCGGGTACCCGCAGGTAGATGAAGGTGGCGAGCAGTCCGGGAATGGCCACCGCCACCGGCAGCAGCAGCACGAGCAGGCCGACGTTACGCAGCGCGCCCCGGAACAGCGGATCCCGGAACAGCTCCAGGTAGTTGTCGAAGCCGACCATCAGCCCGTCGCGGTCGCCGTCGCCGGTGAAGGAGAAGTTGACCCCCAGCAGCAGCGGCCAGAACCGCAGCAGCAGCAGGATCAGCAGGGCCGGGGCCAGCAGCACGTAGGGGGCGAGGCGCTCAGCGCGCCGGCCACCGCGCGGGGCGGCCCGATCACGGGGTACGCGTTGCCGTGGTGGTGTCCCGTCGGTCCGTCCGGCCGGGGCCGGGCGGACCGACGGCATCGCCTCGTCGACCGGCACCGGTCAGCCGGCCTGATCGGAGGCGGCCAACTGCTTCACCGCCTCGTCGACCGAGACCGAACCGCTCAGCAGTTGCTGGGAGAGTCGGCCCATCAGGTCCAGGGTCTTCGAGGAGAGCGCCACGTGCAGGGCGGGCTTGCCGGTCTTGAGGTCGGCGACGATGGTGGTCACCGCCGGCCCGCCCTGCGACACGTCGATGGTGGTGTCGGCGGCGATCGCGCCGGCATCGGCGTAGAAGGACTTCAGCGCGTCGGTCGAGGTCAGCGAACGCACCAGGTCGGCGGCGACCTTGGGGTCCTTGGTCCACTTGGCGACCCCGTAGCCGATGCCGCCGTCGAAGGGCAGGTTCGGGACGGCGCCGGGTACGACGACCGGGGCGCGCATCACGCCCAGCTTCTCGGCCGTCACGAACTCGCTGAAGTCCTTCCAGTGGCCCACGTCCGACATCAGCCCGATGACGTGGGCGGCCTTCGCGGACTGGAAGATCGCGAAGGAGTCGTTGAACATCGCCGTCGAGTTCGCCCCGTCGCTGTTCAGCTTGGCGTCCTGGGTCTCCTTCCAGAGCGCGAAGATCCGCTTGACGTGCGGCGAGGTCCAGTCCCGCTTGCCGGCGATCCAGTCGTCCTGCTCCTGCGGGGTGAACACCCCGGTCCCGAAGGCGGAGAGGAAGAACTGGATGCCGAAGCCCTCCTTGTTGCCGAGGGCGAGGCACTTCGCGCCGGTCTGCTTGGTGAGGGTCGCGCAGTTGGCGACGAACTGCGGCCAGGTGGTGGCCGGGTTGGCAGGGTCGAGGCCGGCCTTCTCGTAGAGCGTCCGGTTGTAGTAGATCGGGTGGCCCTGGAGGGTCACCGGGCCGGCGTAGGTCTTGCCGTCCTTGGTGAACGCCTCCCAGCCGGTGAGCCGCTGCCGGTCCTCGGCCAGGTAGTCGTCCAGCGGCAGCAGCGCGTCGGCCCGGTCCCGGATCTGGCCGCCGCCGTTGAACAGCATCACGTCGGGTCCCTTGCCGGCCTGGATCGCCGTGCCGAGCAGGGTGTAGTACTGCTCGAAGGGCTGGGCGACGAACTCGACGGTGACGTCGGGGTGCTTCCTGGCGAAGTCGGCCTTCGCCTTCTGCAGGTAGGCGGCGGCGGTCGGCTCACCGGACTTCCAGTCCCAGACCACCAGTTTTCCCTCGGAACCACCCGGCGAGGAGCGGGATCCGCCGGCGCTCCCGCAGCCGGCCAGCGCCAGCGTCGCCACGAGCACGGCCGACCACACTGTTCGCTGCTTCATCGCTGCCATCCTTCGGCTCCGCCTGCCACACTGATCGGGAGGCATGAATTGACGGAAAGGTAACTCGTATGACGTATGACGTCAACACCAAGACGTAGAATTCGCGGCAGGTAGGTCGTGGCGCGGTCCGCGGGAGTCAGTGGAGGGGACATGACGGCACGAGAGAGCACCCTGAACACGGCGGCACCCCCGACCTGGGCACGACGACCCGCCAACCTCGCCACGGCGGTCACCGCCGAGCTGGTGGAACGCATCGTGCGCGGAAGCCACCCCACAGGCTCCCCGCTGCCCCCCGAACCGGCGCTGTGCGAGGCGTTCTCGGTCAGCCGCACGGTCGTCCGGGAGGCCGTCAAGATCCTTCAGGAGAAGGGTCTGGTGCAGGTCCGACAGGGCAGCGGCACCATCGTCACCCCGCCGTCGATGTGGGACATGCTCGACGAACTCGTCCTCGCGGCGACCATCGCCGAGGACGACGGCCTGACCATCCTCGACGACCTGGTGGCCACCCGTCGGGTGCTGGAGTCCGACATGGCCAACGTCGCCGCCCGGCTGGCCGACCAGGCGACGGTCGACCGGCTGCGCGCGCTGGTCGACCGGATGGACGAACTGGTCGGCGACCAGGTCGCCTACCACGAACACGACCGGGCGTTCCACGACGTGATCATGCAGGCGTCCGGCAACCGGATCGCCCGGGGCGTGGTGCGGTCCCTGGAGAGCCAGGTGGTGAACACCGCCCGCTACATGGGCCGCTCCGAGCGCGCCCTGTGTGTGGCGTCCAACCGGGGGCACCGGCGCATCTACGAACGCATCGCGGCCCGCGACCCGGACGGTGCCGCCGAGGCCATGGTCACCCACATCACCGAGGCCTGGCTGGTCCGCCGCAGCGGCCCGGACACCGCACGGCTGGTGCGCTGACGCCCCGGCCGGCCCCGGTGCAGGGCGGCCGACCCCGGACGGCTCCGCTGTAGGGCGGCCGACCCCGGACCGACCCCGGACCGACCCCGGACCGACCCCGGGAAACATCGATCGTCCGGCACCGATCGCGCGCAGCTGAACCAACGGACGTCAATGGCTTGCCAGTGTTAACGATAACAAGATACCGTCGGCCGCAGAAGCGAAGGGCACGCTTCCCCGCTCCCCGTCGGCACCGGCACCGGTCGGCGGAGCGGAGCAGGCGCGGGAACAGCCGGCAGGACACCTCCGGGCACTTGCGTGGATGCTGCACGCCGCCGGGTCGTCGACCACTCGACTGACCCGGGAGCCCCGGCGAACGTCGTCCACCGCCACCGTGGGGTGCCGACCCGATCGCGCACTGACCACAGTGCCGTCCGACCGGTCAGGGCGCGATCGGGACCGCCACTCCACACCGCGTACCCGCCCGACGGCAGCTCGGACGCACCCGGGCCCATCAGCATCCACGGCCAGGGGTCGGCCGTCCGGTATGCCGCCGGGGCACCGACTCCACCTTCGAGAACACGCATCGCCCACCTGGGAGGTACTGGTGAGACCCGCACTGCCACCACTGACCCGACTGCGGCGCTCCTTCGCCTGGCTCGCGGCCCTGCTCCTGGTCTCGACGCTGCTCCCGGCCAGCGTCGCGAAGGCCGACAACCCGATCGTCCAGCACATCTACACCGCCGACCCGGCTCCGCTGGTGCACGACGGCCGGGTGTACCTCTACACCGGGCACGACGAGGACGGGTCGACGTACTTCACCATGAAGGAGTGGCGGGTCTGGTCCTCCGCCGACATGGTCAACTGGACCGACCACGGCTCACCGCTCAACGTCGGCACCTTCAGCTGGGCGAAGTCGGACGCCTGGGCAGGCCAGGTCATCGCCCGCAACGGCAAGTTCTACTGGTACGTCCCGGTGACCGCGAAGTCGACCAACTCGATGGCCATCGGGGTGGCGGTGGGCGACAGCCCCACCGGCCCGTTCCGCGACGCCATCGGCCGCCCACTGGTGGCCAACGGCGAGATCGACCCGACCGTCATGATCGACGACGACGGGCAGGCATACCTCTACTGGGGCAACCCGAACCTGTGGTACGTCAAGCTGAACACGGACATGATCTCGTACTCCGGCAGCGCCACCAAGATCCCCCTCACCACCGCCGGGTTCGGCACCCGCAACGGCAACGCGAACCGCCCCACCCTCTACGAGGAGGGTCCGTGGGTCTACAAGCGCAACGGCCTCTACTACAACGTCTTCGCCGCCGAGTGCTGCGGTGAGTTCATCGCCTACTCCACGGCCACCGGCCCGACCGGACCGTGGACCTACCGGGGCACCGTCATGCCCAGGCAGGGCGGCAGCTTCACCAACCACCCAGGGGTCATCGACTTCAACGGCGGTTCGTACTTCTTCTACCACAACGGCGCGCTGCCCGGCGGCGGTGGCTACACCCGTTCGGTCGCGGTGGAGAAGTTCTCCTACAACACCAACGGCACCATCCCGACGATCAACATGACCTCCACCGGCGCACCGCAGATCGGCACGCTGAATCCGTACGTGCGGCAGGAGGCCGAGACCATCGCCTGGGGCTCCGGCATCGAGACGGAGGCGTCCAGCGAGGGTGGCATGAACGTCGGATTCATCGAGAACGGCGACTACATCAAGGTCAAGGGGGTCGCCTTCGGCACCGGCGCGACGTCGTTCAACGCCCGGGTGGCCTCGGCCGGCAGCGGCGGCACCATCGAGGTCCGGCTGGACAGCGCCACCGGTACCCGGGTGGCCAGTTGCGCCGTGCCGGTCACCGGCGGCTGGCAGAACTGGCAGACCGTTTCCTGCCCGGTCTCCGGCGCGACAGGTACCCACGACATGTACCTGCGGTTCACCGGCGGCAGCGGCACCCTGTTCAACGTCAACTGGTGGCAGTTCAACAGTGGCACCAATCCGACGCCCACCCCGACCGCGACGCCCACCCCGACGCCCACCGCTACCCCCACCCCCACCCCGACGACCCCGACCCCGACGACCCCGGCTCCGACCACGCCGGCTCCGACGACGCCCGGCGACCGCTCCTGCGCGGTCACCAACACCGTGGTCAACACCTGGCAGGGTGGCTTCGAGGGGAAGTTGACCATCACCAACGGGTCCGTCCCGGTCACCGGCTGGCGGGTGAACTTCACCTTCCCCAGTGGGCAGACGGTGTCCCAGGCCTGGAACGGCACCCTGAGCCAGCAGGGCAACCAGGTGACCGTCACCAACGCCAGCTACAACGGACAGCTCGCGGCGGGGGCGTCCACCACCGTGGGCTACATCAGCTCGACCACCGGCAGCAACCAACCACCGACCAACCTGACCTGCACGCCGGCCTGACCTGCACGCCGGTCTGACCGGCCCGACCGGCAGCACCACCCTGGCGGTCCGCTCCCGCCCCACCGGGGGCGGACCGCCAGTACCACACCACCCAGTCCCGCACGACACGTCCCCGGACGGGCGTCCGCCCCTGGTCCGGTAACGCTGGAGGTCACCATGTCCCCGTCCCTCAACCGACGTCAACTCCTGCAGGCCGCGGGCGCCACCGCGCTCGTCTCCGCCACCGGCGGCACCCTCCTCGGCGCGACGCCGGCCGCCGCAGCGCTGGTGGTCCCCCCAGCCCGGGCGGACCTCGGTGTCGCCGCGTACCCGTTCGAACTGGGTCAGGTCCGGCTGACCGCAGGCCGGCTGCTGGACAACCAGAACCGGACGCTGAGCTACCTGCGGTTCGTCGATGTCGACCGGATGCTCCGCAACTTCCGGGCCAACCACCGGCTCGGCACCAACAACGCCGCCTCCAACGGTGGCTGGGACGCGCCGACGTTCCCGTTCCGCACCCACATGCAGGGGCACTTCCTGACCGCCTGGGCCCAGGCCTACGCGGTGCTGGGCGACACCACCTGCCGGGACAAGGCGAACTACATGGTGGCCGAGCTGGCCAAGTGCCAGGCCAACAACGGCGCCGCCGGGTTCACCGCCGGCTACCTGTCCGGTTTCCCGGAGTCCGACTTCTCGGCGCTGGAGGCCCGGACGCTGTCCAACGGCAACGTCCCCTACTACTGCATCCACAAGACCCTCATCGGGCTGCTCGACGTGTGGCGCTACATCGGCAACACCCAGGCCCGCTCGGTGCTGCTGGCGTTGGCCGGCTGGGTAGACACCCGCACCTCGCGGCTGAGCTACAACCAGATGCAGTCGATGCTCGAGACCGAGTTCGGTGGCATGAACGAGGCGCTTACCGACATCTACCAGTACACCGGCGACGGGCGCTGGCTCACAGTCGCCCAGCGCTTCGACCACGCAGGCGTGTTCAACCCGCTCGCCGCCAACTCCGACCAGCTCAACGGCAAGCACGCCAACACCCAGGTGCCCAAGTGGATCGGCGCGGCGCGGGAGTTCAAGGCGACCGGCACCACCCGGTACCGCGACATCGCCAGCAACGCGTGGAACATGACGGTCAACGCGCACACCTACGTCATCGGCGGCAACAGCCAGGCCGAGCACTTCCGGCCGCCGAACGCGATCGCCGGCTACCTGAGCAACGACACCTGCGAGCACTGCAACACCCACAACATGCTCAAGCTGACCCGGGAGCTGTGGCTGCTCGACCCGAACCGGGTCGCGTACTTCGACTACTACGAGCGCGCCCTGCTCAACCACGTCGTCGGCGCGCAGAACCCGGCCGACGGCCACGGCCACGTCACCTACTTCACCCCGCTCAAGCCGGGTGGACGCCGGGGGGTCGGCCCGGCCTGGGGCGGCGGCACCTTCAGCACCGACTACAACTCGTTCTGGTGCTGTCAGGGCACCGGCATCGAGGCGAACACCAAGCTGATGGACTCGATCTACTTCTACAACGACACCACGCTGACGGTGAACCTGTTCGTGCCGTCGGTGCTGACCTGGTCGCAGCGCGGGATCACGGTCACCCAGAGCACCACCTACCCGGCCAGCGACACCAGCACGCTCACCCTCGACGGCACGATGAGCGGCTCGTGGAGCATCCGGGTCCGGATTCCGGCCTGGGCCACCGGCGCGACGATCGCCGTCAACGGCGAGACGCAGAGCGTCTCCACCAACCCCGGCAGCTACGCCACGGTCACCCGCACCTGGGCGGCCGGCGACACCATCACCGTCCGACTGCCGATGAAGGTCGTCGTGCAGCAGGCCAACGACAACGCCAACGTCGGCGCCCTCACCTACGGCCCGGCGGTGCTGGCCGGCAACTACGGCAACACCGCCCTGAGCGCCCTGCCGTCGCTCAACGTCTCGTCGGTCACCCGGACCAGCACCAGCACGCTGGCGTTCACCGCCACCGCGAACGGGTCCACGGTCAACCTCGGGCCGTTCTACGACGCCCACGGCTTCAACTACACGGTCTACTGGAACACCACCGGCGGCAGCAACGGCGGCGGCAGTTCGCGTCTGGTCAACGTCGGCAGTGGCCTGGTCCTCGGCATCCAGAACATGTCCACCGCCGACGGTGGGCTCGCCCTCCAGTGGGGCGACTCCGGCACCGCCGACCACAACTGGGTGGTGGTGACCGACGGCGACGCGGTCCGGTTCCGCAACGTCAACAGCGGCAAGGTCCTCGGCGTCGAGAACATGTCCACCGCCGACAACGCCCGCGTCCTGCAGTGGGCGGACAACGGCACCGCCGACCACCGCTGGGTCCTGCTGAACCAGGGCGACGGCACCTACAAGATCCGCAACGTCAACAGCGGCAAGTTGCTCGGCATCCTCAACGGCTCGACCGCGCAGGGCGCGCAGGCCGTGCAGGACTCCGACAACGGAAGCGCCGACAACCGGTGGCGGCTGGTCGCCAACCAGTAGGAACCGGCCCGGATCGGCCGCCGGTCCGACCGACACCGCGGCGAGACGGTGTGGGACCGGCGGTCGCAGGAGTGGGGCTGCCCCGATCGGGGCAGCCCCGTTCCGTGTGGGCCGAAGCCCGGGTGGGTCAGGGCGTGCTGAGCGTGAACTGGCGGACCGTGCTGGTGCCACCGAGAGCCTGGGTGGCGTAGTTGAAGATGGCGAACCGGTAGCCCATGAAGAACTGCCAGTTGCTGTCCAGGGTGAGCGCGTTGCCCAACGAGGTGAAGTTGGTGCCGTCGGTGCTGTAGGAGAACCGCGCCTGGCGGCCGGACCCGGGTCGGATGTCGGCGGTGGCCCGCAACCAGATCCTGCCCCCGCTCACCGGGGCGGAGGCGATCTCCGTACCGGTGTTCGTGGTCCGCCAACTGCCGTCCATGGTGAGGTTGTTCGTCATCGACACCCGGGTGGCCCCGTTGTCGCGCCGGACGCCGATCCAGGCCGACGAGTTGCGCAGCATCGCCAACCCGCTCCGGTCGCCGTCGCGCAGTGCCGAGTAGTCGAGTTCGACGGTGGCGGTGGAGGTCGGCCCCTGGATCCGGTGGGTCACCGTGTTCCGGGCGCCGTAGAGGTCGTTGGTCACCGTCGCGGTCTGCAACCGCAGGCCGTTGCTGACCGACCACTTGGTGTTGTCCGGGTTGTGGTTCCACTCCCACTGCGGGCCGAGGGTGCTGCCGCTGAAGGTGTCGGTGCCGGTCAGCGGCTTGACCGGCCGGGTGGGCAGCGGGTTCGGGTACGACGCGCCCCAGCCGCCGTTGACCGTCTGGATCTGCGGCCAGCCGTCGGCGGTCCAGGTGATCGGGGCCAGCGCGGGCACCCGCCCACCGGGGTAGGCGTCGACGAAGGACATGTAGTACCACTGCCCGGCGGCGGTCTGCACCAGGCCGCCCTGGTGCGGCACGCCGCCACCGGAGATCGGACCGGGCATGTTGAGCAGCACCTGACGCATCTCGTACGGGCCGAACGGGCTCGACGACTTCAGGATGTACTGCCCGTTGGCGGGCCGGGTGAGGAAGATGTAGTAGCTGCCGTTGCGCTTGTAGAACCGGGCCCCCTCCAGGGTGCCCACGCTCGACGGGGTGGAGAACACCTGCTGGCTGCGGACCTCGCTCTTGCCGTCCGCGGACAGCTGCGCCACGCTGATCTGGGTGTTGCCGTAGGCGACGTACATGGTGTCGTTGTCGTCCACCAGCATGCCGGCGTCGTAGTAGCACTTGTTGATGGTGGAGTGCTGGTTCCAGGCCCCGTCGACCGCGGCGGCGGTGTAGATGTAGGTCTTGGCGAAGTCGATGCAGCCGGCCCAGTAGTAGGTGCGGTTGCTCGGGCGGTAGTTCAGCGTCGACGCCCAGATCCCGTTGACGTACGCCCGGCCGCCTGACATGTCGTACTTCGCGCCGAAGTCCAGCTTGGGCACCGAGTGCCCGGCGAACTCCCAGTTCACCAGGTCGTACGAGCGCAGGATCGGGGCGCCCGGCGAGTAGTGCATGGTCGAGGCGGACATGTAGAACGCGTCGCCGACCCGGATGATGTCGACGTCGGCGAAGTCCTGCCACACGACCGGGTTGGTGAACGAGCCGCTCGCGGGCGGCGTGGTCGGGGTGGCGGTCGGGGTGGCGGTGGGCGTGGGGGTGGTGCCGCCGTCGACGCGGACGAGCTGCCACTGCTGGTTGGTGCCGCCCCAGTCGCCGTACTGGACGATGTTCCCGCCGTCGGCGGTGGAGGCGTTCTGCACCTCTACCGCCTTGCCGCTGTTGCGGTTGAGCAACCGGACGTAGCCGTCGGCCGAGTCGGCCAACCGGAACTGCTGGTTGGTGCCGTTACCGTCGGTCCACTGCACGATCGCCGCGCCGTCGGCGGTGGAGAGGTTGGAGACGTCGAGGACCTTGCCCGAGTGTCGTGCCTTCAACCGGTAGTAGCCCCCGCCGGAGTCGACGAACTGCCACTGCTGGTTGGTGCCGTCACCGCGCGTCCACTGGGTGATCCGCGCGCCGTCGTTGGTGGCCCGGTTGTACACGTCCAACGCCTTGCCGCTGTTGCGGTTCACCAACACGTACCAGGCGTTGGTGTCCACCGTCGCCGCGGCGGCCCCGGTCGCCTCGACCACGACGAGCCCACCGCCGACCAGCAGCGTCAACAGGGCGGCGACGGCCCGCGACCACCAGCCGCGTCGCCGCCGTCCCACGATCGGGACCTCACCCATGGCTACCATGACCCTCCTTCACGAACGGGCGATCGACGGTGGCCCGGAACAGCCCGGGCCCGTCGTCGCATTGTTCGAAGCCCGCCGATGTCAACGTTCACACGGCGGCGCGTCCGCGATGGCGCGCGACGCGGGCAGCGGACGGTCGAGGATGCCGACCAGCCACTGCGGGAACGGCTTCGACTATCCATAGACTGTGAGCGATAACATGATGCTCGTCAAGCCGAAACATCGACGACACGGTCTATGGACAGAAGCCGGCACCCCGCGACGCCGTCGGTGAACCGACGCGTCACGGGGTGCCTGGCCCGGGAACCGGGGTGCGGTCGAGCGCCGCAGCCGTCAGCGGGAGGAGCCGGCGCGGCGCTTGTTGTAGACGTCGAAGGCCACCGCGACGAGCAGCACAAGGCCCTTCACCACGGACTGGATCGACTGGTCGACGCCCATCAGCTGCATGCCGTTGCTCATCACCGCCATGATCAGACCACCGACCACCGCTCCCACCACGGTGCCGACCCCACCGGTGACCGCCGCGCCGCCGATGAACGCGGCGGCGATCGCGTCGAGCTCGAACATGTTGCCGGCGGCGGGCTGGGCGCCGTTGGAGCGCGAGGAGTAGATCACCCCGGCCACCGCCGCCAGGAAGCCCATGTTGACGAACATCCAGAAGTTGACCGTCCGCACCTTGACCCCGGAGAGGGTCGCCGCCGAGAGGTTACCGCCGATCGCGTAGACCTGCCGGCCGAAGACCGTACGCCGGGTGAGCAGGCCGTAGACCAGCACCAGCGCGGCCAGGATGATCAGCACGATCGGCAGGCCCCGGGCGTGCGCCAACTGCCAGGCGAAGTACATGATGACCGCGCCCACCAGCACCACCCGGGCGACGAACAGCGGGAACGACTCCACCGGCTGCTGGTAGCGGATCCGGGCCACCCGGGTCCGGAAACCGCTCACCGCGTACCCGGCCACCGCGACGACGCCGATCAGCAGGGTGAAGGCGTCGAAACCGTCCCCGCCGAGCAGCCCGTTGAGGAAACCGGCCGCGACCTGCTGGTAGTCGGCGGGGAACGGGGAGAGCGAGATGTTGTCGAGCACCCGCAGGGTCAGGCCGCGGAACAGCAGCATGCCGGCGAGCGTCACGATGAAGGCCGGGATGCCGGCGTACGCCACCCAGAAGCCGTGCCACGCGCCGACCGCGACGCCCACCGCCACCGCGGCCAGGACGCCGACCCACCACGGGAAGCCCTCCCGGATGACCAGCACGGCGGAGACCGCCCCGGTGAGGGCGACCACCGAGCCCACCGACAGGTCGATGTGCCCGCCGATGATGATGATCACCATGCCGATCGCCAGCACCAGGATGTAGGAGTACTGGAGGACGATGTTGGTGATGTTGCCGGGGCTCAGCGACACCCCGTCGGTGAGCACGGCGAAGAACCCGACGATGACGACGAGTGCGACGTAGATGCCGCTCTGCCGCAGGTTGTTCATGATCAGCGCGCGCAGGTCGCTGGTGCCGGCGTGCAGGGCGACGCCCGGGCTCTTGTCGGCCGGCGGCGGGGACGGCGGCGATGAGGTCTTGACGCTGGTCATCCCACGCGCTCCTTGTCCTTCGTCATCAGATCCATGAGGTTCTCCTGGGTCGCCTCGGCCACCGGCACCTGGCCGGTGATCCGGCCGGCGGCGAGGGTGTAGATGCGGTCGCACATGCCGAGCAGCTCCGGCAGCTCCGAGGAGATCAGGATCACCGCCTTGCCCTCGGCGACGAGCCGGTTGACGATCGTGTAGATCTCGAACTTCGCGCCGACGTCGATCCCCCGGGTCGGCTCGTCGAGGATCAGCACGTCCGGGTTGGTGAACAGCCACTTCGACAGCACGACCTTCTGCTGGTTGCCGCCGGAGAGCTTGCCCACCACGGCCATCACGCTCGTCGTCTTGATGTTCATCTCGCGCCGGCTCTGCTCGGCGACCTTGATCTCCTCGTTGCCGTTGACCCAGCCGAGGCGGGCGAGCCGGCCCAGCGCGGCGGCGGAGACGTTGCGCCGTACGTCGTCGATGAGGTTGAGGCCGAACCGCTTGCGGTCCTCGGTGACGTAGGCGATGCCGTGCTCGATGGCCTCCGCGACGGTGCGCGCCCGGACCTCCCGGCCACGGACGAACAGCCGGCCCCGGATGTCCCGGCCGTACGACCGGCCGAAGACGCTCATCGCCAACTCGGTCCGCCCGGCGCCCATCAGCCCGGCGATGCCGACCACCTCACCGGCGCGGACGTCCAGGCTTGCGCCGTCGACGACGAGCCGGTCCTGGGTGGGGTGCCGCACGCTCCAGTTCTCGATGCGCAGCACCTCCTCCCCGGGCGACGAGACCCGGTCGGGGTAGAAGCTGTCCAGGTCGCGACCGACCATCCCCCGGATGATCCGCTCCTGGGTGACCTCCCCGGAGGCCAGGGAGAGCGTCTCGACGGTACGCCCGTCCCGGATGACAGTGGTCGAGTCGGCGATCGCGGTGACCTCGTTGAGCTTGTGCGAGATCAGGATGCAGGTGATGCCCTGGTCCCGCAGCCGGCGCAGCAGGTCGAGCAGGTGCGCCGAGTCGATGTCGTTGAGCGCGGCGGTCGGCTCGTCCAGGATGAGCAGCCGGACCTTCTTGGACAACGCCTTGGCGATCTCGACCAGCTGCTGTTTGCCGACGCCGAGTTGGATGACCGGGGTTACCGGGTTCTCGTGCAGGCCCACCGAGGCCAGCAGCTCGGCGGCCTCGGCATTGGCCCGGTTCCAGTCGATCAGGCCGCCCGGCCCGCGCCGCTCGTTGCCGAGGAAGATGTTCTCGGCGATCGAGAGGTGCGGCACCAGGGCGAGTTCCTGGTGGATGATGACGACGCCGTGGGACTCGCTGTCGCGGATGCCCCGGAAGTGCACCGGCTTGCCGTCCAGCACGATCTCGCCGTCGTACGAGCCGGTCGGGTGCACCCCGGAGAGCACCTTCATCAGGGTGGACTTGCCGGCGCCGTTCTCGCCGCAGATGGCGTGGATCTCCCCCCGGCGCACCGCGAGGGAGACGTCCGCCAGCGCGGTCACCCCGGGGAAGGTCTTCGTGATGCGTCGCATCTCGAGGATGGTGTCGTCCATGGTCAGCGTCCTGATCGTCGAAGCCTGCGGCGGGCTTGCGATGCGTCGGGCGCGGCGGCGGTCGTGCACCGCCGCGCCCGACGCATCGGCCTTACTTCTTGGCCTGACCGGCGGCGACCTCTTCGGCCGACCAGTAACCGGAGTCGATCACCACCTTCTGGATGTCGTCCTTGAAGACGGTCTCGATCGGCAGCAGGTACGCCGGAACGACCTTGATCTTGTTGTTGTAGGTCTTGGTGTCGTTGGCCTCGGGCTGCTTGTCCTTGAGGAACGCCTCGGCCGCGATGACGGCCTGCTCGGCGAGGAGCCGGGTGTCCTTGAAGACGGTGGAGCTCTGCACCCCGTCGTTGATCAGCTTGATCGAGGCGATCTCGGCGTCCTGGCCGGTCACCACGGGCAGCTTCTTCGCGCCCTTGCCGTAGCCGGCGTTCTGCAGGGCGGTGATGATGCCCCGGGAGATCCCGTCGTACGGCGACAGCACCCCGTTGACCACCGTGCCGTCGTTGTAGGTGGAGGTGAGCAGGTTCTCCATCCGCTGCTGCGCGGTCTCCTGCTGCCAGCGCAGGATCGCCGCCTGCTCGATCCGGGTCTGACCGGACTTCACCTTCAGCGTGCCGCTCTCGATGAACGGCTTGAGGGTGTCCATCGCCCCGCCGAAGAAGTACTGGGTGTTGTTGTCGTCGAGCGAGCCGGCGAACAGTTCGACGTTGAACGGGCCGGTCGCGGTGCCCTTCGCGCCGTCCTTGGTCTGCAGGCCGAGCCCGACCAGCAGGGCGGTCGCCTGGGCCACCCCGACCTTGTAGTTGTCGAAGCTGACGTAGAAGTCGACGTTCTTGTTGCCCAGGAGCAGCCGGTCGTACGAGATGACCGGGATCTTCGCGGTGGCGGCGGCGTCCAGCTGGCCGCTGAGCGCGGTGCCGTCGATGGCCGCGATGATGAGGACGTCCGCGCCCTGCGTGATCATCTGGTCGACCTGCTGGGACTGGGTGGGGATGTCGTCACCGGCGTACTGGAGGTCGACCTTGTAGCCCTTGGCCTCCAGCTTCTCCTTCACCGCCTTGCCGTCGGCGATCCACCGCTCCGAGGTCTGCGTCGGCATGGAGACGCCGATGGTCAGGTCGGCGGGCTTCTTGTCGCTGGTGTCACCGCTGCTGCCCGCTCCCCCGCCACTGCACGCGGCCAGGCTGAACGCCAATGCCGCGCCGCCGAGCGCGACCAGGAATTTCCTGCGCACAGGTTTCTCCTCTCCGGAACTCCCGCCGACTGCGGGGACCACCTGTCACCTTTCGGGGTAGTGTTAGCGCTCACATCGCCCCCGTCAACACCCCCTCGGAAATCCGGACGTCACGGTCTCGTAACGGGCGTCTCCGACTTGTCCGCCCACCGGCTCCGCGCCGAGCGGGCCGACGCGGGGCGGTTTCCGTGGCGGCCACGTCGCTTCCGACCCGCCCACCTCCCCCGGGGCGCAGGCCGGGCGACTGGCGTGCCCCCGCGGCCGGTACGTCGTACGCCCCGGGCATCCGATGATCGGACACCCGGGGCGCGACGCGTCGGACCCGGCCGGTCAGTCGTCCAGGCAGGAGCGTAGGGCGGCGGTCAGCAGGTTGGCGCGCTCGTCGCCCATGCCCCGCATCTGGTTCACCACGTAACCGAAACCGACCTGGTGGGCGTCGTCGCCGAAGGCGAGGTTGCCGCCCGCGCCGTCGTGTCCGAAGCTGCGCTCGCCGAGCAGCGGCCGGGCCGGTGGGGAGTGCAGCAGGAAGCCGCTGCCCCAGCGCTGGCCGGTGTCCGGCGGGCCGTGCCGTTGCTGCCCCCGGGACCGCACCACAGTCGCGTCGTCCACCGACGCGGTGTCGAGCACGGGCGGCCCCGCCACCGGCGACACGCAGGCCGCGTAGAGGCGGGCCAGGCCGTCGGCCGTGCTCACCGCGCCCGCGCCCGGGATGCCGGCGGCCCGGATGGCCGGATCGTTGAAGCTGACCAGGCCGGCGTCGTCGGCGGGGAACGCGAACGCGCCTCCCATGGTGATCCCCCGGTCGGCCACCGGGTCGACGAACGGCTCCGGGTCGGGCGGCGGGGCGATGTTCCAGGCGACCGAGTCGCGTTCGACGGCCGGCAGGCCGAGCCAGGTCCGCAGACCCAGCGGCGTCGCCAGGGCGTCCTGGAAGAACGCGCCGGGCAACTGGCCGGTGATCCGGTGGATCACCTCACCGATCAGCCAGCCGTACGTCATCGCGTGGTAGCTGTGCGCCGTACCCGGGCGCCAGAGCGGGGCCTGCGCCTCGATCGCCTTGATCACCGGATCCCAGGCGAGCACCTCGTCGAGGGTCAGCGGGCGGTCGAGCGCGGGCAGGCCGGACTGGTGGGTGAGCAGCCAACGCACCGGGATGTCTTCCTTGCCGTGCTGGCCGAACTCGGGCCAGTAACGGGTGACCGGCGCGTCCAGGTCGAGCCGGCCCTGCTGCACCAGCAGGTAGGCGCAGATCGCCAGGATGCCCTTGGTGCAGGAGAAGACGGTGACCGGGGTGTGCGCCGTCCAGGGCCTGCCGGTGCGGGGGTCGGCCGTCCCGCCGTGCAGGTCGACGACCCGACGCCCCCGCAGGTAGACGGTGACCGCTGCGCCGACCTCCCCCCGGGTGGTGAAGTTGTCGCGGAAGACGTCGGCCACCCGCCCGAAGCGTTCGTCGGCGTCGCCGTGGATCTGCGGCTGCGTGGCCACTGCTATCCCTTCAGTGAGCCCTGGATCAGGGCCTTGATGAACTGACGCTGGAAGATCAGGAAGACGATCAGGGTCGGGGTGAGGATCAGCAGCGATCCGGCGCACAGCAGCACCAGGTCGGTGCCCCACTGACCCTGGAACGCGCCGAGCGCGCCCGCCATCGTGCGCTTGGCCGGGTCGTCGACCAGGACGATGGCCAGCAGGAACTGGTTCCACGTCCAGAGGAACATCAGGATGGTCAGCGACGCGATGGCCGGTCGGGCGAGCGGCACCTGGACCCGCCAGAAGAGCTGCCAGGTGGTGCTGCCGTCCACCCGGGCCGCCTCGGACAGCTCCACCGGCACGTTGCTGAAGTGCGCCCGCATCCAGAACACCGCGAACGGCATGTAGAGGCCGATCAGCGGCAGGATGATCGCCCACCTGGTGTTGAGCAGACCGAGATCCTGCATCTGGTAGTAGAGCGGGGTGACCACCGCCTCGAACGGCAGGGTCAGCCCGAGCAGCAGCAGACCGAACACGATCCGGCCACCCGGGACCCGCAGCTGGCCCAGCCCGAACCCGGCCATGGTGGCGATCAGCACCGAGACCGGCACCACGCCGGCCACGATGAGCAGGCTGGAACGCAGCAGCGCGCCCATGTTCGCCACCGTGAAGGCGTCGGCGAAGTTGCCCCACTGCGGGTCCGACGGCCAGGCCAGGCCGCTGGGCACGGTGCCGCGCGGTTGCAGCGCCGCGGAGAGCATGCTGACGAACGGCAGCAGGGTGACCAGGATCAGGACGATCAGGAAGACCCGGCCGGTCAGGTTCTCACGCCGGCTGAGGTTCATGACTTGTCCCCTCGGGTCAGTCGCTGGATCGGCAGCACGCAGACCAGCACCAGCAGCATCAGCACGACGGCCAGCGCCGAGGCGAGCCCGACCTGCCGCTGCGAGAAGGCCAGCCGGTAGATCTCCAGGCCCGGCACGGTGGTCTGCAGGCCGGGGCCGCCGCTTGTCGAGATGTAGACGATGTCGAAGCTGGCCAGGGCGGCGATGATGGTCACCGTCAGGCAGACGCCGATCTCCTGGCGGAGGCTGGGCAGGGTGACGGCGAAGAACTCCCGGACCGGGCCGGCACCGTCGAGGCGGGCCGCCTCGTACAGCGCCGGGTCGATCTTGCTCATCCCGGTGACCAGCAGGATCGTGCAGAGGCCGAGCAGGACCCAGGCGCCGATGACGCCGACGGCGGGCAGCGCGGTGTCGAAGTCACCGAGCCACGCGCGGGCCACCCCGCCCAGACCGACCGCGCGGAGCACCTGGTTGATCAGACCGTTGGTCGACAGCAGCCAGCTCCACGCGATGCCCGCCGCCACCAGGGGGATGACCTGGGGCAGGAACAGCACCGTCCGGACGACTGTGCCGAACGCGCCGGTGGTGATCCGGCGGACCAGGCTGGCCACCAGCAGGCCGAGCGCGACCGGGACGAAGCTGAAGAAGACGATCAGGACGAGCGCGTTACCGATGATCTTCAGCAGGTCACTGTCGGTGAAGACGGTGAGGTAGTTGTCAAGTCCCGCCCAGCGGGCCACCCCGATGCCGTTCCAGTCGTAGAACGAGTACTGGATGGTCAGCACGAGCGGACGCAGGACGAAGATCGCGTACATCACCACGGCGGGCAGGACGAAGAGCCAGCCCGTCCCGCCCGCGCGGGCCCACCGGAGTCGGTGGGCCCGCGCGGCGGACGGGTGGGTGGGACGATCCGGCGACGGTCGCGCGCCATCCCGCCCGGCCGGTGCGCTGCCGAGGGCAGACGTCATCGGGACAGTTCCTTCGCGTACTCGGCCTGGACCGCCTTCACGTACCCCTCGGGCGTCTGCTGACCGGCGATCAGCTTCTGCATCTCCGGCGTGATCGCGGCGGCGAAGATGCCACCTGTGGCGTTCGCGGTGAAGTCCACCGCGCCGTTCTCCTCGCCGAGCTGCTGCGACGCCTTGAGCGTCTCGGCCAGCACGGTGTTCGGCGCGGCGGTCGGCACGGCCAGGTCACTCGGGCCACCGGGGCTGGACCCGCCGAGCTTGACGGTGATCTCCCGGGCGGTGGCGTTGGTGTGCGCCCAGTTCAGGAAGAACGCGGCGGCGTCGGGGTTCTTGGCCTTGGCGCCGATGCCGAAGGTGTTCGGGGCGGACATCGCCACGTGCTTGCCACCTGCCGACTCGGTCGGGAACAGGAAGAAGCCCACGTTGCCGGGCATCGACTTGTCGAGGTTGGCCGACTCCCAGTCGCCGTTGAACATGAACAGCCCGTTGTTCTTCTGGAACTCGCCCACCATGCTGGCGTAGTCCAGCGCGTTGGCGTCCTTCGGGAAGTAGCCGGCCTGGGCCCACTTCTGGATGGTCTGGGTGGCCTTGAGCGCGGCCGGGGTGTCGAACGTCGCGCCCGGCTTCTGGAAGATCCAGTCGGCCACCTGGGCCGGGTCACCGAACTGGTTCTGCAACGCCTGGTGCGGGAAGTTGATGCCCGCGGTGTTCTTGTTGAACTGCATGATCGGCTGGACCCCGGCGGTCTTGGCCTTGGCCAGGAGCTGCTCGAACTCGGCGATGGTGGCCGGCGGCTGGGTCATGCCGACCTGCTCGGCCAGCTTCTTGTTGTAGAACACCCCGGTCACGCTGTAGCCGAGGCCCATCCCCCACAGCGAGCCGGTGCCCCGGGTGGTGCCGCCGTCGCCGACCCGCAGCTGCACCAGCTGGGAGGCGGGGAACTTGTCCCAGCCGTACGCGTCGAAGTAGGGGTCGAGGTTCTTGAGCAGGTCGTCCTTGACCAGGTCGACCATGGTGGGGAGCCGGATGATGTCGGGCGAGTTGTCCGAGGCCATCACCCGGGGCGCGTTCTCCACGATGACCGTGAACTGGTCCTCGCGGATGTTGAACTTGACGTTCGGGTGCTGCTTGGTGAACTCGTCGGCCAGCGCTTTGGCCAGCGGGAAGCCGGTCTCGGCGTACATCTCCAGGGTGATCGGGTCGGTGCCGAGGTCGGTGCTGACGGCGGCGTCGGACCCGGTGCGCGGCGACTCGTCCGCCCCGGGTGCGCTACACGCCGTCGCCGCCAGCCCCAGCGCCAGCACGGGGGCCAGGAGCGCCGTCCGGCGGGGGAACTTTGTCAATGATGTAGCCAACTGAGGACTCCTTGACTCTTCCGCGCGTGCCCGACCGCGGTTCCTGCCGGCCCGTCAGACCGTCACGGTGGGTAACCAGCCACAACAGTACGTCGGGACCGGCGTGCCGCCGAAGCACGCGATGCCGCCACCCATGGCTGCGCCAGGAGGACGACCGAGGGTGCCGCCCGACCTGCCAGAAGTAGCCGCTAAACTGATTTAGCAGAGCATGCGCGCGGCGGCTTGAGCTGTCAAGGACAAAATTGCAACGGTCCGGAAACGTCTGGTTCACGCTCGACACCCGGTCCGGGCTACCGGTCCGGGCTGTCACCGACACCACGCCAGGTGACAGCGGGCACATGGCCACCGACATCACGCCAGGCGGCGGCCGACACCGGGCCGGGCGGGCCGACGCATCATGATGGGCGGGAGCGGTGCCCGTGGCGGCACCCTGATTCGGAGGACCGATGGGCCGCAACAGAGCAACCCTGGCCGACGTCGCGCGGCGGGCCGGGCTGTCCAAGACCGCCGCGTCGATGGTCCTCAACGGTCGGGAGGGCACCCGGCTCTCGGCCGAGGCGCACCAGCGCGTCTTCGCCGCCGCCGAGGAGCTCGGCTACCGACCCAACCTGGCGGCCCGCAGCCTGCGTACCCGCAAGACGGCCACCATCGCGTTCGTCTCCGACATCGTCGCCACCACCCGGTTCGCCGGCGGCCTCATCCGGGGTGCGCTCGACGCGGCCCGGGAGCGCGACCACGTGCTGCTCATCACCGAGACCCAGGGCGACGCCACCTTCGAGCAGTACGCCATCGAGGCCATGCTCGACCGGCAGGTCGACGGGGTGATCTACGCGGCGATGGCGACCCGCCGGCTGACCGTCCCGGCGGCCATCCTCGGTGGCCCGGTGGTGCTGCTCAACGCCACAAGCACAGGACCGGACAGCCTGCCCTGCGTGCTCCCCGACGACGAGCGGGCCGGCCGTACCGTGGCCACCACCCTGCTCGACCAGGGCCACCGGGACCGGATCGCGTTGATCGGCCGCAACCGGCTCAAGGAGGACGACGCCGAGGTCTCCCTCGCCGCGCGGGCCCGGTTGCGGGGCATCCACCAGGCGCTCGCCGACGCCGGGGTCGACCTGCTGACCGAGTGTTTCTGCGCCGAGTGGCTGCCCGAACACGGCTACGCCGCCATGCGCACGCTGCTGGGCCGGCCGGTCCGACCCACCGCGATCGTCTGCATGAACGACCGGCTGGCCTTCGGTGCCTACCAGGCGCTGGCCGAGGCCGGGCTGACCGTCCCGGACGACCTCTCGGTGGTGTCGTTCGACGACGACCCGATCGCCGCCTGGCTGCGTCCCGGCCTGTCCACCACCGCACTGCCGCACGAGCAGATGGGGCGGCGGGCGGTCGAGATCCTCCTCGACGGCGGCGACGCCGAAGCGTCCCTCGTCCCGATGCCGCTGCGGCGACGCAGGTCCGTGGCCGCCCCGGCCGGATAGGCCGCCCCGGCCCGACCACGCAGGCCGCCCGACCCGGTGCGGACACCCCCGACCTGGCCGCTAAAACGATTTAGTGCTAACTTCCCGCCATGCTACGTCTACCCGACCACTGGGTGTGGGACAGCTGGTACGCCCGGGACGACGACGGCCGGTGGCACGCGTTCTTCCTGCGCGCCTCCCGCGCCCTGCACGACCCGCACCGCCGGCACCGCCGCGCCACGATCGGCCACGCCGTCTCGACCGACCTGCGCAGCTGGGAGCTGGTCGCCGACGCGATCGTCCCCGCCGACGCACCGAGCTGGGACGACCTCGCGACCTGGACGGGTTGCACGGTGCGCGGCCCGGACGGGCGGTGGTACCTGTTCTACACCGGGGTCGGCCGCGCCGAGGACGGGCTGGTCCAACGGATCGGTCTGGCCGTCTCCGACGACCTGACCACCTGGCACCGGCACGGCACCGGGCCGCTCGTCGAAGCCGACCCCACCTGGTACGAACTGCTCGACCGGACGCTCTGGTACGAGCAGGCCTGGCGCGACCCGTGGGTGTTCCCCGACCCGGACGGCGCCGGCTGGCACATGCTCGTCACCGCCCGGGTCAACACCGGGCCGACCGAATCCCGTGGTGTCGTCGGCCACGCCACCTCACCCGACCTGGTGAACTGGACCGTCCAGCCTCCGCTGTCGATCCCGGCCGGCTTCGGCCACCTGGAGGTGCCCCAGGTCGCCGTCGTCGACGGCCACCCCCTGCTGCTGTTCTCCACCGACGCCGCCGGCACCCGCCACGACGGCCACCGGATCTGGGTGGCACAGGGGCACGACGTGCGGGGCCCGTGGGACATCGCCTCGGCCCGACCGTTCCCGCACCCGCACCTGTACGCGCCCCGACTGGTAGCCGGTCCGGCCGGTGACTGGTCCCTCATCGGGTTCCTCGACCACGTCGACGGGGAGTTCGTCGGTGCGCTGAGCGACCCGCTGCCGGTACGCTACCGGACCTCGACCGGGCTCACCCCCGTCGACGCGCCGCCCGCCCGCCACCAGGGTCCGGTGCCGGGCGGGCGGCGACGGCCTACCGGCTAGACCCGGTTCCAGCGCTGGTTGGCCGCTGCGGTGCACGACCAGAGGAGCACTGTGGTGCCGTTGGCGGTGCCGTTGTTGTTCACGTCGAGGCAGAGGCCGGACTGCACGCCGCTGATCGTGCCGTTGGTGTTGAACGTCCACTGCTGGTTGGTCTGACCGTTGCAGTCCCAGAGCTGGACCTTGGTGCCGGCGGTGGCGTTGGTCGGGGCGTCCAGGCACTTGCCGAGGGACTGGAGGGTCTGACCGTTGGCCGTCCAGCGCTGGTTGGCGGCCCCGTTGCAGTCCCAGATCACCGGCTGGGTGCCGTTGGCGGTGTTGCTCTGCGGGACGTCCAGACAGCGACCGGAGGCGGCACTGGCCAGCGCGCTCGCGGTGGACGGCGGCGGCGTGGTCGGCGGGGCGGTGCCACCGCCGCTGACCCGGTACACCACAGTGCCGTGCGACGGCACACTCGCGGAGATGGTCCCGGTGCTGGTGGTGCTGGCGTTGGTCCAGGCGTCCACCAGGGTGAAGGAGGACCCGGACTTGCCGATGGCGGCGGCGGTCGTGGAGATCGTCGTCGTCGCGCCGCCCTGGTTGAACAGGGCCACCGCGACGTCCCCGTTGGCCAGCCGCTTGGCCAGCACCCGGCGGGTGCCGTCGAACGAGACCTGGCCGGCCTGCAACGCCAGTGCGTCCTGGTTGATGGCGACCAGGTTGGCGTTCTTGAGGATGGTCTGGGTGGCGGAGTTCATCGACCGGACGTCGTTGCCCGCGATCAGCGGCGAGGCCATGATCGCCCACATCGCGAAGTGGCTGCGCATCTCCGTGTCGGTCATGCCACCCCGGCCCACCTCCATCATGTCGGGGTCGGTGAACGCGCCGGGCTTCGCGTACGGGGCCAGCGGCACGTTGACGTCGATGATGTTCTGGATGCCCATCGGGTAGCCGTTGGTCTGGCCGCTGTTCCAGGTGTTGGTGATGTCCTCGGTGGTGCGCCACATGTTCGCCACGTCACCCCAGTTGCGCTGCGGGCCCGTCTTGGCGTGGATGCTGTTGGGGTTGATGCTGTAGACGATCGGCCTACCGGTGGCCGCCAGGGCGTCACGCATCTTGGCGAACGTGGCGACCTGCTGGTCGATGGATCCGTTCGGCGAGCACCAGTCGTACTTGAGGTAGTCGACGCCCCAGGCGGCGAACTGGCGGGCGTCCTGCACCTCGTGGCCCTGGCTGCCGGTGGCGCCGGGGTAGCTGTTGAAGTACTGCGCGCAGGTCTTGTCGACAGGCACCTGGTAGATGCCGAACTTCAGCCCCCGGGCGTGGATGTAGTCGCCGAGCGCCTTCATGCCCGACGGGAAGCGGGTCGGGTCACCCTGGATGTTGCCGGCGGAGTCCCGGTTGGGGTTGAACCAGCAGTCGTCGACCACGACGTACTGGTAGCCCAGATCCCGCATCCCGCTGCTGACCAGCGCGTCGGCCGTCTGCCGGATCAACGTCTCGTTGATGTTGCAGCCGAAGGTGTTCCAACTGTTCCACCCCATCGGCGGCGTCCGGGCCACCCCGTTCTCCAACGCCTGCGCCATCGGGGCACGTACGCCCACCAGGGCGGCGGCCAGGAGCAGACCGGCCACCGCCGCCCGCCCCCAACCCCGGGCTCGCACGAATCGCTTCACGAAGTCTCCAATCAGTGGCACCGCGTCGGGCGGGGCGCCGGAAGGCCGTCGACCCACACCATCGGTGTGAGCGCTAACAATGGCCCTCATGTTACGGAAGCGTTTCAACGCATTCAACTACTCCCATATGTTTATGGCTGACCCCACCCGAGATGGCCGGCCACGCGGAGCGGGGGAAGAGACCCGACGGGGCCCGTGATCCGGTCACTCCAACATGGAGCCATCATGGAGCTATCCTGGTTGCCTGACATCGCATACGCTGGCTCCATGCCCACTGGCTCCAGGCCCACTGGCTCCAGGCCCGGTCGGCGAGCACGCGGCGAGATCGAGGAACTGCCCAGCGGCTCGCTCCGGGTGCGGGTGTACGCCGGGATCGACCCGGTGTCGAAACGTCGGCGCTATCTCACCCGGACGGTGCCCGCCGGCCCGGTCGCGGCCCGGGACGCCGAAGCGCTCCGCATCCTGCTGCTCGACACGGTACGACGACAGCACGAGCGACCGGCCCCGGTGACAGGCGGACCGGTCGGCAACGGGACGGGTACCGACGGCACGGCGACCACCGTCCCCCCCGACGCCACCGTCCCCCCGGAAGCTGCCGTCCGCCCGGGAGCCGTCGAGCCACCCGGAGCCGTCGAGCCCCGCACCACCACCGTGCCGACCACCACGGTGCCGGCTACGACCGTCGTGCCCCCCACGTCCACTCCGGTCCCGGCGATCGGCGGGGCGACGGGGACGCAGCGGCGGGGTCGACGGCGGGGCGAGCCGACCCTGACCACCATCGCCGCGCTGGCGGACGTGTCGGCGCCCACGGTGTCGAAGGTCCTCAACGGCCGCTCGGGGGTCGCGGCGCAGACCCGCTCCCGGGTGGAGGCGTTGCTGCGCGAACACGGCTACCGCCGGCCGGAACTGGGCACGCCGAACGCCAGCGTCGAGGTGGTCTTCTACGGGATGCAGAGCAACCTGGCGGTGACGATCATGCAGGGGGTGCAGCAGGTCGCCGGGGCACATCAGTTCGCCGTCGGCTTCACCGACGCCCGCCGGCAGGTCTCCGAGGGGCGGTTCTGGGCTCGCGACCTGCTGGCCCGCCGTCCGACCGGGGTGATCGTGGTGCACCTCGGCTTCACCTCCGAGCAGCACGCCCTGCTGGTGGCGAGCACGATCCCGCTCGTGGTCCTCGACCCCACCGGCGAGCCGCCGCTGCACGCCGTCCCGTCGGTGACGGCGACCAACTGGAGCGGCGGGTTCGAGGCCGCCCGGCACCTGCTCGACCTCGGGCATCGACGGATCGGGGTGATCTCCGGCCCGACCGAGCGGCTGTGCGCCAGGGCCCGCCTGGACGGCGCACGGGCAGCCCTGGAGGCGGCCGGGGTCGGGCTGCCCGCGCGTTGGCTCCGCGTCGGCCCCTGGTTCTCCTTCGAGGACGGTCTGCGCCTGGGCGGGGAACTCCTGCGGCAGGATCCCGCGCCGACGGCGATCCTGTGCGGCAACGACCTGCAGGCCCTGGGGGTCTACGAGGCGGCCCGGTTGGCCGGTCGCCGGATTCCCCAGGACCTGAGCGTGGTGGGCTTCGACGACATCCCGTACACCACGTTGTGCGGACCGCCGATGACCTCGGTGCGGCAGCCGCTGGCCGAGATGGGGGCCGTCGCCACCCGGATGGTGTTGGCCCTGGCCGCCCACCAGAGTCTCGCCCAGACCCGGGTGGAGTTGGCGACCACGCTTGTGGTGCGGGACAGCACCGCCGTCGTGCGGGAGCGCTGACCCCCGGCGGGAGCGCTGACCCCCGGTCTGCCCGCGCCGGGGCTACCGGGGGGGACCTCCTGGAAACCTGTCCTTGTCGTTACCGAACGATTTCGAGTAGCATCCGATTCGATCGATACGGCATGTCGTCATGAGGCGGCCTCCAGCGCACACGGCGCTCTCCAGCGCACGCGGCGGTCTCCAGCACGCGGCGGTCTCCAGCGCACGAGGCGGTTCCGGCTTCCACCGGTGGCGCACCGCCCGACGCCCATCTCGACGCGCCGGTCGATGTCATGGTTCACCGTCCGGGTCGGCGGGGCCGCCCCCGACACGGGCGCGGGCCAGTGACCATCGAGGACCGAGGAAGGGACAGAGGCCACACGTTCACCGTCAGTTCGCGCGCCGCCTGCGATCCGTGATGACGAAAATCACGGTACGCGGACGACACTCGGTCACGTCGTCGACCCACCCGGGGCGACACGCCGCGTAGACTCTCGCTGATCCAGCGTTGTCCACGGCGTGTGCGCCCATGCCTTGTTCCTGACGTCCCTGCTCGGACGCCGGGCCGGGCCGCTTCGCCGTCAACGGGCTGCGGGGCGGACCGAGAGGTGTGGGATGACTGTGCGCGCTCCTGCGATGAGAGACGTGGCCCGCCTCGCCGGAGTCTCCCACCAGACCGTCTCGCGCGTCCTCAACGGCCATCCCCACGTGCGTGAACAGACCCGGCTGCGGGTGCAGGCCGCGATCACCGAGCTCGGCTACCGACCGAACCGGGCGGCCCGCACGCTGGTCACCGGCCGGTCACAGGTGCTCGGTGTGGTGGCGCTCAACACCACTCTCTACGGCCCGGCGTCGTTGCTCTCCGCCTTCGAGCTCGCCGCCGCCGAGGCGGGGTTCGCCGTCAGCGTGGGCAGCGTCCGCAACCTGGACCGCACCTCCATCACCGCCGTCGTCGAGCGGCACCTGGCGCACCGGGTGGCCGGCATCGTGGTGATCGCCCCGGTGGAGTCCGCCGGCGAGGCGCTGGAGTGCCTGCCCACCCACATCCCCCTGGTCACCGTGGACGGCGACCCCCGCCGACAGGTGCCACTTGTCACCATCGACCAGGTGGAGGGCGGGCGGTTGGCCACCCGGCACCTGCTCGACGCGGGCCACCGGACCGTCTGGCACGTGTCCGGCCCGGCCGACTGGTTCGACAGCGCGGGGCGGATCGCCGGCTGGCGGGAGACGTTGCAGGCGGCGGGAGCGGAGGTTCCCCCGGTGCTCCAGGCGGACTGGTCCGCCGCCTCCGGGTACCGCTGCGGGCAGATGCTGGCCCGCAGCCCGGAGGTGACCGCCATCTTCACGGCCAACGACGATCTCGCCCTCGGCGTGCTGCACGCGCTGCACGAGCACGGTCGGCGGGTGCCGGAGGAGGTCAGTGTGGTCGGCTTCGACGACGTCCCGGACGCCCCGTACTTCATCCCACCGTTGACCACCGTCCGGCCGGACTTCGACACCGTGGCGGAGGCCAGCCTCGGCCTGCTGTTGACGCAGATCGACGCGGGCGTCGACCACACGTTGCGGCAGACCATCTCCCCCACCCTGATCACCCGGGACAGCGTCGCTCCACCCCGGTGACGGGCGGGCGGACGCCGCGCCCGCCCGCCGTGCCGACCGCCCCGGATCAGGCGAACTCCGCACGCTGGCCGCCATCTATGGACAGCGCCCAGTGTTAACGTTAACGTAACGACAATCGTCGATCCTCGGGAACGAATCCGGGCCGTCCCGGTGACCTCCCGTCGGGTCCCGGGGGCCACGGCCGACGCCGTCGCGGCGGGCGGTGCCGGTCGCAGGCGGCCGGCGCAGAGCGGTCCGAGGCACCAGGACCGCCGCCTGCGGCAGCCGGGGCGGTGCGTCGCGGACGCTCGCACACCCGAGGGCCGACGGTCGGAACCGACGCCCGCACCACACCTCGGCGCGGCGATCACACTCCGGAAGAGAGGCCACCGATGAAGGGCAGTCTGCGCGCCGCGCTGGCAGCCGTCGTCCTCGGTATCGCGGCGACCACCGTCCTGATGACGGCGCAGCCCGCAACCGCGGCGACCCTGACCAGGGTGACGGGTTTCGGCAACAACCCCACCAATCTCAACATGTACCTGTACGCGCCGAGCACGCTGGCGGCCCGACCGGCGCTGCTGCTCCTGGTGCACTACTGCGGGGGCTCGGCCAGTGGGATCTTCAACGGCAACGGACACGACTACGTGACCGCCGCCGACCGCTACGGTTACCTCATCGTCGTACCCGAGGCCACCCGCAGCGGGAACTGCTTCGACGTCTCCACCCCGGCCGCGCTCACCCGCAACGGGGGCGGCGACTCGACCGGGATCATGTCGATGGTCGCGTACGCGCGGCAGCGCTACCCGGTCGACCCGGCCCGGATCGTGGTCTCCGGCTTCTCCTCCGGCGCGATGATGACCAACGTGCTCGCGGCGCAGTATCCCGACGTCTTCACGGCAGCGTCGGCGTTCTCGGGAGTGCCCGCCGGTTGTTTCGCCACCACCGACGGATCGCTGTGGAACAGCAGGTGCTCCGGCGGTAACGTGATCAAGACGGCGCAGCAGTGGGGCGACCAGGCCCGCGCGATGTACCCCGGATACTCGGGCCGCTACCCCCGGATGCAGCTGTGGCACGGAGCCACCGACACCACCCTGGCGTACCCCAACTTCGGCGAAGAGATCAAGCAGTGGACCAACCTGCACGGGTTGAGCACCACGCCCACCCTCACCGACCGCCCGCAGTCCTCCTGGACGCGCACCCGGTACGGCGGGACGGGCCCGCAGGCCCCAGTCGAGGGGATCAGCATCGCCGGGGTGGGTCACCAACTGCCGATGGCCGGCCAACTCGCGTACGCCATCACCTTCCTCGGCCTGGACGGCACCGCGCCGTCGCCCACCCCCACCCCGACGCCGACAGCCACCCCGACGCCGACGCCGACGGTCACCCCGACCCCCACCTCGACCCCGACGCCCACGCCGACGTCGTCGCCGCAGTCAGGGGCCTGCCGGGTCACCGACACGATCAGCGCGTGGAACAGCGGGCTGACCGCGAGCATCACCATCGTCAACACCGCGACCACCACGCTCAACGGATGGTCCCTGGGGTTCACCCTCCCCGCCGGGCAGGTCATCACCGGCGGCTGGAGTGCCAGCTACTCGCCGAGCAGCGGCCAGGTCACCGCCACGAACGTCAGCTACAACGGCACGCTCGCCCCGGGCGCGGCGACCACGATCGGCTTCCAGGCCACCCACACCGGCAACGCCGCCGCCCCCACGGCGTTCACCCTGAACGGTGCGACCTGCGTGGTCGCCTGACCCGCCGTACCCACCCGCGTCCGTCGTCCCCGCGCGCCCACCATCGTCCCCGCGCGGCGTCCAGCGTCGACCCGTCCACCGCTCTGCCGGGACGCAGCGCACCGTCCACCCACCACCGGGAGATCCCGTGCGAGAGACCCGATTGCTCCGCCGACGGCCGGCGCTGGTCGCCGCCGCCACCCTCATGCTCGTCACCGCCGCAGCCGTCCAGACATCGGCATCGGCGGCCGCCGCCGGATGTCAGGTCAGCTACTCCGTCGGCTCGTCCTGGCAGGGCGGCTTCAGTGCCAACGTCACAGTCACCAATCTCGGTGACGCGATCAGCGGGTGGCGGCTGGTCTGGAGCTACACCGCAGGGCAGACCATCACCCAACTGTGGAACGGCAGCTACACCCAGGCCGGCGCCCAGGTCACCGTCACCAACGCCAGCTACAACGCCGCGATCCCCACCAACGGCACCGCGAGCTTCGGCTTCAACGGGGCCTGGACCGGCAGTAATCCCGCCCCGGCCTCGTTCAGCCTGAACGGCACCACCTGCACCGGAGGGGTGAACCCGACCACCCCGCCGCCGACCACCGGCCCACCGCCGACCACGCCACCGCCGACCACCCCGCCCCCGACTACCCCACCGCCCGGCACCAGCCAGCCGTGTGACATCTACGCCGCCGGTGGCACCGCCTGCATCGCGGCGCACAGCACCACCCGGGCGCTCTACGCCGCCTACAACGGCTCGCTCTACCAGGTGCGCCGGTCCTCGGACAACACCACCAGGAACATCGGTGTGCTCTCGCCCGGCGGACGGGCCAACGCCGCCGGCCAGGACAGCTTCTGCGCGAACACCAACTGCGTCATCACGATCATCTACGACCAGTCCGGACGCGGCAACAACCTCGGCTACCAGGGGGCCGGCGGCGTCGGTGGCGCCGTCCAGCCGGCGGTCGCGAACAAGGAGTCGGTGACGGTCGGCGGCGACAAGGTGTACTCGCTCTACATCCCCGGCAAGAGCAGTTACTGGCGCGACGGCCACCTGACCGGGGTGCCGACCGGGGCCGCGCCGGAGGGCATGTACATGGTCACCAGCGGCACCCACGTCAACAGCGGTTGCTGCTTCGACTACGGCAACAGCGAGACCACCCGTCGCGCCGACGGCGCCGGCGCGATGGACGCGATCTACTTCGGCACCAGCTGCTGGTTCGGTGGCTGCTCCGGCTCCGGGCCCTGGGTGCAGGCCGACCTGGAGTACGGCCTCTACCCGGGCGGCAGCAGTTCCTGGAACTCCAACCAGCGGGCGTTCACCAGCAAGTTCGTCACCGCCACCCTGAAGAACAACGGCACCTCGCGCTTCGCCATCAAGGGCAGCAACGCCCAGTCCGGCAGCCTCTACACCCTCTACGACGGCTCGCTGCCGCGCGGCTACAGCCCGATGAAGAAGCAGGGCGCGATCATCCTGGGCAGCGGCGGGGACTGCTGCATCGACAACACCAACCAGAGCGTCGGCACGTTCTACGAGGGGGCGATGGTCGCCGGCTACCCGTCGGACGCGACCGAGAACGCGGTCCAGGCGAACATCACCGCCGCCGGCTACCGCTGATGCGACGACCCGAGGAGGTTCGATGGACCACCGCACCGTACGACCGGCAGTCCGACGGACGGCCGTCCTGCTGGCCGCGATGCTGGTGCTCGTGACCGGTCTGGTCGGCACCCCGTCACCGGAGCCGGCACGGGCCTGGGACAACGGCGTCGCCGACACCCCGCCGATGGGCTGGAACAGTTACGACTCGTTCAACTGGAGCGTCACCGAGGCCGACGTCCGGGCCAACGCCGACTACATGGGCGCGAACCTGCGGCAGTACGGCTGGCAGTACATCGTCGTCGACTGGGCCTGGTACTTCCCCGGGCAGCACAACGGCAGCCCCAACCAGGACGCCAACCTGCAACCCCGGCTCCGGATGGACGGCAACGGCCGGCTGCTGCCCGACACCACCCGGTTCCCGTCGGCGACCGGCAGCAACGGGTTCAAGCCGCTTGCCGACCACGTGCACGCGCAGGGGCTGAAGTTCGGCGTACACCTGATGCGGGGGATTCCCCGGCAGGCGGTCGCGGACAACGTGCCGATCCTCGGCACCTCCTGCCGGGCCAACCAGATCGACGCCGGCAACAGCGCGGCCTGGCTCAACCTGATGTGGGGGCTGGACATGACCAACCCCTGCGCCCAGGCGTACCTCGACTCGGTGTTCCAGCTGCTGGCCTCGTGGGGCGTCGACTTCGTGAAGATCGACGACATCGCCGCGCCTACCTACCGGCAGTCGGAGGTCGACGGATACCGGCTGGCGATCCAGCACAGCGGCCGACCGATGGTGCTGAGCCTGTCGCCGGGCGCGACGCCGCTGTCCGCCGGACCGCACGTGCAGAACAACGCGCACATGTGGCGGATCGTCAACGACCTGTGGGACAACTGGTCCTCCCTCGACGCCCTCTTCGACCAGCTCCGCGACTGGACGCCGTACCGCAAGACCGGTGCCTGGCCCGATCCGGACATGATCCCGATCGGTCGGCTGTCCAAGTACGGCCCGGTCGGCTCGCCGCGGTACTCGAACCTCACCGCGGACGAACAGCGCACCCTGATGACGCTGTGGGTGATCAACCGGGCGCCGCTGATGTGGGGCGGCAACCTGGTGGAGAACCGGGCGGCGGAGCTGGCACTGATGACCAACAGCGCGGTGCTCGCGGTCGACCAGCGCAGCGCCAACAACCGGCAGCTCACCGGCGGCACCCGGCAGGTGTGGGTCGCCGACGTGCCGGACAGCACCGACCGGTACGTCGCGCTGTTCAACCGGGAGGGTGCGGCGGCCACCGTGTCGATGAACCTGGCCGACCTCGGCATCGGCTCGGCCACCGCGACCGACCTCTGGTCCGGCGCGGCCCTCGGCACCTCGACCGGGACGTTCAGCCGCTCGTTGCCCGCCCACGGCGCCGGGCTCTACCGGTTGACGCCCCAGACCACCACCCCGACGCCGACGACGTACACCCTGACGGCGCAGCACAGCGCCAAGCTGTTGGACGTCAGCAACGCCGGTACGGCCGACGGCACCAACGTCGTGCAGTGGACCGCGAACGGTCAGGCCAACCAGCGGTGGCGGTTCCAGGACGCCGGTGCTGGCTATTACACGGTGACCAGCGGCAACAGCGGCAAGTGCCTCGACGTCTCCGGCGGTGCCGGCACGACCGCGGACGGTGCCCGGGTGGTGCAGTGGACCTGCAACGGCGGCACCAACCAGCAGTGGCGACTCCAGGACGTCGGTGACGGTCAGGTGCAACTGGTCGCCCGGCACAGCAACAAGTGTCTCGACGTGCTCAACGCCGGCCTGACCGACGGGGTGCAGGTCGTGCAGTGGACCTGTGGCACCGGCGCGAACCAGCGGTGGCGGCGTACGCCGGTGTGACGGGGAGGAACCGGTCTCGTACCGGGTGAGGGCAGACGCAGGGCCGGGTTCGCTCCCCGGCCCTGCGTCTACGATCGGAGTACCGCCACCCGCCGGAACACGTCGGCCACCCGGCGCGCGGGACCACGCCGACGGGGCGGGGCGACGCCCCCGGCGCATCGCGCCGGGGGCGCACCCGTCACCGGCGTCCGGTCAGCTCCGGGTCCACTTCTGGCTGTTGCTGCTGTTGCAGGTCGACAGGACCATCAGGGTGCCGTTGGCGGTGCCGGCGGCGTTGGGCGTCAGGCACAGCCCGGACTGCACGCCGGTGACCGTGCCGTCGGTGTTGACGTTCCACTGCTGGTTGGCGCCGCTGTTGCAGTCCCAGATGATCACCCGGGTACCCGAGGTGGTCCCCGAGCGTTCGGCGTCCAGGCACTTCGTGCCGTACACCTGGAGTTGCTTGCCGGCCGTCGTCGTCCACTGCTGGTTGGTGCCGCTGTTGCAGTCCCAGAGCGCGAGCTGGGTGCCGTTGGTCTGTGACTGCGACGGTACGTCCAGGCACCGGCCGGCGTTGACGTTGCGCAGCGCCGACGAGGTGCCGCCGCCCACTCCCGGGACGACGCTCAGGTTGTCGAACTGGGCGGTCTGCCCCTGGCTGGTGCCGAGACCGACGAGACCCGCGCCGAACGACGAGTCGGTGGCCGTGCCCACGGTCACCCCGTCGATGGTGGCGGTGATGGTGCTGCCCGAGAAGCCGAGCGCCAGGCTGTGCCAGCGGTTGGTGCCCAGTGCGGCGACCGTACCGCTGCGCAGGGTGGTGAGCTGGTTGCTGGTGTTGTTGCGCAGGATCGACCAGTTACCGCCATCGGTCACCCGCAGGAAGTAGGCGTTCTGGGCGCTGACCGGGTCCAGCGTCTGGCTGCCCACCCGGCCCTCCACCTGGACGTAGCCGGTCTTCTCCAGCAAGGCGTCGGCGGAGACGGTGTAGTTGTTCCAGTTCAGGTTGCCACCGTAGGTGCTGGGGTCGGCAAGCGTCTTCCAGGTGATCGGCGCCATCGGGGAGGACTGGCGCAGGCAGATGCCGGACCGGCCTCCGCCGCACGCGGCGGTCTCGAACGCACCCTGGTTGTCCTGGAGGTACTTCGCCAGCTTGCCGACAGGGTAGCTGTCGAAGTCGTCGCTGTAGGGCAGGCTCAGTTGACCCTGCGCGGGGCTGGTCGCGGTGCCCTTGCCACCACCACCGGTGGTGGTGATCGTGTAGAGGTGGCCCGGCTGCACGGTCAACGAGTAGGCACCGCCGGACGGGGTGATGTCGGCGCCACGGACGAAGTGGTCGGCGGTGTTGTTGGAGTTCAGGTTGGTCGACCAGACGTGCACCGCACCGGTGGAGAGGCCGCCGGTGACGTTGAGGTTCAGCGTCTGCGCGGCGGTCGCGTCCATGGTCTCGATGACCGTGGTGTAGTCGGAGTTGTTCGTCGACTTCAACGACACGTAACTGCCGTTGTTGCGGACGCCGCCGAGGTAGCCGCCGGACGAGTCGAGGTACTTCCAGCCCGGCGCGGTGAACTGGCTGGTGTGCGCGAGCGTCCAGGCGTTCTTGCCGACCGCGTACCAGCCGGACCAGGGCTGGTTGGCAAGCATCAGCCCGACGGTGGCCCAGGGGATGTTCGTGGTGGTCGCGCCGATCAGGTTCCAGTTGATGTACGCGGTCATCTTCCCGTCGAGGTAGCCCCGGTTGATGCCACGCGCCAACGGCTTGGCGCCGTCGTTGTAGTCCTGCGAGCCGCCCTCACTGTTCCACAGCGTCTCGCCGGTGGCGGTGGCGTTCGCCGACACCGTGCAGGTGGACTGCGCGGCCAGGTAGCCGCACGGGTAGTGGCCGCCGATCACGTCGATCGCGTTGCGCAGGTTCGCGTTGTTGACGGCCACGTTGGCCGGGTTCCAACTGCCCGGGTAGTCGTCGCCGAAGATGAGCTTCACGCCGCCGTAGCCGTTGTTGTTGAGCGCGGTCCGCAGGTTGATGGTCCAGTTGGCGTCGTACTTGCGCTCGTTCTGGGCGGCGGTGAGGTAGTCGAGGGTCAGGTTGTGCTGCTTGGCGCAGCCCAGCCAGGCCAGGTGGTAGTCGATCGAGTCCTGGGACATGAAGGTGCCGTTGCCGATCCAGCCCGGTGCGCCCCAGGCCAACCCGACGAGCTTGATGTTCGGGTTGCGGAGCTTGGCCTGCTCCATGATCCACCACTCGTAGCCACGGTTGCAGTCGAGGTCACCGCGGAAGTGGGAGTGGCTCGGCTCGGCACCGCTCGTGGAGTTGGTGTCGCCGCCGATCTCCACCTTGAGAATCTGCAGGGACGCGCCGTAGTTGGGCTTGAACAGGTAGTCCAGGATCTGACCACGCTGCGGCTCCGGGTAGTCGATCAGCAGTCGGCTGTTGCCGCCGCCGCCGCTGACCGCGCCGACGCCGTCGAACGTACGGCCCCCCGACGCGCCGTTGATGGTGATGGAGGTGGCGGCCCGGGCTGGCTCGGCGAACCCGCCGACCAGGCCGCTGGCCGCCAGCACGCTGCCGGCGACCAGGAGCGGCAGGGCTGTGGGGCGGCGGAGGAACCGGGTGATTCCTGACATGAGTGGTTCTCCTTCGGAACGACTCGACACCGTGGACCCTCGTCACACAGCTGCGACGGTCCACCGGCTTGATGGTTGGGGGTCGGCGCGGGACTCAGCGGGGGTGCCGGGGGGTGCGAACCGGTGACCCACCCGGGGCAGAGCCGCCCGCCAGGTCGAGAATCCGGCCCGCCCGTCAGAACGCCGCATGGACGACGTGATCAACCCACAACATCGACGAAAGTCGATAGAAGGTCATCATACGTCATACCCGTGATCGTGCAAGATGGTCGCCCCGGGCGACCAAACACCGGATGGAGCCGCCCTGATCGCCGCCGACCCGCAGACGCGGCAGTGGTGGCAGCTGACCGGCCCGTGTCAGGAGTCGCTCGCCAAGGCCGGTCGGGGGACTTCTGGGCTCCGATGCGCGAGGTCTGGCACCTGCCGGACGGGGCCGCCCGCACCACGTCCGGGTGGCCGACCCTAGGGATCGGCCACCCCGACGTCGAAGCGGTCCGGTGGTCAGCTGGCCGTGCAGGTCGGGGTCACGCCCGCCGCGCTGCCAGTGCCCTGGAAACCGAACTCGGTCGACTGGCCCGCACCGAGCTGACCGTTGTAGTCCACATTCGTGAACCGCACCGTCCCGGAGGCACCACTGGCCGTCGCCGACCACGTGCCCGTCACACTCGTACCACCGGGCAGCGGCACACTCACCGTCCACCCACGCGTACCCGAGGAACCCGCGGTCACCTTCACCGTGGCCACGAAACCACCCGTCCACGAGTTCAACGACACCGACGCCGCACACCCGCCGGTTGCCGGCGGAGTCGTGACCGGTGGCGTCGTCGGGTTCGGCGGCGTCGTCGTGGGGTTCGGCGGTGGGGTGGTCGGATTCGGCGGGGTCGTCGTCGGATTCGGCGGCGGCGTGGTGGGGCTGGCGCTGTCGAAGCCGAGGAAGCGGACGGCCTGGGCGGCGTCGAACGGGATGGAGTGGCCGTACCCCTGGAAGCTGATCGCCTCCACCGGCGGCGTGCCACCCGTGCCGCCGTAACGGGTCCGGGTGGCGCTGGTCTGCGGGTAGTCGGTGGAACTGGGGGTCTGGGACACGCCGAGCACGTTGGTCCACTGCTTGACCTGCTCGCCGAAGTTGACATAGCTCAGCGTGGTGTCCGTGGTGCCGTGCCAGATCTGCATCCGGGGCCGCTTGCCGGTGTAGCCGGGGTAGGCGTTACGCACCAGATCGCCCCACTGCTGCGGGGTCTTGACGATCCGTCCGCCGGAACACTCGCTGTTCCACTCCGAGCCGTTGGTCGTGGCGAAGCAGCCGAACGGCACGCCGGAGGAGCTGATCCCGGCGTGGAACACGTCCGGGTAGACGCCCGCCATCACGTTGGTCATCATGGCGCCGGAGGAGAACCCGATGACGCCGATCCGGCTCGCATCGACCGGATAGCGGCCCCGGACATAATCGATCATGGACTTGAGGCCGACGGGGTCGCTGCCGCCGTCGCGCCGCAGGGCCTGCGGGGAGGAGACGTCCCAGCACTTGCTGCTGCGGGTCACCGACGGGTAGATCACGATGTAGCCGTAGCGGTCGGCGAGGGAGCTGAGCCCGAAGGTGGAGTGCACCGCCGGGCCACTGCCGGTGCAGTAGTGCAGTGCCAACAGCAGCGCGGGCCGGGCCGCCACCCGATCCGGCACGTAGAGGTGCATCTGGAGATTTGTCGGGTTGGTGCCGAAGTTGGTCACCTGGGCCAGCGTCGCGGCCGACGCCGGGGTGGGGGCCGTGACCACGGCCGTCATCGTCGCCAGGGCGCTCGCCAGCGCGGCGGCCAGCAGGGTGATTCGTGATCTCATCGACGGTTCCTCTGTCGGAAGTCGGAAGTCGCCGGACGACGTGCCCGGCCCGCGCCTCGACTCCGCCGACGGACAGCGGTCCGACCCGGCAGGCGACGGCCCGGATCGATGTACGTCGAGCCGGTCGGGTGGCCGTGGACCGTCGGCCCGACCCGGTGTCCCCGGGTCGGGCCGACGGCGTAACTCAGCTGGCGGTGCAGGTGGGGGTCATCCCCGCACCACTGCCGTTGCCCTGGAAACCGAACTCGGTCGACTGACCCGCACCGAGCTGACCGTTGTAGTCCACATTCGTGAACCGCACCGTCCCGGAGCTACCACTGGCCGTCGCCGACCACGTGCCGGTCACGCTCGCCCCACCCGGCAACGTCATGCTCACCGTCCAACCACGCGTACCCGAGGAACCCGCAGTCACCTTCACCGTGGCCACGAAACCACCCGTCCACGAGTTCAACGACACCGACGCCGAGCAACCCGACCCACCCGGCGGCGGAGTCGTCGGGTTCGGGGGCGTGGTGGTCGGGTTCGGCGGGGTGGTGGTCGGGTTCGGCGGGGTGGTCGTCGGGTTCGGCGGGGTGGTCGTCGGGATACCCGTGCCGGAGTTGAGGGCGTTCAGCACGGCGTCGTACGCCGGCTTCTTGTTGCCGTTGCAGTCGAACAGCAGGGCGTTGTCGGAGCCGCGCCACGAGTCGCAGTCCCGCACCCCCCACACGGTGATGCCGGTGCACCGGGAGACGGCCATGCAGGCCCGGGTGACCCCGGCGTAGACGTTGGCCTGGTTGCCACCGGTCATCACGTCCAGCTCGGTGATCTGGACGTCCACACCGAGATCGGCGAAGCGCTGCAGGTTGGCCTGGTAGTCACCGGACAGCGAGGTGCCCAGGTGCGACTGGAAACCCACGCAGTCGATCGGCACGCCACGGGACTTGAAGTCGCGCACCATGTTGTAGATGCCCGTCGACTTCGCGTTGATCCCGTCGGTGTTGTAGTCGTTGTAGCAGAGCTTCGCGCCCGGGTCGGCGGCGCGGGCGGCCCGGAACGCCGCCTCGATCCAGTCGTTGCCGGTGCGCTGGAGGTTCGAGTCACGACGCCCGCCGCTGTTGCCGTCGGCGAACGCCTCGTTCACCACGTCCCAGGCGTAGATCTTGCCACGGAAGTGGGTGGCGACCTGGGTGACGTGGTTGATCATCGCGCTGCGCAGCGCGCTGCCGGACATGCTCTGCGCCCAGCCCGGCTCCTGCTGGTACCAGAGCAGGGCGTGCCCACGCACGCTCATCCCGTTGGCCTGGGCGTGGCTGACCAGCCGGTCGCCGCCGGTGTAGACGAACCGGCCCTGGCTCGGCTCGGTGGCGTCCCACTTCATCTCGTTCTCGGCCACGACCGAGTTGAACTCGCGGTTGAGAACCGTGGTGTAGGTGCTGGTGGACAGCTTGCCCGTCGCGACCGCCGCACCGAAGTAGCGGCCCTTCTCGGCCGCCGCCGCCCGCAGGGTCGTCCCGGCGCTGGCGGCAGGGGCCATCGCCAACGTCATCCCGACGGTGAGTGCGCCGGCGACGGCGAGTGTCGCCGTCGCTAGCAGGGCTCTCTTGGGTCTCATGTCGCATCCTTTGCAATGTGGGTGCAGCGGTGGTGGGGTGCGGGATTCCACTTCCGGCGGTGGGCTGCGCCGGTCGACGCGGATCGCCGCGCGGCCAACGACTGCGGATGTCGACGAAACCCTCGCCGCAGTCCACCCTGGCCCTCGACGCCGGTGACCTCGACACCGCGACCGGAGCCCGGGTCGGCGAGAGGATCGCCCGGTGGTGGGGACAGTGGAACGCCGCCCGAAAAGGGAGCCATGATCCTCCTCCACAGAGGAAACCGGGCCGGCCCCGGCGAAATGTCCAGCCCCTACGCGTACGGGACTGGTCGCGCCGTCACCGACATCTGCTGATGGGAATCCGATCCGACGTCCCGCATGCCCTGGGGGGACGTCGTGATCCGAGGTTCGACCAGCACGGCTCGCCCGGTGAGCCACAGGTGTGGTTGTCCTCGACATCGACTGTGAGCGATAACATGTCATTCGTCAAGTCGTAACGAAGCGAGCCAGGCCGATCCATGGACCACCGTCGCCGCCGGGCCGGGCGGGCCGTAGAGTCTCTCGCCGTGATCGAGATCGGCGCCCAGATCGACCTGCTCCACCCCGCCGACCGGGTCTGGCGTGCGGTGACCGATCCGGCGCTGCTCGCCCGATGGTTCGCCGAGGCCGAGGTGCATCCCGGGCAACCGGGCCGGTGGCTGGTCCACACCGCCGCGCTGCCCGGCTTCGACACCGACGTCGAGGCCGAGGGCGTCAACCGGCGGGAGCCGGAACTGATCGTCGTACGGTGTCATGAGGGTGCCCGGACCAGCCTGCTGACCTGCGCCGTCACCCCCACCGGTGCGGGCTGTCGGGTGCTGGTCCGGGAGACGGTTGAGCACGGTGACTGGCCTGCCGAGCAGGGTGCGCGCCGCGAGGAATGCTACCGGCAGGCGCTGGCAGGCAGGCTGCCCGCCCTGCTCGACTGGCTGGCGTTCCGCCAGGTCGACCTGCGGCAGGACAGCGCCGCCCCGACCGCCGTACTGCCGGTGGCCCTGATGGCCGACGTGGGCCGGACGCCGGCCCGTCGCCGCGCCACCGGGACGGTCGCCGGGCTGGGCGCGACGGCGTTGGCCCTCGGGCTGGCGGGGTGGGTCCTGTTGCCCGGAGAGCCGCCCGCCGACCCCGGGTCGAGTCCGGCGTCCCCGCCGGTCGGGTCCACCGCCACGCCCCGCCCGTCCCGGTCCGCTGCGGCGGTGCGCCCGACGCCGAGCAGCACACCGACCACGACGCCGAGCAGCGCCCGGCCGAGCCGCACCCCGTCGGCGGCCCCGTCGAGGACCCCCGCGCCGACTCCCCCGGCGGTCGGCGCGCTGGACGCCCGCTACGAGACCGTGTCGACCCGGGTCTTCGGTTACACCGGCGAGGTGGTGGTCGACAACCCGGGTGGGACGCCGGCCGCGGACTGGACGGTGCGCGTCACCCTGCCCCGGGGCAGTTCGGCCGCCGAGGTGAGCGGGGCAGACTGGCAGCAGGACGGGCAGTCGGTCACCTTCACCGGGCCGGCCGTCCCGGCGGGCGGGTCGCAGGTGATCCGGTTCGACGTCCGCACCGCCGACCCGGTCACCAAGGCTCCGGCGGGCTGCACCGTCGACGAGCACCCCTGTGCCGGCCTGTGAGCTGACGCCGGCCGGAGCGGTGAGGCCGCCGGCTGCGCTGCCGGCCGGTCAGTCACGTCGCCGGCGACGCCGCCGGCCGGTCAGTCAGGTCGTGGGCGGTGCGGTGCTCTCCCGGACGGTGAGGGTGGTTGCCAGCTCCAGCCGGACCTGGGTGGTCCGCTCCCCCCGCCCGAGCGCGAGGGCCAGCTCGGTGGCGGTGGACGCCATCTCGACCAACGGCTGGTGCACGGTGGTCAGCGCGGGATCGACCAGGGCGGCCATCGGCAGGTCGTCGAAGCCCACCACGCTGAGGTCGGTGGGGATCCGCAGCCCCAGCGCCCGGGCGGCCTGGTAGACGCCGAGCGCCTGCAGGTCGTTGCAGGCGAAGATCGCCGTCGGGCGGTCGGGGCGACGCAGCAGGTCGAGCGCTGCGGCGCCACCGTCGGTGGGGTTCAGGCCGGTGTGGACGAGCAGGTCGGCCTCCATCGGCAGACCGGCCGCATCGAGGGCGGACCGGTGGCCGTCCAGCCGGGCGCGGCAGCACAGGACGTGCTCCGGGCCGCCGATCATCGCGATGCGTCGGTGGCCGAGCCCGATCAGGTGGCGGGTGGCCGACCGGCCACCGGCCCAGTTCGTCGCGCCCACGAAGGGCACGTCCTCGGGCAGTTCGGTGGTGGGGTCGAAGACCACGAACGGGATCCCTCGGGCGCGCAGCCGCTGGTGCTGCTCCGCATCCAGTTGGGCCACCATGACCAGGCAGTCCGGCCGGCGGGAGAGGGTGTCGTCGATCCAGTACCGGATCGCGTTGCGCTGCGGCCCGAACTCGGTCAGTACGACGCCGACGCGGTGTCGCCGCGCCGCCCGTTCGACGCCCCGGATGATCTCCAGGCCCCACATGTCCTCGATCTCGTCGAAGACCAGCTCCATGATGTTGCTCCGGGTCGCCGGGGCGGTCCTGCGGTAGCCGTGGTGACTGATCGCCGCCTCGACGCGGGCCCGGGTGTCCGCCGCGACGCCGGACCGGCCGTTGATCACCTTCGACACGGTCGGCACCGACACGCCTGCCGATTCGGCGATCGCCGCGATCGTCACCGGCCTGGTCGGATCGACGAACGCCGCCAGGTCTCCGCCCGACGTACCCGACTCGACGTGCCCCAACCCGGCCTCCTCGGCGGTGACAGCGGCTGCCGGTCGCGCCCGGCATCGCCACGTGACCGGGCGCCGGCATCGTTCAGGGACCCAGAATAACCTGACCGCCGCCCGCCCGACCCGGCGCAGGAGTCAGATACGTACCAGAAACTTTCCTTCTGTTCTCGATAGAACACGGGGTGACCGCCGGGCGGACAGCGGAGGCATTCGGGGGCAGGCTCGCCAGAACGGACTTCTCCACCCCGGCCCGCCCTCCCATTGACGCACATCGACCGATACTTGTAGGGTCTGCGACGGAAACTTTCTGGAGTGGGGCTCCGATCGTTTCCAGGCGGGAGCCTCGCCATTTCTCGCGGACGCCCCGGGCAGCGTCCGCACCCGCCACGTCCCGGCCGGGCCGTCGGACGACCACCCCACCCGCGCAACCCGGTTCTCCCGGTGGCGCTGGTGGGTGCCCGACCCGATCCGGTCGACCTCGGCACCGGCCGGGATGGCCCGGCCGGTGAGACCTTCGACGACCCACACCAATCCGGTGCCACCATGGCGAGGAGTTCCCTGATGAGTTCCCAGAACGTCCGAAGAATGCGCCAGCGGGCCGGCCTGCTGGCCGGTGCGCTCGCCGCGCTGCTGCTGGCGGGCCTGATGGTCGCCGGCAACGCGCAGGCCGCCGCCGGCTGTCGCGTGGCGTACACCGTGCCGTCGCAGTGGCAGGGCGGCTTCACCGCCGACGTCAAGGTCACCAACCTCGGCGACGCGGTCAACAGTTGGAGCCTGGCCTGGACCTTCCCGGCCGGCCAGCGCGTCACCCAGGCCTGGAACGCGACGGTCACCGCCTCCGGCAACGAAGCGACCGCCAAGAACCTCAGTTACAACGGATCGATCGCCACCAACGGCACGGTCTCCTTCGGCTTCAACGGGTCGTGGTCGGGCAGCAACCCCGTACCGACCTCGTTCACCCTCAACGGGGTCGCCTGCACCGGGAGCGTGGGCGGCACGCCGACGCCGACCGCCACCACCGCTCCGCCGTCCCCGACGCCGACCACCTCCCCCTCGCCGTCACCCTCGCCAGGTGGTGACGCGATGGCGACGGTGGCCGCGATGCAGCCCGGCTGGAACCTGGGCAACACCCTCGACGCCATCCCCGACGAGACCTCCTGGGGCAACCCGCTGACCACCCAGGCCCTGCTGCGCCAGGTGCGCTCGCAGGGCTACAACAGCATCCGGATCCCGGTGACCTGGACCGACCACACCGGACCGGCGCCGACCTACACCATCGACCCGGTCTGGTTGGCCCGGGTCCGCCAGGTGGTCGACTGGTCGCTGGCCGAGGGCTTCTACGTGATGATCAACCTGCATCACGACTCCTGGCAGTGGATCAACGGCTATCCCGGTGACCGCACCACCGTGCTGAACAAGTACAACGCGCTGTGGACCCAGATCGCCGGCACGTTCCGTGACCACTCGGCCAAGCTGGTGTTCGAGAACATCAACGAGCCGCAGTTCACCGGCACCTCCGACGACGCCCAGGGCGACGAGGTGCTGCGGGAGCTGCACCTGGCGTTCGTCCGCCTGATCCGCCAGTCCGGCGGCGGCAACGCCACCCGGCTGCTGGTGCTGCCCACCCTGTACACCAGCGGCGAGCAGGCCCGGATGGACGCGCTGAACACCACGATCAGCCAGCTGCGCGACCCCAATATCGCCGCGACCATCCACTTCTACGGGTACTGGCCGTTCAGCGTCAACATCGCCGGCGGCACCCGCTACGACAGCAACGTCGAGCAGGACCTGGTCGGCACCTTCGAGCGGGCCCGCACCTCCTTCGTCGCCCGCGGCATCCCGGTGATCATCGGTGAGTGGGCGCTGCTCAGCTACGACTACACCCGGCCCGGCATCATCGAACGCGGCGAACTGCTGAAGTTCTTCGAGGCCGTCGGCTACAACGCCCGCATCCGCAACCTCACCACCATGCTCTGGGACGCGGGCTCGTTCCTCGAACGCAACACCCTGCAATGGCGGGACCAGGGCATCTACGACCTGATGAAGGCGAACCTGACCACCCGCTCGGCCACCGCGTCCTCCGACCAGGTCTACCTGCCCCGCACCGGCACCATCACCAGCAAGTCGCTCACCCTGAACCTCAACGGCGTCTCGTTCCAGGGACTGCGGCAGGGCAGCACCAACCTGGTCAACGGCACCGACTACACCGTCTCCGGCAGCACGCTCACCCTGACGGCGTCGGCGCTGACCCGACTGGCCGGCAACCGCGCCCCGGGGGTCAACGCCACCATCGAGGCCCGCTTCTCCGCCGGCGTGCCGTGGCGGATCAGCATCATCTCCTACGACAAGCCGACCCAGTCGGCGGCCACCGGCACCACCGGCTCGTTCGCCATCCCCACCCAGTTCCGCGGTGACCAGCTCGCCACCATGGAGGCCAAGTACGCCGACGGCAGCGGCGCCGGACCGGCCAACTGGACCTCCTACAAGGAGTTCTGGACGCACTTCCAGCCGGACTACAGCGCCAACACCATCCTGCTGAAGCCCGAGTTCTTCGCCGAGGTCAACGACGGCCCGGTCACGCTGACCTTCCACTTCTGGAGCGGCACGCAGGTGACGTACCGCATCACGAAGTCCGGAAGTACGGTCACCGGCAGCCCGGTCTGACCGTCGAGGGGCGACGCGGCCGACCGGGCCGCGTCGCCCCTCCCCCCGTGACAGCGGCGCTACGAACGGCTCAGTGGGGCCTCCGTGTCGAGTCGGGACAGCTTCTGCGGGTTACGGACGGCGTAGACCCGGGTGATCCGGCCGTCGGAGATCACCAGGCCCGCCACCGTGTCCAGCACACCGCCGACGTCGAACCGCACCGCCGGCCCCCCGTTGAGCCACGTCGGCCGGGCCACGAAGTCGCCGGCCAGCCTGGCCAGCCCGCCGAACAGCGCCGCCACCCGTTCCGCGCCCTCGACCGGTCGCCGGGCCGCCGTGACCACACCACCACCGTCGGAGACCACCACCACGTCCGGCGCGAGCACCTCCAGCAGCTCCCGCAGGTCGCCGCCGCGAACCGCGGCAAGGAACCGCTCGACGACGATCTCCTGCTCGGCCCGGCTCGCCCGTATCCTCGGTCGCCGGGCGGCCACGTGCTCCCGGGCGCGGTGGGCGATCTGCCGGACCGCCGCCGGGGACCTGCCGACCGCCGCCGCGATCTCGTCGTACGGCGTCTCGAAGACCTCCCGGAGCACGAACACCGCCCTTTCGACGGGCCCCAGGGTCTCCAGCACGGTCAGCACCGCGAACGAGACGCTCTCGGCCAGCTCGACGTCATCGGCCACGTCGGGGCTGGATGCTCCTATGGATGTCAAGCGGCGAGTTGGAGATCGTTTGAGGTGATGAGCTGGTAGAGCTCGCGGGCGATGTAGCGCTTGAGGCAGCGGATGATCTCTTTCTTGGAGAGGCCTTCCTTGGTGCGGCGTTGCATGTATTCGCGGGTGTGGGGGTCCCAGCGCAGGCGGCAGAGCACGACTCGGTATAGGACGGCGTTGGCCTGGCGGTCGCCGCCGCGGTTGAGGCGGTGCCGGGTGGTCTTGCCGGACGAGGCGGGGATCGGGGCGACACCGCAGAGCATGGCGAAGGCTGCTTCGGAGGCGAGCCGTTCGTGGTTTTCGCCGGCGGTGACCAGCAGTTGGCCGGCGACGTCGGTGCCGACGCCGTTGGCGGCGAGTAGGCCGGGGTTGATGGCGGCCACCAAGGGATCGAGGACCTCGTCCAGGTCGGTGGTCTCGGCGGACAGTTGTTGGTGGCGACGGGCCAGGGACCGCAGGGCGATTTTGACGGCGGTTACGGGGGCTGCGGCGTCGGCCGGGTCGAGTCGCATCCTCGCGCAGACGGTGATCAGCTGCTTGACGGTCAGGCCGGGTAGCTGGGCGCGTAGTTCGTCGGGGGCGGTGACGAGCAGGGTCTTGATCTGGCGTTGGGTGTCGGCGCGCTGGTCGACGGCGCTGCGCCGGGCCACCCGCAGGTTGCGCAGGGCTTCGACGCGGCCGTCGCGCTGCTTGGGGATCCCGGTCCGGTCGCCGGCCAGGGCGGCCTTGGCCGCTTGGATGGCGTCGATCGGGTCGGACTTGCCCTGGAACCGGCGGGTCTTACGGTCGGGCCGGTCGACCTCAATCACCTCGACCTGCTCGTCGCGCAGCCGGCGGGCCAGACCGGCCCCATAAGCGCCGGTGCCCTCGATCCCGACTCGCCCCAGGCGACCGAAACCGCGCATCCAGGCCAACAACGCGGTGTAGCCGGCCACCGTGGCCGGGAACTGCTGGGTGCCCAACACTCGGCCGACCTGGTCGATCACCGCTGCGGTGTGGGTGTCCAGGTGAGTATCGACGCCGCCGGCGACCTCGATCATGGCGATATCGGGTGTAATAGAGGGCATCGTCGTCCTGTCGTTCGTGGCTGGCAGCAGGGCGGCACGCACCAGCCGGGCAACGCGGACAAGACAGAGACGGGGCCTCTAGCCAGGCTCCTATGAAGTCACAACGCCACGTCCAGTGAGTGCACGAGCACCTCCCGACCGAGGCCGACAAATCCCGTTAAGGACCCGAAGTCAGTCAGTAGCTGGGTCAGACCCCGGGCGGGAGGTGCTCACCAACATCATCTCTGTCAGTAGCGGCTCGGGAAGCCACTCGCCGACGTACTCCTCGCGTCGGCGGGCCAGCGTCCGCAGCCGGTTGAGCGCCTGCCGGGTGACGATCCGCACCAGGTACGCCCGGGGGTCGCGGACGTCCGCCCGCACCGGCCCGCCGAGGGCCGCCCACCGCAGCCAGGTCTCCTGCACGACGTCCTCGGCATCGGCGGCGGAGCCGAGCAACTCGTAGGAGACCGTGAACAGCAGACTGCGGTGGGAGACGAACGGGTCGTCGTTCATGCCGCCGGCACCGCGCTGTCCGGCAGGGCCCGGGGCGGCAACGGCGGCAACCCGCACGACGCGGCGAAGCCCTGGGCCTCGATCCCGAGCGCGAAGTTCGTCCGCGCGAACTGGTTGGCCAGTGCGATCCAGGCGGTGAGTTCGACCATCCCCGCCGCCCCGAGCCGCCCCAGCAGCCGGGCGGAGAGCGCGTCGGTGACGGTCGGCGGGGTCTGCGTCATCGCCTCGGCGTACTCCAGCACGTCCCGCTCCAGCGGGGTGAAGGCGTCCGACTCCCGCCACCGAGGCACCTGCCGCGCCTTGGCCACGTCGAGGCCGTCGTCGTGTGCCTGGAAGTACCCCAGGTCGAGGCAGAACGTGCAGCCGATCTGGGCGGCCACCGCCATCTGCGCGTACGACTTGAGGTTCTTGTCGCAGGCCTTCCACCTGCTGGACTTCTGGCCCAGGCCGAGGCTGAACCGGAGCACCGGCCGGTGGTGCCACATCACCTCGAGGGGGCCGGCCACGTCGCCGAACATCTTCCGGCTGAACGTCTTCAGCACCGCGCCGTAGAGGCCGGTGATCTCGGCCCTGGGAACCCTGGTGTGGCTGCTCATGTCGCCTCCTGGTCGGCTGGTCTCGCCATGGAGACACCGGCCGGCAGCTTCGTGTGACAGTTCGGCCGCGGGTCGTCAGGGCAGCCAGGAGGCCTCGGCCAGCGCCCGCGAGGCCGCCTCCTCGTAGACCGCCAGCGCCAGCCAGGACTCCGCGAACGCCTGCCCGTCGTCGTCGGTGAGCCGTCCGAAGGCGTCCCGGGGACGGGCCCGTGCCGCGTCACCCATCGCCGCGAGCAGGTACGCGCCGAGATCCAGCCGGGCCAGCCGCCGGCCCTGCACCACGGGGTCGGCAAGCACCTGGATCACCCGGCCACCCGAGACGACCCGCTCCACCTGCCGACGCAGCAGTCCCAGCGCGGGATCGCCGAGGCGCGGACGCGCCACGGAACCGCCCTGGCCCGGGAGCCGACCGCCCGGCAGCGCCGGTGCCGGACCGCCTGCCGGTCTGAACTGGCTGGAGTGCAGCCGGTCATAGCCGAGGTCGGCGTGGCCCGCCCAGCCCTCCGGCAGGACGAGCGCCGGCCCGTCGACGGACGTCGGCCCCACGGCGAGCGCCTGGACCGTCGCCCGGCGGGTGGGATCGAGCCGGCCCACCAGACGCAGCTCCGCCCCCACCGCCTGCGCCAGCAGCCGCAGGTTGTCCCGGTGCGGCAGGGCGGTGTGCTCGTCGGCGACGGTCAGCGTCAGGACCGCCCCGTCGCCGGTCGCGACGAGGACGGTGTGGTCGTGCCCGCCCAGCACCCGCACGGTCAGGAAGAGCAGATCAGCCCCGGCCGGGCGCTCCGGTACCGGCAGGGTCGCCGCGCCGAAGGCCCGCCGTACCTGGTCGGACAGGGGTTGCGCCCACAACCCGGCCAGGGGTTCGTCGGCCCAACCGGCACCGGCCGCCCGCACCGCCCGGACCGCCCGGCCGGCACCCAGTTGCCCCGACTCCGACGCGGTGCCGCCGGACACCACAAGCCCGGCCCGGGTGAGCTGCCGGTAACTCAGCCCCGACTCGCCCACCGCCACCGTCGCGTCACCCGCGCCGACGGCCCGTCCCACGTCCCCCGGGGCGAGATCGGCGACCGTCCACAGCCGACCGGCGCGGTCCGCCAGGTAGGTGACCACCCCGGCGTATCCGGAATCCGTCACCACGGGCACCGCGCAGAGCCCGTACAGGCGCAGGCCGTCCTGCGGGTCGTAGGCCCGTCGGGCGGTGCCCAGCAACGACCCGAGTTCACCGGCCGGCGCTACGGTCCCGCGCAGCCGACGGGACACGGCCAGCAGCTCGCGCAGGTCGTCGGTCAGGTCGGCGAGCCGGTACTGCGGCTCGGCCGCCCGGGCGGCCCGCAGTCCCGCCGCGACCCGGGTGCCGGACGCGGCGGCGCGGTGCAGACCGTTGGCCCTGGCCTCGTGCACGGCCCGCAGCAGGGCGGTCCGCAGCACGACCCCGCAGCCGACGGTCCCCGCCCCGAGCACGGCCACCGCCACCTGCCACAACCCGTCGGCGGCGATCCGCTGCCGCTCGGTGAACTCACTGCGCGAGGTCACGCCGTCCACCGCCGGAGCCGCGCCACCTACCGCCGCAGCCGCACCGGCGGGAGGATCGGCGGCGGTATCGGCCGTCGCACCGGGCGCCGCACCGGCCGACGCACCGACGGGCCGGCCAGCGGCCGGCGCTTCCGGCTCCGAGGGGGCCCGGTCGTCCACCGGGGCCAGGGCGAGCACCGCCATCCGGTGCAGGCAGTGCGGGGCGAGCAGGCAACTGCACCGGGCGTCGGCGGCGCTGCGTACCACCCCCTCGACAGTCACCAGGGTCACCGACGTCGCCTCGTCGACCCGGACCGTCACCCCGTCGGCCGTGCCGGTGACCGGCCAGCCGCTGGCGCGGGCGACCGCGTCGTCCACCTTCCGCCGCAGCCGGGCGGGCAGCGCGTCCAGCGCCTCGGCCAGCACCGGTGCGGTCACCGCCGGCAGGCCGGTCATCGACGTACCTGCTCCCCGACCCACCGGGCCAGCTCCAGCGGGCTCAATGCGGCGACCGGCATCCCCGCCGCCACCAGCTGACCCGCCGTCGACACCGAGTACCGGGGCCGGCCGGTGTCGTCCAGGCTGGCGCAGCCCAGCACCTGGCAGCCCGCCTCGACCAACGCCCGGGTCTCGGCCAGCAGTCCACCCATCGGGAACCCCTCCTCGAAGTCGCTGATCACGACCACCATCGTTCGCTGCGGAACGGTGACCAAAGACCGGGCGTACCGCAACCCGGCCGCGATGTGGGTGCCCCCGCCGACGCTGACCTCCAGCAGCAGGGCCAGCGGGTCGTCCACCCGCTCGGACAGGTCCACCACCTCGGTGGAGAAGGCGACGAAGTGCGTGCTGAGCGCCGGAACGCCGGCGAGCACGGCGGCGGTGAGCGCCGACCAGATCACCGACTCCTCCATCGAACCGGAGACGTCGACGACGAGCACCAGCCGCCAGTCGACCTCCCGGCGGGCCCGGGTCCGGAACACCGGCCGCTCCGGCACCAGCATCACCCTGCCCTGCGCGTCGCGGCGGACGGTCGCCAGGTTGGCCCGCAGCGTCCGGGGCAGGTCCAGCGGCCCGCCCGGCCGGTAGGTGGGGCGGGGGGTGGTCAGCCCGGTCAGCGCCGGACGCAGCCGGGCGGCCAACTGCCGGGTCAGCTCCGCCACGATCCGGGCCACCAGCGGGCGCAGCCGCGCCACCGTGGACTCCGGCAGCCCACCGGCGAGGGTGAGCAGGTCGCGGAGCAGCTCGACCGACGGGCGCACCGCCGCCGGATCGAGCTCGGTGACCGCGTCCAGCCGGCCCGCCTCGACGGCCCGGGCCAGCACCTCCTCCCGTACGCCGGGGCCGAACAGGGCGGACAACTCCTGTGCCCACTCCCGTACGCCAGGGAAGGACGCTTCCCGGCCGGCACGACCGGCCGCCTCGGCACCGGCCCCTTCGCCCCGGCCGGCACCGTACAGCTCGTCGAGTGCGGTGGCGTACCGGCGGGCGCGCGGCCCGACCCGGGTGGACTCGCGGCCCAGCACGAGCCGCCACCTGTCGACGGTCGGGATCCCACCGGCCGGCGTCCGACGGGTGGCCCGCCGCGCCACGCCGGGAACCGCTGCCGGCAGGTCCGGTGACGGCTCCGCCGGAACGGGAGCAAGGAGGCCCTGCGCCAGGAGCGCCTCCCGGCCCGCCCGGTCGGCGCGCAGTCGGACCAGTAGGGCGTCCGGGTCGTCGAGCACCGCGATGTCGGCGGCCGGGTCGGCGTCGTCGAGCCGCTCCCGGACCACCTCGAGCAGCCGGTCCCGACCGGCCGGGCTGACCGCGTGGAAGCCGGCGCGCAGCGCGGGTAGCCGGGTGAGGAACTCCTCGTCGGGCAGGGTCTCGACCCGGTCGAGAAGCCCGCCCAGCACCTCACCGTTGGCCCGCAGCAGCGGTTCCGCGACGACAAGCAGCCCGGTCAGGTGGCCCTGGAGCTGCTGCCGCCCGGTGGGCGTGGTCGCGGTGTCCACCCAGGATGCGACGAGCCGTCCGAAGGCGGCCGGCTGCCGCAGTCCCGACAGGACCTGGACCGCCCCGGCGGCGGCGGCCATCAGCGGCGTGCCCCGGATGGCGAGCCGGGCCAGGCAGTCGGCCAGGCGCAGCCCCGCCCCGGCGGCGTCGGCCCGCTGGACGAGCGTGGCCAACGCCTCGGCGTCGGCCACGTCCTCGGTGCCGGCCAGACCGTCGACCTGCCGGACCGCCGCGTTCTCCAGCGCCTCGGCGACCCGGCCCAGTTCGCCCGCCGACAGCCCGGACCCGCCCGGCAGGTGGCCGAGGCGCAGCCGGTCGAGCAACGCCAACGCGGCGACCAGTTCACCGAGGGTGCCCTCCGCCGGCACCGTGACCGACAGTTCGGTGAGCCTGCGGGCGGCCAGCCCGGTCAGGTCGCACCGCGCGGCGTCCTCCAGCCCGACGATCACGGCGGCGACGGTCGGGCCGTCCTCGGCCCGCTCCCGCCGTCGCCGCTCCACCAGGGCGCCCTCGGCGGCCTGGCCGAGGGTCACCCCACGCAGCCCGGCCACCTCGATCGTCGCCTCGGTCCGGGGCGACCACTCCACCCGCCAGCGCGCGGTGACCGGGTCCACCCCGCCGACACCCGCGCCGCCGACCTGTTCGGCGTACGCGACGTCACAGACCACGAGCCGGTGCAGCGTGATCTCCCGCCGCCGGTCCAGGGCGGAACGGAGCGGGTCCAGCCGCAGCTCCCTGGCCGGGTCACCGGCCCCGGGCAGCCGCAACCGGACCAGCAACTCCCGTACCGCCGGGCCCAGTCCGGACCGGGGGGTGCCGGCAGCCAGCACCCCCCGCCGGTCCCCGACGAGCACCTGCTCCATCGCGCGGGCCACCGCCCGGCCCCGGCCGAGCACCTCACCGTGGGCCAGCACGCTCTGGATCGCCTCGACCAGTTCGCCCCGGCCCGGTGCGGGCAGGCCGCGCAGCCGGGCCAGGTCGAGCGCGAGCCGGACCGCCTCCCGGGCCTCGCCCGGACCGGCCGGGTGACCGGCCCGGCGGATCGCCGCGCAGACGGCCACCACGGCGGCCGTCGTCGCCGACTCGACGGCGGCGGGATCACCGTCGGCCGCCAGGACCGACTGCTGCCACTGCGGATCGCGGATGCCGGCCGGATAGCCCGACCGCGCGTCCAGCAACCCGAACGTGTACGGCACCAGCGAGGTCACCACCGACGACGGGCCGGCCGGACCGGCCGGCGGGCCGCCCGATCCGGTCAGCAGCGCCGGGGCGTGGAACGCGCCGACCAGGGCGGCGACCCGGCGCGGGCCCGCCTCCGCCAGGCACTGCCGCATCCGCGCCTCCCGCCGCAGGTCGAGGGCGGACACCCCGGCCCCCCGCTCGGCGTCGACGCGCAACGCCCAACCGACGGCGAGCGCCGCCCGGCGTACCGCCTCCGGGTCTGCGCCGGGCGCCCGGGCCTCGACCGAGCGGTCCCACAGGTCCTCGTCGGCCCGCCCGCTGCCCGCCGCGCGCAGCGCGTCCGCGAACGACCGGCCCGGCGTCGCGGCCCCGCCCGGCCCGCGCTCCCCCCAGGCCGCGTCGGCCAACGGCAGATCACACGGTACGACCGGAACCCCGTTACGGGCCGCCCACCGCACCGCGACCAGCTCCGGGGAGAAGTCGGCGAACGGATAGAACGCCGGTCCCCCGCCGTCGCCGACCACCCCGGCCAGCGCCACCGGGGCGGTGGTGGCCGGGTCCGCGAGCCACGGCAGCCACTCGCCCAGCTCCGGCGGGAGTTCGAGGAGCAGCACCTCGGGTCGGCACTCGGCCAGCAGCCGCGGCAGGGCCACCGCCAGCGCGGGCGAGTGGTGGCGTACCCCGATCAGGTACGGCCGCCGGTGCCCGGCCAACGCGGCGACCGCAACCGAGGGATCGACCAGCTCCGCGCCGGTCGGCGGTGCGGCCGGGGCCGACGGCCCCGGGGGCGTCGGCGGCCCGGCCGGGCCCCGGGGCGCGGGCGGAGGCGGCGGCCCGGCCGGGGGCGACGGGTCAGTCGGCGAGGACATCGCGCAGTTCCCAGAGTTGCCGCCACAGCCGGGCGCCGTCCTCGGCCCGACGCCGGACCGCGCCGTCCCAGTAGCCGAGCAGCTTGGCCCCGTCGGCGGGGTCGTCCTTGCGGACCACGCCGAGCAGATGCCCCGGCAGCAGCGACAACACGTCCCGGTCGCCGGGGAAGTAGGCCGCCGCCAAGGCCAGCGACGACGCGACCGCGACCGCCTCGGCGGTGCTCATCACCGTGGAGGGCCGCTCCACCTCCCAGCCCTCGACCGACCGCCCGGCCCGCAGGTCCCGGAACGCGGTGACAAGCGCCTCCAGCACGGCCTCGTCGACCGCGAACGGGGCGTGCACCCGCTCCAGCGTGGCGCGGGCCTGCCGCTGCACCAGGGCGATCTCCTGGGCCAGGTCGCCGATCGGGCCGACGGTCTCGAAGTTGAACCGGCGCTTGAGCGCGGCGGACATCTCCGACACCCCCCGGTCACGCAGGTTGGCGGTCGCGATAAGCGTGAATCCGGGCGCGGCGGGGACGGTGGCCCCGGCGGTGCCGGAGAGCTCGGGCACCGCGATCCGCCGATCGGACAGGATGGACACCAGGGCGTCCTGGACCTCGGGCAGGCACCTGGTGATCTCCTCCACCCGAGCCACCGCACCGGTACGCATCGCCGACAGGATCGGCGAGGGCACCAGCGCGGCGGCGCTCGGCCCGTGCGCCAGCAGCAGCGCGTAGTTCCAGCCGTACCGGAGCTGGTCCTCGGTGGTCCCCGCGGTGCCCTGCACGACCAGCTCACTGCTGCCGCAGATCGCGGCGGACAGCAGCTCCGACAGCATCGACTTCGCGGTGCCCGGTTCGCCGACGAGCAGCAGGCCCCGTTCCCCGGCCAGGGTGACGACGCACCGCTCGACCAGGGCCCGTTCCCCGACGAACTTGGCGGCCACGGCCAACGTGCGGGGCAGGTCGTCGCGGCGTGCCTGGCGGGGCAGCTCCAGCGCGGCACCGGCGCTGCCGACGATGAACGTGACGACCGCGCGGGGGGTCAACCGCCAGCCCGGCGGACGGGGCCCGTCGTCGTAGGCGGCGAGGAACGCCAGTTCGGCGGCGTGGGCGTGCTCGGCGGGTTGGACCTGGCGAGCCGCCGGGGTGGTCGCGGTGGTCATCGGCGCCCTTCCGTAACAAGATCGTCGAAGCGGGGTGCGTCGCCGTCGCCCAGTCGGGCCCAGGCGAGCGCGAACAGGCGGGGCGCGGGGGCGACCGGGGAGACGATGCCCAGGGCGGTCACCCCACCCTCGCCCCCGATCAGCAGCGGGAGTTTCCACCGCTCCAGCGGCAGCAGCGGCGCCTTCAGCGCCAACCAACCACCGGGCAGGAACAGCGACCGCCCGGCCCGGGGCCGCTTCGCCGCCACGACGTGCGCGGTCGCGGCCAACTCGGCGCGGGCCGCCTTGAGCCGGGCCGGCTTCCAGCCGGTCCACCGGGCGACGTTACGGTCGGTCGGGTCGGGCAGGGCGAGCAGTTGCAGGTAGAGCGCCGCGGCGTCGGCGCTCAGCCCGAGCGTCGAGGCGACCGTCGCGACCAACTCCGGGGCGGACCGGGTCGGGTCCTGCGCGAAGCCGTCGTCCATCGCCGGGACGACGTGCGACACCACCTCGGTGAGCTGGTCGCCGACCAGGGCCCGCAGCGCCGCGAGCACCCGCTCGTCGACGCGGTCGAGGCGGGCCCGCAGCACGGCCAGCGCCGGATCGTCCACGCCGGACAGTCGGGACGGAGACAACCGGACCTGGTGCCAGCGGGCCGACGGCGGAATCAGCACCGGGCCGACCTCGGTGCCCGCCGGGCCGGTAGTCGCCGGGAGGCCGAACGCGGCGGTGAACGCCGACAGCTTGTTGCCGTCGAGGTGGCCGACCGCGACGGTGCACCCGGGATCGGCCAACCGCTCCCGGACCAGTCGGGCGGCCACCGGCAACGCCGACCGGATCGGGTCGTCGACGGACAGGTGGTAGGCCAGCCACGGCAGCGTCCTGGTCAGCGCGATCAACGCGTCCTCGTCGTCGACGCCGGAGTCGGCACCGGCAAGCCAGTGGCAGGTGGCCGCGTTGGCGACCCAGTGGACCACCGTCGAGGCCGACAGCGGGCTGGCCACCTCGGCCCGGTGCGCCTGGACGATCAACTCGTCGGACACGGGTCGACGCCGCCCGTGCCGCCGGATCCACTCCTCGACGACCAGATCCTGCCGGGGTCCGTCGACCCACAGCGTCGCCGGGTCCTCCGGCACCAGCCGCCCCAGCAGCCCGGTGAGGCCCTGCCGGCCGCGACCGCCGGTGCCCCAGAACCGGGCCGCCGCGGCGGCGGCCGCCGTATCGGGCAACCCCAGGGTGGTACGCAGCTCGGCCGGGGCCTTCTCCCACACCAGCCGGGGCAGGCCCGCCAGCAGCAGCACCGCCTCGGCGTAGCTCATGCCCGCCGCCTCGGACAGTGCCTGGGCCCGTTCGGTGTGCCAGGGCACCGGCCCGTTCTCGCGGGCGAGCCGGACGAACTCGTCGAGCCGCTGCGGCGTGACGTCACCGGTCGGCAGGATCTCCTCCTCGGTGATCCGGAAACCGGCCACCGCCGAGAACTGCCCGGTCGGCGTCCAGTCGAGCACCTCGACCTCGCGGTCGTCGGTGTCCACGGCGAGCACCAGCAACCGCCGACCGCCCTCGGTCAGCACATGCCCCCTGACCTGGTCGACCGGATGGGTGCCGTCGGCGACAAGGGTGGCCCGCCGCAGCCGGCTGCCCGGGGCGAGCAGCCCGGAGCGGGCGCACACCTCCAGCAGCGTCAGCAGCGCCTCGCGCACCTCGGACAGGCAGACCGGGGCCACCGCCCGGTACATCGCGGCCGGCAGCACCCCCAGCACGTCGAACCAGTCGAGGTCACCGTCCAGCTCGACCCGGGCGTCCGACGTCGGCCCGGTGCCGGTGAGCACGGCACCCGCCCGGCTGATCAGCCGCAGGGAGCTGTCCCCCGCGGCGTAGCAGTACTGGATCAGCCCGGCCAGCCCCTCGGCGAGCAGCCGGTCGACCGCCGGTGCCCCGGCCGGGGTCTGCTCCGCCGCCGGCAGGGCGTTGTCCTGCTCGCCGTCCAGCACGGCGGCCAACGTCCGCAGTCGTGCCACCTGCGCGGCGGCCCGGGTGACGAGGCCGGCGACCCCGGCGACGAGGGCGGGCGCGGTGAGCTGCGGAAGGTGCCGGCCGACCAGGGCGGGCACCTGCGCGGCGTCCAGGCCGGCCGCCTCGGCCAGCAGCGCACCGGCCTGCGCGTCGGTGACGACCCGCAGTGCCGCCGAGCCGGCCTCGTCGCGGGGCCGCAGGAAGTGCCAGAACTCCAGGGGCGGCACCAGCCGGGTGCCGGCGGCGAAGGCCGACCGCTCACCGCCGAGCTGGTAGCGACCGAGCAGGAAGCCGTCCTCGGCGCAGACCAGCAGCTCGCCGTTGGAGCCCCGGCCGTGGTGCAGCACTGCGAAGGTGGTGTCCGCGCCGGGGAACCGCACCGCCGCCGCCAGCTTTCCGTCGGGGCCGACACCCGCCGGCAGGGCGAAGGACCGGCCGTTCACGGCCTCACCGGCCCAGCCGCCGTCCACCGCGCGTCGGACCCGCCAGCCGGCCAGCCCGTCGGCCCGTCCCAGTGGGCTGTCGGACGACTCGGTGGGGCGCAGCCAGGACACCTCGGCGTCCAGGGGTCGACCGTCGACAGTGCCGTCCTCGAAGAACCTCGGCCGGGAGAACCGGCCCGGCTCGCCCGTCGCGGGGTCGTACTCCCGCCAGCCCAGCGGGTGGTCGGCGGCACGCACCCAGTAGGTGTCGCCGTCGCTGATCACCCGGCCGCCGGTCCGCTCGCCCCGGTCACCGACCCGCAACGGACGCTGGCCCAGGGTACGTCCCCCGCCGGGCAGCGGCAGCGACAGCTGTGGATAGATGGTGAAGGCGTCGTCGGCGAGGGCGAAGACGTCGTCCGGTGCGCCGCTCCAGTAGGCGGCCCGGTCCCGGCCCCGGTCCCAGCAGACAAGCAGCTGCCCGTCGACGTAGCGCAGCACCAGCCGCCACCGGTACCGGTTCTCGCCGGCCGGGATCCGCATCAGGTGCTCGTGTTCCACCCCGTCCGGCCCGGTCACCGACACCAGGCCGCCGGTGACCAGCAGCAGGTACGGCCACTGCCCGGTGAACTGGACGTCCGCCTCGGCCTCGCCGAGCCGTGCGGTAGCGGTGTCCAGGGCCGGCCAGCCGTACTCGTCGAGCAGACCGGACCGCAGCGTACGGCCGAGCACCGCGCCGAGGTCGTGGTCGACGAGCCGGCGTACCGCGTCGGGGTTGACGGCGAACCCGGTCGGGCAGGCGACGGTGCCGACCCGGTCGAGGTGGTGGTCGAGCGTCGGCAGCCCCTGCCGCCCGACGGCGTCGGCGAGCGTGTCCAGCCAGCGCCGCAGGGCCGTCCGGAGCCCGGGTACCGCGACGATCTCCTGCACCCGTGCCGTCGGGTCGCGCAGGTCGCGTGCGCCGGTCCGCAGGCGCCGCTCCACGCCCTCGACCAGCAGCGGCAGGAAACGCCTGTCGGCGGCGACGGCCACCAGGTCACGTCGGCCGGCGGTGTCGTCGGCCAGCCAGAGCTCCAACCGGTGCCGGACGTCGTCGGCAGGCTCCGCGACGGGCACCCCCAGCGCCAGGCAGGTGTCGAGCAGGTCGAGGTCCACGGTGTCGTGGTCGCGGCAGAGCGCGACAGGCACGCCGTCGGCCTTGAGCCGTCCCGCCATCCGGTCCACCAGGGCCAACAGCCCGGGGTGCCGCTTGCGGACCCGCCACGAACGGCGTTCCCGGTGCTCGTCGAACCGGCGCAGCCAGCCGGCGGGCCCGTCCGGCGACTCGGCCTCGGCGGGGACGCCGCCCGCCGGCCCGGTCAGCGCCTGCGTGGCACCGGCCGACTCCAGCACCTCCAGCCAGACGTCGTCGCCGCAGTGCTGGGGGGTCAGCCCGAGCAGCCGGCCGCGTAGGGCGGGGTCGGCTGCGGCCAGCCGGGCCAACGGCGCCCGGTAGGCGTTCCAGAACGCCTCCGGTGCCCGGTTGAGCGCGGGCGCGGCAAGCAGTTCGCCGAGCACCCGCTCGTCCTCGGTGGCCGGGTCCAGCCCGGCGGTGCGGGCCAGCCGGCGCAGGTCGGTGTGCATCGCCGCGTACGGCGGGAGGCCGCCCAGAGTGCGCTCCACGCACAGCCGCAGGAACATCGCGTACGCGTCGGCCGGGGCGCAGCGGGTCGCGAGGTCCCGGGCATGGCCGGAGAGCGCCTTGGCGGTCAGCGCGCCGGCCAGCGCGAACTCCAGGAACACGGTGTGCTGGCGGTCCTCGTCGATGGCCAGCCCGTAGGCGCGTTCCGCGTCCCGGGCCTTGCCGAACATGCTCGCCGCGTGGGTCACGCTGTCGGCGGCGAGGAACGCCCGGCCGGCCTCCTCGTAGAAGGTCGGCAGGAAGTGCGGCACCGACCGGGCCAGTCGCTCACCGAGGGCGTTGAAGCCGTCCTTCGCCGGGCCGACCCGGGACCTGGCCGTCCGGGCCAGCCGCTCGATCTCCTTGACCAGGGCCAGCGCGTGGTGCCCGTTGGTCGGGTCGTGGATCAGCGCCCACGCCGGGAAGCCGAGCGCCTGCCTGCGGACCACCCCGACCGGGGTCACCCGCTCCGGTCGGTCGAAGCCGAGGAACTCCATGGACAGGTCCTCGGCCTCGCCGAGCGCGTCGATGACCAGCCGGACCACGGTCCGGCCGGCGAGTGCCGGGTGGGCGTAGCGGCGGGCGGTCAGGGTGTCGGCGGTGTCGTCCTTGGCCACCACCGTGCCGGCGGGCAGCACCGCCCCCGCCTCCAACAGGTCCATCGGGTCGACGCTCACTTGTCCTCCTCCTGCTCTGCTGCCACGACCCGGCCGGCGTACAACGCGGCGGCCATCCGGGTTCCTTCCGACCAGGCCACCGGGCCGACCGTGCCCAGCGGCAGGGCGGTGCCGTGCCGGTCGGTGAAGACGAGGTCACCGGTCTCGGTCTCGTAGTACGGGTCGTCGGCGCCGACCCACGACCGGGCCTCGACGGTGTGGCCGTCCTCGACGATCCGGCACACCGCGTTGCCACCACGTACCGGGTAGCCGAGCTTCGTCGCGCGGGCCGTCAGGTGGCGCAGCTGGTCGTACCGGCCGCCGGCGTAGTCGCCGAACCGGGTCGCCGTCGGGTCGACGCCCGACCCCCGGACCCAGGTCTGCCGGAAGAGCTGGTCGACGGACTGGCGGACCTGGAGTTCGGCGGCGAACTCCCGCAGGTCGTCGAGGTCGTCGAGGGTGACCGGATGGGGGATGACGATCCGTCGGGCGGCCCGGCGGACGGAGTCGCCGTCGAGGTTGACCAGACCGACCTGGCCGTCGCCCACCTCGCGGAGCAGACCCACGTCGTCCGGGTCCCGGTGGCCGTCGTCGTCGAGCACCGCGACGACGAGGTCGGTGAGCGCGGTGCGCCATGCCTCGTCCGGCCACACCTCGGTCAGGACCGACACCGGCACCGGCAGCGAGCGCACCATCCAGCGTTCGATGTCCGTACGGCACTGGGCCTCGTGCCGGGTCAGCCACTCGGTGAGCTGTCGGAGCCCGACCACTGTCGGATCGTCACGCAGGGACGCCGGGACGGAACGGAGCTCCCGCCCCTTGGCGTTCCGGGCGATGACATCACCGTCGCGGAGAGTGACCTGGTAGCCACCCGACGCCGCTGACCATCCCATGTGGACATCCTCATGATCGGCGAGTAGAGACACCGGAGGCTAGCCCACCCGGGCGACAGAAACGGTGGCCGTCCCGCCACCCGGCAGCGGGGCCGACGCCTAACCGATCCATGACTATTGGTGACGACCCTCGGGTCAAGAGGAGCCGCGCTCGACGAAACGGCCGTCGCCGGCACCGAGGAAACCGCTCCCCCGCCACCGATTTACTCCTGGTGAAGCGGGCCCCTCACGCCCGGAGGACCGCTCGCCATGCCACCCCGTGCCGGGAGGATGCGCACGGGCGGCCCGTTCACCGCCAGTGATGATTCTTACTCCGTCCGGGACGGCGGGAGCGGTGGGACGCCGGTGGTCGATGATGCCGGTGTGACGACCCCCGCCGTCCCCGTCGCGCCCCGACGACACCGGTGGGCGGTTACCGCGCTGAGAACTGACCGAACGGACAGTGACTACCCGTAGCCTTTCTGCTTCCGGCCGGCTGTTCGACGGACAGCCACCGGGGCCACCAGATCGGCACTCTTGGGTCATCCCCGTTCACCTTCCGTGAGGGCCCTCGACCATGTCGCAGCTCCTGCCCGCCGCCCGGTCCGACGTCCCGACGACCGCCCCGGCGCCTTCGACCGCTCCACCGGAGCCGGCCGCCGCCCACGTCGTCGTCACCAGCCCCGGGGCGCGTACCGCCGTGGTGGGCCTCGGTTACGTGGGCCTGCCGACCAGCCTGGCCCTGGTCGCCAGCGGATCCCGGGTGATCGGCGTCGACATCGCCCCGGCCCGGCTCGACGACATCCGGGCCGGCCGGGCCGACCTGCTCGACGACGACCAGGAGCGACTGCGCGAGACGCTGCAGGCCGCCGACCCCGCCCTGCGCCTCACCACCGCGATCAGCGAGATCGCCGACGCCGACACGGTGCTGATCTGCGTGCCCACGCCGGTGGACAGGCACCTCGCCCCGGACCTCACCGCGTTGCGGGCCGCCTGCGCGGCGGTGGTCGCGCACGCCCGCCCCGGCCAGACCATCGTGCTCACCTCCACCAGCTACGTGGGCACCACCCGCGACCTGCTGGTCGCGCCGCTGGCCGCCCGGGGTCTGCGGGTCGGGCAGGAGGTCTGGGTGGCCTTCGCCCCGGAGCGGGTCGACCCCGGCAACGACCGGCACCGCCAGGAGCTCACCCCCCGGGTCGTCGGCGGGACCACCCCGGACTGCACCGCGCGGGCCGCCGCCGCGCTGGCCCGGATCACCCCCCTGGTGCACCGGCTCGGTTCGCCCGAGGCCGCCGAGATGACCAAGCTGCTGGAGAACACCTTCCGGGCGGTCAACATCGCCCTGGCCAACGAGTTCGCCGACCTCTGCCGGGACCTGCACCTGGACGTCACCGAGGTGATCGACGGGGCGGACACCAAGCCGTACGGGTTCATGGCCTTCCAGCCCGGCCCCGGGGTGGGCGGGCACTGCATCCCCTGCGACCCGCACTACCTGCTCTGGCAGGTACGCGGGCAGCGCCGCGAGGCGCCGCTGATCGAGACCGCCATGCGGGGTATCGCCGCCCGCCCCCGCCGGGTCGTCGACCGGATCCGGGAACTGCTCGCCGGGGCCGGTCGTCCCCTGCTCGGCGCGCGGGTGCTGCTCGTCGGCGTGACGTACAAGCCCGGGGTCGCCGACGTCCGGGAGTCTCCGGCGTTGGAGATCATCGGCGAGCTGGTCCGGGCCGGCGCGGACGTCGGCTTCGTCGACGACCTCGTCGCCTCGGTCCGCACCCCCGACGGCGGCGTCCTGCACCGGGTGGCCGACCATGCCGACCGGGAGTGGGACCTGGTGGTCGTGCACACCGCCCAGCCCGGCCTGGACGAGTCGTGGCTGCGCGGGCAGCCCATGGTGCTCGACGCCACCTACCGGCTGGCCGGGCTGCCCCGGCGCGAGGTCGTCTGAGATGCCGGTGACCGCCCCGGTCCGGCGCGGCCTGCGCCGGCTGCTCACCGTGCTCGCGCTGCTCCCGCTGATAGCCCTGCTGGCCCGGCAGTTGCCCCTGCTGCCGTACGCGCCGCTGCTGGCGTTCTACGGGTTCGCCGTGCTCACCGCCACCGTGGCGGTGTTCTACCTGGCCTACGCCCGGTACGTGGACCCCAGCGAGGCCCCGGCGCAGCCCCGGCACACCGCCGAGTTCCCGCCGCTACCCCCGGCCCCCCTGGTCAGCCTGCTGGTGGCGGTCAAGGACGAGGCGGACGGGATCGAGGCGTGCGTACGCTCGATGACCGGCAGCGACTTCCGACCGTTGCAGGTGATCGTGGTCGACGACGGCTCCACCGACGGCACCGCCGAGGTGCTGGACCGGCTCGCCGCCGAACTCCCGGTCACCGTGCTGCACCTGCCCCGTAACGTCGGCAAGAAGCGGGCCCTGGTGCACGCCGCCCGACACGCCACCGGCGACGTGCTCGCCTTCACCGACTCCGACTGCGTGCTCGCCCCGGACGCGCTGGGACGCTGTGTCGAGGCCCTGCTGCGGCAACCGGACCTCGGCGCGGTCAGTGGGCACGCCCGCGCGCTCAACCCCGACGAGTCCCTGCTCACCCGGGTGCAGGACGTCTGGTACGAGGGTCAGTTCCGGGTCTCCAAGGCGGCCGAGGCGTCGTTCGGGGCGGTCACCTGCGTCTCCGGCCCGCTGGCGGTGTTCCGCCGGGAGGCGGTGCTCAACTACCTGCCCGCCTGGGCGGCCGACCGGTTCCTCGGCGGCGAGTTCCGCTTCGCCACCGACCGGCAGCTCACCGGCTACGTCCTCGGGCAACGCTGGATCGGCGACCGGCTCAAGCGGCGCTTCGCCGACTCGCCGTTCGTCCGCGACGAGGACCACCCGCCCCGCGCCTGGCGGGTCGGCTACGTCCGCTCCGCGAAGGTGTGGACGACGGTGCCGGCCCGGCTGCGGCCGTTCCTGCGCCAGCAGACCCGCTGGAAGAAGAGCTACGTGCGGAACCTCTTCTTCACCGGCACGTTCATGTGGCGGCGTGGCCCCGGGCCGGCCGCGCTCTACTACGGACACGCGCTCTGGGTGGCGCTGGCCCCGGCGATGGCCTTCTCCCACCTGGTCTGGGCGCCGTTGCGCGGCTGGTGGGCGGTGCCGTTGCTCTACCTCTGCGGGGTGCTGCTCAAGGGCACCGCCTGGGGGCTGGCGTACCGGCTGGACAACCCCGGTGACCCACGGTGGGCGTACCGGCCGTTGATGAGCGTGCTCTCCGCCACCATGCTGTCCTGGCTGCTGCCCTGGTCGGTGGGGACGATCCGCCGCGGCGTGTGGTCAAGGAGCACGGTGTGAACGCCGGCCGTGGGCTGCTGACCCGGCTGGCCCGGGTGGCGATCACCCTGGCCGGGGTGGCGGCGCTGGTGCTGCTCTACGCGGTGGTCTTCTCCCGGGGGGAGGTGCTCCGATGAGCCGGTTCTGGCCCCGCGCGCTGGGCGGGCTGCTGTCGGTGGTCACCCTGCTGGTGGTCGCGGCGCCCTTCGGGGTGTCCTGGTACCTCGACGACCTGCGACGCCATGTCAGCGGGCAACGGGACACCCCGGTCACCCGGGTCGACCCCGCCGACCTGCGCCGCTGGGCCGAGACGGCCGGACGGCTGCCGGAGCGGGCCGCGCCGGTAGTCGTGGCGTACCACGACATCCGGCCGCACGGCGACGACCCGGCGGCGACCGAACCCGGTGGCCGGGAGCACTACGTGGTCACCCCGGAGGCGTTCGACGCCCAGCTCACCGCGCTGCGCACGGCCGGCTACCGGACGATCTCCTCGGCCCAGTACGTCGACTACCTCGCCGGCGGCACCGTGCCGGACCGCTCGGTCTACCTGACCTTCGACGACGGCACCCGGGGGCTCTGGGCGTACGCCGACCCGATCCTGGAACGGCACCACATGGTGGCCGCCTCCTACCTGATCACCGGGCAGGTGGACACCCACCGGCCGTACTACCTGAGCTGGGCGGAGGTCACCCGGATGAGCCGCTCCGGCCGGTGGGACTTCCAGGCGCACACCCACGACCTGCACACCCGGGTGCAGACCGCGCCGGGGCGGCTCGGCTCCCCGTTGACCCACCGACGCTGGGAACCGGCCACCGGTGCGCAGGAGAGCCTGGCCGACTACCAACGGCGGCTGACCGCCGACTTCGACGCGATGTTCACCGCGTTCGACGTCCATGACCTGCCCCGCCCGCGGCTGTTCGCGTACCCCTTCTCCGAGGTCGGCGACGCGACGACCGACCCGGAGGCCGCCGCGTTCAGCCGCGACCTGATCGCCGCGCGGTTCGTCGGCGCGCTGACCAACAAGTCGCTCGCCCCGGCACCGAGCAGCCGCCGGTCGGCGGCCGAGGGGCAGGTCGAGCGGGCCGAGGTGTACGCCACGACCGGGGCCGCCGAACTGGTCAGCGCGGTCGTCGAGCGGACGGCCCTGCCCGCCGAGGTGCCCGACCCGTTCGCCCGCGCCTGGGACTGGCGCGACCAGCACGGCGAGCCGATGACCGAGCTGTCCCCGCTGACCGCCGGCCGGTTCACCGCCGACAGCCCGCGCCGCGCCTACGGCACGCTGCTCGCCTACGCCAGCGCGGACTGGACCGGTTACACGGCCGACGCCACCGTGCGCGGCCTACGGGCCGACGGCGGCACGGTCACCCTGCTGGTCGGGGTGGACGGCGACGCCACGGTCTCGGTGCGGGTGACACACGGCCGGGTGACGCTGCTGCGCGCCGGCCGGGTGGTCGCCGAGACAGCGCTGACCCCGGCCAGCACCCACCGCATCGCGGTCACCGTGCGCGACGGCGAGACCGTCGCCCTGGTCGACGGCGGCCCGGCCCTGCGGGTGGCCACCCCCACCGGACCGGGGGCCACCGGTGGGCTCGCCGTGGCGATCGACGACGCCGAGGGCCGCCCCCACCCGTCGGTCGCGACCCTCGCCGTGACCGCTGCGGGATAAGGGGTGCGCCGCCACGTGGGTCGGCGGGCGGGAATGGTCGCTGCGCGAGCGGTCACTCCCGCCAGCCGGCCAGCTCCACCCCCTTGGCGAGCTCGACCCGGAAGCCGAGGGTGATCTCGCCGCGTTCCCCCGGCCCGAGCCGCAGCCGCCAGGTCAGCTCGCCCAGCTCGGTGCGCTCGTCGGGCGGTGGGACGACGGTGGCCTCCCGGACCACCACCGCCTCGTCGCGGGAGACCGGCACCTGGTCGCGGACCTCCACCGTCGCGGGTCGGGGGGTGTGGTTGGCCACGCGGATCCGGTACTCCACGTCCCGCCGCCGGGTCGAGCCGAGGGTGGCCCTGGTGTCGGCCCGGCGGGTCAGCTCGCGTTCCACCCGGACCCGGTCGTCCACCCCGAGCGCCACCTCGGTCTCCTCGCCGGGAGCCCAGGTCGGCAGCCGGGTGGCGGCGACGAAGTCGGCGTCGTGGAACACCGCCGCCGGACCGGGGAGCAGGGTGTGCGCCGAGGTGTTGCGGACGGTCGCCCGCAGGTGCGCCTCGGCCGCCCGGACCGGCACGGTCACGTGGTCCAGGACGACAGGCAGGTCCAGCACCGCGATGACGGCCCGGTAGGCGCTGCCGTCGGCGGGCACCGCCACCGCACGGACCGGCCGGTAGGTCGCCGCGGTGACCCCCTGCTCGACCTCGGCCACACTCTCCCGCACGCTGGGGCGCGGGGCCCCCGCACGGGCCACCCCACCCCCGCCGGCCGGGGCCGCACCGGGTGCCGGGGGCGGCGGCGCGCCGAAGCTCGCCGCCGGCATCGCCGGCACCCGCCGGACCCGGTCGAGATACCAGGGCGACAACTCGGGTACGCCGGCAGCCGCCGCCGGGCGCGCGGTGGAGAGCTGGAGCGCGCACTCCGGCCAGTCCTCGCCGGTGTCCTGGGTGACCAGGCCGAACCAGGTCACCGCCATGGTGTCCCCGGCCAGCCGCAGGTCGTAGGAGGACTGCCAGCGTGCCCCGTCGACCAGGTAGCTCAGCTCCAGGTCCACTTCGGTGTCGTCGGCGTCCACCGCCACCGTCACCTCGGCGGCCAGCCGGTCCGGTTCCCGCTTGCCGCTCGCGCCGGCCAGGTCCCGCTCGACGGCCGACAACTCCTCGGTCAGCTCGGTGCGCCGCCGGGCCAGCCCGCGTCGGCGGCGGTGCGACCCGGCGAGCTGGGCGGCCACCGAGTCGGCGAAGGTGGCCACGTCGGCCGGGCCGGTGTCACCGGCGGCCAGTGTGCGGGCGTACGTGCCGCCGGCCCGGTCGGCCAGCCGGGCGAGGAACTGCCGCCGCTGCGTCTCGACCTCGGCGTCGTCGTCGACCTCGGCCAGTTCGTCGGCCAACTCCCGGGCCCGTTGCGTCAGTTCGCCGACCTGACCGTCGGTGCTGCGGGGCTGCCGCCAGGTGCTCACCTCCACGCCGAGGACGGTGACCGCGCCCCCGCCCCCGACCCGCAGGGAGTCCCGCCGCAGCCGCAACGGCAGGGGTGCGATCCGGACCCGGTGCTCGCCGGCGGGCAACCGGATGCTCCCCCGGCGGGTGACCCGGGCCCGGTCCGGATAGACGGTGACCGCTACCACGGGTGCTTCGATCTCCACGGAATCCACGGCGGCGAGGGTAACCGGACCGCGCTCGTGACCACGCGACGCCGGTCCGTGGCGCGATCCGCCTGATCGGGCTCGATCCTGGAAGCAGTCCCCTCGATCGCGGCAGGATGCCACTACAACGCGGATCGAGCGCGATCATGGCGGTATCCGGTCAGCCCGGCCGACCGGTGACCGGTTACGCCGGTGGGAGGCAGACGATGTCCAGCCGGCGGGGGCCGTGCACGCCCTCCACCCGGTTCAGCTCGATGTCGCTCGTCGCGGAGGGTCCGGAGATCATCGTCAGCGGGCGGGTGGGGTCGGACAGCGCGATCACCAGATCGGGCACGTCGGCCACGATCTGCTCGGCGCGTACCACGCAGACGTGGTGGTCGGGGACCAGGGTCAGCAGCCGCCGGCCCTGCGCCGCGCCCCCGTCGAGCACCAGGGTGCCGGTCTCGGCGACGGCGAGCGCGCAACCGGTCAGGACGGCCAGCCCGGGGGCGTCCAGCTCGGCGGCGGTGAGGGTGTCGCCGGAGAGCGTGGGCGGGCCCAGCCGGGTGGTCCAGTCCGGCGGCGTCCCGGCCGGCAGCACCACCCCGGACGCCCCGGCGAGCAGGGTGGCGAGCAGGTCGGGCAGCTCCGCCGGGGTGCACTGGCGCACGCCGGCACGGTAGTCCCCGGCCCGGACGGCGAAGAGCGCGGACAGGTCAGGAGCCACGGGTCCGGCTCCACCAGTCGCGGAAGGACTCGTCGGCCGGCAGCGGGGCGTCCCGGTGCGTCGTCCACGCCGACAGCGGCCACGGTGCCCGGCGCAGCCGCCCGCCGTGCCGCCGGGTCAGCACCCGCAGCGGCCGCCCGCCCGCCCGGGCCGTCCGCAACGCCGCCCGCCACCGGCGACGGTCGCGCATCGTCCAGGCAAGCCACGCCATCGCCGCCCGTTCGGCCGCCGGCTTCGGCCCCTGCTGGCGCAGGTGCACCAGGATCGCCGGAATGTCGATCTTGACCGGACAGACGTCGTAGCAGGCCCCACAGAGCGTCGAGGCGTACGGCAGTGTCGCGTTGTGGCCGGCGTCCTGACCGGTGAGCTGGGGCGACAGGATCGCACCGATCGGCCCGGGATAGACCGAGCCGTAGGCGTGGCCGCCGACCCGCTCGTAGACCGGGCACACGTTCAGGCAGGCCGAGCAGCGGATGCAGCGCAGCGCCGCCCGGCCCACCGGGTCCGCCGCGATCCGGCGGCGACCGTTGTCCAGCAGCACGACGTGCAGCCGGCGCGGCCCGTCCCCCGGGGTCACCCCGGTGAAGATCGAGGTGTACGGGTTCATCCGCTCACCTGTCGACGAACGCGGTAGCAGGCGCAGGAAGTCACCCAGGTCGGCGAAGCGGGGCAGCAGCTTCTCCACCCCGACCACGGCGATCAGGGTGTCCGGCAGGGTCAGGCACATCCGGCCGTTGCCCTCGGACTCCACCACCACCAGCGAGCCGGTCTCGGCCACCGCGAAGTTGGCCCCGCAGATCGCCACCCGGGCCGCCAGGAAGGTACGCCTCAGATAGTCCCGGGCAGCGCCGGCCAGCACCGCCGGGTCGTCCGAGTCGGCGGTGAAGCCGGGCATCCGGCGGGCGAAGATCTCCCGGATCTGCCCCCGGTCGTAGTGGATCGCCGGCACCAGGATGTGCGACGGGGTGTCGTCGGCGAGTTGCACGATCAGCTCGGCCAGGTCGGTCTCCACCGCCGTCACCCCGGCCGCCGCCAGCGCCTCGTTGAGGCCGATCTCCTGGGTCGCCATCGACTTGACCTTCACCACCCGGTCGACGCCCTGCGCCCGGACCAGCTCGGTGACCACCGCGTTGGCGGCGGCGGCGTCCACCGCATGGTGCACCGTCGCCCCGGCGGCGGTGGCCGCCCGCGCGAACTGGGCCACCAGCTGGGGCAGCCGGTCGATCACGTCGTCCTTGACCCGGGCCGCCCGGTCGCGCAACCGTTCCCAGTCCGGCACCTCGGCCACCACCGCGGCCCGCTTCTCCCGGATGGTGCGGGTGGCCCGGCCCAGGTTCGCCCGGAGCCGGGTGTCGCGCAGCGCGCTGGCCGCCGCCCGGGGGAAGGGGGTGACCGCCACGATGGGCAGCTGTCGGCCCCGCTGGGGGCGTGCTCGCGTCACCTCCCCTCCCCGACGCCGGTCGCGGCGAGGATCTCGGCATAGTGGACGGGTCGCGGGGCACCGGGTCGGCGGGCCAGTCCCCCACCGATGTGGGCCAGGCAGGAGCTGTCGGCGGCGGCCAGGTAGTCGGCGCCGGTGGTCACCGCGTGGTCGCACTTGTCGGCCAGCATGGCACCGGAGACGGCGGCGTTCTTCAGCGCGAAGGTGCCGCCGAAGCCGCAGCACTGCTCCGGCTCGGGCAGTTCCCGCAGCTCCAGGTCGCGCACCGCGCCGAGCAGCCGCAGCGGCCGGTCGCCCAGCCGCAGCATCCGCAGCCCGTGGCAGGTCGGATGGTAGGTGACCCGGTACGGGAAACGGGCCCCCACGTCGGTCACCGCGAGCACGTCCACCAGCAGCTCGGACAGCTCGTACACCGGCAGGCCGGTGTGCGCCCGCAGGTGGGCCACGCAGGAACCGGACGGGGAGACCACGACGTCGTGGCCGGCGAACGCCGCCTCGGTGGCCCGCTCCAGGGCACGGGCCGGAGCCGGGTGGCCGGTGTTGGCGTGCAACTGCCCGCAGCAGCTCTGCGCGGCGGGGAAGGTCACGGTGTGGCCGAGCCGTTCCAGCACCGTCACGGTGGCGATGCCGACACGCGGGAAGAACGCGTCGTTGAGGCAGGTGACGAACAACGCGATGCGCACCGAGCCCCCTCGTCCGCCTGCGGGCCGTGATCGACGAGATCGTATATGTTCTATGGAGTTCGGTGCGAGGTGCGACATCCCGCGGTTTCGTCGGCCGGGCGGGCCGCCGGACCGCCGATCGTAGCGGCGTACCGGTCCCGGTGGGCGCTCGATGCGGGTGCGGCGTCCTCCGGTCCACGCCGCCCGCGGGTACGAGGTGCCGAGATGACGGATTTCCACGGTCTGGTGGCCGCGGTCACCGGTGGTGGTTCGGGCATCGGCGCGGCAGTCGCCGACCTGCTGGCCGAACGCGGGGCGCGGGTCGCCGTCCTCGATCGCGACCCCGGTGTCGGCGGGGCGCACCTGCGGCTCACCGCCGACGTCGGCGGCCCGCTGGAGCAGGCCATGGACCGGGTCGCCGCGACCCTGGGTGGTCTCGACGTGCTGGTGAACTGCGCGGCGATCAGCGCGGTCGGGTCGGTGGAGACCGCCGACGACGCCGAGTGGCACCGCTGCCTGGACGTCAACGTCGTCGGGGTCGCCCGGGCCTGCCGGGCCGCCCTGCCGCACCTGCGCCGCTCGACCAGTGCGGCCATCGTCAGCATCACCTCGATCGCGGCGACGGCGGGGCTGGTGGACCGGGCGGTCTACTCCGCCACCAAGGGCGCGGTGCACGCGCTGAGCCTGGCCATGGCCGCCGACCTGGTCGGCGACGGCATCCGGGTGTGCACGGTGGCGCCGGGCACGGTGGACACCCCGTGGGTGGCGCGGCTGCTCGCCGGCGCAGCCGACCCGACCGCGGAGAAGCGCCGGCTGGCCGCCCGGCAGCCCACCGGCCGGCTGGTCACCGCCGACGAGGTCGCCCGAGCGGTGGCGTTCCTGGCCTCTCCGCTGTCCGGGGCGACCACCGGCACCGCGCTGGCCGTCGACGGCGGCATGTCCGGCCTGCGGCTGGTCCGCTGATCCGGCCGGACGGCGGCCGGGAAGACGGCGTTCCCGGGCGACGGTCCGCAGCCCGCCGGTCAGGCCGCCGCCATGGTGACCCGCTGCCGGCCCAGGCCGTCCACCTCGACCTCCACCACGTCACCGGGCCGCAGGTAGGGGAACCGGCCGGAGAGACCGACCCCCTCCGGCGTACCGGTGTTGATCACGTCGCCGGGGTCGAGCACCATGTACTGCGACAGATGCCAGATCAGGTACGCCACGTCGAAGACCATGTCCCCGGTGCGGGAGTCCTGCCGGGGCTCACCGTTGACCCAGGAACGTAGTCCGAGGTCCTGCACGTCGGCGATCTCGTCCGGGGTGACCAGCCACGGGCCGAGCGGTTGGAAGGTCTCGCAGGACTTCCCCTTGGACCACTGACCGCCGGAGTCGCGCAGTTGGAAGTCGCGTTCGGACACGTCGTTGGAGACGAGGTAACCCGCGACGTGGGCCAGGCTCTGCGCGGGCGACTCCAGGTAGCGGGCCCGCCGGCCGATGACCACGGCCAGCTCGACCTCCCAGTCGGTGGCGGTCGCGCCGCGCGGCACCAGCACCTCGTCGTACGGGCCGACGACGGTGTTGGGGGCCTTGTAGAAGACGATCGGGGTCTCCGGCGGGGCGACCCCGGACTCGGCGGCATGCGCGGCGTAGTTCTGCCCCACGCAGAGCACCACGCCGGGCCGGGCCACCGGCGGGCCGATCCGCAGGCCCGAGACGTCCACCTCCGGCAGGTCACGCGCCGCCCGCACCCTGGCCGGGCCGTCGGAGGCGAGGAAGGCGGCGTCGATGTCCGGGGTGAGCGCGGACAGGTCGTAGTGTCTGCCGTCGGCGTACAGCACCGGCCGCTCCGCGCCGGCCGGACCCACCCGCATCAGCCTCATCCGATGACCTCTCCCGATCGGGCACGTCGTCAGCGCCATCCAGGATCGTAGATCACCCAGGACCGCCCGGCCGGCGCCTGGGCCGGTGCCCGACAGCGCCCGTGCCCCGACACGGCAGCGGGATGCCCGGTGGGGGGACCCGAGCCGTGCCCGGCCCTCCACTGACGATCGCCTACGCTGTCGGGCCCGACATCACCGCAGCCGAGGGACGAGACACATGATGGATCCGACATTCACCACCGGGGTACCACACGCGGCGCGGGCGGGCGCGCTGATCCTCGCGAGCCTGCTGATGGTGACCGGCTGTTCGGGCACCATCGAGCCCGGCCGCTCGGGGTCGGACGGGACGCCGCCGCGCCCCAGCCCTGCCGCCATGCGCCTGGACAAGCCGACGAAGGTGCTGGGCACCTGGAACGAATCGCTCGACCGGCGACTGACACAGGTCGCCCAGAGCAACATGGGGGAGCTCAAGAGGCTGCTCGACGGTGAACCGCTCAGCGCGCTGGGCACCGCCTACATCCCGGTCAAGGAGGAGCACTCGGCCGAACTCGGGCTGTACCGACCCGGCGACGAGCGCGTCGTCCTGCTCAGCGGGGTCTCCGGCACGGTCGCCGACCCTGAGCGGACCCTGGACCTCGTGTTCACCCGACTCACGGCCATCACGGGCGTGACACCGGTCCCCCCGGGACCGATCGGCGGGTCCGCCCGTTGCGGGGAGGGCCAGAGCAGCGGTGCCCGGGTCGACGTCTGCGCCTGGGCCGACCGGCACACGCTCGGTATGGTCCACCTCTTCCGCTTTCCGCAGACCGCACACCCGGAAGAGACTCTCCGGTAGATCCGTGCTCAGACCGAGCACACTGTGCCATGAACGTGTGAGATTCGTTGGCGTTCCCCGAGCTGTCCAAGCTGCTCGACGAATGGTCGACCGCCTTCCGGGCCGCCGTCACCGCCGGACCGGCCGCCTCGACGAAGTCCACCTCGCCGGGCCCGGGAGATCGCGGTGCACACCTACGACGCCGAGGTCACCACGGGCACCCCGCGGCCGCTGCCGGACGAGTGACCCCCGACGATGTCGGGGAGTTCCTGTTCACCCGCTGCGCCACGACGGCGGCCTGGCCGCACGAGCCGGTCGCCGCCGACCACCACGCTACCGAGGGTCGTTCCTGGGCGGCGACCGGCGGCTCTTCGACCTGCTCGTGGCCTGGGACCCGGAGGTGTGGGAGCCGCCGGTAGCCCGGTCAGCTGGACGTGGTGGCGGGTTCCCCGGCGCCGCTCTCCGGTCCGACGGCGACCGGCGCGGCCTGCCGGTCGGCCAGGTGCTGGCGCAGCGACCAGGTCACCGCCGCCACCCAGAGCACCGCGACGACCAGGTAGCAGGCGTAACGGGCGGCAGCCGGCGCGGCGATCCAGTCGCTGCGCAGCAGGGTCCGGATGTTGGTCAGCACGATGACCCCGCCGACGGCGGAGCCGAGGACCCGGGGCGGGACCAGCCGCACCAGCCAGGCGGCGATCGGCGCGGCGATCATGCCACCGAGCAGCAGCGCGCCCACCCAGCCGAAGTTGATGTTCGCCGAGCCGATGCCGGCCAGGAATCCGAGGCTGGCGGCGACCGCCACCAGGAACTCGCTGGTGTCGATCGAGCCGATCACCCGGCGGGGCTCCAACCGGCCGCTGGCCAGGATCGCGGGGGTGCCGACCGGTCCCCAACCGCCGCCACCGGTGGCGTCGACGAAGCCCGCGACCAGCCCCAGTGGACCGAGGAAACGCTTGCGCAGGGGCAGCCCGACGCGTTCCCGGGGCAGTCCGGCGACGGTGAACCGGATCAGCACGTACAACCCGAGGGTGAGCAGGATCAGCGACATGATCGGGGCCGCGGTCTCGGTGGAGAGACGGGACAGGAAGGTCGCCCCGGCGAACGCGCCGACGGCACCCGGCACACCGACCCGGCGGACCACCGTCCAGTCGACGTTGCCGAACCGCCAGTGCGCGGCTCCGGAGACCAGGGTGGTGCCGATCTCGGCCAGGTGAACAGTTGCCGAGGCGCTCGCCGCCCCGGTGTTGAGGGCCAACAAAAGTGTTGTGGATGTCACACCGTACGCCATCCCGAGGCTGCCATCGACCAGTTGCGCACCGAGGCCGACGAAGGCAAGAAGAAGCAGGCTACGCACAATAACCGCCGATCCGGAAGATGAATGGGCAAGGCGGCCCCGCCGGGGGCGGACCACCGTGGAGGTGATGACCGTCTCGGCTGGTCGGGGCCGGTGCAGGAGTGGGCGCTGCCGGAGAAATCAGCATGCAGATCGCTCGGGCCGACTCGTTCGACAGCGCGACAGACAGTGCATGAAACGTTCGTTAAGTGAGCTCGCCGACCGTCGGCAAAGGCTGGCGTCCGACCAGCCCAGCACCCTTCTCGGCGAAGCACTCAGGGACGACTCCCCCGCCGAGGACCACCGTCGAGGTCAGCGACGACGGGCGAGGCGAGGGCGGAGCGAGCAATTGCCCCCCGCCCCACCAGGCAACTTGATGATCGAAGCCAATCCCACCTCGCCTCACGAATGCCATAGCTAATCGATAGGGAATGCCGGCATGAATGCCGATACGGATCTTTGAGGCTCACCACAATCGATGGCAAGACCCGTTCCACATGGTGGGACAAAAGAGGAGTCGATCTCCACGACCAGGGGTTACCTGGGCAACGGAAAACAGTTTGGAAATAAATCTGTAAATGGCCGGACAACCTACGGTGACACGATCCGGTGACAGCGTCGATGCATCGACGAACATTTCGCCTGGCTGACCCGGTGGCATATCCCGTAGCCTTTGTAGGAAATCTTCAGCCACACCGTCCAGATCGTTGGATTTAACCGGGACGTAACTGGGCGACGCTAGGTTGTGACTCAGCGCGACATTCACTGCCGCAAATCCACTGCACTCGCCGGTGTCTCGCCGGCAAATCCCCCCCGTCACCACGCGATCCTTCGCGACCGAAGTGGGAGCCCGATGAGTAGCGCACCGTACACGCGTGACCTGATCCTGGTCGTCAATCCCGTCGGCATCCTCGAACCCGGCCCACGGATCACGGCGGCCACCGCCACCGGCGGCGGACTGGGCGTCATCGACCTGGCCACCGGCGACGACTGGGTGTTGCGGGCGCTCACCCGGGCCGTCGACTGGTCACCCACCCCGATCGGCATCCGGGTGCCGGCGGGGTGCCGGGCCACCCCCGCTGAAGTGGAGCGTGCCTCGTCCGGCCGGGTGGACCTGGTCGTGGTCGAACCGGCCAGCCCCTGGCCACTGGCCGAGATCACCGCACACCACCGGGTGCTCGTGGAGGTGACCAGCCGGGCCGAGGCCCACGCCGCAGCGGCGGCCGGCGCACACGGGCTGATCGCCCGGGGCATGGAGGCCGGCGGGCGGGTCGGTGAGCTCAGCTCCTTCGTCCTGCTCCAGCAGCTCGTCGCCGACGACACCCTCGACCTGCCGGTCTGGGTGGCCGGCGGGATCGGCCCGCGTACCGCCGGCGCCTGCCTGGTCGGCGGCGCGGCCGGCGTCGTCCTGGACACCCAGCTCGCCCTGATGCCCGAGTCGGAACTGCCGGCGGACGTCCAGGCGGTGATCCGGCGGATGGACGGCTCGGAGACCGTCCTGCGCGGCGGGATGCGGGGCATCCGCCGGGGCGGCCCGCACCAGGCGGACGCGGAACTGCTGCCCGTCGGCCAGGACGGTTGGCTGGCGGCTGCCTTCGCCGACCGTTGGCCGGACACCGCCACCGCCGTCCGGGGCATGCGCGCCGCGATGCTCGACGCCGTCGACGACCCGGCCGCCGCCGACCTGCTCCAGCCCGGCGCTCCCCTCGCGGCGGCCCTCGGGGTGCGGGTGCCCGTCGCCCAGGGTCCGATGACCCGGGTCAGCGACGAGGCCTCCTTCGCCGCCGCCGTCGCCGACGGTGGCGCACTGCCGTTCGTCGCGCTCGCCCTCAACTCGGCTGACCAGTGCCGCCGGCTGCTCACCGAGACCGCCGCCCGGCTCGGTGACCGGCCCTGGGGCGTCGGGGTGCTCGGCTTCGCCCCCGAGGAGCTGCGCGCCGCACAACTGGAGGTCATCCGCGAGATCCGGCCCGCCTGCGCGATCATCGCCGGAGGCCGGCCGCCGCAGGCGCGTGCCCTGGAGGAGCAGGGGATCAGCACCTTCCTGCACGTGCCCTCGCCCGGCCTGCTGCGCCAGTTCCTGCGCTCCGGGGCCCGCAAGTTCATCTTCGAAGGGGCCGAGTGCGGCGGGCACGTGGGGCCCCGCGCGAGCTTCCCGCTGTGGGAGGCCCAACTGGCGGTGCTCGACGAGTACCTGGACACCGAGCCCACCGCCGGCGCGCAGCTACAGATCTTCTTCGCCGGTGGGGTGCACGACGCCCGGTCGGCGGCGATGGTCGCCACGATGGCCGCGCCACTGGCCCGCCGGGGTGCCCGGATCGGCGTGCTGATGGGCACCGCCTACCTGTTCACCGCCGAGGCGGTGACCCACGGCGCGGTGCAGCCGCTGTTCCAACGCGAGGCGCTCACCGCCGAGCACACCGCACTGCTGGAGACCGCCCCCGGGCACGCCACCCGCTGCCTGCACACCCCGTTCGTCGACGACTTCCACCAGCTGCGTACCCAGCTGGAGAGCGCCGGGGTGGAGAACCGCGAGGTGTGGGAGCAGCTGGAGCTGCTCAACGTCGGCCGGCTCCGGATCGCCAGCAAGGGCCTGCGCCGCGCCGGCGACGTCGTCGAGGCCGTCGACGAGAACGTCCAGGCCAGCGACGGGCTGTTCATGGCCGGTCAGGTCGCCGTGCTGCGGAACACCGCCACCACGGTCGCCGCGCTGCACGACGAGGTCACCACCGAGGTACGGGGCTTCCACGCCGACCGGCTCGACGCCCTGCGGGCCCGACTCGCGCCACCGGCCGTCGAGATCGGACACGCGCCCGCCCCGCTGGACATCGCCATCGTCGGAATGGCCTGCATGCTGCCCGGCTCCCCCGACCTGGACAGCTTCTGGCAGACCGTGCTCAGCGGCGCCGACACGGTCACCGAGGTCCCCGCCGACAGGTGGGACGCCGACCACTACTACGCCCCCGAGGTCGGGCCGGGGCAGACCGGCCGGATCAGCGTCTCCAAGTGGGGCGGGTTCATCGAGCCGGTACCCTTCGACGCCATCGGTTACGGCATCCCGCCGGCCGCGCTGAGCAGCATCGACCCCACCCAACTGCTCGCCCTGGAGGTCTCCCACCGGGCTCTCGTCGACGCCGGCTACGCCTACGACGCCCCCGGCGCCGACCACGCCCGCACCGGCGTGGTGTTCGGCGCGGAGGCGGGCAGCGACATGGGGCACGCCCAGACCCTGCGCACCATGCTCCCGGCCTACCTCGGCGAGGTGCCCGAGCAGATGCAGGAGCTGCTGCCCACGGTCACCGAGGACAGCTTCCCCGGTGTGCTGGCCAACGTGATCGCCGGCCGGGTCGCCAACCGGCTCGACCTGGGCGGGCCGAACTACACCATCGACGCCGCCTGCGCCTCGTCCCTGGCCGCGATGGACGCCGCCTGCAAGGAACTGGTCAGCGGCGACAGCGACCTGATGATCTGTGGTGGGGCCGACCTGCACAACGGGGTCAACGACTACCTGATGTTCACCTCCGCGCACGCGCTCTCCCCCACCGGCCGGTCCCGCCCGTTCGACAGCACCGGTGACGGGATCGCGCTCGGCGAGGGCGTCGCCTGCGTCGTACTCAAGCGGTTGGCAGACGCCGAACGCGACGGCGACCGGATCTACGGCGTGATCAAGGGGCTCGGCGGGGCCAGTGACGGGCGGGCCCTCGGCCTGACCGCGCCACGCCCCGAAGGGCAGCGACGGGCCCTGGACCGGGCCTACCACCGCAGCGGCGTCTCGCCGCGGGAGGTGGGCCTGGTGGAGGCGCACGGCACCGGCACCGTGGTCGGCGACCGCACCGAACTGGAGACGCTGACCCGGATGTTCGTCGACGCCGGCGCCGCGCCGGGTGGCTGCGCACTGGGCTCGGTGAAGTCCCAGATCGGGCACACCAAGTGCGCCGCCGGGCTGGCCGGGCTGATCAAGGCGACACTCGCCCTCTACCACGGCGTCCGACCCCCGACCATCCACCTGGAACGGCCCAACCCGGCCTGGCACCCGCAGCAGAGCCCGTTCGCGTTCTTCACCGAGGCCCGCCCGTGGCCGGCACCGGCTGCCGAACGGATCGCCGGGGTCAGCGCCTTCGGCTTCGGCGGCACCAACTTCCACGTCGTGCTCGGCGCGTACCCGAACGCGCCGGAGCCCCGGCACGCGCAACGGATCTGGCCGGCGGAGCTGTTCTGCTTCCGGGGCACCGACCGGGCCGCCGCCCACCAACCGATCCGACAGCTGCTGGAGAGCCTGACCGGCGACCAGGCCCGGGACCGGCCGGGCCGGCTCGCCGAACTGGCCGCGTCGGTCGCCGCCAGGGCCGCCAACCGGCCCGGAGCCACCCAGGTCGCCGTGGTCGCCCGGGACCTGACCGAACTGGAGACCCTGCTGCACCGGGCCCTGGCCGGCGAGCACGACCCGACCCGGGGCCTGGTCCAGCCGACCGGGACCGACCCGGTGGAGCCGGGTCAGCTGGCGTTCCTCTTCCCCGGGCAGGGCAGCCAGCGCCCCGGCGCTCTCGGCGAACTCTTCGTCGCCTTCCCCGAACTGCGGCACTACCTCGAACTCGACAGGGCGGCGGCGGGGCTGCTCTTCCCGCCGGCAGCCTTCGACCAGGACTCCCGACGCGCCCAGGAGGACCGGGTACGCGACACCCGGATCGCCCAACCCGTGCTCGGCATCGGCGGCCTCGCCATGGACCACCTGCTGCGCCGGCTCGGGGTCCGCCCCGACATGACCGCCGGCCACAGCTACGGCGAACTCGTCGGCCTCTGCGTGGCCGGGGCGTTCGACGCGGCCACCCTGCTCGACCTCAGCCGGGAACGGGCGGCGGCCATCCTCGACGCCTGTGGCGAGGACCCGGGCACCATGGCGGCGGTCAACGCCACCGCCGACCAGGTCGCCCAGGTGCTCGCCGCCGCAAGCCTCACCAGCGAGGTGGTGCTGGCCAACCGCAACGCCCCGCTACAGGTGGTGCTCTCCGGCCCGACCGCGAAGGTGCGGGCGGCGGTGGTCGCGCTCAAGGAGGCCGGCCTCTCCGCCCGGGCCATCCCGGTGGCCTGTGCCTTCCACAGCCCGGTGGTGGCCGGCGCGGTGGAGACCTTCGCCGAGGTGCTCGCCGCCCGGCCGATCGCCGAACCGCGCATCCCGGTCTGGTCGAACCTGACCGCCGCACCGTACTCCGGCGACGCCGACCAGGTCCGCCACCACCTCGCCGAGCAGATCGGCGCACCGGTCCGCTTCGTCGAGCAGATCGAGGCGATGTACGCCGCCGGTGCCCGAATGTTCGTCGAGGTCGGCCCCGGTCAGGTGTTGAGCCGCCTGGTGCAGGCGGTGCTCGGCGACCGACCGCACCAGACGGTCACCTGCGAACGCGGCCCGGTCGACGGGCTGCGCGGATTCCTGATCTCGGTCGCCGAACTCGCCTGCGCCGGTGTTCCGGTCCGCCCCGACTGGCTGTTCCACGGTCGGGTCGCGGACCACACCGGCACCACCGCACCGACCCGTCGTCCGCTCTGGACGGTCGACGGCCAACTCGTCCGGGACCAGCACGGCAACTGTCTTCCCGGTGGCATGACCCCACCCCGACGGATCAAGGAGTTGTCGATGACCCCCGCCAACGGCACCGCCACCACCCCCGGCACCGCCACCGGCACCGTCAGCACCCCCGCACCGGTGACCGCCCGGGACATCCACGCCGGCGGCGAACCCGCACCGGCGGCTGTCCGGGACATCCGCGGCGAGCTGCTCAGTGAGTATCTGCGCACCACCCGGGAGATGATCGCCACCCAGCGGGACGTGATGCTCGCCTTCCTCGGCGACCCGGGCGGCCCACCGAACCCGCCGGTCGGGCAGCCGACCGGGACCTACCGGGTCGAGGGGTACGCGGCACTGCCTCCCGGGCCGACGTCCACCCCCGCCCCGGTCGCGACGCCCACCCCCGCCGCCAGGCCCGCCGTGGCACCGGCCCCCCGGCCCGCCATCGCCCCGACGCCGGCACCGGCACCGGCACCGATGCCCACCAGGACGGCGACCAACGGCGGCACGGCGGTGGCCACGGCGCCGGCCCCGACGATCACCCGGCCGGCCCCGGTCGCTCCGGACGTCGTGCCCGTCTCCCCTGCGGTCGGCGGTGTCGTCGCGCCCCCCGCCCCGGCCGTCGTCGCGCCCGCCGCCCCGGCCGGTCCGGGCATCGCCGAGTTCCAGCAGGCGATCCTCGCCGTGCTCAGCGAGCGCACCGGCTACCCCGTCGACCTCATCGAACTCGACCTCGACCTCGAAGCCGACCTCTCCATCGACTCCATCAAACGCGCCGAAGTCGCCGGCGAAGTCGCCCAACGCCTCTCCCTCTCCGTCGAAGGCGACGAAAGCGAACTCGAAGACCTCGTCAAAGCCCGCACCGTCCGCGCCATGGTCACCTGGCTCGACCAGAAGATGAGCACCACGGTCACCGCCACCGCGACGCTCACCGCCGCGCTCCCCTCCGGCGACCAGGTCGGCGTCACCGCAGCCGACTTCCAGCAGGCGATCCTCGCGGTGCTCAGCGAGCGCACCGGCTACCCCGTCGACCTCATCGAGCCCGACCTCGACCTCGAAGCCGACCTCTCCATCGACTCCATCAAACGCGCCGAAGTCGCCGGCGAAGTCGCCCAACGCCTCTCCCTCTCCGTCGAAGGCGACGAAAGCGAACTCGAAGACCTCGTCAAAGCCCGCACCGTCCGCGCCATGGTCACCTGGCTCGACCAGAAGATGAGCGGCACCATCCACGTCTCGGCCACCACGACCGGCCCGCTGACGCCCACCCCCGCCCCGGCGCTCCCGGCCGCCCCCATCGGAATGCCCACCGGGATGCCCGCCGCCGCCCCCGCCGGGGCGACCGCGGCCACCGGCACCAGCCTGGCGGACTTCCAGCAGGCGATCCTCACCGTGCTCAGCGAGCGCACCGGCTACCCCGTCGACCTCATCGAACTCGACCTCGACCTCGAAGCCGACCTCTCCATCGACTCCATCAAACGCGCCGAAGTCGCCGGCGAAGTCGCCCAACGCCTCTCCCTCTCCGTCGAAGGCGACGAAAGCGAACTCGAAGACCTCGTCAAAGCCCGCACCGTCCGCGCCATGGTCACCTGGCTCGACCAGAAGATGAGCACCACGGTCACCGCCACCCTGACCACGACGGTGGCCGCCACCCCGGCCGTCGCCACGCCGGCCGCCGTCACCGCCGCGCCAGCCGCGCCCGTCACCGCCGCACCCGCCGGGGTCGGGGTGGGGATCGCGCCGAAGCGGCTGGTCGCCCGGGAGAGCGTCGACGCCGGGCAGAGCACCCCGGCGACAGTCCTCGCCGGACTGCGGTTCCTGATCACCGGGGGCGGCCCGGTCGGGGCGTACCTGGCCGAACTGCTCGGCGCGCACGGTGCCGGCGGCCAGCTCGGGGTGCTCGACAGCGAGCAGGCCGACCAGGGATTCGACGGTGTGCTGGTGCTCGACGGGCTGACCAACCTCGACGAGCCGTTGCTGCCCGACGTGTTCCCGCTGTTGCAACGGGCGCTGGCCGCCGGGCCGCGCTGGTTGCTCGCCGCCGGGGCGCAGGACGTCACCGGAGCGGCCGACGGCATGCCCGGCCTGTTCCGTACGATCGCCCGCGAGTACCCGGGCCTGACCGCCCGTTTCGTGGCGGTGGATCCGGCGGCGACGCCGGACGTCCTCGCCCGGCAGCTGCTCGACGAACTGCTCACCGCCTCCGACGCCCCGGTGGTCGCCCGGCGTGGTGCCGACCGGTACGTCGCCGACCTGATCCCGGTCGAGCTGGGCGCGCTGGCCGCCGGGGGTGCCGGTCCGGCAGGTGACGGGGTGTCCGAGGCCGCCGCGATCGGCCTGGAACGCGACTCGGTGGTGGTGCTGATCGGTGGGGCGCGGGGCATCACCCCGTGGTTCGCCCGGGCGCTCGCCTCGGCCACCGGCTGCCGCATCGAGCTGGTCGGCCGTACCCCGCTGCCGGCCGGCCCGGAGGACGCGGAGCTGGCTGCCGCCGGAGACCGGGCCGCGCTGGTCGGGGTGCTGGCCCGGCGCGGGGCGTCCTCGCCGGCCGAGATCTCCCGGACCGCGCAGGCCATCCTGGCGGCCCGGGAGGTGAGCGCGACCATCGCCGAGCTGACCGAGCTGGGCGGCGAGGTCCGCTACCACACCCTGGACGTCCGGGACGAAGCGGCGACCCGGCGGTTGCTGGCCGACATCCACGCCGAGCACGGCCGCCTGGACGGGGTGGTCTACGCGGCGGGCATCATCGAGGACAAGCTGATCGCCGAGAAGGACCCGGCGTCGTTCACCCGGGTCTTCGACACCAAGGTCGACGGCGCGCGTGGGCTGCTGGCCGGCCTCGACGCGCTGCCCACCGCGCCGCGCTTCGTGGTCTTCTTCGGCAGCATCGCCGCCGCCTACGGCAACCGGGGACAGGCCGACTACGCGGCGGCCAACGACGCCCTGGACGCCATCGGCACCCGCTACGCGGCCCGGACCGGGGTGCGCTGCCTGACCGTGCACTGGGGACCGTGGGCCCCGGGCGTCGGCCACGGCGGCATGGTCACCGCCGAGCTGAGCCGGGAGTACGCCCGGCGCGGCATCGGCCTGATCGACCCTGAGGAGGGCGCGCTGGCCCTGCTGCGCGAGCTGGCCTGGGCCGACGCTTCGGTCACCTCGGTCGTCTACACCGCCTCCGGGTGGTGAGGGCGTCGATGTGCCGTCCCGCCCCCACCCGCCCCACCCGTCGGAGGAACCGATGAACAACGGCGCCCCTGCGCCCGGCCAGATCGCGATCGTCGGGATGGCCGCCCTGATGCCCTCCGCCGGTGACCTGGAAAGTTACTGGCGCAACCTGATCAGCGGGGTCGACGCGATCACCGACGTCCCCGCGCACCGCTGGGACGAGGAGTTCTACGACCCGGAGCAGTCCCACCGGGCCGACCGGATGTACTGCCGGCGCGGCGGATTCGTCGATGAGTACGCCACCTTCGAGCCGCTGCGCTTCGGGGTGATGCCCGCCTCCGTCGGCGACATCGAACCGGACCAGCTCATCACGTTGGAGGTGGCCGCCGCGGCGATCGACGACGCGGGCGGCGGCGACCGGCTGCCGGCCCGGGACCGGATCGGCGTCATCCTCGGCCGGGGCGGCATCCTCAGCCCCGCCCAGGCCCGCTACGCCCAGCGGGTGCGGATGTCCAGCCAGGTCGTCAGCATCCTGCGGGAGCTGATCCCCGACGTCGACCCGGCCCGGCTGGAGCTGCTGCGCAAGAAGTTCGACGAGCGGCTCGGGCCGTACCAGCCGGAGGGGACGATCGGCCTGGTGCCGAACCTGGCCGCCTCCCGGGTGGCCAACCGGCTCGACCTGCGCGGCCCGGCGTACACCATCGACGCCGCCTGCGCCTCCTCACTGATCGCCGTCGACCAGGGCATCACCGAGCTGGTCAGCGGGCGGCTGGACGCGGTGCTCGCCGGTGGCGTGCACCACGTGCACGACATCAGCTTCTGGTCGGTGTTCAACCAGCTGCGGGCGTTGTCCCGGCAGGGCGAGATCCGGCCGTTCGACGCCGCCGCCGACGGGCTGCTGATCGGCGAGGGCACCGGCGTGGTGGTGCTCAAGCGGTACGCCGACGCGGTCCGCGACGGCGACCGGGTCTACGCGGTGATCCGGGGCAGCGGGGTGTCCAGCGACGGCAAGTCCGCCAGCATGTTCAACCCGGCGGTCTCCGGTCAGGTGCTCGCGATCAGGCGGGCCTGGGAGTCCGCCGGACTCGACCCGACCGCACCGGACGCGCTGGGGCTGCTGGAGGCGCACGGCACCGGCACCCCGACCGGGGACGCCGCCGAGCTGACCACGGTGGCCGAGGTGTTCGGCCCGTACACCGGTGGCCCCCGGCCGGTGATCGGGTCGGTGAAGTCGATGATCGGGCACACCATGCCGGCCGCCGGGGTCGCCGGTCTGATCAAGGCCGCGCTCGCGGTGCACCGGGGGGTGCTCCCGCCCACCCTGCACTGCGAGACACCCCGCAAGGAGATGGCGGCGACCCGGTTCGCGCCGATCGACACCGCCCGGCCGTGGGAGAGCGACGGACCCCGCCGGGCCGGGGTCAACGCGTTCGGCTTCGGCGGGATCAACGCCCACCTGATCATCGAGCAGGCCCCCGTGTCGGTGGGCGAGCCGGTGGTGGCGCCGACCGCCCCGGCCGCCGGTCGCGCCGTGGTCGACGAGCCGGACCAGGTGCTCTGGCTGGCCGCGCCGGACCCGGCCGGGCTCGCCGACCTGCTGGCCCGCGACGACCACGAGGTACGCCGGCTCGGCGTCGAGCTGGCCGCCCGCTCCGGCGGTGACACCCCGGGGTCGGCCCGGCTGGGCATCGTCAACCCGACGGACAAGCTGCTCGCGGTGGCCCGCAAGACGGTGGCCCGGGGGCAGGCGTGGCGGGGTGGGCGCGACATCTGGTTCAGCCCCCGCCCGCTGCTCGGTGCGGGCGCGGGCAAGCTCGCCTTCGTCTTCCCCGGCCTGGAGGCGGAGTTCGCCCCGCGCACCGCCGACCTGGCCGCCCACTTCGGCCTGCCGGACCGCGAGTGGTCCGCCGCCGACCTGGGCCGGCACGGTGCCGGCCTGATCGAGGTGGGCAAGCTGCTCGACGAGGCGCTGGCCCGGATCCGGGTACGACCCGACGCGGTCGCCGGGCACAGCATCGGCGAGTGGACCGCCGCCGCGGTCAGCGGTCAGATCAGCACCGCTGCGATGGACGAGTTCCTGGCCCTGTTCAACGCCGACTCGGTGGAGGTCTCCGGGTACGTCTTCGCGGCCGTCGGGGCCGGCGCCGATCTGGTCACCCCGCTGCTCGGCGACTACCCAGGGGTGGTCCTCTCGCACGACAACGCCCCGGCGCAGTCGGTGGTCAACGGCCCGGAGCCGCAGGTCGACCGGTTGGTCGAGGCGCTGCGTACCCGCAACGTGCTGTGCCAGAAGCTGCCGTTCCGGTCGGCGTTCCACACCCCCGCCTTCGCCGACGGGCTCACCTCGATCGGCGCCGCCCTGGGCCGGTGGGAGGTGCACCCGACCCGGATGCCGGTGTGGTCGGCGACCCTGCACGCCCCGTTCCCCGCCGACGAGGAGGAGGTCAACCGGATCTTCGTGCGGCACATGATGGAGCCGGTCTGGTTCCGGCAGACCGTCGAGGCGATGTACGCCGCCGGGTTCCGGGTGTTCCTCCAGGTCGGTGCCGGGCAGCTCGCCTCGCTGATCGGCGACAACCTGCGCGGGCGTGACCACCTCGCGATGCCGGTGAACACCGCGCACCGCAGCGGGCTCAACCAGCTGCGTCGGGTCGCCACCGCACTGTGGGTGGAGGGCGGTACCCCGGACCTGTCGGCGCTGGGCACTGTGGGCCGTACCCCGTCGGTGGCCGCGACCGGCGGCCCGGCTCCGGCGACGGCCACCGCCGCCGGGCCGGCGAAGTCCGCCACCGTCGCCGGGCCGGCGAAGTCCGCCGGTGGCACCGGTCGGCGTGGCCCCCGGATGAAGCTCGACCTCGGCGGGCCGCTGGTCCGCCTCGGTGCGGACGCCGCCGGCCTGCTCGGCGTGACCGCGCAGGCGAACGGGTCGACGAACGGGTCGACGCCGGTCGCCGGGAACGGCAGCGGCCGACCGCTCGTCCCCGGGCCGGACCACGGCACCACCGGTCGGAACGGCACCACCGGTCGGAACGGCGCATCGACCCGACCGGCCGCACCGACGCCGGTCGCCGTACCACCCTCGGTCGCCCGACCGGTGGCCACGCCGCCACCCGCCGCGTCGCCACCCGCCGCGCAGGCGGTCCCGGTCGCGCAGGCGGTCCCGGTCGCGCAGCCGGTCCCGGTCGCGCAGCCGGCCGGACGGCCCGGTGGGCGGAGCGACGAGGCACCGCCCGCCGCAGCGCCGGCCACCGCGCTGGACGCGCTGCACCGGCTCGCGGGCGAGTCCAGCGCAGCGGCCGAGTTCGCCGCCCTGCTCCGGGAGAACGCCCGGGGCCCGGTCGGTCTGCTGGCGACGACCGGCGGCAACGGCACCACCACGCCGCCCCGGCCCGTACCGGCTACCGCCCCCGCCGCCGGGCCATCCGTCGCGGCCGCCGGGAAACCGTCCGCCGCACCGGCCGGCGCGGCACCCGCTGCGCCGGTGGGGACGCTGCCGGCGACACCGGCTGCCCCGACCCGCCCGGGGGTCGTCGCCGGGGTCGGTGCGGAGATCGGGCGGATCACCAGGCGGATCTCCCTGGAGACCATGCCGTACCTGCTGGACCACTGCTTCTTCGTGCAGCCCGACGACTGGCCGGACCCGGAGGACCGGTGGCCGGTGGTGCCGGCGACCGCCCTGGTCGCGCACATGATGGAGGCGGTCGAGCAGTTGGTGCCCGGCGTTCCGGTGGTGGCCGTGCACGACGCCAAGTTCAACAGGTGGCTGATCGCCGAGCCGGCCACCGACGTGGAGATCGTGGTCCGGACCGCCGGCCCGAACCGGTACGCGGTCGCCTTCGCCGGGTACGCGCGGGCGACCATCGAGGTCGGCACGGCGTACCCGGCGCCGCCGCCGGTCTGGACCCACGACCCGGCCACCGAACGACCGCCCACCCTCGGCGCCGCCGAGATGTACGCGGAGCGGTTGATGTTCCACGGTCCGCAGTTCCAGGGCGTGACCGACGTGCACGCGCTGGGCGACATGCACGTCCGGGGCGTGGTCACCGCCCCGGTGCCGCCCGGGGCGCTGCTGGACAACGCGCTCCAGCTCATCGGCAACTGGCTGATCACCACCCAGCCGTTCCGGACCGTCGCGTTGCCGGTGGGGCTCGGCCAGGTGCGGTTCTACGGGCCGCCCCCACCGGCCGGCCGGGCGTTCGAGTGCGTGGCCCGGGTCCGCGCCATCGACGACGGCAAGCTCGTCGCCGACACCCAGCTCAGCTACCAGGGTCGGGTGTGGTCGGAGATCGAGGGGGCGGTGGACCGCCGGTTCGACAGTCACCCGCAGGCCCGGGTGGCGGAACGGTTCCCCGAGCGGCACCCGATGTCGCTGTTGCAGCCCGAGGGCTGGACGATGGCGTTCGACTGCTGGACCGACCTGGTCACCCGGGGGATGGCGGCCCGGGGCATCCTCGGCGGCGCCGGCTACGCCGAGTACGAGCGGCACCCGGCGAAGAACCGCAAGCAGTGGATGCTGGGCCGGATCGCGGCCAAGGACGCGGTACGCGCCCGGCTGTGGGAGGACGGCCACACCGACATCTACCCGATCGAGCTGACCGTCGGCAACGACCCGGACGGCCGGCCGTGGGTGCGCGGGCGACCCGGCCGTGGCCTCGGCGACTGCGACGTCTCGCTGGCGCACTGCGCGGAGATCGGGGTGGCGGTCGCCCGGCGACGGGCACCCGACGCGGTGCCCGGGGGGCCCGGTGTCGGCATCGACGTCGCGGAGGTCACCGACCACCCGGAGAGCACCTTCACCTTCGCCCTCACCCCGGCCGAGCTGACCCTGTTGGCCTCCCTGGCCGGCGCGGACGCCGAGGCCCGACGGTTGTGGTTCACCCGGTTCTGGGCGGCCAAGGAGGCGGTCGCCAAGGCCGAGGGCACCGGGCTCGACGGTTCGCCGCGCCGGTTCCGGGTCTACTCGGCCACCGACGCCGGGCTGACCGTCCAGATCGGTGGGCGGGCGTACCGGGTCGGCATCCGGGACGTGGCCAACCCCGAGGACCTGCCGCCACGCCGGTACGTCGTCGCCTGGACCTGGGGGCCGGAACCGGCGCCCGCCACCCCGCCCGGGGTGTCCCGACCGTGAAGCGGCACCCGGTGCACACCGCAGTCCATCCCGTTCGACAAGCAGAAGGAGCAACGACCATGCCCGCGGCCCAGGACACCATCCTCGCCGAACTCACCGAGATGATCGACACCGTGCTGGGCGACTTCGCGGACGACCAGACGGTCACGATGGACACCACCTTCTCCGACGACCTGGGGATGGAGAGCATCGACGTCGTCGCGCTCGCCGGCCGGCTCCAGGCCCGCTACGGCGACACGGTCAACTTCGCCCACTTCGTCGCCAAGCTGGACCTGGACACCGTCCGGGAGTTGAAGGTGGGGCAGCTCGTCGCGCACATCGCCGAGTCGTTGGGGCAGGCCGACGAGGTCGGGGCGGGCAGCCGGTGAGCATGGTCCGGGCGAACGGGATCACCCTGCACACGCAGCGGCTCGATCCCCCCGGTCCGGCCGCCGACGGCCGGACCGGGCCGACGCCGACCGCCGTGCTGATCCACGGGATGGCCTCGGACACCATGGCGAGCTGGTACTTCACCCTGGCCGATCCGCTGTCCCGGGCCGGTTTCCCGACCGTCCTGTACGACCTGCGCGGCCACGGGCGTAGTGAGCGTCCCGCCACCGGGTACGCCCTGGACGACTTCGTCGACGACCTGGCGGCGCTGCTGACCGCCCTGGACGTCACCGGTCCCCTGCTGCTGCTCGGCAACTCGTTCGGCGGGACCATCGCGTTCGGTTACGCCGCCCGGCACCCCGACCGGGTGGCCGGCATCGTGACCGTGGAGTCCGCGCCGCCGACGCCGGAGTGGATGCGCCGGGTCCGCGAGCGGCTCGCCCGGGTCGCCGCCCGGCTGCCCCGGGCCGGGGCGGTCACCGAGATCGGGGCCCGGCGCGGCCGGGTCGCCGCCCAACGGGCCGCCGAGACGCAGCGGATGCTCACCGACACCAGCCTGGCGCAGGAGTTGCCGGCGAGCCCGCTGCCGACGGCCGGGGCGCTGGCCGCGATCGGCTGCCCGGTGCTCTGCCTCTACGGCGGCGACTCGGCGGTGGTGGAACTGGCCCCGGCGGTACGCGGACTGCTGCCGCAGACCCGGGTCGCGGTGCTGCCCGACCAGAAGCACACGGTGCTGATCGACCGACCGGAGGAGATCCGCCGGCTGGTCTTCGCCTGGCTCGCCGAGGACTGCTCGCTCGACGTGGCCCAACCCACCACCGCATGACGACGCGACACGCAGGAGGTCTTCCGATGGACACCCCGATCACCGGCCGGTCGATCATCATCAGCAACGGTCGGTGCGGCTCCACGCTGCTGTCCGACCTGATCCACGAGGAGCCGGACACCCTGTCGGCCCAGGAGTTCTTCATGTCGGTGGCGCCGTGGGCACGCAGCGCCGAGGTGCTCACCGGCGACGAGTACTGGGCGGTGCTGGCCAGCCCCAAGGCGGAGCTGTCCACGCTGTTCCGGATCGGGTTGCCGCCGAAGGAGGTGCGCTACCCGGCGACCGGCAGGTGGGCCGACCGGCTGACCGAGCTGCCCCGGATCCTGGCGATCACCCTGTCCAAGCTCACCGCCGACCCGGACGCGTTGTTCGACCAGCTCGCCGCACGGGTGCCGCAGTTCCGCACCCAGACGGTGGCCCAGCACCACCACGACTTCCTGGACCTGCTCGCCGTGCTCACCGGCAAGACCCGGTGGGTGGAACGCTCCGGCGGCTCCAGCCACGTCGCGCCCTACCTGCTGCGGGGCTTCCCGGACTGCAAGGTCGTCTACCTGACCCGCAACTGGGAGGACACCGCCCGGTCGATGAGCCGGCACTCGTCGTTCCAGCTCATCCAGTTGCGGGTGGAGTTCCTCGGCCGGTGCGGCCTGGACCCGTTCCGGGTCGGTGCCGACCAGTCGGTGCCGGAGGACCTCCAGCCGTACCTGCCGGACCGGCTGACCGCCGACGCGTTGCGCGAGCGCGGCCAGGACCTGCGCCGCTACCTCGGACTGTGCGCGTTCATGAGCAGCCAGGCCGACCAGGCGCTGCGGGACGTGCCCCCGGAGCACCTGCTGCGGATGTCGTACGAGGACCTGGTCGCCGACCCGGTCGCCGAGCTGACCGGCCTCGGCCGGTTCCTGGACTTCCCCGACCCGTCCGGATGGGCCGAGCGGATGGCGTCACGGGTGGTCGCCCCGGCGCCCCGGAAGCTGCCCGCCGCCGTCTGAGCGGTCCCTGTGTGTCCCTCCCGCCCGAAACCGGGGCGGGTGTCCCCCTTCCCTAGAAAGAGAGACAGTTGAATCCACTCCGGATCTCCGCGCGACGGTTGATGACCGTCGTCGCCGTACTCGGACTCGGGCCCGTGCTGGTGGCTCCTTCGGCGGCGCTCAGCGCGCCGTTGGACGCCGCCGACGCGGCCGGCACGCACCAGAGCAGCCCGCAGCTGCTCGCCAAGGCCCAGCCGGACGAGTGCTTCGCCGGGATCGGGTTGCCGTACCCGGCCGGCCCGCCGTGCGCCGAGGGCAAGACCAAGGTGAACCAGGCGTACCTGTGGGGGATGACCCGGGTCGGCAAGACGCTGTGGTTCGGCACCGGAGCCAACGTCAACTGTCTGACCAGCGGACGGGCCCTGCGCAACACCACGCCGACCGTGAACGACGACTGGGTCTGCGAGTACGGCGAGAGCCAGGTCGCCAAGCGCAACCCGCAGTTGCCGGCCATCCTCGGTGACCACCGTCAGCCGCGCCTCTACACCTACGACACCCGGGCCAACAAGCTGACCGAGAAGACCGACCTGGTGAAGGCGGCCTCCACCGACGACGCCAACCGGTTGCAGACCACGGCCGGCATCCGGGCGGCGGGCAACTTCAACGGGGTGGCGCTGCTGGGCGGCCCGGCGCTGGGCACCAGCGTCAACCTGTTCGCGTTCGACACCGACACCGGCGCGTTCCTCGGCTCACGCAACTTCCCCATGTACGGCAACATCAGGCACTTCACGGTGGCCGGTGACGCGCTGTACGCCGGGGTGGGCGTCGGCGCCAACGGCGGTGAGCGCGGCAACGTGCTGCGCTGGACGGGCAGCAAGTCCGACCCGTTCGCGTTCACGGTGGTGGCGAACCTGCCGGCGCAGGCCGCCGATCTCACCGTCCACCAGGGGCGGCTCTTCGTCACCACCTGGCCGGGTTCGGACGCCGAGCTGGCCGGTCCGACCGCCGGTTCCGCGCCCCCGCCGCCGAGCATCGCCGCGGTCTGGATGAGCCCGCTGCTCGCGTCGGGTGCTCCGGGGCTCAACCCCGAGGACGCCGACGGCTGGCAGCAGGTGTGGAACGTGTCGGCGTACGAGCCGGACCCGGTGGTGGCCCGGGCGTACGCCCTGGGCGGCCTGGCCTCCTACGGCGGCTTCCTCTACTGGGGCACGATGCACGTGCCGATGAAGGCGACCACTGTGCACATGGCGACGTACCCTCCTGCGGACGAGGCGGCGGCGCAGGCCACCATCCAGAACACCCAGCGGTCGATCAGCATCTACCGGGGCCGCAACTTCGGCTCCCAGTTCCAGAAGGTCGACCTGCTCTACGGCTCGACGGAACTGCCCGCGTACGACCCGGCGGCCAACGGTGGGGCCGGGGCCTGGGCGTTGCAGTCGACGCACCAGACGCCGAAGTTCGGGCCGGCCGGTTTCGGCAACCCGTACAACAACTACACCTGGAAGATGGTGGTCGCCGGCGGGAAGCTGTACGTCGGCACGATGGACTGGAGTTACCTGGCCAAGGAGCTGGGCAAGGAGACCGCCGCCGAGCTGGGCCTGTCGCCGGAGCTGGCGGACGATCTGGCCGAGGCCCCGATGGCGGCGGCCGGGCTGCGGGCCAGTGCCCTGCCCGAGGCGGTCTACGGCGGTGACCTGTACGCCTTCCCGTCACCGACGAAGGCGGCGACGACTGTCGACAAGACCGGGCTGGGCAACTACCTGAACTACGGAATCCGCAACATGGTCGCCGACGGTCCCACCCTCTACCTGGGGATGGCGAACCCGATGAACCTGCGGGCCGACCCGACCGACGACGTCCCCGAGGGTGGTTGGGAACTGATCCGGCTCCGGGGCTACTGAGATCGGGGGCACCGGCCCGGTGACAGCGTCGTCGCCGGGCCGGCACCCCACTCCCGTCGGGCGGGCTGTCCCCCGCCGGAGGGCCGGGGACCGGACGGTCCGTGCCCGTTTGCCGAATCCTGGTGTGTCCCTGACGTTGCTCGAACATTCCCCGGCGAAAGTACTAGTTATGATGCCTTTTACCGTTTTCCACTCTGAAGTCGGGCGGAACCGCTGCCGGTCGGCCGCCCGGCTCGCCGGGACGCTCACGCTGCTCGTCGCCCTGACCACCGCCGCCGGGTGCAGTCCCGACCGCCGGGAATCCGCGCCCGACGGGGACGGGTCCGGTCCGGCGGCCAGCACCCCCGCCAGCGGCGGGGCGCGGCCGGCACCCGACATCCCCGTCGGCAGCTCCACGCACACCGTCACGGTGGACGGTCGGGAACGCAGCTACCGGCTCTACCGGCCCGCCTCGGCCGACCTCAGCGGGCCCGTCCCGCTGGTGGTGATGCTGCATGGCGCGGCCGGCACCGGCGAGCAGGCCGAGCAGGCGTACGGCTGGACGGGCCAGGCCGACCGGGACGGCTTCCTGGTGCTGTTCCCGGACGGGCTGAACCGGGCCTGGGCGGTCGGCCCGCAGTGCTGCGGGGCACCTGCCCGGGACGGCGTCGACGACGTCGCCTTCGTCACCGAACTGGTCGCCACCGTCGGCCGGGAGCTGCCGGTCGACCCGGCCCGCCGGTACGTCACCGGGATCTCCAACGGCGGGCTGCTGGCGTACAAGCTGGTCTGCGACACGACGACCTTCGCCGCGATCGGTGCGGTGGCGAGCACCCTGACCGGGCAGTGCCCCGACCCGAAACCGGTCTCGGTGCTGCACATCCACGGTCGACAGGACCAGACCATGCCGTACGGCGGCGGCCCCGGCCGCCGGGACAACGGCGGCACCGGGCGCAATCCGGTGAAGATCGACGGCCCGCCCACCCCCGAGCTCGCCGCCCGGTGGCGGACCGTCGACTCCTGCGGCGCACCGAAGGTGACCACCGACGGGCCGGTCACCCGGGCGACGGCGAGCTGCGCCCAGGGCCGCGCCGTCGAGCTGATCACCGTCGCCGACGCCGGACACCAGTGGCCCGGCGGCCGGCCCAACCCGCCCCGGGCGGAGAAGCTGCTCGACCTCGATCCGCCCTCCACCGCGCTGAACGCCACCGACACCATCTGGCGGTTCTTCGCCGCCCACCCCAAGCCCAGCGGCGGCTGACCGTCGCCGGCCGCCGGCACCCGCACCCCCAGGACAGGAGTTGAGATGCCCAGCAGAGACGGGCCGGCAGTGGTCGAGGTCCACGACCTCGTCAAGCGCTACCCCCGCACCGACACCAACGCGGTCGACGGGCTGTCGTTCACCGTCGCGCCGGGCGAGATCTTCGGACTGTTCGGGCCGAACGGGGCCGGCAAGTCCACCACCGTCGGCATCCTGACCACCCGGCTGCGGGCCACCGGCGGCCGAGCCCTGGTCGGCGGGGTCGACGTGGGCCGGGACCCGGCCGCCGCCCGCGCCCAACTGGCCGTGGTGCCCCAGCACAACAACCTCGACCGGGCGCTGACCCCCCGGCAGAACCTGGTCTACCACGCCACCTACCACGGGGTACGACGACGGGAGGCACAGGCCCGCGCCGCGGAGCTGCTGGAACGGTTCGGCCTCACCGACCGGGCGGACCGGCGGATCGAGGCGTACTCGGGCGGGATGGCGCAACGGTTGATGATCGCCCGCGCGCTGGCCCACGAGCCCGCGGTGCTCTTCCTCGACGAGCCGACCAACGCCCTCGACCCGCAGACCCGCCTGCTGATCTGGGGGCAGCTCCGTGAGCTGCGCCAAAGGGGGGTGGCGATCGTGCTGACCACCCACGCGATGAACGAGGCGGCCCGGGTGGTCGACCGGGTCGGCATCGTCGACCACGGTCGGCTGCTCACCCTCGACACCCCTACCAACCTGGTCCGGGGCCTGGCCGGGGACGCGCTGCTCGACCTCACGGTCACCCCGGCCGGCGGGGACGACCCCGACGCGCTCTGCGCCGCCCTCGGCGAGCTGACCGGCGTACGCAAGGCGGAGCGGTTGGCGGCGCCGACCGTGCCGGCCGGGTGGCGACCCGGTGGCGGCGGGGCCGGGCTGGCCGGTGTCGGGGCGGGCGGCGGCGGGGCGGGCGGCGCCGGGATGCTGGCCGCGCTCGCCGCCGGGGCCGGCGGTGGACGCGCCGGTGCCGGCCGGCTGGCCGCGCTGGCCGGCGCGGGACTGCTCGGGCGTGGCGGCGGCGCGGCGGGCAACGGCGGTCGCGGCCGGCTGCGCATCCGGCTGCACCTGGCAGGCGATCCCGCCATCATGCTCGGCCCGGCGGTGACAGTGCTCGCCGCCCGGTCGGCGGCGATCAACGCGGTCGACATCGGCGAACCCAGCCTGGAGGACGTCTTCATCGAACTCACCGGAAGGCAACCGCGGTGACCGCTCTCGACACCCCGACCCCGCAGCGTACGACGACCGCGCCGCGCCCCCGCCCCGGGACCGGGCGGGTGTTCGCCGCGGTGCTGCGCCGCGACCTGATGGTCACCGGCCGGGAACTCTGGATCATCCTGGTGCAGGTCGGGCTGACCCCGCTGTTCATGCTCTTCGTCTTCGACACCGTCCTCGGCAGCCAGGGCCTCGTCGGGCGGGGCTTCGCCGACGTCTTCCTGCCCGGCATCATCGCGCTGGCCGCCCTCACCACCGCGTTGCAGAGCGTGGCCCTGCCGCTGGTGAAGGAGTTCGGTTTCACCATGGAGATCGAGGACCGGCTGATGGCGCCGCTGCCGACCGGGTACGTCGCGATCGGCAAGCTGGTGATCGCCACCATCCGGGGGTTGCTCGCGGCCGTGCTGATCTACCCGCTCGGGGCGCTGATGGTCGGCTCCGCGCCGTGGCGGCCGGCGGGGTTGCCGCTGGCCATGGTGGTGGCGCTGCTCGGGGCGTGGATCGGCGGGGCGATCGGGATGAGCCTGGCCACCACCCTGCCGGTGCAGCGGATCAACGTCACCTTCTCGGTGATCCTCACCCCGATCATCTGGACCGGCTGCATCCACTACCCGTGGCCCCGGCTGTCGTCGGTGCCGTGGTACCAGGCGGTCACCGCGCTCAACCCGATGACGTACGTCTCGGAGGGGGTGCGCGGGGCGTTGCTGCCCGGCGTACCGCACCTGCCGGCGTGGGTGTGCCTGACCGTGCTGACCGGGGTGGCCGTCGTGCTCACCTGGGTCAGCGTCCGCTGTTTCGGCCGTCGGGCGATCCAGTGACCGCCCGCGCCCCTGCACCGACCCCGCCCCCGACCGGTCGAGGAGTAGCCATGGCAGACCCCACCACCGCCGAATCCGACCCGGCGCTCGCCCGCCGGCTCGCCCGCCTCGCCGGAGAGCTGCTGCTGCGGGTACGCGCCAGCCACGGCCACGCCGATCCCGCCGCGCTGAAGGCGGCCGGGGACCGGGCGTCGCACGACCTCCTGCGGGCCGAGCTGGCCCGGTGGCGGCCGGCCGACGCGGTGCTGTCCGAGGAGGACGAGGGCTCCCGGCTGGTCGACACCGGAGACGGGGTGTCCCGGCGGACCGCCGACCGGGTGTGGATCATCGACCCGTTGGACGGCACCCGGGAGTTCTCCGAGGAGGGGCGCACCGACTGGGCCGTGCACGTGGCGCTCTGGGCGCGCGACGCGGCGACCCCGCACGGGCTGGTGGCCGGGGCGGTCGGGTTGCCGGCGCAGCACCGGGTGCTGGCCACCGACGTCCCCGCCCCGCCGCCGGCCGCGCCCGGCGGGGTGATCCGACTGGCGGCCAGCCGCAGCCGTCCCCCTGCCTTCCTGGCCGAACTGGCGCAGGAGGTGGGCGCCGAGCTGGTGCCGATGGGCTCGGCGGGGGCGAAGATCGCGGCGGTGGTGACCGGTGACGTGGACGCGTACATCCACGCCGGCGGCCAGTACGAGTGGGACTCCGCCGCGCCGGTCGCGGTGGCCACGGCCGCCGGGCTGCACGCGTCCCGCATCGACGGCTCCCCGCTGACCTACAACGAGGCGGATCCACGCCTGCCGGACCTGCTGGTCTGCCGCGACGAACTGGCCGCACCGCTGCTCGCCGCGCTGCGGCGGCAACTGGCCGGCACGGCGGTCCCGTCCGGCTCCCCCGTCCCCCACCCCGGAAAGGACCCGCGATGAGCAGCGAACCGGCTGCGTACCAGGTCTCCCAGCTCGACGAGTTGGAGGCGGAGAGCATCTTCGTGATGCGTGAGGTGGTCGCCGAGATGGAGCGGCCGGTCCTGCTCTTCTCCGGTGGCAAGGACTCGATCGTGATGTTGCGGTTGGCGCAGAAGGCGTTCGCGCCGGCCAACGTGCCGTTCCCGGTGATGCACGTGGACACCGGGCACAACTTCCCCGAGGTGCTCGCCTACCGCGACCAACGGGTCACCGAGCTGGATCTGCACCTGATCGTGGCGAGCGTGCCGGAGGCGCTGACCCGGGGCCTGGTCCGGGAGTCCGGTGACGGGATGCGCAACCGGATCCAGACGCCTGTGTTGTTGGACGCGGTGGAGAAGCACCGGTTCGACGCGTTGTTCGGTGGGGCGCGGCGGGACGAGGAGAAGGCGCGGGCGAAGGAGCGGGTGTTCTCGTTCCGGGACGAGTTCGGGCAGTGGGATCCGAAGAACCAGCGGCCGGAGTTGTGGTCGTTGTACAACGGGCGGCGTCATCCGGGTGAGTCGATCCGGGTGTTCCCGTTGTCGAACTGGACCGAGTTGGACATCTGGCACTACATCGCGCGGGAGCGGGTGCCGTTGCCGTCGATCTACTACGCGCACGACCGCGAGGTGGTGGAGCGTGACGGCATGTTCTACGCGGTGAACGAGTTCTTCTCGCCCCGCGCGGGTGAGGAGCCGTTCACCGCCCGGGTGCGGTACCGCACGGTGGGAGACGCCTCCTGTACGGCGGCGGTGCGGTCGGACGCGGACACGGTGGAGCGGGTGATCGAGGAGGTGGCCGCGACGCGGATCACCGAGCGGGGCGCGACCCGGGGTGACGACCGGGTCAGCGAGGCCGCCATGGAGGACCGTAAGCGGGAGGGGTACTTCTGATGAGCACCGACATGCTGGCACCGGCCGGATCCCCGACCGAGGCCCGACCGATGGACCTGCTCCGGTTCGCGACCGCGGGCAGTGTGGACGACGGCAAGTCGACGTTGATCGGTCGACTGCTCTACGACACCAAATCCCTGTTCACCGACCAGTTGGCCGCGGTGGAGGCGGTCAGCGCGGCGCGGGGTGACGAGTACACCAACCTGGCGTTGCTCACCGACGGTCTGCGGGCCGAGCGGGAGCAGGGCATCACCATCGACGTGGCGTACCGGTACTTCGCCACCCCCCGGCGGAAGTTCATCATCGCCGACACCCCCGGGCACACCCAGTACACCCGCAACATGGTCACCGGGGCGTCCACCGCCGACCTCACCCTGGTGCTTGTGGACGCGCGTAAGGGGCTGGTGGAGCAGTCGCGGCGGCACGCGTTCCTGTGTTCGCTGCTGCGGGTGCCGCACCTGGTGCTGTGCGTCAACAAGATGGACCTGGTGGACTTCTCCCAGGAGGTGTTCGAGCGGATCGCCGACGAGTTCACCGCCTTCGCGGCGAAACTCGACGTCCCCGACCTCGCCGTGGTGCCGGTGTCGGCGTTGCAGGGCGACAACATCGCCTCCCGGTCGGAGAACATGCCCTGGTACGAGGGGCCGTCGCTGCTGCACCACCTGGAGCACGTGCACATCGCCTCGGACCGGAACCTGGTCGACGTGCGGTTCCCGGTGCAGTACGTGATCCGGCCGCAGTCGACCACGGTGACCGACTACCGGGGCTACGCCGGTCAGGTCGCCTCCGGGGTGCTCAAGCCCGGCGACGAGGTGATGGTGCTGCCGTCCGGCTTCACCAGCCGGATCAGCGCGGTCGAGACCGCCGACGGGCCGGTCGACGAGGCGTTCCCCCCGATGTCGGTCACCGTCCGCCTCGCCGACGAGATCGACATCTCCCGCGGCGACATGATCTGCCGACCCAACAACGCCCCCACCGTCTCCCAGGACATCGAGGCGATGGTCTGCTGGATGGACGAGACCAACCCGCTGCGTGTCGGCGGCAGGTACGCCATCAAGCACACCACCCGCTCCGCCCGCGCCATCGTCCGCGAGCTGCACTACCGCCTCGACATCAACACCCTGCACCGCGACGAGGCCAGCACCGAACTCGGGCTCAACGAGATCGGCCGGATCCGGCTGCGCACCACCGTGCCGTTGCTGGTGGACGACTACCACCGCAACCGCACCACCGGCGGCTTCATCATCATCGACGAGGCCACCAACCGCACCGTCGGCGCCGGCATGGTCATCCAGCGGGACTGACGCCGCGCCTCAGGCGGGCCGGCCCGGCGTCTCCCGCCGGGCCGGCCGTCGTCGGCCGTCAGGGCCGGTCTGGGCGTGGCCGACCGTCAGGGCCGGTCGGAGCATGGCCGACCGTCAGGGCCGGTCGGGCCGTGGTCGACCGAACCAGCGGGTGAGCGCTTCCCGCAACCGGTCGCCGTCCGATCCGTCCGATCCGTCCGGTGTCGACTGCCAGGCCACGTAGCAGTCGGGACGCAGCAGCAGGGCGGTCGGCGTGCCCCCGTCGACCTGCCCGGTACCGGGGTCGGTCCGCCCTCCACCCGGGTCGAGCTGCCCTGTGTACACGTCGACCCGGTCCCGCCACGGCTCGGCCAGCCGGGCGAGGGTGCCGGTGGGGTCGAGCAGCAGCGCACGGGCGGAGCAGGTCAGCTCGGCCAGTCGTACCGGGCCGGCGTCGGTGTGCAGCACCAGGTCGGGTGCCCAGCGGCCGACCAGCGGCCCGCCCGGTCCCCCCATCTCGTAGTGGGCGTCCGCGCCGGCCAGCAGGTTGGCCACGTGGGCGGCGTTCGCCGGCTTGTCGAGCAGTTCACCGAGGAGCACGCGCAACGCGGTGACCTCGCTGCCCGGGGCGATCAGCGCCGACTGGGCCTGGGTCGACATGGTCACCCGCCGGGCCACCGGGCGGCGTTCCGTCTCGTACGAGTCCAGCAAACCGTCCGGAGCCCAGCCTTGCAGCTGTGCCGCCAACTTCCAGCCGAGGTTCACCGCGTCCTGCAACCCGAGGTTGAGCCCGGGGCCGCCGATCGAGGAGTGCACGTGGGCGGCGTCGCCGAGCAGCAGCACCCGACCGACGCGGTACCGCTCGGCGAGGCGGGTGTTGCCTCCCACCAGGCGGCGCAGCAGGTGCGGCCCCGCGCCGGCCGGTGGCGCGATCGGTACGTCGACGCCGAGCACCCGGGCCACACTGGCCCGCATCTCGGCGAGGGTCAGCGGGCCGTCGAACTCCGTCGACTCGGGCCATTCGATAGTGGTCAGGCCCGGTGGGCGGCCGGTGAACGGCGCCCAGACGATCAGGCCGTGCTCGGTGCGGGTGTGCCGGAACGGCGCGACGGTGCCGTACCCGGGGATCGCGAGGCCGCCTGTCGACACGTCGATCAGCTCCGCCGGCAGGCCGACGTGGGCGGTGCGGGAGACCGCGCGATCCGTGGACACCCCGGGGAAGCCGATCTCGACCAGCCGGCGAACGACGCTGTGCCCCCCGTCCGCGCCGACGAGGTACCGGCAGCTCAGCGTCGTACCGTCGGAGAGCTCGACCCGAACCTCGTCGGCCCCCTGGGTCAGCCCGGTCACCTCGTGCCCACGACGCACCTGCACGCCCAGCTCGGCGGCCCGCTCGGCGAGCACCCGCTCAAGGTGGGCCTGCGGGGCCTGGAGCAGATGGAGCGGATTGTCCGGCACTGCCCGAAGGTCCAGCGGCAGCGCCCCGAAGACGAACCCGGGCGAGGGTTGCGGCGGGGCCGGATCGTCGACGAGGCGGTGGTACAGCCCGCGCCGGTCGAGCATCCGGACTACCTGACCGACCAGCCCGTTGGCGCGCTGCTCGGTGGTGGGTGCCGACAGCCGCTCGCACACGACCGGTCGGATGCCGGCCAGGGCCAGCTCGACGGCGAGCATGAGGCCGTTCGGGCCGGCGCCGACGATTAATACATCAATCATGGCAAGATCCTTTCGAGGGCACGGTCGACCCGTCCGCCGAGGTGGCAGCGGACCGTGGAAGGGCAGGACCCCCGACGAGGTGCCGGCGGACGCGGCGAGTCGCGCGCGAGGACGGCGCGCAGCGGCCGGTCGGCGCGGGTGCCGAGGATGTTCCAGGGTGCGCGGTCAGGAGGGAGGCGACCCAGGGCGGACCGGGACAGTCCAGAGTGAGCGGGTCAGCGCGGTGTGGGGGCCGGCGGTGTGGGGGCCGGCGGTGTGGGGGCCGGCGGTGTGGGGGCCGGCGGTGTGGAGGCCGGCAGACCGGCCGCGAGTTGGGTCAGCGCGTCGGGGAGCAACCGCTCCATCGCCACGGGCGGATCGGCGCGGAGGAAGTGCCGGATCGCCGCGTTCACGGCCGCGATCACGCTGGCCGCCACTAGCTGGGGATACAGATCGCGCTCAGGGTCGGTGCCGGTGCGTTCGGCGACGGCTGCGGCCAGGTCGGCCTCGGCGATCGCGCTCGCGCGAAGCATCTCACCCTGCAACGCCGGCTCGGCCAGCATCACCGCGAGCCCGTCGACCCACTCTGCGTGCGGGCTCGGCGGCGCCTGCGCGACCTCGGGGCCGGGGGCGAACCGGGTCAGCGTCGCCTCGGTCAGCGCCGCCCAGAGTGGTTCGTCGGCCGGCCGTCGGCGCAGGGCCTCGGCCACCCGCCGACTGCGGTCGAGGTGCCGGAAGGCGATCGCCTCGGCCTTGCTGGAGAAGTAGTTGTTGAACGTGCGCGGGGACACGCCCGCGGCCTGGGCGATCTCCTCTACCAGGACGTTGTCGAAACCCCGGGTCACCGTCAACCGGATGGCCGCCCAACTCAACGCCGCCCGGGTCTCCGCCTTCTTGCGCTCGCGTAGCCCGCTCATGAGAGGAGCGTAGCAGAATGTGCGCGGCACGCAATATTACGTGGTACGCATTTTTTTCGCCCGGACCTCGTCGACGGTGGCATGCCGGTGCGGTCCGCCGGCCGCTCGCCGCCCGCGGAGACGGCCGAACCCCGGCCGAGCGGTGCTCGACCGGGGTCCGTCGTGGGCAGGTCGGATCAGGACAGGTCGAAGCGGTCCAGCTCCATGACCTTGGTCCAGGCCGACACGAAATCGGTCACGAACTTGGCGCCCGCGTCCTGGCTGGCGTAGACCTCGGCGAGGGCACGCAGCTGGGAGTTGGAACCGAAGATCAGGTCGACCGCGGTGGCGGTCCACTTCACCTCGTCGGTGGCCAGGTCCCGGATCTCGTAGACGTGCTCGTCGGACTCCGACGCCCGCCACCGGGTGCCCGGGGAGAGCAGGTTGGCGAAGAAGTCGTTGGTGAGCACGCCGGGCCGGTCGGTGAGGACACCGTGCGACGCGCCACCCACGTTGTTGCCGAGGGCACGCAGTCCGCCTACCAGGACGGTCATCTCCGGCGCGGTCAGGTTGAGCATGTACGCCCGGTCGACGAGCAGCACCTCCGGCTGGGTCTTCTCACCCGGACGCAGGTAGTTGCGGAACCCGTCGGCGCGCGGCTCCATCACCGCGAAGGACTCGACGTCCGTCTCCTCCTGCGAGGCGTCGGTACGCCCCGGGTGGAACGGCACGGTCACCTCGACGCCCGCTTCGCGGGCCGCCTTCTCGACCGCCGCCGAACCGGCCAGCACGATCAGGTCCGCGAGGGAGATCTGTGCGCCACCGGCAGCGTTGAACTCCCGCTGGATCTCCTCCAGGGTCGTCAGCACCGTCGCGAGCTGCTCGGGCTGGTTGACCTCCCAGTTGCGCTGGGGTTCGAGGCGGATCCGGGCGCCGTTGGCGCCGCCGCGCTTGTCGGTGTGCCGGAAGCTCGCGGCCGAGGCCCACGCGGTGGAGACCAGCTGCGCGGTGGTCAGGCCGGCGTCGAGGACCTTCGCCTTGAGGGCGGCGACGTCGGCGTCGGACACCAGCTCGTGGTCGACGGCCGGCACCGGGTCCTGCCACAACTGGGGCTCGGCGACCCACGGCCCGAGGAACCGGCTGACCGGGCCCATGTCCCGGTGCAGCAGCTTGTACCAGGCCTTGGCAAACGCCAGCGCGAACTCGTCCGGGTGCTCCAGGAAGCGGCGCGAGATCTTCTCGTACGCCGGGTCGACGCGCAGCGACAGGTCGGTGGTGAGCATGGTCGGCTTGTGCTTCTTCGCCGGGTCGTGGGCGTCCGGGATGATCGCCTCGGCGTCCTTGGCGACCCACTGCTTCGCCCCGCCGGGGCTGGTGGTCAGCTCCCACTCGTAGCCGAAGAGGATCTCGAAGAAGCGGTTGCTCCACTGCGTCGGCCGGTCGGTCCAGGTCACCTCCAGACCGCTGGTGATCGTGTCACCGCCCTTGCCGCTGCCGTGGGTGCTCAGCCAGCCCAGGCCCTGGGCCTCCAGCGGGGCGCCCTCGGGCTCGGGGCCGACGTGGTCGTCGGCGATGCCGGCGCCGTGGGTCTTGCCGAAGGTGTGGCCACCGGCGATGAGGGCGACGGTCTCCTCGTCGTTCATCGCCATCCGGCGGAAGGTCTCCCGGATGAAGTGCGCCGCCGCCAGCGGGTCCGCGTTGCCGCGGGGGCCCTCCGGGTTGACGTAGATGAGGCCCATCTCGGTCGCACCGACGCCGGCCGACATCTCGCTCTCGGAGGCGTAACGCTCGTCACCGAGCCAGGTGTCCTCCGGGCCCCAGAAGATCTCCTCCGGCTCCCAGACGTCCTGCCGGCCGAAGCCGAAGCCGAAGGTCTTGAAGCCCATCGACTCCAGGGCGACGTTGCCGGCGAGCACGAGCAGGTCGGCCCAGGAGATCTGCTGGCCGTACTTCTGCTTGACCGGCCAGAGCAGCCGGCGGGCCTTGTCCAGGTTGGCGTTGTCGGGCCAGCTGTTGAGCGGCGCGAACCGCTGCCCGCCGTCGCCGGCGCCACCGCGGCCGTCCTCGATCCGGTAGGTGCCGGCGGCGTGCCAGCTCATCCGGATCATCAGGCCGCCGTAGTGGCCGAAGTCGGCCGGCCACCAGTCCTGCGAGGTGGTGAGGACCGTGGTGATGTCCCGCTTGAGAGCCTCGACGTCGAGCTTGGCGAACTCCTTCGCGTAGCTGAAGTCCTCCCCCAGCGGGTTGCCCTTGGCCGAGTGGGCGTGCAGGACCGAGAGGTCGAGCTGGTTGGGCCACCAGTCCCGGTTGGTGCGCGGACGCCCTCCGGTCTTCGGCTTCGGCGAGTCGATCGCCGGGTTCTCGCTCTCGCTGCCCTGCGCGGTCACCGAGTCGTGCGCGACCGGGCAGCCGGCCGCCGCCTTCTGGTCCACGCCCTGTGCACTGGCGGCGGCGTTGTCCTGGGTGTCGCTCATGTACTTCCTTCCGAACTGGTGGATCACTGGGAGGTGCGGTCGGTCGCACAGTCGGGGCAGGTGCCCCAGTAGACGACCTCCGCCTCGTCGACCACGAAACCGTGGTCGTCCGAGGCGGTGAGACAGGGAACATGGCCGACGGCGCAGTCGACGTCGGCTATCGCACCGCAGGAGCGGCACACGACGTGGTGGTGGTTGTCCCCGACCCGCGTCTCGTAGCGGGCGGGCGACCGGCCCGGCTGGATGCGCCGCACCAGGCCGGCCTCGGTGAGCGCCCGCAGCACGTCGTAGACCGCCTGGTGGGAGACCGCGGGAAGGCCCGCCCGGACCAGCGCGATCACCGTGTCGGTGTCGACGTGCGGGTGGTCACGCAGCGCGGCGAGCACGGCCAGTCGGGGCCGCGTGACGCGCAGCGAGACCGCCCGCAGTTGCGCCTCGAGGTCGGCCGTCATGGCACGACCATAGTCCGCTGTTCTGGAACAAATCAAGTTTATCCCCGGCGTGGCGCGGCGCATCGCCGAACCGGCGGGACCGTGGGTTGGTGGGGGCCGGGGTGGTGGGGCCGGCGGGAGCGTGTTCAGTCCGGTGGAGCGGTCACCGGTCGATAGCCGAACCAGTCGAACGCGGCACTGCCCTCGGTGACGTACATGCCGATGACCCGGCCGGTGAAGCCTGCGGCGACCTCGGTGGAGAGGTAGCGCCCGTCGAGTTCGGCCAGCACTACGGGGCCGGCCGGGCCGGCCACCTCGAACGTGATCATGTCGCAGCCGGCGGCGCGTACCCCCCGGGGTGCGGTCCCGGCTGCCAACTCGGCGGCGGAGGTCACGGTCGGCGGAAAGATGTCGTGGGTGCGGGTGGCGATCGTCAGGACCAGCGGGCCGTCCGGCACGGCGCGGGAGGCGAAGACCTGCCGGAACGGCCCGACCCGGCCGACGACCCGGACCGTGCCGGCCACCACCTCCAGGTCGTAGTGGTGCGCCTCGTCGATCCGGACGGTGAGCCCGGCGGTGCCGCCGCCCGGGTCCACCCGGATGCTGGTCCGGCAGTCGTGGTGCCGCTGCCGCAGCGCCACGATCGTCGCGCCGGCGAGGTCGAGGGTCGTGCCCGTGGCGTGCAGGGTGAGCCAGCCCGGCCGGGCGGTCAGCGACCAGGAATCGTCGGGTCGACCGCGCGGCGAGATCCACTCGGGTGCCAGGACCGTCGTGTCGAAGTCGTCGTGGTAGGCACCGGGGTCGGCCGGGGCGGCACCGGCCGGGGCGCTGCCGGCGGGCGCGGCGGTGAGCTCCCGGACCGGGTCGACGACCGGCCAACCGTCGACCCAGCGCACCGGGGCGAGGAAGGTCTCGCGGCCGAGGACGTGGTAGGGCGGCCACTGCCCCCTGGCCCGGATGCCGAGCAGCACCAGCCACCAACTGCCGTCGACCGCTTGGACCAGGTCGGCGTGCCCGGTGGCCTGCACGGGCAGGTCGCTGCCCCGATGGGTGAGGATCGGGTTGGCCGGGGCGGGCGTGAACGGGCCGCGCGGGCTGCGCGACCGGGCCACGGAGACGGCGTGGCCGGTGTGCGTGCCACCCTCGGAGAGCAGCAGGTACCACCAGTCGTCGATCCGGTAGAGGTGCGGTGCCTCGGGGTACTGACCGCCGGTACCCGACCACAGCCGGATCGGGCCCTCCAGCACCTCCCCCTTGTCCGGGTCGATCCGGTAGGCGTCCACCCCGGAGGTGGTCAGCCAGCAGTCGCCGTCGTCGTCCCAGGCCAGCGAGGGGTCGACGTGGGGCAGGTCGAGATAGACCGGCGCCGACCACGGGCCGGTGGGTGCCGGTGCGGTGACGATGAGGTGCCGGCCCCGGCTGACGTCGGTGGTGATCAGCCAGAACCGGCCGTCGTGGTGGCGCAGGGTAGGCGCGAAGACGCCCCCGGACGCCACGGTGTCCGAGGGCAGATCCAGTTGGTCGGGTCGGTCGAGGACGTTGCCGATCTGCCGCCAGTTGACCAGGTCACGGCTGTGCAACAGGGGTACGCCGGGAAAGTACTCGAAGCTGGAGCAGACGAGGTAGTAGTCCGCACCCACCCGGCAGACACTCGGGTCGGGATGGAAACCGGGGACGACCGGATTGCGGTAGGACGGTCCGGCGGGCACCGGGTGTCACCTCCCTGGCGGTCGTCGACCACATTGGACGGTGCCCGCATCCTGCAGGACAACGCACCAACCGAGAATGTTTGCGATAACACTCCGCGACCCTGGATGCTACGGAAGGTTCCCCCGGGGTTCAAGGTCCTCCACCCGGACCCGCCGGAGCGCGAGCAGGAGACGCCGGCAGGGGCGCGCGGATCCGGCGAGGAACATCCGCGCAACATGGCCGTCATATCTTGACGGGGCCTCCGGAATCCACGAGAGTCCATATAAGGCGAGACGGCGCGCCGCCGGGAGCTCGACGCGCCGTCGTGGCATCCACGGATGCCGACGTCAGGGTGCGCGGGGCCATACCTGTTAACGCTAACAGCGGCGTCTCCGTTATTGGCTGATCGAAACACCGGTTCGGGCCGGGGCGATCGGTGGGGTCCCCGATCGCGGATCTACGGCGACGGTCGCCCCACCCTGCCCTGATGTCGTCCGACCCGCCGGGCCGTCCCACCGACAGGAGGCACGGAACGGCACTCCGGCCGCCGGCGCGTCCACGACGTTCGGCTTCACCTGCACCCGTCCCGATCCGCACCGCTGGGAGAGACCATGTCTGAAGTGACCCGAAGGAACGTCCTCAAGGCCGGGGCGGCGGGGGCCGGTGCCGCGCTGGTGCCGGTCGCCTGGAGCGCGACCGCCCACGCCGACGCGGCGGCGCCACCGCAGGTGCTGGCCGCGAACGACCTGGCCCTGTGGTACGACGAGGGGGCCGGCACCGACTGGCTCCGCGCCCTGCCGATCGGCAACGGCCGGCTCGGCGCGATGGTGTTCGGCAACGTCGACACCGAACGGCTCCAGCTCAACGAGGACACCGTCTGGGCCGGCGGCCCGTACGACTCGGCAAACACCCGGGGCGCGGCCAACCTGGCCGAGATCCGGCGGCGGGTCTTCGCCGACCAGTGGACCTCGGCGCAGGACCTGATCAACCAGACCATGATGGGCACCCCGGGAGGTCAGCTCGCCTACCAGACGGTGGGCAATCTCCGGCTCGCCTTCGGCTCGGCCAGCGGGGTGTCGCAGTACACCCGGACCCTGGACCTCACCACCGCCACGGTCACCACGAGCTACGTACTGAACGGCGTACGGCACCAGCGGGAGGTCTTCGCCAGCGCGCCCGACCAGGTGATCGTGGTCCGGTTGACCGCCGACCGGGCCAACTCGATCACGTTCTCCGCCACCTTCGACAGCCCGCAGCGCACCACCGTGTCGAGCCCGGACGCCGCCACCATCGGGCTGGACGGCATCTCCGGTAGCCAGGAGGGGGTCAACGGCTCGGTGCGGTTCCTGGCCCTGGCCAACGCCGCCGCGACCGGGGGCACGGTCAGCAGTTCCGGCGGCACGCTGCGGGTGTCCGGGGCCACCAGTGTGACCATCCTGATCTCCATCGGCTCCAGCTACGTCAACTACCGCACCGTCAACGGCGACTACCAGGGCATCGCCCGGACCCGGCTCAACGCCGCCAAGAGCGTTGCCATCGAGCAGTTGCGCAGCCGGCATCTCGCCGACTACCAGGCGCTGTTCAACCGGGTGAGCATCAACCTGGGGCGTACGGCCGCGGCCGACCAGACGACCGACGTACGGATCGCGCAGCACGCGAGCACCAACGACCCGCAGTTCGCCGCGCTGCTGTTCCAGTTCGGGCGGTACCTGCTGATCTCCTCCTCGCGGCCGGGCACCCAGCCGGCCAACCTCCAGGGCATCTGGAACGACTCGTTGTCGCCCTCCTGGGACTCGAAGTACACCATCAACGCCAACCTGCCGATGAACTACTGGCCGGCCGACACGACGAACCTGTCGGAGTGCTTCTCGCCGGTCTTCGACATGGTCAAGGACCTGACGGTGACCGGGGCGCGGGTCGCCCAGGCGCAGTACGGCGCCGGTGGCTGGGTCACCCACCACAACACCGACGCCTGGCGGGGCGCGTCGGTGGTCGACGGGGCGCTGTGGGGCATGTGGCAGACCGGTGGGGCCTGGCTGGGCACCCTGATCTGGGACCACTACCTGTTCACCGGCGACCTGGGCTTCCTCCAGGCCAACTACCCGGCCCTCAAGGGCGCCGCCCAGTTCTTCCTCGACACGTTGGTCGCCCACCCGTCGCTGGGCTACCTGGTGACGAACCCGTCGAACTCGCCGGAGCTGCCGCACCACGCGAACGCCAGCGTCTGCGCCGGCCCGACGATGGACAACCAGATCCTGCGGGACCTGTTCGACGCCGCGGCCCGGGCCAGCGAGACGCTCGGGGTGGACACCACCTTCCGGTCGCAGGTACGCACCGCCAAGGACCGGCTGCCCCCGAGCCGCGTCGGTTCGCGCGGCAACGTCCAGGAGTGGCTTGCCGACTGGGTCGAGACCGAGCGGAACCACAGGCACGTCTCCCACCTGTACGGCCTGCACCCCAGCAACCAGATCACCAAGCGGGGCACCCCGGCGCTGTACGAGGCCGCCCGCAAGACCCTGGAGCTGCGGGGCGACGACGGCACCGGCTGGTCCCTCGCCTGGAAGATCAACTTCTGGGCCCGGCTGGAGGACGGCGCCCGCGCCCACAAGCTCCTGCGCGACCTGGTACGCACCGACCGGCTCGCGCCGAACATGTTCGACCTGCACCCGCCGTTCCAGATCGACGGCAACTTCGGCGCCACCTCCGGCATCGCCGAGATGCTGCTGCACAGCCACACCGGCGAGTTGAACGTGCTGCCCGCGCTGCCGAGCGCCTGGCCCACCGGCCAGGTCGCCGGCCTGCGGGGGCGCGGCGGCTACACCATCGGCGTGGCCTGGAGCAACGGTCAGGCCGACGAGATCGGGATCCGTGCCGACCGCGACGGCACGCTGCGGCTGCGGTCCCGGCTGTTCACCGGCAGCTTCACCCTGGCCGACGTCACCGACGGCAGCGCACCGACCACCACCCGACCGGAGACCGACGTCGTCCAGTTCGCCGTCCGCGCCGGTCACACCTACCGGGCGGCCCGCCCCGGCGTCACGCCGACCCCGACCCTGACCGCCACTCCCACCCCCACTCCCACGTCCACCCCCACCGCCACGCCCACCCCCGTCCCCACGACGCCGACCCCGACGCCGACGACCCCGGCCCCGACCACCAGCTCCCCCGCGCCCTCGGGCGCCCGGGCGACGTACGCGGTGACGGGTTCGTGGTCGGGTGGTTTCCAGGCCGAGGTCACCGTGACCGCCGGCGCGACCGCGATCCGCGGCTGGACGGTGTCCTGGACGTTCACCAACGGTCAGACCATCAGCCAGATCTGGGGTGGCTCGCACACCCAGAGCGGCGCGAACGTGACGGTGAAGAACGTCGACTACAACGGGGCGCTGGCAGCCGGCGCCTCCACCACCTTCGGCTTCATCGGCACCGTGGGCGGCACCAACAACGCGCCGACGAACCTCACCTGCACGACGAGCTGACCTGTGCGGGACGTGTGTCGCCGCCTCGCTCCGCCCTCGGCCGATCGAGGTGGCGACGTGCGTCCCGTCCCCTGCCGGTACGCACGAACCCACCCCTGTGGAAACGGACGGAAGAACATGAGAAGACCAACTACCCGCGGGCGTCGCCTGCTGACCGCCCTGGCGACCGGGCTCCTGGTGGTGGCGGGCCCGGCGGTGGTGCTGCGGACCACCCCGGCGCTGGCCCTCGACAACGGGGTGGCCCGCACCCCGCCGATGGGTTGGAACAGCTGGAACACCTTCGGCTGCAACATCAACGAGACGCTCATCCGGCAGATGACCGACGCGATGGTCAGCTCCGGCATGAAGGACGCCGGCTACCAGTACGTCGTCGTCGACGACTGCTGGATGAACCCGAACCGTGACTCGGCCGGAAACCTGCAGGGCGACCCGAGCCGCTTCCCGTCGGGCATGAAGGCGCTGGGTGACTACATCCACGCCCGGGGGCTGAAGTTCGGCCTCTACCAGGCACCGCTGGACAAGACCTGCGCGCAGTACTTCAACAGCTATCCCGGCGCCACCGGTTCCCAGGGACACGAGGCGCAGGACGCCCGCCAGTTCGCCGCCTGGGGCGTCGACTACCTCAAGTACGACTGGTGCTCCCCCAGCGGCACCATCGACCAGCAGGTCACCACGTTCGCCAAGATGCGCGACGGGCTGGCCGCCGCCGGTCGCCCGATCGTGCTGAGCATCAACTCGAACAGCATCCACTCCAAGACCGGGCCGCAGCGCAACTGGGGCGACGTGTCCAACATGTGGCGCACCACCGAGGACATCACCAACACCTGGAACAGCGGCCAGACCAACGGCTACCCGATGGGCATCCAGAACATCGTCGACGTCACCGTCCCGCTCGCCGCGCGGGCCAAGCCCGGCGCGTTCAACGACATGGACATGATGGAGGTCGGCCGCGGCGGCATGACCGACACCGAGATGCGTAGCCACTTCGCGCTCTGGGCCATCCTGGCCTCGCCGCTGATCGCCGGCAACGACCTGCGCAACATGAACGCGGCGACCCAGACCATCCTCAAGAACGCCAACCTCGTCGGGATCAGCCAGGACCCGCTCGCTCTCCAGGCCAGCCAGGTCTCGTTCGACGGCACCCGCCGGGTGCTGGCCAAGCGGCTGGCCAACGGGGACGTCGCGGTCGCCCTGTTCAACCAGGGAACGGCCGCCACCACGATCAGCACCACCGCCGCCGCCATCGGGTTGTCGGGCGCGTCGTTCACCCTGCGCGACGCGTGGAGCAACACGACAAGCACCACCTCCGGCGCCATCTCGGCAAGCGTGCCGGGCCACGGCACGGTCGTCTACCGGGTCAGCGGCGCGACCAGCACCCCCACCCCGACCACCACCCCACCGACCCCCACCCCCACGCCGACCACTCCGGCCCCGACCACCCCGCCGCCGACCACCCCGCCGCCGACCGCCGGCCCCTGCCAGGTCACGTACGCGATCAGCAGCCAGTGGCCGGACGGGTTCCAGGCCGAGGTGACGGTCCGCAACACCGGTAGCACGGCGATCAACGGGTGGAACCTGCGGTGGTCGTTCGCCAACGGCCAGCAGGTCAACCAGGCATGGGGCGCCACCTACACGCAGAGCGGCGCGCAGGTCACCGTCACGAACGCCGGCTGGAACGGCACCATCGCTGCCGGGGCCAGCGCGAACTTCGGTTTCATCTCCAGCTGGTCCGGCGGCAACGCCAAGCCGACCGCGTTCACCCTCAACGGCCAGGAGTGCAGCGTGGCCTGACCGGGAACCGGCTCCGCCTGCGGAGGTACGGACCCCCTGTCATGACGTCGGCCCGATGCCGGGGCAGCTCATGACAGGGGGACCACCTTCCCCGCAGGACGATCGGTGGCACCGGCCCGGCCGGCGTACGGCCAGGTCAGTCGTGCGGTGCGGCCAGGTCAGGCGGTGCGCATGGCCGGTCAGTTGTTCAGCGTGGCGAGCAGGGCGGTGGCCATGCCCTGTTCGCCACGGGCGTTCGGGTGGAAGGGTGCCGCCGCGTTCTCCGGCACCAGACCCTCCACCCACCGGGTACCGCTGCTCTTGCAGGTGTCGCGCCCGATCGACGGGGTGTAGACGTCCGCGTAGCCGGCACCGTTCGCGGCGGCGGTGTTGGCCAGCATCGCGTTGAGCGACTTGGCGACGCTCCGCAGGTACGGCACGTCCTGGTAGGCGATCGGGACCACCGGCCAGCAGCCGTACCCGGAGTCCGGCACGATCGCCGGGTAACCGAGCACCACGATCCGCGCGCCGGGCGCGGCCTGGCGGACCGCCTGGAGCACGGCGGTCACCTTCGGCGCGGTGGCGGTGATCCTGGCCTGCAACTGGTCGGTGCCGCCGGCGGTGTACCGGTTCTTGCACGGCGATCCCAGCGGGCTGCTGAAGCTCGCCTGCGCGCAGTCGCTGATGATGCTGGAGAAGCCGATGTCGTTGCCGCCGATCTGCACCGTCACCAGCGCCGTGTTCGGGGTGACGGCGTTGAGCTGCGGCGGCAGCGCGCCGCCCAGGGAGCCGCTGCCACCGAACCGGATGTCGTCGGTGGTGGCCCCGGAGCAGCTCACGTCGGCGAACGACGCCGAACCGGCGGAGGCGGCGACCAGCGAGGGGTAGTTGCGGTTGGAGCGCAGGCAGTTCAGGTCGACCTGGGTGGGGATCAGCGGACCTGAGGTGTACGAGTCGCCGAGCGCGACGTAGCGTCCGGCGGGGACGGCGGCGTGGGCAGGTGCGGCGACGGCGAGCAGCACACCGGCGGTGGCCGCGACGAGCGCGACCGTCCGGGTGGCGGCTCGCAGCAGCGGCAGGCGGGGACGGGGCATGACGCCTCCCAGGGCGGATCACGGGGGTGGTGGTGCCGCGATCCTGCCGCTGCCGGTGCCCGACGTCAATATAGACAGGCCTCACTAACATGCCGTCCGGGGTGTGGGTCCGGACCGAGCCGGGCCGGCGACCCGGCCTGCGGATGACATCGATTGACGGATGTGGAAGCCAGGCGAGATAATCTCGGCGGAGCCGGGCTGGCTGCGGGCCGAGGGACACCGCACCACAAGACCGACGTGAGCTCGCCGACGGCGAATCAGGGCCGTCGGTCGCACCGTCACCACCCGGCGCATCCGATCACCACGTCTGCGGCCACTGCGCCCCCGAACGGGACCAACCGCTCCCGCCGGTAGAGCCGCCTCGTCGACGCGGCCGACAGCCGTCGCCGCCTCACTCCTGCGGGAGGATCACAGATGTCACCCACACGTTTCCGGTTCAGGTTGGCGGTGTCGCTGTTCGCCACCGCCACCGTCGCCACCGCCGCGCTCGCCGGCACCGTACCCGCGCAGGCCGCGGCCGGCTGTCGGGTCACCTACACGGTGTCGAGTCAGTGGCCGGGCGGCTTCGGCGCGAACATCGACCTGACCAACCTCGGCGATCCGCTCACCAGTTGGCGGTTGACCTGGTCGTTCACCGCAGGCCAGGTGATCGACCAGCTGTGGAACGGCGCGGTGACCCAGTCCGCCGGCCGGGTCACGGTCACCAATGCCAGCTGGAACGGCAACCTCGGCGCCGGGGCGAGCGCACAGCTCGGCTTCGGCGCCTCGTGGAACAATTCGGCGAACCCGGTGCCTGTCGACTTCGCCCTCAACGGGGTGCCGTGCACCGGCCGTACCACCAGCCCCACCGCACCACCGACCACCGCGCCGCCCACGACCACGCCGCCCACCACGCCACCGCCGACCACGCCGCCACCGACCACGCCGCCACCGACCACGCCACCGCCGACCACGCCACCGCCGACCACGCCACCGCCGACCACGCCGCCGCCGACCACGCCGCCACCGTCGTCGGGCGCGCTGGACCAGACGGCGACGGTGGGTCGGGTCAAGGCGGTGGGCACCAGCGCCCAGTTCACCTGGCCGGGCATCTACTTCGAGGGCCGGTTCCGCGGCACCGGGGTCGGGATCGTCCTCGACGACGCGCAGAACGACTACACCGTGCAGGTCGACGGGAAGGCAGTCGCCACCCTGGTCACGCCGGGCCGGACCACCTACTGGGTGCGCGACCTCGCCAGCGGCGAGCACACCGTACGACTGGTCAAGCGCACCGAGAGCCCGTGGGCCGCGGGCGAGTTCGGCGGCCTCGTCCCCGCCGCCGGCGGTGCGATCCTGGCCAAGCCCGCCGCCCGTAGCCGGCAGATCGAGTTCATCGGCGACTCCTGGACGGCCGGTTACGGCAACATGTCGACCACCCGCGACTGCTCCGCCAACGGCGGAGTCACCCGCAACTCCAACGCCGACGTCACCTTCGGCGCGCTCACCGCGCAGAGCCTGAACGCCGACTACCAGCTCACCGCCTGGTCCGGCCTCGGCATGGTGCGCAACTACAACGGTGGCGGCACGGACAACTTCCGTACCTACTACGAGACGGATCTCCAGGCCCTGTGGAACAGCACGGTGTGGCAGAAGCCGAGCACCTGGAAGCCGCAACTGGTCGTGGTCGGGCTGGGCATCAACGACTTCTCCACCGCCCTCAACCCCGGTGAGCGGTGGTCCACCATCGACCAGCTCGCCGCCGACTACCGGACCGCCTACCTGGCCTTCATCGACAAGCTGCGTAGCCGGTACGGGCCCGACACGTTCATCGTGCTCACCTACCCCGACCTGTCCCCCACCACCGCGCTCGCCAGCTCCGTCCAGCAGGTCGTCCAGACCCGCACCAGTCGGGGCGACACCCGGATCCGTTCGCTGTACTACGACGACAACGCGCTGGGGTTGGACAAGCTCGGCTGCGACTGGCACCCCTCCCGGCGCGACGACCAGCTCCTCGCCGGCGCGCTTACCCGGTTCGTGAACACCCTGCCGCTGAACTGGTGAACCGGGCTTCCGGCTGACGCCGGAGCGGACAGGCGTCCCGGCGTGACACCGGAGCGGACAGGCGTCCCGGCCGCCGAGGGCCGACGGTGGGTGCACCGTCGGCCCTCGGCGGTAGCCAAAGCGGCGTCCGTCGCGCAACAGGTCGCAAGATCGTGCTGCAACCATGTTGTCAACACCGTTGCGTTAACGCCGTTGCGTTAACGCCGTGGGCGGCTGGTCAACCCGGGACAGGAAGTGCCCGATCGTGGAGCGGGGTGGGCCCGCTTGGCGATCATGGAGTGGTGGTGCCGACTTTGGGGGTTTTACGGGCGTTCTGTTACCCACCACAACTCCATGATCGGCGAGGCAGCGGTGGTCGACGCAGCGGTGGTCGACGCAGCGGTGGTCGACGAACAGCCGTTCCACCTAACGCAACGGTGTTGACCATGTTGTAGTGGCCTCCCGAACGGCGGAGGCCACTACAACATGGTTGCAGCGTAATCATGGAAGTGCGGACGGCGATGGCGGTCGGGAACCCCGTTTCCGCTGCCCCGGACGGCACACCGCCCCCTGTTGACATCATACGTCATACGGATTACGTTCGTAATCATCGATGTATATGATCATCTACCGCCTCAGCAGGGGTGGTAACGCCACACCCATGGCCGTTGCCCCTACCCACGGGCGGTCGATCGCGCCCACCGCAGCATCCCGGTCCCGAAAGGAGTTCCTCCTGATGTCGAGACATCGCCTCGTAGCCGGCGCCGTCGCGGGGGTCGCGGCACTCGCCCTCACCATCGGCGGCGCCGCAGTCACCGCCGGAGCCAGCCCACCCGCCTCCGCAAAGGACGCCACCCCCCTCGCAGCAACCGCCGGCTGCGGCAAGACACCCACCCTCACCAACGGCAACCGCACCATCACCAGCAGCGGCCAGAACCGCTCATACATCCTGCGCATCCCCGACAACTACGACCGCAACCACCCCTACAAACTCATCTTCGCCTTCCACTGGAACGGCGGCACCGCCAACGACGTCGACTCCGGCGGCACCAGCGGATACCCCTGGTCCTACTACGGCATCCGCGCCCTCTCCAACAACACCGCGATCTTCGTCGCCCCCCAGGGCATCGGCAACGGCTGGGCCAACAGCGGAGACCGGGACCTCACCTTCGTCGACGACATGATGCGCCAGATCGAGTCAGACCTCTGCGTCGAGACCACGCAACGATTCGCCATGGGCTTCAGCTACGGCGGCGGCATGAGCTACGCCATCGCCTGCGCCCGCGCCACCACCTTCCGCGCCGTCGCCGTCTACTCCGGCGGCCAACTCAGCGGCTGCAACGGCGGCACCCAACCCATCGCCTACATCGGCATCCACGGCCTCCGCGACACCGTGCTCCCCATCGCCACCGGACGATCCCTCCGCGACCGATTCGTCCGCAACAACGGCTGCACCCCCCAAAACCCACCAGAACCCACACAGGGCAGCCTCACCCACACCATCACCTACTACTCAGGCTGCCGGACCGGATACCCCGTCGCCTGGGCACCCTTCGACGGCGGACACGCCCCCAACGCCGTAGACGGCACCGCCGACCCCTACGCCCCCGGCGAAAAATCCTGGACCCGACCCATCGTCTGGAACTTCTTCACCCAATTCGACAGCACCACCCCACCCACCACCCCACCGGCGACCCCGACCACCCCACCCGCGACCCCGACCACGCCCCCGGCGACCCCGACCACCCCGCCGGCCGGCGGTAGCGGCTGCTCCGCCAGCGTGACGGTGAACCAGTGGAACGGTGGCTTCACCGCCTCCGTACGGGTCACCGCCGGCTCCACCGGCACCACCGGCTGGACCGTCAGCACGACCCTGCCCGGTGGGGCCAGCGTCACCAACACCTGGAACGCCACCGCCAGTGGCAGCAGCGGCACGGTGCGCTTCACCAACGTCAGCTACAACGGCCAACTCGGTGCCGGCCAGGTGGCGGAGTTCGGTTTCCAGGGCAACGGCAGCGGGACCGGGATGACTCCCACCTGCACCGCGCGCTGACCGGGCGTACGACGCGAACCCCCGAAGCGGCGCTTCCGGGCCGGTGTGTCAGGAGTGGTCTCCTGGCGCACCGGCCCCGGACCGTCGTACCGTCCGCCGACGGCGGGTCGGCCGACCCGCCGTCACCCGATCCGCGAATTCGTGGTGGCCGATCGGCGATCCACCGCTCGGACATGCCTCTTGCTGCCATGATGGCGGACGTGGGAGCTGCGAAAACCAATACGCCTGTCATCTCGCCGCTGGCCGGCGAGCCGATCAAACGCGCCGATGCGGAACGGCTCGCGGGGGTGCTGAAGGCCTTCGCCGACCCGGCCCGGCTAAGACTGCTCAGCCTGATCCAGTCGGCCCCGGAGGGCGAGGCGTCCGTCACCGACCTCACCGCGCCGCTCGGCCTGTCCCAGCCGACGGTGAGCCATCACCTGAGGATCCTCACCGAGGCCGGTCTGATCGAACGCGAGAAGCGTGGGGTCTGGGCGTACTACCGCACGGTCCCCGCCGCAATCGCCGCGATCGCCGACCTGTTGACACCACCCCGCAAACGGGCGACGAAGAAGACCCGCTGAGCGGCGCACATCGGTCACAGTCAGCGTCAGGGCCAGTCCGCCAGGTACCCCCACGGCCTTTCACCACTCGGCCGCCGTTCGGGCGTACGGCGGAGCACCTCCGTGCCGATGGATCATGGAGTTGTACCGGGGGTCAGCCGGGGTGCGGGAAGGTCGGGTAGGTGAGGTAACCGGTGTCGCCGCCCGCGTACCAGGTCGCCTCGTCGTGCGCTGCCATCGGCAGCCCCTGCCGGAGCCGCTCGACGAGATCGGGGTTGGCGAGATAGGCGCGGCCGAAGCTGATCAGGTCGGCACCCCACCCCAGCCAGCGGTCGGCCGCCGTCCGGTCCGTCTGTCGCGGGCCCATCGGGAGGACCGGGTTCATGATGAGCGTGCCGGGCCACACCGCACGGAGCTCCCGCAGGACCTCCTCGTCGGTGGTGGCCTCGAGATGGATGTACGCCGGACCGAGGCCGGCGAGTTCGGTGAGGAGCGCGGCGTACAACTCGGGGACGTCTGCCTCGTCGGCGCCCCAGAAACCGGCGCCGGGCGAGAGGCGGATTCCGGTGCGGTGACCACCCACCGCGTCCACGGTGGCGGCCACGGCCTCGACGGCGAACCGGATGCGGTTGGTCACCGATCCGCCGTAGGCGTCGGTACGCAGGTTGGCGTTGCTCGACAGGAACTGGGAGATGAGATAACCGTTCGCGCCGTGCAGCTCGACCCCGTCGAAGCCGGCCTCCACGGCGCGGCGGGCCGCCAGCGCGTACGAGCGGGCCTGTTCCGGCACCTCGGCGGTGTCGAGCGCCCGGGGCACCGGGGCCGGTTGCGGGCCGGTGGGGGTGAACACCTCGCCGACGGCGGGTACGGCGGACGGGCCGACGGGCTGCATCCCGGTCGTCGCGGGGTGCGACACCCGACCGCCGTGCATGAGTTGGGCGAAGACGCGTCCACCGTTGGCGTGCACCGCGTCGGTCACCGGCCGCCAGGAGCGGACCTGCTCGTCGGTGTACAGACCGGGAGTTCCCGGGTTGGACTGCCCGACCCGGTTCGGCTGGACGCCTTCGGTCACGATCAGTCCGGCGGTGGCGCGTTGGGCGTAGTACGTCGCCATGGACGGGGTCGCCAGGCCGTCTCCGGTAGCGCGGACCCGGGTCATCGGGGCCATCACCACCCGGTTGGGCAGGATCAGCTCGCCGAGCGGGTGACTGTCGAAGAGGGTGGCCATGTCGCAGCGCCTTCCGTGGGTGGGGCGGAGGTCACGCCCGTGGGCCGGGCGTACCGCTACGCTAAAACCTGACACTGACGTCAGAGGCAAGTGTGGCGACGGGAGACCCGATGCGGATCGGCGAGGTTGCGGCGCAGGCCGGGGTGAGCGTCCGCTCCCTGCGCTACTACGAGGAGCAGGGGCTGCTGACCAGCACCCGCAGCGCCAGCGGCCAACGGCACTACGGCGCGGAGGTGGTGGACCGGGTGCGTTTCCTCCAGCGGCTGTACACCGCAGGGCTGTCCAGCCGTACCATCGCCGCGCTGCTGCCGTGCGTCGACTCCCCCAGCGAGCAGACCTCCGACGAGGCATGGGAGCGGATGACGCGGGAGCGGGAACAGATCACCGCCCACATCGAGGACCTCGCCCGGACCCGGGACTCCCTCGACGAACTGATCGCCGCCAACCGCCGACACCACCCGCAACGGCCGTCCACCGGGCCACCTCACGCGGACGGTAGCGCACCGCACGACCACCAGGCGTCCGGGCACCGCCCGGCGGCCACCCGATCGGCGGTCACCAGCCGCTGAAGGCGACCAGGAAGCCGAAGCCCAACCCGCCGATCACCAGCAGGTAGCCGACGCCGATGAACAGGGCACGCCGGTGGCGCAGCGGGAACGGCAGGAAGCCGGCCAGGGCGAGCAGCACGCCGAGCACGGCCCCGCCGGTGGGAGCGCCCAGCACCACCAGCTGCCCGAACGCACCGCAGATCAACAGCCCGTCGGTGCCCTCCGTACCGCAGGCGTCGGCCGCCATCGGCAGGAACATCCCGACCAACGCCACCGCCAGGGCGAGCACCACCAGGAGCAGCACGGCCACCACCGCACCGACGGTGCCCGCCACCCCGCCCCGGCGCGCACCGACCGGCACCGCGACACCACCCTGCGGACCACCCGCGACCACCATGCCCATCCCCCTGCCCGGCCGACGCCCACCCCTGCCACCACCGCGCAGGGCCGGCCCCGACCCTCGGGTCCGCTCCGGCGCGAGAGCGAGCGTAGGTGGCGCGACCGGCCCGGACGAGGGCCGACCAGCCGGATTCTGGCCACCGACCGGCACGCCGCGCGGTCATACTCCCGGCCGGACGGAAAGAGGCCGGACGGGAAGAGGCCGTGCGGAGGCCACGGCGCAATCCGGGGCCGGCGACCGGGCAGCTCCCGGCAGCGCCGTGCCGGTGTGGGCGTTCAGCCGGCGTGGCGCTGCGGTACGCCGAGCACGGCGCACGCCTGCTCGTACATCCGGACCACCTCCCGGCGGATCTCGACCCGCTCGGTGAGCCGGTGGGCGAACGGAAGCCGCACCGGCACCTCGATGTCGTCGAGGGTGACGGCGAAGTCCATCCCGTCGGCGTCCAACCCGGTCACCCGCGCCCGGGTGGCGTCCGGGCAGCCGCCGAGGGTACGGCAGATCAGCAGCGAGTCGTCGGCGTGGTCGTCGTTCATGTGCCGGCTGACCGCGCGGACCACGTCGGCGTCGAACTGCTGCCCGGTCACGCCACCGCCTCCGTGATCCCCGGGGCGTCCGGCACGTGCCGGGCCAGGGCCGAGAAGACCGCCATGTTGTGCCCGTACGCCACCAGCACCTCGTCCAGCAGCGCCGCCTCGTCGGCCGGGCTCAGCGGCAGGGCGTCCAACCGGGCCCGGTACGCCTCCTTGTACGCCTTCGGCCGGGGGATCCGGTCGAAGGCGTAGAAGGCGGCCCCCGACTGCCCGGTCAACCCGTAGCGTCGGGCCACCGCCCGTCCGATGTGCAACCCGCCGGAGAGGTCACCGAGGTAGCGGGTGTAGTGGTGGGCGACGAACCGCACCGGGGAGCTGCCGCCCACGGCCCGGATCCGGCCTGCATAGGCCACCGTGGCCGGATGCGGCGCGGTGCGCAGCGCCCAGTCGGGTCCGGCCAGGTGGGTCAGGTCCGCCTCCAGCGCGGGCAGCCGGGTCAGCGCGTCGTCGACGAACCCACCGACGAACGGGTCGTCGCGCATCGCCTCCGCGACCGACTCCAACGCCTGGTACAGCGCATGGTGCTGCACCACCAGGTCGAGGTAGCCGGCGATGTCCAGCTCGCCGGCGACCAGCGCGGAGACGTAAAGCTGGCTCTCGGCGGCGGCGTGGACCCCCTGGCTGGCGGCCCGTAGCCGGGCCGAGAACGGCATGGGTGGTGTGTCCATCTATTCCTCCGTGACGGGGGTGTTCCGGGCCGGGCCCCGACGGCGGGGCACGACGAGCGGCAGGCGGGTGTCCGGGTGCGGCACGACCTCGATGTCGTGCCGGTAGACCTCGCTGAGCAGAGGTGCGGTCAGCACCGTGTCGGGGGGGCCGGCGGCCCGTACCCGCCCGTCGGCGAGCAGGGTGATCCGGTCCGCGTACGCCCCGGCCAGGGCGAGGTCGTGCAGTACGACCACGACGGTGTCCCCGGCGTCGGCCCGCTCCCGGGCGATGCGCATGACCAGCTCCTGGTGGTGCAGGTCGAGGGCGGCGGTCGGCTCGTCGAGCAGCAGCACACCGGTCCGCTGGGCCAGCACCCGGGCCAGCGCGGCGCGGGCCTGCTCGCCGCCGGAGAGCGACGGGAACGGCCGGTCGGCGAACCTGACGACGTCACAGCGTCGCATGGTCTCGGCGACCACCGCGTCGTCGTCGGCCTCCTCGGGTCGACCGGCCCAGGGGGCACGTCCCATCCGGACCACCTCGACCACCGAGAACGGAAAGCTCAGGGCGGTGCGCTGGGTCAGCACCGCCCGACGCATCGCCAACTCCACGGCCGACCACTCGGCCAGCGGTCGGCCGTCGACCTCGACGGCCCCGGCGGCGAGCGGCAGGTCACCGCTGACGGCAGAGAGCAGAGTGGACTTGCCGGCACCGTTCGGGCCGACCAGGACATGCAGCTCACCGGCCCGGATAGCGAGGTCGACCCGGTCGAGCACCGGTCGGCCGGCACGCTCGACCCGGATCCCTGTGACGCGGACCCGGGTGCCGCCCGACGTGGTGGCGGTCGGCACCCGGGGTGCCGCCCGGCGGCCGAGCAGCCGCAGCGGACCTCGCCGTCGGCGTTCCCGTACGCTCACCACAGCCTCCCCGGTGCAGGTGTTCACGCCCAACCTCCGGCCCGGTCCCGGGTGCGGCGCAGCAGCCAGAAGAAGGCGGGGCCGCCGACGATCGCGGAGAGCACCCCCAGCGGCAGCTCCTGGTAGTCCACGAGGGTCCGGGCGGCGAGGTCGGCGGCGATGACGACGATCGCGCCACCGAGGGCGCTGGCCGGCAGCAGCAGTCGGTGCCCCGGGCCGGCGACCATCCGGACCAGATGGGGCACGACCAGACCGACGAAGCTGATGATGCCGGTGAAGGCGACCGCCGCCGCGCCGAGCAGCGCGGTGGCCACGATCATCCGGACCCGCAACCGTTCCACGTCGACCCCGAGGTGGCGGGCGGACCGCTCACCCAGGGCGAGCAGGTCGAGCCGGCGGGCGTCGACGAGGGTGGCGAGCAGCCCGACCGCGAGGCAGGGCGCGGCCAGCGAGACCGCCGCCCAGTTCGCCTGGGCCAGGCTGCCCAGGTTCCAGAACGCGATGGCCTGCACACCCGACTCGTCGGCGACGAACATCAGCAGCCCGATGGCGGCACCGGCGACGGCGTTGACAGCGACGCCGGTGAGCACCAGGGTGACCACCTCGGTCCGGCCACCGGAACGGGCCAGCAGGTAGACCAGCCAGGTGGTGGCGAGGCCACCGGCGAACGCGGCGGCGGGCACCGTCCAGCCACCGACGACGGTGACGCCGGTGACGATGGCCAGCGCCGCGCCGACCGCCGCGCCCGCGGAGACGCCGATGACGCCCGGCTCGGCCAACGGATTGCCGAACACCCCCTGCATCACCGCACCGGCGCAGCCGAGCGCGGCGCCGACCACGGCGGCGAGCGCGACCCGGGGAAACCTGACCAGCCACAGCGCGCTCTCGCCGTGCGGGGCGGCGGGCCGGGGACCGAGGTCCAGGCCGAGGCGGTGCAGCACCGAGCCGAGCACCTCGGCCGGAGCGACGGCCACCTGGCCCCGGCCCGCGGCGAGCAGGGCGACCAGCAGCAGCACGACGGTGAGCCCGGCGAGCAGTACCGGTCCGCGCCGGACCCGACGGCGGTGGTCGCGGCCGGCTCCGGTGGCCCCGGTGTCCCCGGTGGCCGGTCGGGTGGGGGTGGCGGTCATCGCGGGCCCCGGCAGTGCAGCGCGTCGGCCAGGACCCGCACCACCCGCCCGGAGCGGGTGCCGAAGGTGAGCAGGACGCCGTCGTCCATGTCGACGACGCGACGGGCCGCCCCGGCCGGGGTCTGCCCCACCCCGGGGAGCTTGAGCAGGCCGTCGACGCCGCCGACGGACTTCAGCCCACCGCTCATCACCAGCAGCACGTCCGGGGCCGCGTTGATCAGGCCCTCGCTGGTCAGGGGGCGGAACTTCGCCAGACCGATCGCGGTGCCGGCGTCCACTCCCCCGGCCGCCTCGATCATCGCGTCGGAGCCGGCGCCCCGCCCGCCGATCAGGTAGACCCCGGCGGTGCCGCGCAGGTAGAGGAAGGCGACGCGGGGGGCCGGGCCGTCGGGCACCCCGGTGCGGGCGGCGGCGATCTCCCCCTCGATCCGGGCGACGAGCCGGTCGCCGGCCGCGCCGACGCCGAGCGCCGCGGCGATGGCCCGGACGTGCCCGGGGACGGCGTCGAGGCGCTGCTCGGCGGCGACCAGGACCACCGGGATGCCAGCCGTGCGCAGTTGGCGCAGCGTCTCGGGTGGACCGATGCTGTCGTCGGCGAGGATCACCGTGGGGGCGAGGGCGAGCACCGCCTCGGCGGACAGGTCGTGCCCTGCCGGTGTGACCACCGGCAGGTGCGCGGCGGCCGGGAAGGTGGTGGAGGTGTCCCGGCCGACGACGTTGCCGCCGAGCCCGAGGCTGAACACGATCTCGGCGATCGAGCCGTAGAGGTTGACCGGCAGGATGCGCGCGGCGTCGGTGACCGTGCTGACGACTCCGTCGGTGGAGGTGACGGTGACCGGCAGGGCCGGGGTCGGCGTCGGGTCCAACGGGTCGACGTCGGTGTCGGGCAGGGTGGCGGTGACCGGGCCGCAGGACGTCGGTGTGGTCGACCGCGCCTCGGCCACCGGGTCGGTGCAGCCGACCAGGGCACCGGCGAGCAGCACCAGGACGAGCGGCAGCGCGCGCCGGGTCACGACGTGGCCCGGTGACGACGGCGACGGCGCAGGCCGGCGAGCAGCGCCACCCCGAGCACGGGTACGACCAGCACGGCGAGCCACCAGCGGCCGGTGTCGGAGGCGGCGCTGACCCGGGTCACCTGCGCCTGGTCCACCTGGCCCGTCTGGCCCGTCTGGTCGGTCCGGCCGTCGGCCCCGGCGGGGACGCTCCCGGTGGGGCCGACGACGGCCGACGCCGGACCCGCGCCGGTGGGCACGGCACCCCCGCCGGTCGGTGCGGCCGCCGGTGGGGTGGTCCGACCGGTGCTGCCGCTGCCACCGGTGGTCGCCGGGGCGGCAGCGGCGGTACGCGCCGGAGTGGCTGCGGCGGCGAAGGTGATCGGCACCCGGACGTCCTGGGAGCGGTCGGCGGTGCGGGTGTGGTCGGTCCGGGAGGCGACCACGCACCGGCGGACGGTGCAGTCCACCTCACCGATGCGGGTGCCGACGGTGAGGCTGACCCGGAACGCACCGCCGTCGCCGTACGGCACGGCCAGGCCCTCCCCATAGGAGGGTGGGTCGGAGGAGATCCAGTGCGAGGCGCCGGTGCTGCCTGTGGTGTCGGCTCCGCCGCCGCACGGGCTGGGGGCTACGCCGGCCCCGTTGTCCACGCAGAAGGCGACGTAGATGCCCTTGGTGACGTCGTACCCGCTGCCGACGACGGTCACCTTCGTACCGCTGCGGCCCACTCCGGCGCTGGGGGTGACGGTGAGGGTCTGCCCGGCGGCGCCCCGACCGGTGCCGGCCTGGGCCGGCGTCGGCAGCACACCGATACCGACAGTAATCAGGGTGACGGTCAGGATGGCGCGACGCAGTGCTCGCATCAGGCTCCCCACATGACTGATCGGGCCGGCTGACACACCGACCGTAGCTAAGGTTTGCCTAACCTAAGCCAGAGATTCGCAGTTCACAAGGGGTTCTTTGGGTCAAGATCTTCAACCCGTCGCCCACTGTACTTCGATAGTTAGGTTTGCCTAACCTTAACCACTGTCCGTATTGGGCACGAGAGAGGGAGCAGCATGGTCAGATCCAGAACCGGTAGCGGTCGGTGGCGGTCGGCGCGGTGGGCGGCGGTCGCCCTGCTCGGCGCGTCGGCCGCACTCATCGGGGTCAGCCCCGCCCAGGCCGCCGGGACGGAAATCCGCTCCGGCAGCCTGACCTGGGGTTTCAAGGCGTCGTTCCGCGCCTACCTGAACACCGGCAACGGCAACCCGCCGATCGCGGCCAGCGAGGGCGCCAGCATCAACAGCGACGGCACCTTCACCTTCCCCGCGAAGGGCGGCACGCACGACGCCGACACCGGCACCTTCGACGCCGCGTACGGCGGGAAGATCGTCTTCTCGTACCCGGCGCACTTCTTCACCATCTCGTTGGCCAACCCGACGATCGTCGTCACCGGTGGCACCGCCGCCGTCACGGCGGACGTCGACCTGCTCACCACGGCCGCCGAGCCGGTCTCGGTCCGCCAGGCCACCATCGCCACCATCGCCGTCACCGACGGCAACCCCGGTGGCAGCGGCGGCACGGTGACCGCGACCGACCTGGCGGCGACCCTGACCGCCGAGGGCGCCTCGGCGTTCAACGGCTTCTACTCCGCCGGCTCCGCGCTCGACCCGCTGTCCTTCACCTTCTCCACAGGTGGCGGCAGCGGGCCGGCCGGCCCGGCGGTCGGCGTCACCCCGGCCACCGGGCTGGACCCGGCCGGGGCGACGATCACGGTCACCGGCAGCGGCTTCGACCCGGAGGCCAACGGGGCGGCGGGGATCTACGTCTCCTTCGGCCCCAAGGTCGACGAGCACTGGACGAACGCCGGTGTCCTCCAGGTCACCAAGTGGGTCAACAAGACGAACGAGCCGACCGAGGCCCGCGACCGGCTCGACGCCGACGGCACGTTCCGCACCACCCTGCCGGTCAGCGCGGTCTACACCGACCGCACCGGTGCGAAGGTCGACTGCACGGCGGTGCAGTGCTACGTGATCACCTTCGCCGCCCGTGGCGCGGCCGACCGGAGCCAGGACACCTTCACCCCGGTGACGTTCAGCCGTACGCCGACCGGTGGCGGGGACGCCGACCAGCAGATCACCACCACCGTCACCGGTGGGGCGCTGACCCTCGGCGTGGCCGGCTCCACGGTCGCCCTGCCGGCGGTCAGCAACGGGCAGGTCACCAGCGGGGCACTCAACGCCGCCACGGTGGCCGACCTGCGCGGCACCAACGCCGGCTGGAGTCTGGTCGGGCAGGTCTCCGACTTCGCCTCGGCCACCGGCGGCACCATCGCCGGGGACAACCTGGGTTGGGTGCCGAGCGCCACCGTCGGCACCGACGGTCTCGCCGGCACCCCCGGCGTGGTCACCCCGGGCGCGACCGCCGCGCCCGGTGCCGGCCTGGGTACGGCGCGTGCGCTGTGCACGTCGGCCACCGGCGCGAGCAACGGCACCTTCACCTGCGGCGCCCAGCTCCGCCTCGGGGTCCCGGCGTCCGCCCCGGCGGGCGACTACAGCGCGGTGCTGACCCTCACCCTCTCCTGATTCGGCACCACACCGGTGGGACGGGTTCGCCACCCGTCCCACCGGCCGACCACTCCCCGGAGCCCGGAATGTCCCTGCGTACCGCCCTGTCCCGGACGAGCGCCGCCCTCGCCGCCGCACTGCTCGTGGCGACAGCCCTGCCCGCGCCGGCCCCCGCCGCGCCCACCCCGTCCCCCGGCCCGGCAGCCGGCGTCGGGGAGACCGGCGCGGCCCGCTGGGCCGTCCAGCCGTCCAGTGCCAAGGGCCCGACCGGGCGCAACTACTTCATCTACGACGTGGCTCCGGGCAGCACCCTGACCGACCACGTCGGCATCACCAACCTCGGCGACCGCCCGCTCACCTTCGACGTGTACGGCACCGACGCGTACAGCTCCACCGACGGCGCGTTCGCCCTGCTGCCGGCCGACCGGCGGGCCACCGACGTGGGCTCCTGGATCCGCGTCGACCGGCGCGAGTGGACGATCCCGGCGGGCAAGCGGGTCGACATCCCGTTCCGGCTCACCGTGCCGGCCGACGCCACCCCGGGTGACCACACCGGCGGGGTGATCGGCGCGGTGGCCCGGGTCCGGACCACCGCCGACGGCCAGCGGGTCCTGGTCGACCAGCGGCTCGCCGCCCGGGTCTACCTACGGGTCACCGGCCCGGTCCGGCCCGCCGTCACCGTCGAGGCGGTCGACGTCTCGTACGACAACCCGGTCAACCCGTTCGCCGGTGGCGACGTGGTGGTCCGCTACCGGCTGCGCAACGACGGCAACGTCCGGCTCGGCGGCAGCGGCACGGTGACCGTCGACGCGCCCTTCGGGTGGGAACAGGCCCGCACCTTCCCCACCGACCTGCCGGAACTGCTCCCCGGGGCCACCTTCACCGTCACCGAGCGGATCACCGGCGTGCCCCCGCTGCTGCGCCTGACCGCCGAGGTCGACATCGCGGCCACCAGCACGGACACCGCGCTACCGCCTGTGGTCCGCACCGCCGGGATCTGGGCCCCGCCCTGGCTGCTACTGGCCCTGCTCGCCGTCGCGGCCGGTGGGGGCGGGCTGCGGTGGTGGCGACGGCGGGACGCGCCGGCCGCCGGCCGGGTGGCCACCCCGGGCCCCGCCGAGTCCACCACCGCCGGGCAACCGCCCGCCCCCGGCCCTGCCGACGCCCCGGCCGCACCGCAACCGGCCGCCGCCGCCGCGTCGGGCGGTGCGGCCACCGGACCGGTTCCGGGTGTCACCCCGCGCCCCGACGCCCGACGCCCCGACGCCTCATGACCCGACCGGTCCGCGCCGTCGTCCTGCTGGCCGTGGCCGCCGTCCTGACGCCGGCCCCCGGGGCAGTCGCCCCCGACAGCGCCGCGGAGGGCGGCAGCGGTCGGGCGGCAGCCGCCGGTCCCGGCGTCACCCTGCCCGCCGGAGCGCTGCGGGTCGGGCAACGGGTGCTCGTCGGCCTCGACGGCTGGCCCGCCGGCACCGTGCAGGCCGAGGTGTGCGGCAACGCCGCCCGACGCGGAGCGCTCGACTGCGCGACCGGGGACGCCACCCACGGTCAGGTGCCGCCGTCCGGCCGGGCCACCCTGCCGGTGCTGTTGGCCGCCCCGCCGGTGGCCTGCCCGTGCGTGCTGCGGGTCCGGACGCCGACCGGCACGGCCACCGCCGTCGCCGACCTGACGCTGGCCGGGGTGACCGCCCCGGCCGCCACGCCGACCGTCCCGCCCGAGTTGGCCCTGGTGGCGTTGCGTGCCGTCGACCGGTCCGGACCGCGCGGGTGGTTCGGCCTGCCGGGCGAACTCGCGGTACGGATCACCGTGCACAACCCCGGCCCGCAGGAGATCACCGACCCCGCGTTCCAGCTGACCGTCGGGCCACCCGGCCGGGCGCGGACCATCGTGGCCGCCCCGGCGGTGGGCACCATCGCCGCGGGGCAGACCCGGGAGTACCACGTCCCGGTGCCCACCGGCGCGGCCCCGTTCGGCCGGTACGAGGTGGACGGTCGGATCGCGGTGCCCGGTCGGCCGCTCGCGTTCACCGTGTCGGCGGCCCGGCGACCCTGGGGACTGCCGGTCGCCGCCGCCGTCCTCACGGTCGCGCTGCTGCTCGCCAGGCCGGCACGACGCCCGCACCCCGGCACTGCTCCGGTGCGACACATTGACAAGTAGTTGCTTGCGGCCAGGTGGACGGCTACGTCGTCCCGCTGCCCTGAGGCGACGGGACGCCACCCCACGACAGCAGGACCACCGGGTCGAAGCCGGTGCCGTGCGGGTTCTCCAGCACGTGGTTGGCCATCAGGACGTAATCCAGGCCGATCCGCTCGGCGTCCCGCGCCGCCCGGAGCATGGCGTCACCCGGGGCACCTGGGGAGGGTGCTCACCGGCTGGTCGAGGAAGCCCTTGTCGATCGAGAGCCGGATGTCCTCGATGGTCAGGCCGGATTCCAGCAGTTCGTGGATGTTCCGCACCCTGACCGCCGCCAACTCGTCGTACTCCCGGTAGCCGTTGGCGGCACGACGGGCGGTGATCAGGCGCTGTTGCTCGTAGTACCGCACGGAACGGGGGCTGACGCCGCACCGGCGCGCGAGTTCTCCGATCCGCATGTCACGTGGTCCTTCCGCACCTGGCGATGCTAGGACCCTGACACTGATGTCAACGTCAAGTCATCGCCCGCGCGCCGGCTCGGGACGCTGCGGGCACGAAGGCGGGGTGGCCCCCTGACTGGGCCACCCCGCTCCCATACGCCCTACCGGCCCGGCGGGTACGACAGCCCCGCCGACCGGCCCCGATCGGGCGCGGGTCAGAAACGCGCCCAGTCGTCGGCGGCCGGACGCCACACGTCGATGTTGCGCGGGTCCACCGCCATCCGGCGGGCCCGGTGGGTCTCGTGCTCCTCGGGGGTGAACACCCGGTGCCTGTCGCACAGCTCGTAGCGCGGCCCGTGCCGGGTGTCGTGCATGTAGAAGGCGATCGACGTCGAGGCCGAGTGGTTGACCAGGTCGGAGGCGATCGGGATCTGCTTGTACTGGGCCCGCGCCCGGCCGCGCATCACATGGTCGAAGCTCTTCATCATGAAGCACAGGTGCGCGACGTAGAACTCGTTGTTGCGCTGGATCGCCAGGCTGTGGTGGTAGCGGTCCTCGCTGCGCAGGAAGACCGTGACGTCGCCGACGTGGTCGGACTCCTGGAAGCCGAGCACCTTGGTGTAGAAGGCCAGCGTCTCGTCGTACTTGTCGGTGGCCAGGAAGGGGTGCACCAGGTCCAGCGGGCGCAGCTCGATCAGCGGCGGCTCGGCGTACTCCTGGAACTCGGTGAACAGCTCGACGATCAGCCCGTTGGGGTCGCGGACGGCGAAGCCCCGCTGGACCAGGCCCTTGACCCGGTCGGCCAGCTCGAACACCTCGTGCCCGGCCGCGGTCACCCGCTCGCGCAGGTCGTCGAGGACGGCGTCGTTCTCGACGCTGAAGCCGACCGCGGTGGTCCACGACTCGGTGCGCTGCGGCGCGGCGACCAGCTCGATGCTGTGGTGTTCCAGGTCGGCGCGGAGGAACGCGTACTCGTCGTCGTGCTGCTCCAGTTGCAGCCCCACGTGGTACTGAAGGAACTCGATGGAGGCGGCCAGGTCGGGCACCTCGATCCGGGCGTACTCCATGCCGTACGGCCCACGGCGGCGGGCGGTGGCCTCGGTGGTCATCTGTGACCCCTCTCGATGGGCTGGGCGTCCCCGGCGGTGGGGAGACTGACGATGGCCTGACGCTCGATGACCGGCCGCCAGCGTTCCCGGACGAACAGCTCGTGCGAGTCGCTGTGCAGGTAGTCGAGCAGGTCCTGCTCGGTGGGGAACTCCACGACGAAGCCGTGGGTCATGCTGGTGTCCCGGGTGCTGACGTTGACCCCGCTGCGCCAGTTGCGCATCGCGGGATAGCGGCTCGGAAAGGTCTCCAGCTCGGCCAGGACGGACTCGGCCGCGCCGGGCGGCAGGTCGTCGCGGAACCGGAAGACCAGGATGTGAGTGATCATGGCGGGCCGGCTCAGAGGATGAAGCTGAGTCGGGCGCCGGGGTCCATCGACTCCATCACCGGGACGGCCCGGCGCAGCCGGAACCGCAGCCCGTCCGGGTCGACCTTGAGCACGTGCTCGTAGCGGCCGACGTAGGTGTAGGCGCCGCCGTCACGGTAGCGGTGGATGAGGAAGTTGGCGCTGATCCAGACGGTCTCCGCGCCGGCCTCCAGCAGCAGCACGTTGGAGATCATCCGGTGGGTACGCGAGTGCGGGTTCTCGGCGTGCGCCTTGCGGCTCTTGAGCCGCTTGACCCGGGCCTGGATCAGCTCGTAGTCGTCGGCGACGAAGTATCCGGCGGTGGTGGCGTCCCAGCCGGCCCAGTCGGTGGTCGGCACCTCCAGCCGGCCGCCCGGCTCGATCAGGGTGAGCCACTCGTCGAGCCGCCACTCGTCGAGCAGTTGGGCCTCCCGGTAGAGGAAGTCCTCCACCTCGGCCCGGGTCACCTCACGCGACTCCACCTTGACCACTCCCCTGGGGCTACCGACAGTCGTTGACATCGCGCTCACCTGCCCGCTCCACCCGAGGTGGGTCCGGCGGCGGGCGTACCGGCCGGTGGGTCGCCGGCCACGCTGGTGCCCGCCCCGACCACCTCGGCCCAGCGCCGCCAGAAGCTGCGCATCGCGCCCTCGTCGATCGAGCGCCCCTGGTTGCCCTGCTTCTCGTTGGCCATGCCCCGCGACATGTCGCTCCAGTCGTGCGCGGGGTCGACCGCGTCGGCGGTCGCCGTGATGCCGCGCTGCACCGCCTCGTACGCCTCGATGTCGTCGGGGGTGGCCAGGCCGCCCGGCCCGACGAAGCTGACCATCGTCTTGATCCGCAGCGCGCGGACCGACTCCGGCTCGCCGACCTCGACGAACTGCCAGGCCCGCACGTCGGTGCGGTCGGCGGCGACGGGTTCGAGCTGCCGGATGGTCAGCGCCTCCAGGTCGAACAGCAGCAGGTTGGGGAAGACGAACAGGATCCGGCTGGCGTCGGCCACCTCGGCGGCGAGTTCGGGGCCGAGGCGGGCCTCCAGCTCGCGGCGCTTGGTGACGGTGCGGGCCTTCTCCTCGTCGCCGAAGCGGGGTTCCCAGACCATCCCGATCCGGCCGTTGTGCCCGGTGAGCACCAGCAGCCCGTGGCCACCGCCGAGGTCGTAGGCGTACTGGTCGTCGTCGGTGACGGCGAAGCCGGTCTCGCGCAGGTAGCCGACGAAGGTGTTGTGGGTGGGGGCGAAGTGGTAGCCGTCCATCGCGTTCTCGACGGCCAGCTTCCAGTTGCCCTTCACGCTGTAGAGCTGCACGCCCGGCAGGGTGGTCATGCCGTGCTCGCCGATCTTGGCGGTCAGCGACATGTAGTGCGCGGCCGGGCCGAGGTGGGTCAGCAGGTCCGGCACGTCCGGGTCGAAGGCGACGAAGACGAAACCCTCGTGGATCTGGAGCCGAGGCACCTGCCGCAGCGCCATCGAGGCCCGGAAGGCCGGGTCGTCGGGGTACGCGTCGTCGCCGGGCAGCGCGGCCAGCTCACCCGAGTTGCTGAATGCCCAGGCGTGGTAGAAGCACTGGAAGAACTTGGTGTTGCCCTCGCTGTGCCGGCACAGCACGGTGCCCCGGTGGGTGCAGGCGTTGAAGAAGGCCCGCACCTGGCCGTCGGCGTCCCGGCAGAAGATCAGCGGTCGACCGCCGAGGGTACGGGTCTTGAAGTCCCCCGCCTTCGGAATCTCGGTCTCGTGGCCGAGATAGAGCCAGGTGTGATTCCAGATCCGGTCGACCTCGGTCCGGAAGACCTCCGGATCGCGGTACGCCGAGCGGTGCACCCGGAACCGCAGCGCCTCCCAGTCCTCGTCGATCATCGCGCCGGCTGCACCGAGCGGACGTACCGGCGTCTGCTGCGCCATCACCTCACCGCCTTCTACGTCATGCGAGACAGCATCTCGCCACACGATGCTGCTACTCAGCCATGGCAACTGTCAAGAGCAGGGCAGACTCCGGCACCGGGTTACTCGCTGTTAATACGAATGCAACACGTACCGGCGGGTTCGCGGACCACGATGCCCAGCATCCGACCCGCTCGGCTGATCCGCCCCACCGCGATCACCGGCCCTCGGACGCGGCCCGCGCACCCCGTCGCCGGCCGCCGGCCACCCCGCACCGGGCAGCGCCGTCCCGTCGCACCGCCAGCCGGTGTCACCCCTTCCGGAGGATGTCATGCTCCAGCCGCACGATGGCCCGATCGGTGGAACCCACTACCTGCCCAGCACCCCGGAGACCTGCCTGTGGGGCCGGCTGCCGAACCGGCGGCACGAGCCCGTGCTGCGGGTCCGCTCCGGCGAGACCGTGACCATCGACACGCTCAGCCACGAGGGAATCCTGGAGGACCAGGGCCGCGACCCCGTCGGTTACCTCAAGCAGTTCGACGTCGCCAGCGACCAGGTGCTCACCGACGCCCGCGACCTGGCCGCCTCGGACGTCGCCCACGACTACGACGCCGACGGCCCGCACGTGGTCACCGGCCCGATCGCGGTGGCCGGGGCCGAGCCCGGCGACCTGCTCCGGGTCGAGGTCGTCGACCTGCTCGTCCGCGCCCCGTACGGCTTCATCAGCAGCCGGCACGGCTACGGCGCGCTGCCCGGCGAGTACCCGCTCACCCCGCCCGACTCCGGCCCGGACGGCGACGGCCCCCGGGAGTACGGCACGGTCAGCCACTTCACCGAGGTGGTCCAGCACGGCGGCCGGCTGTGCGGCACCCTGCCGTACGGCGACGGTCGGGCCGCCCGCTTCCCGCTGGCCCCCTTCCTCGGCCTGATGGGCGTCGCCGTGGACACCGACGACCCGGTCCACTCGGTGCCGCCCGGTGCGTTCGGCGGCAACCTCGACATCAACGAACTCCAGGTCGGCTCGACCCTCTACCTGCCGGTGCAACTGCCCGGGGCGGGCTTCTACGCCGGTGACCCGCACTACGCCCAGGGCGACGGCGAGGTGGCGCTGACCGCCCTGGAGGCACCGCTGCGGGCCACCCTGCGGCTGTCGGTCGTCCCCCGGGCGCAGGCGGGCCGGCTGCTCGGCGACGTCGACGGTCCCTTCGGCGAGACCGACACCCACTGGCTCCCGGTCGGCCTGCACGGCGACCTCGACGAGGCGATGCGCCGGGCCGTCCGGGCCGCCGTGGGCTTCCTCGTCAGCACCCAGGGGATGCCCCCGCAGACCGCCCTGGCCTATCTCAGCGCCGCCGCCGACTTCGAGGTCAGCCAGGTCGTCGACGGGGTGAAGGGCATCCACTGCCTGATCCGCAAGGCCGACTTCCCGGCCCACTTCTGACTGTGCTTCCCGGCCCGTGGCACTGCACTGCGGTGCGCGGGCCGGGACCGGGAAGGTCGGCCGACGGCGCGCCTCCACTGCGGTGCGCGGGGCGGCACCCGAGCCGTCACCCCACCCACGGCCACGCCGCCCGCCCCCGGCCGGGACAGACCGAGGGCGGCGGACGCAGCCGGCCGGAGCCGGGCCGCTCCGTCGCCGCGAGTAGCACGACAGGCGGCAGGACCGGACGCAGCGGACGCGAACGTCGGACTGCGACGGGAAACGCCCGGACGACCGGCCCGGCCCAGGGGCCGAGCCCGGCGACGGACAGCTCAGGCAGTGGTGGAGACCTCGGCGCGGCGGGGTGCGGCGGCCATCGCCCCCGGTCGGGTGACGGTGACCGCCGCCGCCCGGCTCGCCCAGCGGGCCGCCTCGTCGATCGCCGCGCCGTCGAGCAGCGCGTCGGCCAGGGCGGCGCAGAAGGTGTCCCCGGCACCTGTGGCGTCCACCGCGTCGACCTGCTCGGCCGGCACCAGCCACTGCCGGTCGGTGGTCACCACCAGCGCGCCGTCGCCGCCGAGGGTCACCACCACCGGCCCCCGGGTGCCCAGCGAACGGGCCAGCGCGGCCAACCCGTCGGTCCCGACTGGGACCGGGACGCCGGCCAGGGCGGCCAGCTCACCCCGGTTGGGCACCAGCACGTCGACCCGGGCCAGGGTCGCCGGGTCGACCGGGCGGGCCGGGGCGGGATTGAGCACCACCAGGCCCTCCGCCAGCCGTACCGCCTCGGCCACCACCGTGGCGTCGACCTCCTGCTGCAGCAGGACCGCCCGCGCCGACCCGAGCAGGTCACGCAGGGGGGCGAGATGCTCGGGCGCGAGCCACATGTTGGCCCCCGAGCTCACCGCGATGGTGCTGTCGCCGTCGGCGGTGACCAGCACGATCGCCTGCCCGGTCGGCCGGGGGGCGCGCAGCACCGCGTCGGTGACCACCCCCTCGGCGGCGATCAGCCCGAGCAGCCAGTCCCCGTCGGCGTCGATGCCGACCGCGCCCACCATCGCCACCCGGCGACCCAGCCGGGCGGCGGCGACCGCCTGGTTGGCGCCCTTGCCGCCGCCGGCCCGCCGGTGGTCGGCCGCGCCGAGCACGGTCTGGCCGGGGGCGGGCAGCTCGTGCAGCGGCACCACCACGTCCACGTTGAGGCTGCCCACCACCACGATGTCGGTCATCCCGGTCAGCCCTGCCCGGGACGCCAGGCGTGCGGCAGGAAGTCCGCCCGGGGCGGGGCGAAGACGTCCACGTTGATGCACGGGCCCTCGGTCGGTTCGATGTAGTGCTCCGCGCCGCGCGGCACCAGCAGCAGCGAACCCGGCCCCATCGGGTGCGGTACGCCGTCGACGTAGTAGTTGCACCGGCCGCCGAGGATCAGCACCAGCTGGTCGAAGTCGTCGTGGTGGTGCGGGTTGAGGTCCATCCCGACGGCGAGTTCGTGCCAGGCGAAGAGGACCTCGTCGGTGGCGTACACCTTGCGGCGCACCCCGGGACGGACCTCGGTGGCCGGGATGTCGTCCCAGTTGACCGAGATGCCGTACAGCTGCGGATTGAGCATGTGAACGCGTCCCTTCTCAGGCGGGTCGGGCAGGTGTGGCGAGCCGACGCAGGCCGGTGCCGAGCAGGTGCAGGTCCGAGCCGACGACGAGGTACCGCGCGTCGGTCAGGCCGCACCGGTCCAGCGCCGCGGCGGAGCGGTCGGCGACCCAGCCGCCGAGGGCGGTCCCGGTGACACGCGCCGCGTCGGCGACGTCACAGGTGCGCCGCAGCAGTGGCCCCTGGTCGTCGGTGGTCGACAGGCCCAGGCTCACCGCCAGGTCGGTGGTGCCGACGAAGCCGACGTCCACCCCGGTCAGCAGGGCGGGCAGCGGGTCGTCGGTGGTCGCCGTCTCGATCTGGGCCACCAGTACGGGCGGGTGTTCGGCCTCCGCCGCCAGGTACCTGTCGAGGCCGTCGACGCCGTACCCTGCCGACGGGTGCGCCAGGCTGATGCTGCGCCGCCCGTGTGGGGCGTACCGGCTGGCCGCGCGCAGCGCCTCGACGTCGGCGCGGCGGCGGACGGTGGAGAGCTGGACCCCGGCGGCCCCGGCCTCCAGCAGCCGGTTGACCTGGCCGGGGTCGACGGCCGGCACCCGGACCAGCGCCGGCAGGCCGGCCAGTGCGGCGAGCCGGAGCTGGTCGGTGGCGGTCCGCTCGTCCAGGCCGGAGTGCTCCAGGTCGATCACGACGAAGTCGAGGCCGGAGCGGGCGGCCAGGGCGATCACGTCGGCCCCGGGCAGCTTGACGAAGGTGCCGACGAGCTGCCCGCCGCCGCGCAACGCCGCCCGCAGCCGGGCGCGGGCGGCGTGCACGCCGGTGGGCGGCGGCGACTCGACGGACGTCGGCGCTGCACGCCCCGGCTGCGACTCGGCGGACATCAGCGGGTCACGCGCCGGTGGCGGGCAGGCCGCGCCACGGCACGGTCGGCACCTGCTCGCCGGCGAGCAGCACCAGGCTCGGCTCCAGCCGGGGCGCGGTGATCTTGTTGCCGGCGGCGTCGGGCAGCACCGCCTCCTCGGCCTCGGCCAGCACTGTGACGTGCGCCGGGCCGCCCTCGACCAGGGTGCCGTAGCCCTCGGCGTCCAGGCCGGTCAGCCGGGCCGACGCGGACGTCACCCGGGGCACCAACTGCTCCAGGGTCATCCCCATCGCCCGCAGCTTGGCCATGCTGGTGACCAGGTCGAAGACCGGGCCGCGCCAGTTGCGGGCGCTGGTGTCGGAGGTGACCACGTCGGGCAGGAAGCCCTGGGCGATCGCCGGCCGGGCGACGTCGAAGCTGAGGTTGCTCTTGCCGTGGGCGGACTCGAACAGCACCCCGCGCTCGCGGGCGGCGTAGACCTCGGGCAGCACGGCGCCGTCGTTGAGGATGCCGTACGGCTTGCCGGTGTAGCAGTGCGCCACCACGTCGCCGGGGCGCAGCAGCGGCAGGATCACCGGCAGCGGCTCCGGCGTCTCACCGATGTGGATCATGAGCGGCAGGCCCGCCTCGGCGGCGAGCGCCAGCGACCGCTTGAGCAGCGGACGCCAGTCCAGCCCGACGACGTCCTCGGAGAGCCGGATCTTGAAACCACGGACCCGGTGCGGGTTCGCCTCGGCCACCGCCAGGGCGTCCTCGGGGACCAGCGTGTCCGGGTTGATCAGCTCACCGAACCGGAAGTCGATCAGGCCGAGGACCGAGACGTTGAGGAAGTTCACCAGCCGCATCCGGGCCGGCTCGGCGACGTACCGCTCGAACGCGGCGAAGGTGGACGCGCCGACCGTGCCGGCGTCGCAGGCGGCGACGACGCCCCGGTGCAGGTGCGCCTCGTCCGGCGGGGCACCCACCTTGGAGACCTCGGCGAAGATGTGGGTGTGCGCCTCCACCAGGCCGGGCAGCACGTACTGGCCGGTGCAGTCGACCACCTGGGCGGCGTCGGCGGCGAGGCCGGGCGCGATCCGGGCCACCCGGTCGCCGGTCACCGCGACGTCGGCGACCCGGCTGGCCCCGGTCTCGCCGTCGAACACCTGGCCACCGGCGAGCACCAGGTCGTACCGGTCGGAATTCTCACTCATGACATCGGGCTCTCTGTGCGAAGCGAGTGGGTCGACGCGCTGACGGCGGCCGGCGCGGGGTGGTCCGGACTCTCGGCGGAGAACCGGGTACGCAGGGGCAGCACCCCGGCGACGGTGACCTCCACCAGGTCACCGGGGCGCAGGAAGCAGCCCCGGTCCTGGCCGGTGCCGGTCGGGGTGCCGGTGAGCACCACGTCACCGGGTTCCAGCACGACGTACCGGGAGATCCAGGCGAGCAGGTCGGGCACCGGGAAGATCAGGTCGGCGGTGCTGGCCTGCTGGCGCAGCTCGCCGTTGACCGTGGTGCGCACGCCGATGGCGTCGCGGTCGGCGACCGCGCCCAGGCCGAGCACGGACGCGCCCAGGGCACCGAAGCCGGGGAAGCTCTTGGCCAGGGTGGGGCTGCCCGTGGCGACCATCACGTCCCGGGCGGTCAGGTCGTTGGCCGCGGTGACGGCGGCGAGGTGGTCCCAGACCCGCGCGACCGGCGTGTGGTGCATCCGCGCGCCGACGACCAGGGCGACCTCCCCCTCGTAGTCGGGCTGGTTGCTGACCGATTCGGGCAGCGGCACGGTGTCCCCCGGGCCGGAGCCGGCGCCTGGCGACTTCAGATAGAGCACCGGTTGGGTGGGCAGGGCGCGGCCGGTGGTCCGGGCCTTGCAGTGGTAGTTCAGCCCGACCCCCCACACCGCCCGGGTGCCGGCCAGGGGCGCACGCAGGTCACCGACCAGGGTCTCCAGCGGCAGCCGGCGACGGACCCGGGCCTCGGCGGCCGGGGTGAGCCCGAGGCCGGCGCGCAGCAGGGCGGCCACGTCCGGGTACGGCAGGTCGAGCAGTTCGACATCGTCGCCGGTGATCCGGCCCAGCCCGTACGGGGTGGCGACCAGGTGCGGGCCAGTGGGCGTCGGGGCGGTCATGCCGCGTCCGAGGAGTGCCCGGGAACGGTGCCGAGCGCCGGGTTGACCAGCGGGGCCAGGTTGTTGACGGCGGCGGCGGCCTCGCCGAAGCCGACCGAGATCAGGCGTACCTTGCCGTCGTAGTCGGTGATGTCGCCGGCGGCGAAGACCCGGGGCAGGTTGGTCCGCATCGACCGGTCCACCGCGACGTAGCGGCGACGCATCTCCAGGCCCCAGCGTTCCATCGCGCTGAGGTCGGCGATGAAGCCGAGCGCGGCCACCACCGCCTGGGCGGGCAGCGTCTCCCGGCCCTCGCCACGCACCTCGGCGAGGTGCACCGCGTCGACGGTGTGCTCCCCGTCGATCCCGCAGACCTCGTACGGGGTGAGCACCCGCACTGTCGAGTCGTGCAGCTGGGTGACGCTGCGTTCGTGGGCGCGGAACTGCGGCCGGCGGTGCACCAGGGTGACGCTGCGGGCGTACGGCTCCAGGGCCAGCGCCCAGTCGACTGCGGAGTCACCGCCGCCGACCACCACGACCTCCTGCCCGGCGAGTTCCTCCAGCCGGGGGACGAAGTAGCGCAGGCCCCGGCCGAGGTAGTCGCTGCCGACCGGCAGCTCCCGGGGGGTGAAGGTGCCGATGCCGGCGGTGAGCAGCACCGCCGCCGCCCGGACCTGGGTGCCGGTGTCGGTGCCGATCAGCACGTGGTCCTCGGCGCAGGTCAGCTCGACGGCGCTCTCCCCGAGCAGGAACGTCGGCTTGGCGGTGGCGGCCTGGGTGAGCAGGGCGTCGACGAGTTCCTGGCCCCGGACGGCGGGCAGCCCGGCGATGTCGTAGATCGCCTTCTCGGGGTAGAGGGCGGCGATCTGCCCGCCGGCCTCGGGCAGCGAGTCGATCACCGCCACGCTCATCCCGCGGAAACCGGCGTAGTAGGTGGCGTAGAGGCCGGCCGGGCCGGCGCCGATGATCGCGAGGTCGACCTCGTGCCGCTCGGCCATCAGCCGGCGCTTTCCGCGACGGCCGGGTGGTCGTGGCCGACCCGGCCGATCTTGCGGGCGCCGCCCGGGGTGCCGATCTCGGTGAAGAACTCCGCGTTGATCGGGCCGAAGCGGGCCCGGTCGGCGGGCAGGTCGTCGAAGTGGAAGATCGAGGTGACCGGGCAGACCGGCTCGCAGCGCCCGCAGTCGACGCACTCGTCGGGGTTGATGTACATCATCCGGTCGCCCTCGTAGATGCAGTCCACCGGGCATTCCTCGACGCAGGACCGATCCTGTACGTCCACACATTCGTCGGTGACCACGTAGGTCATCGGTCCTCCTGCGGTTCGGTCGGCCGGCCGCATCCGCGCCGACGTGGCAGGTCGGGCACGCGCAGCCGATCCGGCGCGCCGGGCCCGTTGCGCGACGTCGCCGGATGCGGGGCGATGTCGTTGGTGTCAGGTCACGCTAGAGACTTGTCGCAGAGTATGTCAACATACGAGACGTCATCTTGAATGAAGTCACGCGGACCGAGGAGCGCGGATGGCCGACGAGGCATTGGCGGCGCTGCGCCACGCCGCCGACCAGGCGATCGACGCGGCGACCCTGGGCGACGCGCTGGCGGCGCTCGCCGCGCAGCCGAGCCCGTACGGTCGGGAGCGGGCCACCGCGCAGCGGGTCGCCGACTGGGCCGCCACCCGCTGGCCGGAGCTGACCTGGCGGGTCGACCCGCTCGCGCACACCGCGACCACGCCGGACAGCGCCAACCTGGTCGGCGGCTCCGACCCGGGCGACGGCCCCGAACTGCTGATCTACTCACACCTGGACACCTCGCTGACCGGCGGCGTGGACTTCGACGCCCCGATCACCGGCCGGCACACCCCCGCCCCGGCGCTGGACCTCCCCGGCCCGGACGGCGACATCGTCAGCGGCTTCGGCCTCGGGGTGGCCCGGGCGGCAGCCGCCGCCGCCCTGGTCGGCTACGCCGCCGCGGCCGAGGCCTGCCGGGCGGCCGGCCGTCCGCACCGGCTGACCCTGCTGCTCGCCGCCACCGGCACCCACCGCCACGACCCCGACGCCGGGCCGGACGACGGCGTCGCGCCGGCCCCCACCACCGGCGGCGTGCTCCACCACCTGCGCGACCGACCGCTGCCGGCCGCCGCGATCGTGGCCAAGACCAGCCCGCCGGGTATCCTCACCGCCGAGCCCGGGGCGATGTTCCTGCGGGTACGGCTGTCCAGCGGGTTCCATCCGGCACTGTTCCGGGACACCGCCACCCCGCCCGGCGGCCTGCTCACCCACCTCGGCGTGATCATCGAGGCACTGGAGGAGTTCCGCCGCGTCCACCTGGCCCGCCGGGCAGATCCGGACGCCCAGGTCGGCGCGGAGCTGGGCATCGGGGCGGTCCGGGCCGGCCAACCGGGCAAACCCGACCTGCTGCCCGGGGCGGTGGACCTCCACCTCTACCTGACCACGGTGCCCGGCGACGATCCGGCGCAGATCACCGACGCGCTGCGCGCGACCCTGGTCCGGCGGCTGCGGGACACCCCGCTGGCCGGCTGCGGGCTGGCCGTGGCCGCTCACCCGGTCCACCCGTCCGCCGCCACCGCGCCGGACGCCCCGATCTGCCGGCACGCCCAGGACGCCTGGCTCGCCGCCCACGGGCGACCGGCGGCAGCGCTGCGCGGCTGGACCGGGTCGACCGACGGGGTGGTGCTGCGCGGCCGGGGGGTACCCACCGTCCGGCTCGGCCCCCCGGCGCTACCCCCCGACCCGGCCGACCCCCGACGGGAGCGGTACGCCCTGCCGGAGCTGGTGCGTTTCGCCCGGTTGTACGCGGAAATCGCGCTGCGACACCAGCAGGCATCGACAGGCTGACGTGTCATATGCCATGATACTGTCTCACTCTGCGCACAAAGGAATCCAGATGGCGGACGATGCCCCTTCGCCGGTCAAGAGCGCTGATCCCAGCTCACCGGCGATCCAGACCGTGCAGCGCGCGGCGGTCATCCTCAACGCGTTCACCGCGGCCCGCCCGCGCCTGAGCCTCAACGAACTCACCGCCAGCCTCGGCACCAGCAAGGCCACCGCGCACCGCTACACCAAGGCGCTGCGGGAGAGCAACCTGCTGCGCTACGACGAGCGCGAGGGACTCTACTCGCTCGGCCCGCAGATCCTGACCCTCTCCGCCGCCGCCCGCGCGGCGATGCCGGTGATCAGCATCGCCGGGCCACGCATGCAGCAGCTGGTCCGCGAGATCGACGAGACGGTCGTGCTGAGCGTCTGGGACGGCGACACCGCAGTGGTGGTCCGCGCCGACGACAACACCGACCGGGTCATCCGGGTCAGCGTGCGCACCGGCTCGCGGCTGTCCCGCACCGAGTCCGCCCAGGGCCGGGTGTTCTGCGCGTTCCTCCCCGAGGCCGACGTCCCCGGGCTGGCCGACGAGATCGCCGCCTCCGGCGAACTGCGCCGCGAGATCGACAAGATCCGGCGTACCGGCATCTCGGCCAACACGCCCTCGGCCAACGGGGTCCGCAGCATCGCCGCGCCGATCTTCCGGGGCAGCACCCTCATCGCCGCCATGGCCATCGTCGGCACCACCACCTCGGTCCCCGAGGGCACCGACAGCCCGCTCGCCATCGCCCTGCAACGCGCCGCCGCCGTGGTCACCGCCGAGCTGGGCAGCGGCGGCAACGGCCACCACCCGCACGCCGCCGGCAACGGTCACCCCCCGGCCAGCGGCAACGGTCGCCGCTGACGGGCCGTCGTCAGTAGGCGGCGAGCGCCTCGGACAACTCCCGGGCCACCAGCCGCAGGCTGTCCGCCGCGGCGACCTCCACCGCGCCGGACAGGGCCGTGCTGGTGCCCAGCACCGCCAGCGCGGCCACCACCTGGGTACGCTCGAACACCGGCGCGGCAAGCACCCGTACCCCGAAATCCTCCGGGGAGTTGGCGGCGAAACCGTCCCGGCGGACCTGCTCGACCACCGCCCGCAGCCCCGCCGACAGCCGCAGCTGGCGGGCCACCGCGGGCGCCTCGGCGGCCGACAGGTAGGCGCAGAACACCCGCCCCTGCGCCGAGCGGAGCAGATCCAACGGCGAGCCGGTACGCACGCTCAACCGCACGTCACCGCTGGTGTTGTCCATGCAGCGGACCACCGTCGGCGCCTCGCCGTTCCACACGCTGAGCACCGAGGTCTGGTTGGTCAGCCGGGTGAGCCGGTCCAGGTGCGGCTCGGCGGCGGTGACGATCGGCAGCGCCGCACGGGCGGCGGCCTCCATCGCCAGGACCTGCGGACCCAGCGTGTAGGTGGCGGTGGCCACGTCGAAGCGCAGCAGGTTGGCCGCCCGCAGCGCACGGGCGTACCGGTGCGCGGTGGCCCGGCTGATGGCCAGGTCGGCGGTCAGCTCGGCCAGGGTGAGCCGGGGCCGCTCGACGGAGAACGCCTGGAGGATGGTGGCGGCCCGCTGCACGGTCTGGATCGCCGGCGCGTCACCGGCCGGCTCGTCGACTCCGCCCGTCACCGCGTCACCTCGCACTCGCCGTCCACCGAAAGGCGAACTCTACCGAGCACGGACCGCATCCGGCGACACGGACACCACCACACGCCGGGTTCGGGGTCGGGCTACGCCGGGCCGCCCGCCCCCGAACCGGGGGCGGGCGGCGGTCCGGTGGCGTCGGCGAGTTGACGGTGGACCTCGCCGCTGTCCCAGTAGTCGACCCGGTGGGCGATCAGGCCGTCGGCGTCGACCCGGAACCGGAACACGCCGCGGATCCGGACCGGCGCGCGACCGGCCGAGGCCAGCCGGAACGACATCCGGTACGCCACCGCCGCCCGGTCACCGTCGGCGAGCAGCTCCTCCACCTCGTAGCGCAGGTCGACGAACTCGGCCAGGAAGCCGTCGAGCCGGGCCCGGTAACGGGCCCGGCCGACCACCGTCCGCCCGAGGGCGGCGGTGTGCTCGTTGACGAAGTCGGCGCTGACGCAGCCGGCGACGGCATCGGCGTCGTGGGCGTTCAACGCCGCCAGGTACCGCAGTACGGCGGCGCGGGTGGACGCAGCGGTCAGCTCCCCCACCGACGCCGCACGGTGTCGAAGACCTGCTGGTCGTGGGAGATCTCGATGACGTTGCCGTCGGGGTCCTTCAGCGCGCAGATGTAGCCGACCGGCGGCGGCATCTGGCGCGGCTCCCAGTGCAGGCAACCCAGCTCGCGGGCCCGCCCGGCGATCTCGTCGACGTCCGAGCGCTGCGGCACCTCGATGCCGATGTGCGCGAACGGGTGCAGCAGACCGAGCTGGCCGCCCTTGTCCTTGTTGAAGGAGACGAGCACCAGCACGAACGGGGTGTCGGCCTGCTTGTCGTTGGAGAGCCAGACACTCTCCCCGTCGGCGTCGGCGAACCGCTCCACGACCACCAGCGGGGTGAGCGTCGTGTAGAAGGAGATCGCCTTGTCGAGGTCGCCGGTGGGCAACGCCACGTGCGTCCACCGGGCTTGGGTCAGGCCGCTCGCCACTGTTACCTCCACCATACCGAAATGTCCATCACTATCGCGTCTACCAGCCTATTCACTGTTCGGCGGCAGGGTCGATGTGCCGGGGACACAAAGCCGGCGTGCCGGGTTCGACGCGCCGGGACGGTGCCGCCGGCAGGCCGGCATGCCAGCGTGGGGGCTACACCGCGTACGGGAGGACGATCGGATCATGCAGTACCGCAGACTGGGTGGGACCGGGGTCGAGGTGAGCACCCTCTGCCTGGGCACCATGATGTTCGGCGCCTGGGGCAACACCGACGAGCAGGAGTGCCACCGGATCGTCGCCGAGGCGCTCGACGCCGGGATCAACCTGGTCGACACCGCCGACGTCTACGCCCACGGCGAGTCCGAGGAGATCCTCGGCCGGGCGCTGCGTGGCCGGCGCGACGACGTGGTGCTGGCCACCAAGTTCCACGAGCCGATGGGGGACGACCGCAACCGGCGCGGCAACTCCCGCCGCTGGATCCGGCAGGCGGTGGAAGGCAGCCTGCGCCGGCTCGGCACCGACTGGATCGACCTCTACCAGGTGCACCGGCCCGACCCGCTCACCGACGTCGACGAGACCCTCGGCGCGCTGTCCGACCTGGTCCGGGAGGGCAAGGTCCGGATGATCGGCACCTCGGCGTTCCCGGCCGAGCAGATCGTCGAGGCGCAGTGGGTGGCCGAGCGCCGGCAGCGGGAACGCTTCACCACCGAACAGCTCGGTTACTCGATCCTGACCCGGGGCGTCGAGGCCGCCGCCCTGCCCACCAGCGCCCGGTACCGGCTCGGTGTGCTGGTGTTCAGCCCGCTCAACGGCGGCTGGCTGACCGGCAAGTACCGGTCGACGGCCGTGCCGGCGGACTCCCGCGCCGGGCGCAACGGCGACCACTTCGACTTCCGCGACGCCGCCGCCCGGGACCGCAAGCTCGCCCTGGTCGACGAGCTGGCCACGCTCGCCGACGAGAGCGGCCTGACGTTGATCGAGCTGGCGCTCGGCTTCGTGCTGAGCCACCCGGCGGTCACCAGCGCCATCATCGGCCCGCGCACCCTGGCCCAGCTGCGCAGCCAACTGCCCGCCGGGGAGCCGGCCGGGCTGCCGGCCGACGTGCTGGACCGGATCGACGCACTGGTCCGGCCAGGCCACGACGTCAACCCGGCCGACGCCGGCTACCGGGTGCCGGCGCTGACCGACCCGACCCTGCGCCGTCGCCCCTGACGTCGTCAGCCGCGGTCACCCCGACGCAGGCGGCGGTCACCCCGACGCACGCCGGGACCACCCCGACGCAGGCGGGGGACCGTGCCACAAGGTCACGCTCGAACATGGTTGTAGTGGCCTCGCTACGCCCGGAGGCCACTACAACCAGGACAACACCGTTGCGTTAACGCCGTGGGTGGCTGGTCAACCCGGGACAGGAAGTGCCCGATCGGGGAGCGGGGTGGGCCCGCTCGCCGATCATGGAGTGGTGGTGCCGACTTTGGGGGTTTTACGGGCGTTCTGTTACCCAGCACAACTCCATGATCGGCGAGGCAGCGCTGGGTGACGAACAGCCGTTCCACCTAACGCAACGGTGTTGACATGGTTGTAGTGGCTTCGCTACGCCCGGAGGCCACTACAACCAGGAAATAGCACGATCTTGCTTGGCCGGCGACGGCGCCGCAGAGCGGGCAGCGGTCGTCGGAGGCCGGGCGTGGGTCTTCGCGGGGAGCGGAGGCCGGGGATGGGTCGCGGGGAGCGGGGGCGGGGTGTGGGTTGCGGAGGGCGTGGCGGGCCTGGAGGGTCAGGCGGTTGCGGATCTGGGCCAGGGACAGGAACGGTGCGGTCATGCTCAGGCCACCTTGAGGGCGGTGGCGAGTTGGATGATCGTGGCGGGGGCGTGCGGATCGTGGACGAGTCGCGCGAGCACCGCGCGGGCAGCCGGTCGATGGCGCACCTCGTAGGGTGCGGTGCGCTCGGCAGCGAGCAGAGCGCAGACGGCGTTGCCAGGGTCGCCGGCGTGCAGGTAGGCGCGGGCGGTGTCGAGCAGGTGCGCGGCGCGGTGTTCGGCGGGTAGCCACCGCCAGGCGTCACGGGTGACGGTCTTCTCGTGCCACGCCACCGCATCATCCGCGTGGCCCAGGTCGAGAGCGGCGGCGGCCCGCGCCAGGTCCACCGCGACCGGCCCGAACCCGGTCCGATAATGGTCGTGCCCGTCGCCGACCCGGGCCGCCATCGCGGCGGCCTCGTCGAGCAGGTGGGCCGTCGCCTGGTCGTCGCCGCCCCGGGCGGCGGCCAACGCCGCCTGCACGACCAGCGTCCCGCACAGCGACAGCTCCGCAGCGGGCGCGTCGTCGGGGTCGGGCGGGGCGATCCGGTACGCGGCAGCCAACGCCGTCGACCTGGCCGCCCGCACCCGCCCCGAGGCACGCAGCACCTGGCCGAGTTGCACGGTAACGGTGGCCACCAGCACCGCGTCACCGGCCGCGATGGTCATCGCCCGGTCGGCGGCCAACCACGCCAGATCCACCTCACCAAGCTTGACCAGCAGCGACGCGGTGAGCCGGTAGGCCTGCACCAACACCGACCGTCCCGCCGCCGGATCATCCGCGTGGGCACGCTGCGCGGCGACCAACAGGCCCGGGAGCATCCCGGTCACCTGCGGATAGCGGGCATGCTGGAACGTCACCCAGGCGTGGGTGACGTCCCGTGCCAGTCGGTCCGCCGACAATGCCTGACCCGGCGCTGCCGGCCGACCCACCACGACGTCGTACGTCGACAACGCCTCCCGGACCCGCTCGACCCCCTCGACCTGACCGGACACCTCGGCCGGCTGGGTGTCCCGGCCCAGGAGAACGCTCGCGTCAATCCGCAGCACGGCGGCGATGTCCTCAAGAATGGACACCTTGTCCAGCGTCCGGACACCCCGCTCGACCTTGTCCACCCAACTCTTCGACTTCCCCAGCCGATCGGCGAACACCTGCTGCGACAGCTTGCGCCGCCCCCGCCAGTACGCCACCCGCCGACCCACCGGCAACAACTCGCTACCGTCCACGACGCCACCGCCGATCCGGCACCGCCCGGGTCGTCTCCTCCACCGGTATCCGCTCCGCCTCGGCCTGCGCGAGAAGCCGCTGCCGCGCCGCCTCCCGCTCCGCCGCCTGGATCTGCTCACCCCGGCTTACGCCCCGATCACTGTCCACGCCACCCATCTGCATCGTCCCCTTCGGAAGGGGCGCGGCGATGTGCTCGGGAGAACGTCACCACCGCGCCGGATCAGCGGCATGGCGACAGCAGCGCCGGAGGATCGACGACGTACCACCACACCGTGACCAGGACGCTACGGAGAGCACGTGAAGGGCTGGAACGCTTACGCACCACTCGTGGTCAGACTCATGCGTTCACAGAGCCCTCGCAGCTCGGGTGAGGTCGCCCCCTTGCGCAGCAGCGACCGTGCCGTCTCCCGGGCGGCGACCGACGAGCGGGCATGTTGCGGCCCGACCCGCTCCGCAGCGAGCAGCATCCGCACGGCGTCCCGGTCCCGACCGACCCCCTCTGCGGCCCGGCTCATGTCGAGCCAGAAGTACACCTGCCGCACCGCCGGCAGACCCGCCAACTCCACACCCGCCGCCGTCCGCATCGCCAACTCCGGGCGGCCCGTGTCGAGCTGGAAAGCCATCGTCCACAGGAGCACGTTCCGTGGCCCCCAGGCGAGATCCCAGTTCTCGGTCTCCCCGGTGTGCGCGGCGATCCGCGCGGCCTCGGCGAGATGTTCCTCGGCACCGGTCTGGTCCCGTAGGCCGGCGAGGTGATGCGCCCGCGCCAGGTGCAGGAACCCCAACACGTCCAACGCCCCGTCGGCGGCGCTACCGGCAAGATCGGCAGCCGCCGCATCGCACCACGCACGGGCCGGCCCGTAGGCCCCGGAGTAGGCCGACACCCGCGCCCGGTTGGCCGCCGCCACCCCGACCGCCACCTGATCATCGAGCAGTTCGGCAGCCTCGACGCAACGTTCTGCGGCCAGCCAGGCGTGGGCGGGATAGCTGACGTTCAGCAGCGAACCCATGGCCACGCCGTACACCGGCACCATCTCCGACAACGCGGCCCGCCGGTCGGTCAGGGCGTGCATCGCCGGGACGAGATCCACCAGCCGGCGCAGCGCGCCCGCGTAGTCACACCGCCCGTACAGACCACGCACCAGCGACGCCTCGCGGCTCACCTGTTCGACAGTCGCCGTCGCGCCGGAGCGCTTGGTCAGCGGCGTGTCCATCATGATCCGCCAGACCCGCTCGGCGTCGATCCGGGCGGCGTCGAGCTGCCGGTCAGCCGGCGTGTACGCCTGACCCGTCAGGTCGACCACCGAGCACTCCAGGGCCGCCGCCAGATCCACCACCATGTACCGGTCGGTGCGCTGCTGCCCCCGTTCGATGCGCGACCACGACGTGTGGGAGATGCCGGCACGACTGGCCGCGTACCGCACACTCCAGCCACGCAACTCCCGACGGGCGCGAATACGATCACCGATCGACGGATCAGCAGGAATTGGGCGACGAGGCATCAGCGTGCTCCCCGGTGACACGAGATCCCTGCCGGCCGGAACCAGCAGACTTGCCACCACGGACGGTACACGGCAGCACCGAATGCGTGACGCCCGCTCCTCTGGCTCCCTACGGCGAGAAGGCGACGATCGTCGGACGCGATCGCATGATCGACTCAGTGTCGCCGATCTTGCGGTATCGACGTCGCTTCGATACCGCAACATCGGCGACATTGCGAAAAGCGACGACGGCGCAGCTCCCGACAGGTTGCCACGCTCAGATCCAGCCGTGTTCCCAGGCGATCGTGGCGGCGGCGCTGCGCGACTCGACGTTCAACTTCGCCATCGCGGACGAGAGGTGGTTGCGGACGGTGCCGTGGGCGAGGCCGAGCTGCCGCGCGATGTTCTTGGTGGGCAGGCCGTCCCGGGTCAGCCTCAGCACGTCGATCTCCCGGGGCGTGAGCGGGCTCTCCTGCTCGGTGAGTGCCGACGCGGCGAGGCGCGCATCGATGTAGCGTTCGCCTGCGGCGACCGACCGGATGATCCTGGCCAGCTCCGACGCCGGGGTGGACTTCGGCACGAAGCCGTGCACCCGGGCACTCAGCGCACGCTTCAACGTGCCCGGTCGGGCGTGGCGGGTGACGATGACGACCTGCGTCGCGACGAGACGCAGCAGTCGTCGGGCGGCGTCGACCCCGTCGAGTCCGGGCATTTCGAGATCGAGCAGGGTCAGGTCGGGGCGGTGGGCGACGGCAGCCGCCACTGCGGCCTCGCCATCGGCGACATCCGCGACGACCTCGATGTCGGGTTCGAGGGAGAGCAACGCCACGAGCGCGCCCCGGATGAGTTCCTCGTCGTCGGCGATCACGATCCGGATCACCGGCGGAGCCCCCTTCGTCTCCCCGGCGGCGTCGGCGCTTCCGGAACAGCGTCCGGCACGTCGGCGTCCGGCACGGGGGCCCGGACGATCAGCATGAAGGTGTCGTCCTCGCGGGTGGTCTCGACCGTTCCGCGCTGGGCCGCGACGCGTTCGGCGAGACCGGCCAGGCCCGTTCCGTCGCGACGCGGCACGCCTGCGGCGTTGTTGGTGACGGTCAGTCGGTACTCCGCCGCGACGCGGACGAGTTCGAGGGTGGCCTCGGTCGCCCTGCTGTGTCGGAGCACGTTCGTCACCGCCTCCCTGATCGCGACGGCGAACACCGCGCCGAGAGCCACCGGCAGGTCCGGTGTCTCGATGCGGGCCGTGCAGCGGATGCCGGCGGAACGCAGCACCGCCGCCGCGTTGCGCGCCTCCGCCGCCACGGTGACGGTGCGGTAGTCGTTCACCACGGCGCGGGTGTCGTCGAGGGCCACCTGCGCGATCCGGCGGATCTCGGCGATCTCCCGGCCGGCGCGCTCGGGTCGGTCGGGCAGCAGGCGCTCTGCCAGTTCACTCTTCAACGCGATCACCTGGAGGTTGTGGCCCTGGATGTCGTGCAGGTCGGTGGCGAACCGGAGCCGCTCCTTCGCCACCGCCAAGTCGGACGCGAGCCGGCGGGCGTGTTCGAGTCGCAGTACCACCTGGAGCACCCAGACCGCGCTCAGGGGCAGCAGCGTGACCAGCGCGAGGGTGCTGATCACGACGGCCTCGGCACCCGCTTCGGCACGCCACGCCACGGCGGCACGCGGCGTGGCCAGCACCCCGATGAGGCCGCCGAGACCGATCGCGGCCCAGCAACCGAGGATCACCGTCGCCCGCCACCAGCCACGCACGAGGCAACTGAGCACCCCGCCCGCCATCGCGAGCGTGAACGCCCACCCCCAGCCCGCGAACGGTGGCACGACTGCCAGCACCCACACCGCGCCGGACAGCGCCAGCAGCACGAGGACGAGTGGGTGGCGGGGCGTCGCCTCGTCGGGGGCCCGGAGCAGCAGGGGGATCGCGGCCAGTGCGACCAGGACGGCGGCGATCGTGGCGACCATCAGGGTGACCGCCCGCACGCCGGTGGCCGTGCCCACGCCGAGCACCACCTGCACGAAGCCGCCGACGAGCATCCCCAGCCCCAGGGAGAACACCGTGAACAGCCGCATCGCCCTGAGGTCGGCGGTCACCCGCGGTGCACCCGGCCAGGTGTCCGTCACCGGCTCAGCGTAGCGACCGCGCCGCCAGGAAAGCCCTGGTCTGCTGCGCGATCTCCGGCGACAGGGTGTGGTGCAGGTAGTGGTCGCCCGCCAGGAGGACGACCCGACCGGTGTCGACGCTCGCCGCCTGCCGCTCGTGGAGCGCGACCCAGTCCGCCACGTCGGGGTCGTCCGACCGTACGAACAACAGGACGGGCAGCCCCTTCGGGAAGGTCTTCCCGCTGACCGCGGCGAAGTTCGCCGAGACGTGCGCCATCTCGTTCACCATGGTCGGGGCCGCCGTGTTCTTCGCGCTGAGCAACCGCAGCTGCTTCCTGGTCCGCTCGTCGTAGGGCAGGCCCGCGTAGGGGTCGTCGGCGATCGCCGCCAGCGCACGGGTGATGCCGAGCTTGCTCAGGCCGACGATCACCCCGGTCGGGATCGGCTCGTCCCAGCCGGGTTGGTCGGGGACGCTGCTGTCGATGCCGACGAAGGCGACGAGTTCGTCGGCGTAGCTGGCGCTGTAGGTCAGGGCGTAGATCCCGGCGATCGAGTGGCCCATCAGCACGTATCGGTCGATGCCGAGGTGCTGGAGCGCCTCGTGCACCTCCCGGGTGATGTTCGCGGCGGTACGGTCGGTGTCGGCGGGGTCGCTCAGGCCGGTGCCGAACGGTTCGACCGCGACGACCCGATAGGTGCTCCGGAGTTCCGTGATCAGCGGCTGGAAGTCGAGCGCGGGGGCGGCGGTGCCGAGGCCGGGCAGGAGCACGATCGTCTCGGCACCGCTGCCCGCGACCACCACGTTCATCTGCTTGCCGTCCACCGGCACGAGTTGCCCGTAACTGGTGATCGAGGAGGCTTCGGACTTCGTCGCCACGACGTTCACCACGGTGGTGGTCGCGAGCAGGAGCACCGGAACAGCGACCAGGACACCGAGGGTGGTGAGCACGATTCGCACGGGCTTTCGCATGGGTTCTCGTTTCGGATCGGCGGCGCGTCCGGATCACTCCGGCGTTGTGTGACCAGCCAATCAACCGCGCGAGCCGCTCGGTAAGTGTCCCGCTGTCACGACCGATCGTGACAAAAAGTCATGGTATGCCCCCGGGTCATGTGATCGACGAGATACGACCACCACGGCGGGCGGGTGCCGACCCAGGACCCACACGGCGCAGCGACCGCCACCGGAGGAGGGTGGCCGCTGCCCCGTGTGGGCGGACCGGAGTCGAGGGGAGCCCCCGTCAGGTGGTGCCGCGTTGGAACGGTTGGGCAAGGGCCCGGGGTTCGCGGTGCGAGGTGGCGAAGACCAGCATCGCCAGCAGGGCCAGCAGGTAGGGCGCGGCGATCAGCAGCTGCGAGTTCATGGTGACCCCGAGCGCCGGCAGCGCCAGCCGCATCGCGTCGGCCAGGCCGAAGACGACGCAGCCGATCAGGGTACGGCCGAGCCGCCAGGCCCCGAAGATGACCGCCGCGATGACCAGGTAGCCCCGGCCGGCGGTCATGTTCTGGTTGAACGACCCGACCTCGCCGACCGCCAGGTAGGCCCCGCCGAGCCCGGCGAGCAGCCCGCACCAGAGCAGCGCCTGCCGCCGTCGCCGGTTGACCTCGATCCCGCTGACGTCGGCGGCCTGCGGGTTCTCCCCCACCGCCCGCAGCTCCAGCCCCCACCGGCTGCGCTCCACCAGCCACCAGGTCAGCGGGACCACCGCCAGCAGCAGGTAGACCGGCCAGCGTTGGACGAACAACATCGGGCCGACGATCGGGATGTCCCGCAGCACGGGGATGTTCACCTGCCAGACCTGGTGGCCGGTGAAGGTGCTGACCGTGATCAGGTAGCTGGTCAGGCCGAGCACCAACGCGTTGAGCACCAGGCCGACGACGAAGGTGTTGATCTGCACCCGGTGCGACAGGATGCCGTGCACGAAGGCCACCGCCACCCCGACCAACGCCCCAGCCACCAGGCCGATGGTGGCGCTGCCGGTGGCGCTGGCGACCGCGATCGAGCCGAACGCCGCGCCGAGCATCATCGCCTCGACGGAGATGTTCAGGGTGCCGGCGCGCTGTGCGACGTACTCACCGCAGGCGGCGAAGGCCAGGGGCACGGTGAGCCGAGCCCCGCTGGAGAGGATGGTGGCGATGTTGTCGGCGGCACTCATGCCAACCTGCCTTCCATGGCGTCCTTGTCGCCGGCGGTCCCGGCGTCACCGGGGTCCGCCGGTTGCGGCGCGGCGGCCCGGGGTCCGGGCACCGACGCCGCCGGTCCGGCCGCTTCCAGGTCCGACCCGGTGACCGGGGCCGACGTGTCGGCCGGGCGGGTCGACGTGGCAGCGGCCACCGGTGCGGTCGAGGTCGAGGTGGGGGTGGCCGGCTGGTCGGCCAGGCGACGGCGGCGCAGCATGCCGATCACCACCGGGGGTGCGACGAAGGCCAGCACCAGCAGCGCCTTGACCACGTCGACCAGGAACGACGGCACGCCGGTGGCGGCCAGGAAGCTGCCGCCGGCCCGCAGCACGCCGAACAGCACCGCCACCGGGATGGCAAGCAGCGGATTGTTCCGGGCGACCAGGGCGACCAGCAGACCGTCCCAGCCGATGTTGAGCGACATCCCGGGCTGCAACCGGTTGGTGCCGACCGGGCTGGTCAGCAGCAGCGCCCCGGCCAGGCCGGCAAGCGCCCCGGAGATCGCCAGGGCGATGCCGCCGAGCGCGCCGACCCGCACGCCCGCGTGCCGGGCCGCCGCCGGGTTGAGGCCGACCATCTTCAACCGGAAACCCCAGCGGGTACGCGCCATCACCAGCGCCAGCACGACCGCCACCACCACGGCCAGGACCAGACCGCCGTTGAGCTGGAGGTTCGGGTAGTCACCGAGGGAGGTGAGCCGGGCGTTCTCCGGCACCGGGTTGGACTGCGGGGACAGGGTGCCCCGGCCGAGCCGGGACTCCTGGAGCAGCCACGGGGTGTTCACCGCGAACGAGATGAGCTGCTGGGCGAGGAAGGTCATCAGCATCGTGCTCACCACGATGTTGACGCCCCGGAAGCGGTACATCAGGGCGCTGAGCCCGGCCCAGATCCCGGCACCGACCACCGAGGCGAGCAGCACCAGGACCAGCAGCAGCGGCCCGGGTACGGCGAGCCGCAGGCCGACCCACGCGCCGGCGAGCGCGCCGATCAGCACCTGCCCCTCCTGGCCGATGTTGAAGAAGCCGGAGCGGGCGCTGACGCACGCCCCGACCGCGACCAGCAGCAGCGGCGCGACGTACAGCAGGGAGGTGGACCAGGCCGCCGGGGAGGCCATGCTGCCCTGGTAGAGCGCCTTGGTCGAGGCGGTGGGCGAGCCGCCGGTGACCGCGATCAGCAGGGCGGACAGGCCGAGCGCGAGCCCCACCGTGGCGACCGTGGCGAGACCTACCTGCCAACCGCCGGGGCCGGGGTTGAGCCGGCGCAGCAGCCGCTGGCCGGTGCCGCCGATGCCGAGGGTGGCCATCAGTGACTCACCCCGCCGACCAGCATGCCGAGCCGCTCGGCGGTGGCCTCGGCGGTGGGGAGTACCCCGACGATCCGGCCGGAGGAGATCACCGCGATCCGGTTGGCCAGGGCCATCACCTCCTCCAACTCCGTGGAGATCAGCAACACCGCCACCCCTTCCGCGGCGGCCTGCCGCAGCCGCACGTACATGTCTTCGATCGCGCCGACGTCCAGCCCGTGGGTGGGCTGGGCGGCGACAAGCGCCTTCGGGCCGGCGGACAACTCCCGGGCCAGCACCACCCGCTGCTGGTTGCCGCCGGAGAGGCTGCGCAGCGGGGTGTCCGGCGAGGGGGCCACGATGTTGAACTCGGTCATCTGCCGTTGGGCGATCCGGTGCATCCGCCGCCGGCTGAGCACCCCCCGGGTGGTGACCCCGGCGAGGGACTTCATCACCAGGTTCTCCGCGACGCTCATGTCGAGCACCACCCCGGAGTGGTGCCGGTCCTCGGGCACGATGCCGAGACCGGCATGGTGCAACGCGCCGGGCCGGACGAGGTCGACCGGGCGGCCGTCGAGTTCGACGGTGCCGGAGTCGGGGACGAGCAGCCCGGACAACAGCTCACCGACGGTGGCCTGGCCGTTGCCCTCGACCCCGTACAGTCCGACGATCTCGCCGGGGGCGACGTCGAGGCTGAGCCGGTCCAGCACCGGCAGACCGCCGACGAGCAGGGTCACCTCGCGCAGCCGCAACGCCGCCGGCTGCTCCTGCGCCGTGGGGCTCCCGGCCGTCACGGGGACGCCGGACTCGTCGACGCCCGCGACCGGTTCGGGACGCTCGACCGGCAGCAGGCCCAGCGCCGCGCTCTCGGTCTGCAACGAGACCTCCCGGCCGACCATCTGCCGGGCGAGTTGCTGGGCGGTGGTGTCCTTCGTCGCGCCGTGGAACGCCACCGCGCCGCGCCGCAGCACTGTCACCCGGTCGGTGGCCGCCATGATCTCGGCGAGTTTGTGGCTGATCAGGATGACCGCCCGCCGCTCCGCCTGCACCACCCGGCGCAGCACGGTGAACAGTTCCGCCGACTCGGCCTGGGTGAGCACCGAGGTCGGCTCGTCCAGGATCAGCACCGACGGGTCCCGGCGCAGGCACTTGATCAGCTCGACGCGTTGCCGCTCCCCGGCGGAGAGCCGGTCGATGCGGGCGTGCGGGTCGATGGGCAGCCCGTAGCGTCGGGCCACCTCCTCGACCTGGGCGCAGGCCGCCGCCCGGTCGATCCGCCCGGTGTCGCCGAGGATGACGTTCTCCCAGACGGTGAGCGGTTCGATCAGGCTGAAGTGCTGGTGCACCATGCCCAGGCCGAGGTCGGCCGCGACCTGCGGACTGTCGATCTCGACCGGTTCGGTGCCGCGCGTGATGGTGCCGGCGTCGCGGTGCACCAACCCGAGCAGGATCTTCATCAGGGTCGACTTGCCGGCCCCGTTCTCGCCGAGCAGGCCGTGGATCTCGCCGGGTCGTACGGCGAGATCCACGGCGTCGCAGGCGACGACCGGACCGTAACGCTTGCTGACTCCGCGCAGGGTGAGAGCCGGCGTCAGCTTGTCGTCAACGTCCACAGTCCGTTTCACCTCGTTGGTCGTCGGGCAGCGGGATTCAGGAGCCGAGCTTGGCGACCGTCGCGGCGGTGTCGGTCTTGCCGCTGGCCACGTCGGCGACGAAGGCGTCCATCTTCTGGGTCTGCTCCGGGGTCGCCTTGCAGATCTTGACGGCCGGGTACGGGTCCTTGCCGAGCTCCCACTTCTTGGTGGTGCCGAGGGTCATCTCACCCTTGGCGAACAGCTCCAGCGCGGCGGCGAAGTACGCGCCCGGGTCGAAGATGACCGAGATGTCGAACTTCGGGTCGGTCGAGTCGCACCTGTCGGTGCCCGGGGTCAGGGTGAGCGCGCCGCCGGTGTTGGCCAGCTTGGCGGCGGCGTCGGTGGCCCCGCCCAGGTACGGGTAGACCACCTTCACGCCCTGGCTGATCTGCGCCTGGACGGCCTCGCGGGCCTTCGCCGAGTCGTTGAAGTCACCGGTGTAGGTGGTCACCAGGGTCGCGTTCGGCACCACCATCCGGATGCCCGCCTTGTACGCCTTGGCGGCGTTGACCGAGAAGTCGGCCTCCATGCCGGTGACGAAACCGGCCTTGGTGGCGTTGTTCTGCTGCATGACCAGGCCGGTGGCGTACCCGGCGGCGAGCATGCTCTGGTTGGGGTCGTCGCTGGACAGCGTCACCCGGGGGCTCTGCGGGATGTTCTCCGACGACGGCACGTACCAGGAGGTCTTGGCGCAGACGGGCTCCTCGGAGGCCGGGATGGCGTCCTTGAGTTCGGAGGCGCCGAGCGCCACCATGTCCACACCCTGCTGACACAGCGCCCGGGCGGCGCTGAGCGCCTCGGTCGGCGGCACGTTGCCGCGCTTGATGACCTGCCAGCCCTTCTCGGTGGCGAACTTCTCGGCACCGATGACGAAGCTCTCGTAGTAGCCGTTGTCGTTGATGTCACCGGGGCTGAGCACGCCGATGACCACCTTGCCGTCGCCGTTGGCGTCCGGCTGCCCGGCGGGGGCCGCGCTGCTGCTGGCCGAACCGGCCGCCGACGGCGCGGTCGCGTCGTTGCTGGCGCAACCGAACAGGGTGAATCCCAGCGCGCCGGCGAGCAACGCCGCCGGACCCCGACCAATCCTCATTGTCATGGTGCTTTCCCTTCAAGTGGAGGCAGCGCGCCGCCCGGCACGGTCCGGCGCGCGGAGTACTCGGTCGCCGGCACGGTGGGCCAGCGAGGGGGGATGTCGATACCGACCCGGCGCAGCAGGGCGGCCCGACGCTGGGCGGCCTCCTCGCGCAGGGCGTCGACGTCGACGGTGGTGACCCGCCGGTCGCGGACCACCACCCGGCCGTCGACCAGGACGTCCCGGACGGTGTGCCCGGCCGCACCCCAGACGAGCTGGGTGGGCAGGTCACCGCGCGGGATCCAGGGGATGGTCCGGGTGTCCAGCAGCACCAGGTCGGCGGCCTTGCCGACCTCGATCGAGCCGGTCCGCGTCCCCAGCCCGACGGCGGCGGCGCCGTCGACGGTGGCCAGGGCGAAGACCTCGTCGGCGCGCAGCGGGTCGGGGACGCCCCGGTCCCGCTCCAGGCCGGCGAAGAGTCGGGCGGCCCGCCACAGGTCGGGGGTGTCCCCGGCGTTGTGCGAGTCGCAGCCCAGCGCGAGCCGGCCGCCGGCCCGGTGCAGCGCGGTGTGCCGGCCGGCCCGGCTGAAGCCCTGACCGAGCCGCAGGTAGGCACCCGGGCAGGAGGCGACCGCGGTGCCGGTCTCGACGAGCGCGTCGACCTCGGCGTCGTCGAGCCACACCGCGTGGCCGAGCAGCAGCCGGGGGCCGAGCACGCCGAGGTCACGCAGGTGCCGCACCGGCCGGGCCCGGCCTGCGGCGGCGAAGGCGGCGGCGTCCTCGGGGCCGGGCGACAGGTGCCAGGTCATGCCCACGTCGAGCCGGTCGGCCAACTCCGCCGCGCCGGTGAACAGCTCGTCGCTGACCAGGTCGTGCCCGACCAGGGTGATCCAGCCGGTGACCAGCGGGTCACCGGCCAGGGCGGCGACCGTCTCGGCCTGCACGGCGAGGGTGTCGGCGGCCGGCCGGGCGTACGGCGCGTCGGGGGTGTCCCAGCCCCAGCCGCCGACCCGGGCCCGGATGCCGGCGGTGCGCAGCCCGGCGGCGACCCGCAGCGGGTGGGCCACCGTGCCGGGTTCCAGCAGGGTGGTGACCCCGTAGCTGAGCGACTCGACGGCGGTGAGGGTGGCCGACAGTTCGTCGTCGTCGCCGGTGACGGCGGCGTGCAGCGGCACGATCCAGTCGAAGATCGCCTGCTGGGCCGGCACGTCGTCGGGGATGCTGCTGCGCACCAGCGGGTCGGCGGTGGTGTGCTGGTGGGCGTTGACCAGGCCGGGGACGACGACGCAGCCGGCGGCGTCGAGTTCGGGACTGCCCGGGTACGCCGCGCGCAGCGTCGCCGCCGGGCCGATCGCGGCGATCCGGCCGTCGACCACGGCGATCGTGCCGCCGGGGACCACCGCACGGTCGGCCGCCATGGTGACGATCTCGGCGTCGACGACCAGCAGGTCGGCCGGGCGGGGGTCGGCGGTGCCCGCCGTCGGGGTGGTGGTCATGGCCGTACGAGGATCTTGCCGACGAGGTCGCCGGACTCCTGCCGGGCGTACGCCCCGGCCAGGTCGGCCAGCGGGTATTCCGCCCCCCGGACGACCCGCAGGCCCCCTGTGAAGTAGGCGTCGAGCATGTCGGCGAAGTCGGCCGGGGTGTACGCCCCCGCCCCGAGCAGCCGCAGCCCGCGCCGGTAGACGTCGGAGAGGGAGAAGCTGACCTGGTCGCCTGTGGTGTTGCCGAGCAGCACGATCCGGCCGCCGGTGCGCAGGCTGGCCAGCGAGGTGGCCCAGGTGGCGGTGCCGACGTGGTCGACGACCAGGTCGACGCCGTGGCCGTCGGTGTGCTCGCGCACCTGCTCGACGGTCCGGTCGTTCAGGTCGAGCACGTCCGCGCCGAGGTCCGCGGCGACGGCCCGCTTGGCCTCGGTACGCGCCACAGCGAGCACCCGGGCACCGGCCCGGCGGGCGAGTTGGATGGCGGCGATGCTGACCGCGCTCGTGGCGGCCTGTACCAGCACCCACTCGCCGGCCCGGACCGCGCCGACGCGGTGCACGGCGTGCCAGCCGAGGCTCCAGGCGGTGGGCAGCGCGGCGGCGTCGGCGAGGTCGACGTGGCCGGGCACCCGGTGCACGACGGTGGCCGGGACGGTGACGTACTCGGCGAACCCGCCGGGACGGTTGCCGCCGACCACGGCCAGTGTCGGGCAGTAGCCCGGTTGACCGTTCTTGCAGGTGGCGCAGGTGCCGCAGCCGATCGTCGGGTCGATCAGCACCCGGTCGCCGGGGCGTACCGTGGTGACCTGCGGCCCGACGGCGGCGACCTGGCCGGCGACGTCCATCCCGCCGACGTGCGGCAGTTGGAAGCCGGGAAGCAGGGCGGTGTGTCGCTGGAGCAGGTCGAGGCGGTTGAGCGCGGCGGTGTGCACCCGGACGACCACGTCGGCCGCGCCCGGCTCGGGGTCGGGCAGGTGCCGCAGGCGCAGCACCTCGGGGCCCCCGAAATCGGTCTGGACCATCGCGCGCATCGCAACCTCCCCCACGCTCTACCAGTCAATATGGCGTCTTGCATTGTGATTCTCGCTGCTTAGCGACGTACTCTGCCTGCGGGGCGGCGGCGTGTCAACGGCTTGCCGCAAAAGAGGCGGAACGGTTAACGAAGCTGGTCGTCCAGGCCGTTCACAGGCCACCCACCAGGGCATCAACCGGCCTCGGACGCGGCCAGCAACTCCCGCGCGGCAAGCGCCGTACGCAACACCGCGACCGTCTGCGGGTCGAGCGGGTCGACCCCCAGCAGCCGCTTGATCAGGCCGACCCGGTAGCCCACCGAGTTGCGGTGCAGATGCAGTCGTTCGCTGACCGCCTGCCGGCTGCCCCCGGTCGCCAACCAGCAGTCCAGGGTGCGCAGCAGGTCGTCGCGGTGGGCGATCGGCCCCAGGTGCCGGTGCACGTACCAGCGCAGCCGCTCGTCCGGCACGGCCAGCAGCACCTGCGCCAACCCGGCCTGGCCGAACGGCAGCTCGGGCCGCTCGTCCGACGAGCGCAGCAGCAGGCGCAGCAACCGGTCCGCGTCACGGAACGAGACCGCCGTCCGGGCCGGCCCGGTCACCAGCGACCCGGCGACCACCCGCACCTGACCGGCCCCCACGATCTGGTCCAACCGGACCCGCAACCGGGTCACCTCGCGCTCCACGTCACCGTGCAGCAGCGTCCAGGCCCGTCGCCCCTCGGCCAGCACCGGCCGGTCCAGCCAGCTCAGCGCGGACGCCCAGCGGCGCTGCTGCGCCCCCGTGTAGGCGATCCCGGCGACGGCGTGCGGCTGGTCCAACCGCCAGCCGTGCGCCGCGCCCGCCCGCAGCAGTTCGGCCTCGCCCCCGGTGGGTCCGGGTGACGACCCGGTGGGGTCGCCCAGGCCGTCGCGCAGGGCCCGCAGCACCGTCGCGGCGTCCCGGACGGCAGGCGGTGGCGACTCGTGCCGGACCGCCTCGATCAACAGTGCGGTGGTCGCGGCCCCCGCGAACGCCAACTGCCCCGCCGTGACCGGCTCGGCCAGCAGCAGCGCGCCGAGCCGGCGGGACCCCGTGCCCACCGCCACCGCCCGACCGGTCCACCCGTCGGCACAACGCACCGGGGTCGGCACGCCGCCCGGCACCCCCGCGCCGCCGGCCCGACCGCCCGGCACGGGTCGGCGGGCATCCTGGGCGACCAGGGCGCGGCGCACGTCGTCCGGGGCGGCGGCGCAACGAGGGCCGTCCGCGCCGTCGCTGGCGGCGAGCAGCTCCCCCGTCTCGGCCACCAGCCGGCAGGCCGCCCCGGTCCGCTCGGCCAGCGCGGCCAGCAGCTCCGGCCAGCCGGTGCCGGCGAAGGCGAGTTCGGTGAGCCACTGGGCGAACGCGGCCGGCGGCGGCCCGGCGGCGACGGCCAGCCGTGGTCGCGCCGCCGCCAGCTCACCCGGTCGGCTCACGCCGACGGTCGGTCGAGCAGCCGGACCGCGACGGCCTTCTCCTGGGTGTACTCGCGCAGCGCCGCGTAGCCGCCGCCCCGGCTGAAGCCGCTCTCCTTCTGCATGTTGAACGGAAAGCCGATCACTCCGGCGTCGTGGAACTGGTTGACCGCCACCTGCCCGGAGCGGGCGAGCCCGGCCACCCGCAGCGCCCGGGACACGTCGCTGGTCCAGATGCAGGCCAGCAACCCGAAGTCGGTGCCGTTCATCAGGGCCACCGCCTCGTCGACCCCCCGGAAGCCCTGCACCGCCAGCACCGGGCCGAAGACCTCCTCCCGGGCCAGCCGCATGTCCGAGGAGACCCCGTCGAAGACGGTCGGGGCGACGTACCAGCCGTCGTCGAACGCGGCGGTGGCCGGCTCGCCGCCGGTCACCAGCCGGGCCCCGGCGGACGGAGCCTCCGCCAGGAAGCCCCGGACCCGCTCGTACTGGGCCTGGTTGACAAGTGGCCCCATGTCCAGGTCCTGGTCCCAGGGGCCGGTCCGGATCGCCGCCATGCCGGCGGCGACCCGCTCCACGACCTGCGCCCGGATCGACTCCTCGACCAGCAGCCGGGAGCCGGCGTAGCAGTTCTGCCCGGCGTTCTCGGTGATCGAGGCGATGATCGCCGGGACCGCCACGTCCAGGTCGGCGTCGGCGAAGACCACGTTCGGGGACTTGCCACCCAACTCCAGCTTGACCGGCACCAGGTGCTGCGCGGCGGCCCGCATCACGGCCCGGCCGGTCACCGTCGAGCCGACGAAGCTGATGTGGTCGATGTCGGGGTGCCCGGTGAGCGCCACCCCCACCTCGGGGCCGAGCCCGGTGACCACGTTGAGCACGCCCGCCGGCAGGCCGGCCCGACGGGCCAGTTCGGCCAGCGCGAACGGCGACAGGGGCGCTACCTCGGACGGCTTCAGCACCACCGTGTTGCCGGCTGCCAGCGCCGGGGCGACGTTCGCGGCGGTGAGCACGGCCGGCACGTTCCACGGGATGATCACCGCACAGACCCCGTACGGCTCGGGCCGGGTGTAGCCGAAGTAGTCAGGCGTACGGGTGGGCAGGGTGACGCCGGTGAGCTTGTCCGCGGCCCCGGCGAAGTAGTCGACGATGCCCTGGGCGATGTACATGTTGAGCCGCGCGCCGGAACGGGGTTTGCCCACGTCACGGGCCTCGTGCTCAGCGAGCTGTTCGACGTGCGCGCCGATCAGGTCGGCCCAGCGGCGCAGGATCGCGCCGCGCTCGCTGGGCGAGGTGGCCGCCCAGCCGGGGGCGGCCCGCCGGGCGGCGGCGACGGCGTGGTCGACGTCGACCGCGCCGGCACGGGCCACCGACTGGATGGTCTCCCGGGTGGCGGGATCGAGCACCGGTAGCTCACCGCTGTCGGCGGCGGCGGTCCAGTCGCCGTCGATCAGCTGGCGGGCGGTGGGAATGTCCAGGTCAGCCATGTGCGAATCCTTGACCCTTCACGTTTCGCATGTCAAGATGCAATCTCGCTTTATGAGTCACTAGGAGGGCGCGTGCGGATCACAGCGGCGGTGCTGGAGAGCGCGGGAGGGCCGTTCACCCTCCAGCAGATCGACCTCGCCGACCCCGGGCCGGACGAGGTGCTGGTGCGGGTGCACAGCGTCGGGATCTGCGCCACCGACCTGGAGTTCGCCAACTTCTTCCCCACCCCGGCGGTCCTCGGCCACGAGGGCAGCGGGGTGGTCGAGCAGGTCGGCGCGCGGGTCACCGGCATTTCCCCGGGCGACCACGTCGCGATGAGCTTCACCTCCTGCGGCGACTGCCCGCTCTGCCGGGGCGGAAACCCCGCCTACTGCCGCCGGTTCGACGCGGTCAACTTCACCGGCCGGCGACCGGACGGCAGCTCGGCGCTGTCCCGCGACGGGGAGCAGGTGAACGGCCACTTCCTGGGCCAGTCGTCGTTCGCCAGTCACGTGGTAGCCCCGGCCCGCGCCGTGGTGCCGATCAGCAAGGAGATCGACCTGGGCGTGGTCGGCCCGTTCGGGTGCGGCTTCGGCACCGGCGCCGGCGCGGTGCTCAACGTGCTGCGCCCGGAGGTCGGTTCCTCGCTCGTCGTCTTCGGTGCCGGCGCGGTGGGCGTGGCGGCGATCCTGGCCGCGCGGGTGGCCGGTTGCGCAGTCGTCGCGGCGGTCGACGTCAACGCCGGCAAGCTCGACACTGCCCGACTGCTCGGCGCGACCCACGGGGTGCACTCCACCGACGGCGACCCGCGCGAACTGCTGACCGCGATCGCCCCGCACGGCTTCGACGTCGCTATCGACACCACCGGCCGGGAGGACGTGCTGCGGCTGGCCGTCGAGTCGCTCGGCCCGCTCGGCCGCTGCGGCGTGGTCGGGATCGGCCCGAGCGAGCAGATGAGCTTCGAGTGGCGCAGCGTGCTCAACGGCCGCAGCATCACCGGCATCATCGGCGGCAGCAGCCTGCCGCAGGTCTTCCTGCCCAAGCTGCTGGACCTGCACGCCGCCGGCAACTTCCCGGTGGACCGCCTGATCACCCGGTTCCCCTTCGCGCAGATCAACGAGGCGGTGGCGGCGATCCGGTCCGGCGAGGTCGGCAAGGCCGTACTGACCCTCTGACCGGGCTCCCCTCCTCCGGGCCGGCGGTCGCCTCCCGACGCCGATCCGGCCCGCCGATCCGGCCCGGCCGACCAACATCGACAGACCTGCATCTCATCGTGAAACATTGTCTCGCAATGTGAGCGACATTACCCTTGGTGGCAGACCCACACCCAGTGGCGCGGCTGGGCAACACCGCGCAGCGTCCCGCACCTGTGGAGCACGTCCCGATGACCGAACAGCAGCGCACCGCCCCGGCCACAGCGCAGACCGCGACCGAGGACCGGCCCGTCGCGCCCTTCGACCACCACTCGGCCGAGTGCAACACCGACCCGGTGGGCTACTACCGGGAGTTCCGGCAGACCTGCCCGGTGGGTCGTACCGACGCGCACGGCGGCTTCGTCTACACCACCCGGTACGCCGACGTGGTCCGGATCGCCCGCGACGACGACACGTTCTCCTCCGCGCGGACCACGGCCGGCGGCGACGGCACCGCCATCGTCATCCCCCGGGGACCCGGCCTGGAGCAGTACCCGATCGAGCTGGACCCGCCCGCCGCGACCGGCTACCGCGACCTGATCAACCCGCTGCTCACCCAGGACGCGGTGGCCGAGTTGGCTCCGATGGTCGCCCGGCACACCACCCGGGTGGTGGACGCCTTCATCGCCGAGGGGTCGGTGGACTTCGTCCGCGACCTGACCAACCCGCTGCCGGCCGCCGTCACCCTCGACTGGCTGGGCTTCCCCGAATCCGACTGGGCCAAGCTGGCCGGCCCGATCCACGACATCTTCGCCGCGCTGCCCGGCAGCGAGCGGGCCGTCCGGGGGGCCGCCGGCCTGGCCTACCTGGACCAGCGGATCCGGGAGCTGATCGTCGAGCGGCGGGCCGCGCCGACCGGCGACGCGGTGAGCTACCTGGCCGCCCAGCGCCGCGGAGACGGGGAACTGTTCGCCGCCGACGAGCTGGTCTCGGTCATCGGGCTGCTGATCGCCGGCGGGGTGGACACCACCACCTCGCTGACCGGTTCCACCCTGGTGCACCTGAGCCGCCACCCGGAGGACCGGCAGCGCCTGATCGACTCCCCCGACCTGCTGCTCACCGCCACCGACGAGTTCCTGCGGGTGTTCGCCCCGTCGCAGTCGATGGCGCGTACCGTCCGCACCGACACCGAGGTCGGCGGCTGCCCGGTCGCCGCCGGCGAGCGGGTGCTGATCCCCTGGGTCGCGGCGAACCACGACCCGGTGGTCTTCCCCGAACCCGAGCAGCTCCGGTTGGACCGCGACGCCGCCCGGCACCTGAGCTTCGGCATCGGCACCCACCGCTGCGCGGGCGCCCACCTGGCCCGGCTGATGTTCCGCGAGATGATCACGCAGGTGCTCACCCGGCTGCCCGACTTCCGGGTCGTGGAGGAGGGCCTCGTCGCCTACCCCACCCGGGGCAACCAGAGCGGCTGGGACGCCATCCCGGCCGTCTTCACTCCGGGTCCCCGTCGCGACGCCGACGCGGCGGGGACCCGGCCCGCCGCCAGCCTGACCGGCGACCGGGACCTGGTCATGGCAGCCACCACGACCGCCACCGACGAGGTGCTGGAGGTACGCCTGGCCGACCCGACCGGCGCGGAGCTGCCGCCCTGGGCACCCGGTGCGCACCTGGAGGTGCGGCTGCCGTCCGGGCGGGTCCGGCAGTACTCGCTCTGCGGCGACCCGGCCGACACCCGGCACTACCGGATCGCGGCCCTGCGCGAGCCGGCCGGCCGGGGTGGTTCGGTGGAGCTGCACGCGCTGGCCCGCGCGGGCGTCACCCTCTCGGTGCGCGGCCCACGCAACCACTTCCCACTCGTCGACGCCCCCGGCTACCTCTTCCTCGCTGGCGGCATCGGGATCACCCCGATCCTGGCGATGGCCCGCGAGGCCGACCGCCGGGGCGTGCCGTTCCGGCTGGTGTACGGCGGGCGTACCCGCGCCTCGATGGCCTTCGTCGACGAGGTGCTGGCGCTGGCCGGGGACCGGGCCACCCTGCTGCCGCAGGACGAGGCCGGCCTGCCCGACCTGCGGGCGCTGCTCGACGCCACCGGGCCGGACACCGCCGTCTACTGCTGCGGGCCGAGCGGCATGATCGACGCGCTGGAGCGGGTCTGCGCCGCGACGGACCGGTCGGGGCAGCTGCACGTCGAGCGGTTCACCGCCGGTGACGACCTGGAGGTCGCCTTCGACCCGGCGACGAACACCGAGTTCGAGGTCCACCTGGCGCGCACCGGGGCGACCCTGCGGGTGCCACGGGACCGCCGCATGATCGACGTGCTGCGCGAGGTGGTGCCGGGCCTGACGTACGACTGCGAGAAGGGCTACTGCGGCGCGTGCGAGACCCGGGTGCTGGCCGGCACGCCGGAACACCGCGACTCGCTGCTCACCGACGAGGAGCGCGCCGCCGGCCGCAGCATGATGATCTGTGTCGGCAGGTGCCGCTCGGAGCGGCTGGTGCTCGACCTTTGACATCCTCCTCGCCCTCAAGGACGAGGATTCCCTCCACGCTGCGTGTGGAACACGTGGCGTCCGGGTGGGTTACCGCTTCACTGCGCGGTGCCGGAACGAATCCCGGTCTTACCTGCGCTCCACGGTCGTTGAAGTCCGCCTGTCCGGCGGCCTTGACATTCTTCGCGGCGTTGACGTCCCGGTCGTGGTGACTGCCGCACGGGCAGTCCCACTCCCGGTCGTTCAGCGCCATCTTGTCGTTGATCCGTCCGCAGCCGGAGCACATCCGGGTGGACGGGAAGAACCGGTCCACCCGGCCAAAGGTACGCCCATACCGCTGCGCCTTGTACTCCAGCATGCCGGTGAAACCGGCCCAGCCCGCGTCGTGCACGGACTTGGCGAGCCGGGTCCGGCCGAGACCGACGACGCACAGGTCTTCGACGTACACCGCTTGGCTGTCGCGAATGATCGCCGTGGAGAGCTTGTGCTGCCAGTCCCGCCGGGTATCGGCCACCCGCGCGTGAGCGCGAGCGACCTGCACGACGGCTTTCTTGCGGCGGTTGCTGCCCTTGGTCTTGCGGGACAGGGCCTGCCGCAACCGCTTGAGCTTGCGCGCCGCGCGGCGCAGGAACTTCGGGGCGGTCACCTTCGTGCCGTCGGACATGACCGCGAAATGGGTCAAGCCCAGGTCGATACCGATCTCGGAGTCGACCGGCGGCAGGGTTTCGTCGTCGGTGGTGACGACGAACGAGGCGAAGTACCGCCCGGCTGCATCCTTGATCACGGTGACCGAGGTCGGTTCGGACGACAGGTTGCGTGACCAGCGGACCGTGAGGTCGCCGATCTTCGGCAACCGCAGGCGGCCGTTGTCGAGGACCTTGAACCGGGCGTTGCGGGTGAACCGGATCGCCTGCCGGTTGTCCTTACGGGACCGGAACCGAGGCGGGGCGACCTTGCGGCCCTGGCGTTTGCCGGACAGCGAGTTGAAGAAGTTGCGGTACGCGGTGTTCAGGTCCGCGAGGGCCTGCTGTAACACCACCGCCGACACTTCGCCCAGCCAGGCCCGTTCCTCGGTGGCCTTGGCCTGGGTGATAACCCGCTTCGACAGGTCGCCGTCGGAGATGCACTTCTCGCCTGCCTCCCGCGCCATCTGGCGCAGCCTGAGCCCGTCGTTGAAAACCACCCGCGCGCACCCGAACGCCCTGGCCAGCTCGATCTGCTGGCCGGGCGTCGGGTAGACGCGGAACTGGTAACGGAGCTGCACGATCATCACGGCCCGGCCCTCCCCTTGGGGCCGGCCCGTGCGGCTGTCCACCGACGAGCTATCCGGCCCTGGCCTCCCCAGGGCCGGGCTGCCCTCATGGCCGGGCTGCCCTCATGGCCGGGCCGGGCGTCGCGTGGCACGGCCGGCCGCAGCCGGACGGCCCGCCCCAGGCGGTGGACAGACACGGACGGCCCGCCGCGCCACGACACTGGGGCGCTGCGGGCCGTCCTGACGAGGGGCCGGTGGGTCAGTTGCCCCACTCGAAGTTGGGCTCGACCGCCTCGGCGATGCGGAACCGGCCACCCGGCGCGAGGACGGCGGCCTCCCGGTCGGTCACCACGTGCTTGCCGAAGCTGTCGACGAGCGGCCGGCCGACGTCGCGCTTGAGCCACAGGCGCAGCAGGTGCCGACGACGCTCCGGCTCCGGGAAGTCGACGTAACCGGTACGCGAGTGCAGGGCGGCGTAGTTCAGCAGCCACTGCACGTCGCCGGGCTGGAAGTCCATGTCCAGCGCCAGGCCGGCGGACTGGGACACCTCGTCGTAGAGGTGCAGCAACTCGATCTGCGCCTCGGTGAGCCGGGGCACCTCCGGGTAGTCCTGCGCCGAGAAGATCATCGAGCTACCGGCGTAGGTGCTGAACACCCCGTCGACGTAGCTGCAGATCGGCGAGGTGTAGGTCTTCGCCGGGGCCTCGTGGTCCTGCTTGTACCAGTCCCAGTGCCACGGCTCGAACAGCAGCGGCGCGAGGTCCGGCCGGCGGCGCAGGATCTCGTTGTAGATGGTGGTGCCGCTGACCAGGCTGCTCGCCCCGCCGGCCTTGGCCGCCCGCAGGCACATCAGCGCCACCACGTCGGAGCTGTCGGAGTGGAACGGCAGCCGGTCGCGGACCCGCGACGGCAGGGCCGACGGGTCGTCGAGGGTCTTGTTGGAGGTGGCGATGACGTGGTCGAGCACGTCGCCCATCTGGTTCTGCCCCATCGGCACGCCGAGGTGCAGCCCCATCAGGAAGAAGATGGCCCCGGCGAGGGTGTCGCCGTACTCCTCCGTGCGCAGACCCCGGACCAGGATGAACCCGCGTCCGGAGTCGAGCTGGCGGGCGCACTCCTCGTTGAGCACGGCGCAGGCCGGCAGCGGGTAGTCGGCGGCGGTCACCGTACGCAGGTCGGGGTCGTCGGCGACGAACCGGCGGCCGACGGTCTCCAGCTCGGCGCGCTCGGCGTCGCTGAGCTGGTAGACCCATTCGGTCGAGGTACGCAGCTCGTCGCCGCGCCAGGCGGACGGGCCGGAGATGGGGGCGAGATCGATTGCGGTGGTCATGATGGTGCGCTCCGAGGTTCGGTTCTGCGGATAAGGGTCGGTGTCCCGGCGGGGGCGAGGCCACTCACCGGGTGGAACAACGACGTGGGCGACCGCCGGGTCCCGATCGGGGGACGGCGGGCCGATCCATCAGAACGGGGTCTGCGGGTCCCCGGCGGCGGTCCCGGGGCGCATGCCCTCCCGCGGCGGGTGCACCCGCAGCGGCTCCTCGTAACCGCGCACCAGCAATCCAGGACCTTGCGGTACTCGGATCATGGCGTCTCCTGCGGCTGGCGATTGTCGTTCCAGGCTAACCAACCCCTGTCACGCCGTCAACAGAGACGGCATCTCGCAATCCGCATCGCCTCAGGCTCGGCGGGTGTTGAGGCGGCCGGCCTGGCGGAGCAGATGATCGCGTTCGGCGAGGTGGGCGGCCCGCCGGGCCGCCTCGGCGTACAGCCGGGCCGCCGTCGCCAGGTCACCGGCGCGCTCGTGCAGGTACGCCGCCACGGCGGTGTGGCGGGGCACCGCCGGGTCCACCGCCGCGAGGGCCGCCAGACCGGCACGCGCCCCGTCGGCCTCGCCGACCGCCACCGCGCGGTTGAGCCGGACCACCGGACTGTCGGTCAGCCGCAGCAGTTCGTCGTACCACTCGACGATCTGCACCCAGTCGGTCTCCTCGGCGGTGGGCGCGTCGGCGTGCAGCGCCGCGATCGCGGCCTGGGCCTGGAACTCGCCCAACCGGTCCCGGGCCAGGGCCGCCTGGAGAATCCGCACCCCCTCGGCGATCAGTGCGGTGTCCCACCGGGTGCGGTCCTGCGCCGCGAGCGGCACCAGGGCGCCGTCGGGCGCGGTCCGGGCGGCGCGTCGGGCGTGGTGCAACAGCATCAGGGCGAGCAGCCCGGCCACCTCGGGGTGGTCGATCGCCGCCGCGAGCTGCCGGGTGAGCCGGACCGCCTCGGCGGCGAGGTCGACGGCACCGGAGTAGCCCTCGTTGAAGACCAGGTACAGCACCCGCAGCACGGTGGCGACGTCCCCCGGCTGGTCGAACCGTACGCCGGACACGGTGCGCTTGGCCCGGCTGATCCGCTGCGCCATGGTCGCCTCCGGCACCAGGTACGCCTGGGCGATCTGGCGGGTGGTCAGCCCGCCCACGGCGCGCAGGGTCAACGCGACCGCCGACGACGGGGTCAACGCCGGGTGGGCGCACAGGAAGTAGAGCTGGAGCGTGTCGTCCAGCCCGGACGCGGGCCCGGGGACCGGTTCCTCGACGACGACGTCCTCCCGCCGACGGCGGGCGGCGTCCGCCCGGGTGGCGTCGAGGAACCGGTGCCAGGCGACCGTGACCAGCCAACCCTTCGGATCCCGGGGCGGATCGGCAGGCCAGACCCCGACCGCCTGCACCAGCGCGTCCTGCACGGCGTCCTCGGCCGCCGCGAAGTCGGCTCCCCGGCGGACCAGCACCCCGAGCACCTCCGGGGTGAGGCGGCGCAGCAGGTCGGCGTCCATCAGGTCACTCGGTGATGGTCGGCGGCTCGGTCAGGAACGGGCGCAGCTCCAGCCACTCGTGGATCGGCTTCCCGCCCGCCCCAGGGGCGGCCGACAGCTCCCCGGCCAGCTCGACGGCGCGCTGGTAGCTGTCGACGTCGATCACCATCCAGCCGGCGATGAGGTCCTTGGTCTCGGCGAAGGGGCCGTCGGTGACAGGTGGACGGCCCTCGCCGTCGTAGCGGACGAACGTCCCCTCGGGGGCGAGCGCCTGACCGTCGACGAACTCCCCGGTGCCCTCCAGCCGGGCCGCGAAGTCGTTCATGTACTGGATGTGCGCCGAGATCTCCTCGGGCGTCCACTGGTCCATCGGTACGTCGTTGACCGCGGCCGGAGCGCCCCGGTAGTGCTTGAGCAGCAGGTACTTCGCCATCGGTGTTCTCCTCGGTGCCGGTACGACAGCCATTCTGGCCGCGTTTCACCCCGGGGACGACGCCGGCTCCCCGTTCTCGACATCACGGGTGGGTTCTTTTTTCCGCCGGAGGTGCCGGCTGTGGTGACCGCCGGCTCACCGTTCGACCAGTTGCCGTACCCGCAGCCGTCGGATCGCCGAGACCCGCTCCGTGGCACGAGGTGGTCGGGTCGCGGGCAGCCGCACCGTGAACACCGCTCCCTGGTGCGGACGGCCCTCGGCCTCGATGGTGCCCCGGTGGCTCGTGACGACCTCCTGGAGCAGGGCCAGCCCCAGCCCGAAGCGGTGCTCCCCGGAGCCTCCGCCCCGGTGGAACCGGTCGAAGATGCGCCGGGCGTCCGCCTGGTCGAACCCGTCCCCGGTGTCCGCGACCACGAACTCGGCGTAGTCGCCGCCGGCCCGTAGCGACACGTCGATACGCCCCCCGGGGGGCGTATGGGCGAGCGCGTTGGCGAGCAGCTCACCGGCGACCCGACGTAACGCCGACTCGACCCCCGACACCGGCAGCGGGTCACCGGGCAGGTCCACGGTCAGGGTGATCTGGCGTTCGGCGGCCCGGTCCGCCTCGGCGGCGACCGCCGCCCCGACGAGCCCGGTGAGGTCGACCGGCGGGTACGTCCGGCGGTCGGCGGGGGCGGCGGCGAGCTGGGCGGAGAGCAGCAGGTCGTCCACGATCTCACCGAGTCGGCGGGTGCCGCCGATCAGTCGGTCCAGGTCCTCCAGGTGCACGGCGTTGCCACCGCTACGCGCCCGCCGGGCCATCAGCTGGGCGCGGATGTGCACCTGGGCGATCGGCGTACGCAGCTCGTGGCTGGCGTCGGCGATGAACCGGCGCTGCCGGGTCAGCGCCTCGGCGAGCGGCGCGACGGCCCGACGACCGACGAGCGCGCCGGTGAGCACGGCGACGAGCAGTCCGACCGCCGCGGCGAGGCTGAACGCCAGCAGCAGGTGCCGGCGGTCGGACAACTGGAAGCGCGCGTCGAACACGGCCTGGACGACCATCCCGTCGTCCCGGGACTCGGTGCGCACGTGGTAGGTCGTGCCGTTGCGGGTGACGGCGTCGATCTCGGTCCTCCCGGTGGCCGCCACCGCTGACAGCGCACCGGCCAGCGGGAAGCCGGGCGGGGGCGGGTTGACGCCGGTGTCCACCGTCTTTCCGTCGTACTGGAAGATCCAGCTGCATGCGGGCGGGCCGGCGATGACCGCGTGGCTGGTGCCCCAGGCCAGCTCGCGCTGGATCTGGGCCTCCTGGCTGCGGACCAGGACGGCGTAGGAGATGCCGCCGGCCGACAACAGCAGGCCCCCGATGGCCAACCCGACCAGCAGGCCGATCCGCAGCCGGGCCCGGCGGACCATCGCCTGCTCCACCAGCTCCATCAGAGCGCTCCGATCCGGTAGCCCAGCCCGTGCACGGTACGGATCACCGCCCGGCCGAGTTTGCGGCGGAGGTAGTAGACGTAGGTGTCCACCATCGATGCCGCCGCGGCCTCGTCGAAGACCCGACGGCGAAGCTCCGCCCGGGAGTGCACGAGGTTCGGTTGGGCCGCCAGCACCCGCAGCAGCTCGAACTCGCGGGCGGACAGCGCCACCCGGGTGCCGTCGGCCAGCACCGCGTCGCGGGGCGTCAGGTCGAGCAGTCCGGCGCCGATGCGCAGGACGTTGGCCGACTCGGCGGTGCGCCGGCACAACGCCCGGATCCGGGCCGTCAGTTCGTCCAGGTCGAAGGGTTTCATCAGATAGTCGTCGGCGCCCGCGTCCAGGCCGGCGATCCGGTCGCCCACCGTGCCGAGCGCGGTGAGCATCAGCGCGCGGGCCGGGATCTTCCGCGAGCGTAACCGGGTGACCAGGTCGAGCCCGTCGAGCGCCGGCAACATCCGGTCGATCACCATCACGTCGTAGGTGCGGGTCAGTCCGAGATGGAGACCACGTTGGCCGTCCGAGGCGTGGTCGACGACGAACCCGTCACCGACCAGTGTCTCGGTGAGCAGACCGGCCAGTTCCTCGTCGTCCTCGACCAACAGCAACCGGTTCGGTCCTCCCCCGCGCATGCGTCCACAATCGCACAGAGTGCGGCTAAATAGTGATAGCTATCTTTTTATCATTTCGCTACCGCGAGCACCGGGGGCCGGACGCCGGTGCCCCTGCGGGCCTCCCGTCGTTCGATCCAGCTCAGCAACGGCGTCGTCATCATCGTGGTGACCAGCGCCACCACCACCAGCACCGTGAACAACGACGAGTTCACGATGCCCGCCTCCAACCCGACGTTGAGCGCGATGAGCTGCATCAGACCCCGGGCGTTCATCAGCGCGCCCACCCGCAACGCGACGCCCTGCGACTCACCCCGGAACCGGGCCGCCGACCAGCAGGCCCCGAACTTGCCGACGATCGCCACGGTCACACAGGCCACCGCGAAGAGCAGCACCGGCGCGCTGCCCAGCAGCCCGAACTCCGTACGCAGCCCCGAATAGGTGAAGAACAACGGCAGGAAGACCGTCGCGGCGACCGGGGTGAGGGTGTCCACCACCCGGTCGGTGTTGTCGGTGCGCGGCATCACCACCCCGACCGCGAACGCGCCGAAGACCGCGTACAGGCCGATCTCGTCGGTGTACCAGGCGACCAGGAAGAGCAGGGCCACCGTGCCGAGCACCCGGGCGCCGTCGTTGAGGCGGGGACTGGTCATCAGCGCCGAGGTCACCCGCCGCCCGCAGAGCCAGAGCAGCAGCGCGAACAGGACCGCGCCACCGGCGGTGACGATCGCCGGCCCGGCCCGGCCGGAGGCGAAGGCCAGCACCACGGCCAGCATGATCCAGGCGACCATGTCGTCGAGCGCGCCGCTGGCCAGGGACAGGGTGCCGTGCCTGGTCCCGGCGTGCCCGCGTTCGGTGATGATCCGGGCCAGCATCGGAAAGGCGGTGATGGCCAGCGCCACCCCGACGAACGCGGCCGACACGCCGATCGACGTCCCGTCGGCCCGCATCGGCACCGCGTCCGCGGTCACCAGGACCAGCCCCACCCCCAGCACGAGCGGCGCGGTCACCCCGGCCAACGACACCAGCCCGGCGGTGCCGACGAGGCCGGTGACCCGGTGGGAGGTGAACGCGTACCCGGCCTGGAACATGAACAGCACCAGGCCGACCTGACCCACCACGTAGAGGACCGGGAGCAGGGCGGTCGGGAACAGGGCGTCCTTCACCTCCGGCAGGACGAGCCCGAGCAGCGACGGGCCGAGCAGCACGCCGGCGAGCATCTCGCTGACCACGGCGGGCTGACCCACCCGGCCGAGCAGCCAGGCCACCGCCTTGCAGAAGATCAGGATCACCGCGACCGCGATGAAGAACCGTGGTGCCAACTGTGTCGGGGTCACCGGACCGCCTCCTCGAAGTAGGTGGTGCACAACCGTTGCCGTCGGGCGTCGACGACCATCCAGGCGCCGAACACGAGTTGCCGGACACTGCGCCCCACGTCGGCCCAGCGGTCCCGCCACCGCATCGCGGCCAGCCGGAACCGTCCCGGGCCGGTCACCCCGGCCGGGGTCAGGTAGGCCGGGCCCCGGCTGGGCAGCGACCGGCTGTGCGCGACCGAGGACGCCAGGGCGTACCGGCGCAGCACCTCGCGGGTCGCGGCGCGCATCATCACCGGCGCGACCCCGCGCGCCGGGCAGGCCCGGTTCGCGGTGACGCCGTACGGGATGAAACGGGCGTCCCGGCGGCTGAGCGTGCGCCACCGGTCCGGGTCGAACCGTTCGTCGGCGGCCGACCCGCTGCGCTGGAACGCCAGGTAGTTGAAGAGCAGCACCGAGCCGGCAGGCAGGGTGACCCCGGTGGGCAGCACGATCGGCGCGGACGTGATCCGGTGGGCCACGCCGAAGAGCGGGTGCACCCGCAGCGTCTCGTCGATCACCCGGTCCAGCGCGTCGTCGTCGTCGAGGCCACGCTGGAGGTCCGGGCGGGTGGCCAGGGCCAGCAGCACGTGGGCCATCGCCTCGGACATCTGCACCACGGCGGTGGTGCCGAACGCCCCGTGCAGGTACCAGGCCGTCTCCTCGGTGGTGAACGGCGCCGGCAGCGTCACCGGGCAGGTGCCCGCCTCGACCCGCCCGCGCAGATACCTGGTCAGCGGGTCACGCCGGTCCAGGTGCCGCAGCCCGGTGCACTTCAGGGCGGCGGCCACGTCGGCGGCGTTGGCGACGATCAGCGCCCGGACCGACGGCGGGCAGACCTCGCCGAAGATCAGCTCGTGGAAGACCTCCGCCCACACCGGCATCATCAGGTCCCGCAGCCGGACGTGGTGGATCCGCCCGGCCGGCAGCTCGTCGAGCACCCGCCGGGTGGCCGCGGTGGCGAGCGCGTCGGCCCGCTGCGGGCGCAGGGCGAGCACCCGCCGGGTCACCCCGGCCACCGTCCGGTAGCGCTCCCCCGGCTCCAGGTGCTCCTGGTGCATGTGCGGCCCGGGTGAGAGCCAGTACCAGAACAGGTCGGAGAGGCCGGCACCCCGACTACGCCCGTCCGCCGCCGGGTCCGCGTAGACCCGTTCGAAGTGTTCGACGTCGACGAGCGGGCCCGGCACCGGGATGCCCTCCCCGCCGTTGACCTTGGCGAACACCCACTGGCGCAGCCGCACCACAGTCGCCGGCAGCCAGCGCGGCAGGGTCCAGCCCACCCCGAGCGCGACCAGCACGACCAGCCCGACCGGCCCGCTCATCCCGGGGCCCCGGTGCTGACCAGGTCGACGCCGAGGTCGCCCGGTCGGGCGGCACCGACAAGCGCCAACGCCCGGTCGAGGTCGGCACGCAGAAGTTCCAGCACGTGCCGCACCCCGACCGCGCCGCCCACCGCCAACCCCCAGAGCACCGGGCGGCCGACCAGCACGGCCGTCGCGCCGAGCGCCAGCGCGACCACCACGTCGACGCCCCGCCGCAGGCCACCGTCGACAAGCACCGGCACCCGTCCGCCGACGGCCGCCACGACGGCCGGCAACGCGTCCAGGGTGGCCAGCGCCCCGTCGAGCTGCCGGCCGCCGTGGTTGGAGACCAGCACCCCGTCCACCCCGTGGTCGACGGCCAGTCGGGCGTCGTCCGGGTGCAGCACCCCCTTGAGCAGGATGGGCAGCGAGGTGAGCCCGCGCAGCACGGAGATCAGCTCCCAGCCCGTCCCGTCGTTCATCTCGACGTCCCGGACCCGGCCGTTCGCGTCGCGCATGTTCTCGCAGACCAGGCCGGGCGGCAGGTCGACGAAGCCGTGCCGCAGGTCGCGCTCGCGCCGACCGAACACGGGCGAGTCGACAGTGACGACCAGGGCCCGGCAGCCGGCGGCCACCGCCCGCCGGACCACGGTGCTGGTGAACGCCAGGTCCGCGTGCGGATAGAGCTGGAACCACAGCGGCCCGCCGGCCGCCGCGATCTCCTCGACCGGCCGGGTGGCCGCCATGCTCACCACCATGACCGTGCCGGCGTCGGCGGCGGCCCGCGCGGTGGCCACCTCGCCGTCCGGGTGGGCCAGCCGGTGGAACGCGGTCGGCGCGACCAGCACCGGCATCGAGACCGCATCACCGAACAGCGAGATCCGCAGGTCGCGTGCGCCGGTGCCGCGCAGCACCCGGGGCCGCAGCCAGCGCCGGGCGAAGGCCGCCTCGTTGGCCCGCAGGGTACGTTCGTCGCCCGCCCCGCCCGCGAAGAAGTCCCAGTGCACCGGGTCGAGGCGACGCCGGGCGGCGGCGGCCACGTCGGCCAGGTTGAGCCCCACCTCGTCGGCGGCCGGCACGTCAGTCCCCGACACTGCTCAGGCAGCGGTCGACGAAGGCGGCCAACGGCGTCACGTGCACCTCCGGCCGGTCCCACCGGTTCTCCAGGTTCTCGGCAAGGTGGTGGGTGGCGACCACCTGCCCCGCCCGGTGGTGGCGCACCACCGGATGCAGGTACGCGGCGTCGTGCGCCTGACCGACGACGTCCTGCGCCACCCGGCGGACGGTGACGTCGAACGGGTCCACCTGGTCGTGCTCCGGGCCGTACTCCAGGGTGACCACGAAGGCGTCGGAATGGTCGTGGTCGGCCGTCCGCAGGCCGGTCTGGGCGAAGTACTCCACCGGCACCTCCTCGTGGTAGCGGGCGTCGGAACCGGCCACGGTGACCACGTCGGCGAGGACACCGAACTGCTGCCACAGGGCGGAGGTGCGGTTGACCCGGGCGATGACGGCGTCGGCGATCGACGCGCCGCTGGCGTCCAGCTTCTCCGCCGGCCACGGCGTGTCCCCGTACCGGCGTTCGAGGATCCGGTGCAGGGCCCGTACGCCGTAGCGGAAGCCGTGGATGAACCCGTTGGTCGAGCGCTTGAAGTCCCGCTCCTGGGTGATGGTGCCGGCGAAGAACAGGTCGGGCACGTTGACCGACTCCCACTGCGCGGTCTGCGCCGGGAAACGGTCCCGGATCGCCAGCTCCGGCCGGCAGGAGTCGTCGAAGATCGACGCGTCGAAGGCGAAGCCGGTGCAGACGAGCACCCGGTCGTAGCGCAGTTCCTTGGTCACCTCGTCGGCGCGGGAGAACGCGAACGTCACCGTGTAGCCGTCGTCGTCGCGGGTGATCCGCCGGACGTGGCCGTCCAGGATCGCGTTCGCCGACTTCAACTGGTAGGTGTCAAGGAAGTTGTTGTTCACCGCGCGCAGGTGCCCGACGTAGTGGGTGCGCCAGGCCATCCGCACCGAACTCGGCCCGGCGAGGTGGATCAGGGTGGTGGTCTCCATCAGGCTGTCCGCGGTCTCGAAGGCGGAGTTGCCCTTGCCGATGATCAGCACCTTCTGGTCGAGGTAGTCGCGCGGGTCGACGGGCATGTCCGCGTACCGCTCGGCCAGTTCCAGGCCCGGGATGTCCGGCAGGTAGGGCCGGGACACGCCGGTGGCGACGACCACCCGCCGGGCCCGGAAGGTCTCCCCCGCCCGCACCTCGAAGACCCCGTCCACCTTGGACACCGAGGTCACCCGGGTGCCGTAGCGCACCTTCACCCCGGTCTTCGCGGCGAAGTCGGCCAGGTAGCGGACCATCTGGTCGGCATCCGGGAAGTACCGCTCGGTGTACGTGGTGAACCGCAGCGCCGGGTCGTCGGTGAGCAGCGAGTTCCAGTCCAGCCGCAGGTTCTCCTCCGGGTCGTCGGAGCCGGTGTGCGGCTTGTTGATGGAGATGAGCTGCCGGTGCCGGGGATAGGTGGCGAAGAACGCGCCGGGGATGTCAGCGCCCTCCAGCACCAGATAGTCGCGCCGGCCGTCGGCCTCCAGCAGCGCGGCCAGTTGCAGGCCGGCGGGTCCGGCTCCGATGATCAGGTAGTCAAGCGTCACGACGGCCATCCAGGGTGAGAGAGGTCAGCGAGAGTCCGAGTTCGTCCACGACGTCGGCGGCCCGCCGCACGTCGCCGTCCAACGGCCGGTCCGGGTCGACCGGGGGGATCGCCGCGACCAGCGCCGCCAGCGCCTCGCCGCAGCCCGGCGCGGTCGGCGTCCGCGCCCCCACGTACGCGGCCTGCCGCAGCCCCAGCGCCAGCGACCCGACGATCAGCCGGAGCAGCCCGGCCTGGTCCCATACCCGCAGGGCGGCCTGGGTGCCGAGCGGGATGACGTCCTGGTTGTGCAGGTTGGTCGGCAGGCTCTGCATGCTCGCCGGCACGGCGTCCCGGCGGATCTCGGCGATCAGCGCGGTCGAGGCCAACTGCACCCCCTGGAGCCCGTGCTGCTGCCCCGGGCCGGCGGCCAGCATCGGCGGCAGGCCACCGTTGCGGTGCGGGTCGACGAGCAGGTCGAGTTGCCGTTCGGCGAGGTTTCCCACCTGCGCCACCACCATCGACAGCAGGTCGGCGGCGAACGCGGCCGGCTGCCCGAAGAAGTTGCCGCCGTGCACCACCAGATCGTCGTCGGGGAAGAACAGCGGGTTGTCACTGACGCTGCCCAGGTCGGCGGTGACCACGGAATCGACGTGCCGCAACGCGTCCTCGGCCGCACCGAGCAGTTGCGGCGCGCACCGGATGCTGTACGGCTCCTGCAACGGGCGCTCGCCGGACGGGACCAGCCCGGCACCGACCCGCCGCATGGACGCGCCCACGTCGATCGCGCCCGGATGGCCGTACGCCCGCAGCAGCCGGGCGTCGAGGAACTGCGGATCAGCCCCGAGCAGGTCGGCCAGCAGGCAGGTGAGCACCTGCACCGCCCGGTGCGCGGCGCGGACGGCGGACAACGCCAGCGCGGTCGCCGCAGTGGTCAGCGAGGTGCCGTTGACCAGGGCCAGGGCGTCCCGACCGTCCAACGGCAGCGGTTGCAGGCCCGCCTTCTCCAACGCCTCGGCCGCCGGTAGGCGTACCCCGTCGAGGTAGGCGTGGCCGCGACCGCGCAGCGCCTGGGCCGCCGCGCCCAGCGGGATCAGGTCACCGCTGGCGCCCACCGAACCCAGCCTCGGCACCGCGGGCACGAAGGTGGTGCCGAGCATCGCCGCCAACGCGTCGACCACGTGCGGCGACACCCCCGACGCGCCCCGGGCCAGCGACCACGCCCGCACCAGCACCGTCGCCCGGACGATCTCGGGGGCGAGGTCCGGACCCTGGCCGGCACCGAGGTGGGCGAGGGTGTTGTCGGCCTGGTCGCGCAGGTCGGCCCGGCCCGCGTACCCGACCAGGGCACCGAAACCGGTGGTGCTGCCGTACACCGCGCGGTCCTCGCCGAGCACCTCGGACAGGAACCGGCGGGTGGTGGTGACCCGGTCGCGGACCGCCGACCCGACCACCACCCGGACCGGATCGCGGGCGGCGCTCAGGTCGGCGATCCGCAGCGGGGCTGCGAGATCGATCTCTGTCGTCATGCGACCGGACCCTAGAGACGAAATCTCAGAACGCTCTGAAATCAGGCCGATACGGTGCGCCGCATGACGCTCGACTACCTGATCATCGGAGCCGGGCCGGCGGGGCTCCAGCTCGCCGCCCTGTTGGAGCGCGACGGACGCGACCACCTGGTGCTGGAGGCCGGACCGACGCCGGGGACGTTCTTCGCCACCTATCCGCGGCACCGGAAACTGATCTCCATCAACAAGGTCTGGACCGGTTCCGACGATCCGGAGTTCAACCTGCGCTCCGACTGGAACTCGCTGCTCACCGACGACCCCGCGCTGCGGTTCGGCAACTTCAGCCGGCGCTACTTCCCGGACGCGGCCGACCTGGTGCGCTACCTCGCCGCCTTCGCCGAGGGCCTGCGGATCCGCTACGACACCCGGGTCACCCGGATCGCCCGCGACGGCGGACTGTTCACAGTCGAGACCGACACCGACACCCTGACCGCCCGCCGGGTCGTCGTCGCCACCGGCGTCTCCCAGCTGTACGTCCCGCCGATCGACGGCGTCGACCTCGCCGAGCGGTACGACACCGTCAGCGTGGACCCGGACGACTTCACCAACCAGCGGGTCCTCGTCATCGGCAAGGGCAACTCGGCCTTCGAGACCGCCGACGCCCTGGTCGAGACCGCCGCGGTGATCCACGTCGCCGGCCCGCACTCGATCCGGCTGGCCTGGCAGACCCACTACGTCGGGCACCTGCGTGCGGTGAACAACAACTTCCTCGACACCTACCAGCTCAAGTCGCAGAACGCGGTGCTCGACGGCACCGTCGAGCGGATCGCCCGACGTGACGACGGCGGCTACCGGGTCGACTTCCGGTACGCCCGGACCCGCGAGTCGATCCGGCAGCTCGACTACGACCGGGTCATCCTCTGCACCGGCTTCCGGTTCGACGCGAGCATCTTCGACCCGTCGGCCCGGCCCCGGCTGGTCATCGACGACCGCTTCCCCGAGCAGACCTCCGGCTTCGAGTCGGTGAACGTGCCCGGCCTGTACTTCGCCGGCACCCTCACCCAGCAACGCGACTTCAAGCGCTCGACGAACGGCTTCATCCACGGCTTCCGGTACGGCGTACGCGCCCTGCACCGGATGCTCGCCGCCCGGCACCACGGCACCCCGTGGCCGTCCACCACGCTGGACGGCACCCCGGAGGCGATCACCGACGCGATCATCTCCCGGATCAACCGGACCTCGGCGCTGTGGCAGCAGTTCGGCGTCCTCGGCGACGTCGTGGTCATCTCCGACGGCACCGCGCGCTACCACGAGGAGGTGCCGGTCGCCCACCTGCGCGACGGTGGCCTCGGCCCCGAACCGTTCGCCCTGGTGACCACCCTGGAGTACGGCCCGGACCACGACCAGGTCGACCCGTTCGACGTCACGATCCCCCGGATCGCCGAGAACGACGCCGAACGCGCCCACGACGCCAGCTACCTGCACCCCGTCGTCCGGGTGCACCGGGGCGGCCGGGTCGTCGCCACGCACCACCTGGCGGAGAACCTGGAGAACAACTGGGACATCCCCGGCGTACACCAGCAACCCCTCGCGCAGTTCCTCAAGGGTGTGCTGACCGATGCCGGGGACGTGCCGTCCGATGCCGGCTGAGCCCGACCCGGCCGGGCTGCTCTCGGCGGAGCACGACCCGGCCGGGCTGCTGCCGGCTGAGTCCGGCCCGGTCGTCCCGAAGTCGGCGGGGGACGGCCGGGCCGGTCGCCGCGCGGCGACCGGCGAGCCGGCCGGCGGGACCGCCACCGGTGGTGAGGTCTGGCCGCAGCCCGTGCTGCGGCTGCTCGCCACCGGTGGCGACCGGCCGGTGTTCGAGGACGGCGACCGGATCGTCGACGCGACCGAGATGTCGGGGCTGGTGCGGCGCGTCGCCGCCGGGCTGCGCGCCGCCGGCATCGGGCCGGGTACCGGGGTGGCGCTGCGGCTCGGGGTCACCTCGGAGGCCTTCGCCGCCGTCGTCGCGGCGTTCGCCGTGGGCGCCCGGGTGTCCGGGCTCCGGCCCGAGCTGACCCCGACGCACCACGACCGGATGCCCGGCGGCGGCGACGCGTTGCTCGTCGACGACGCCCGGCTCGCCACGCTGGCGCGGACCCCCGACGACGGCACCCCGCTTGTCGCCGCCGGCCGGCCCGCCGACATCGCGAGGATCACCTGGACCAGCGGCAGCACCGGCAGTCCCAAGGGCTGCGCCCAGACGTACGCGGCGATGAGCGCGGCCTGGGCGCCGTACCCGGACCGGTGGCCGCCGGCGATCGCCGAACTCGCCCCCCGGCTGGGGCGCTACCTCGTCTTCGGCTCGCTGAGCAGCCAGGTGATGCTGGAGTACGGCATCCTCACCCTCGCCGCGGGCGGCACCCTGGTCGCCGCCCGCCCGCCGGGCTTCCCCGGCATGGTCACCCGGCACCGGGCCACGGCGAGTGTGATCACCGTCGGCAAGCTGCACCAACTCGTCCGCGACCAGCGCACCGACCCGGTCGACCTGGGCAGCCTGCGCGCCCTCGTCGTCTCCGGCTCCCCGCTCACCGCGTCCCGGCTCGCCGAGGCGCTCGACGTGCTCGGCCCGGTGGTCTTCCACGGCTACGGCCAGACCGAGACCGGCATGATCGCGATGGTGACCCCGGGCGAGCTGCTGGCCGACCCGGGCAGGCTCGCCTCGGTCGGCCGGGCACCCGCCGTGGTCGACCTGTCGATCCGGGACGCGGACGGCCGCCCCGCCACCGAGGGTGAACTCTTCGTCCGGACCCCGGCGCAGGCCACCGCCTACTGGGCGGACCCGGTCGAGACCGCCGACGTGTTCACCGACGGCTGGGTGCGCACCCGCGACCTGGCCCGGCTGGACGCCGACGGCTACCTGCACCTGGCCGGTCGGGTCCGGGACGTCGTCATCGTCAACGCCAACCTGGTGTACGCCGGCCCGATCGAACGGGTCCTCGCCGCCGACCCCTCGGTCGCCGAGGCGTACGTGGTCGGCCGCCCCGACGACGTCACCGGCGAGGCGGTGCACGCGTACGTGGTGCCGGCCGCCGGCCACTCGCCGGATGCCGGACGGTTACGCGCCCGGGTCGTGGCGGCCCTGGGGGAGGCCGCGGCCCCGAGGACCGTCGAAGAGATCACGGGGGTCCCCGTCGGGCCGAGCGGCAAACCCGACAAACATGCCCTGGGCGCGGTGGGCCGCTCCTGAGTCGTCGGACAGCACACGCGGACGTCGCGATGGTGTGCTGGCGCTGGTGGGTGCCGTGCCGGCCGGCTTCGCCGTGCGGTCCGAGATCGACCGGGACGCCTTGGCGGTCGCCACCGGGCGGCGGTACAGCCCCGTCCACGCGTCGGGTCCGGTAACGCCCTGACGGAGTGCGGAGGACAGCCCGGTGGCCGGTACGATCAGCCGGTGGACCTGGACGACATCGCCGCCCGACTCGGGTTGCCCGTCGAGGAGGTCGAGCGGGTGCACCGGCTCGCCGGTGACCGACCGTCGACCCCGCTGCCCGCCAGGGCCGACGCGTCGGAGATCCTCGACCGGCTCGCGGTACGACCGGACGACGCCGCCGAGATCATGGCCGGCTGGCCCGACCCCGACTCTCCCCTGTGGACCCCGGAGCTGCGCTGGCTGCTCGACCGCTCGACGGCCCTGGTCCGCGCCGACCTCGGCGGTTACGAGTGGCTGTCGCCCGGCCCGGAGCTTCCCCGCGACCGGGGCCCCGCCTGGCGACACCTCTACGTGTACGGCTACCTCGCCCTGGTCGACGTGGTCACCGGGTTCCACCGCGAGCACGGCATCGCCGGGTCCGTCTCCTGGACGACCCTCGCCGACCTGGGCCGCAACCTGGCGATCGACAGGCGGATGCACGGCGAGGGCTGGCCGGTCATGCAGAGCTGGTTGACCCTGCACGTCCGTGGCGGCCTCTACGAGCTGGGCCGGCTCCAGCACCAGCGTGGTGGCAGCGCCATCGACCTGCACATCCCGGACGCGGGGCCGCTGACGCCGGAGGCGGTCGACGCGTCGCTCGACGCGGCCCGGGAGTTCTTCCCCCGGCACTTCCCCGACGAGCACCACACCGCCTTCTCCTGCGGCTCCTGGCTGCTCGATCCGCAACTGCGGGACTACCTCCCCGAGGACTCCAACATCATCCGGTTCCAGCGCCGGTTAGAGTTGCAGCCCTACGTGCCGCAGGACGGGCCGGACGCCGACGTCGAGGTACTACGGTTCGCCTTCCGTACGCTCAGCACGCCGCTCGACCAGCTACCCCGGCGTACCGTGCTGCAACGCGCGATCGTCGACCACCTGACGGCCGGCGGTCACTGGCACTGGCGGCACGGCCGCTTCCCGATCTAGAGCCGGGGCGTCCGGGGCCCGCCGGTCGGATGCGGTGCCGGACCGCCCGCCCGGGTCGACGGTGGACAGTCCCGCGGAGGACGATCACGCCGGGGACTGCCCTGACCCGTCGGGATCGTCGTCGGCGCGGGGCCGCTCCAGCCGTCCGGCGATCTGTTCGAGGGCGGCGAGGTCCCGAGGGGCTAGCCGGTCGATGAGGTGCCGCCGTACCGACTCGACGTGGACCGGTGCGGCGTCCCGGAGGGCGGCCCGGCCCGGTGCGGTCAGCACGAGCAGGCAGCCCCTGCCGTCGGCCGGATCCGGTGCGCGGCGCAACAGCCCGCGCGCTTCCATCCGGCTCGCGTGCCGGGACAGCCGGCTGCGTGACCAGCCCATCTTGTCGGCCTGTTCGCCAAGCGTGCTGGTCTGTGCGTGTTGTTCCGACAGGGTGCTCAGCACCTCGTAGTCGGCTTCGGAGAGGCCGATCACCGCCAGGTCACGCGCGGTGCCGGTCTGGACGGCGACCATCACCCGCCGCCAGGCCCGCCAGGCCCGTTCCTCGGCCGGCTCCAGCCAACGGGCCGACCCCGACTTAGTTGACATGTAATCAATCTAGCATCTAGCCTTCGTTTCTATGTCAACGAGACCGCTTCGCATTCTTGCGCTGACCTGCAGCACCCGCCCCGGCGCGCTCGGCCCCGAGGTGGGGCGGTGGTTGCTCGAAGCGGTCTCCCCCCGGGCCGCCGAGCTCGACGTCGAGGTGGTGCCGGTGGCGCTCGGCGACCTGGAGCTGCCGTTCCTCGACGAGGAGGAATCCCCGTCGTCGGGTGTCTACCGGCACGAGCACACCCGCCGGTGGAGCGCGACCGTCGACGCGGCGGACGGCTTCATCGCGGTCACCCCGGAGTACAACCACGCGATGCCGGCGACCCTGAAGAACGCGTTGGACTACCTCGGCAGCGAGTGGGCGTGGAAGCCGATCGGCTTCGTCAGCTACGGCTACACCGCGGCCGGCACCCGGGCGGTGGCGCACGCCAAGCAGGTGGTCACCCCGCTGCGCCTGGTGCCGACGGGCGCCACGGTCGCCATCGGCATCGGCGACGCCGTGGTGGACGGCCGGCTGCGGCCGGACGCCGGCCGGGACGCCACGGGTGTCGCGCTGCTGGACGAGGTGGTCCGGCTGGCCCACGCCCTGCGGCCGATGCGCGAGCGCGGGCGGGCCGACAGTGTGCCCGGCCCGCTGCCGGGCTCCTACGCGAGGCGGCTGACCCCGCACGACGCCCCGGAGGTCACCGTGCTGCAACGGTGCTGCTGGACCGAGGAGGCGGTGGCCAACGACACGCTTGCCATCCCACCGCTGCACGAGTCGCCGGAGGAGGTACGGGAGTGGCTGGAGAGCTGGCACACCACCGGCGTCTGGCGTGACGGCCGGCTGCTGGGCATGGTGCGGATCCGCACCGACGGCACCGACTGCCACCTGGGCCGGCTCGCCGTCGTGCCCGACCTGCGCGGCCGGGGGCTGGGCCGGTGGCTGTTGCGGGCCGTCGAGGCCGCCGCCGGGCCGCAGTGCCACCGCATCCTGCTGTTCACCGGCACCCGGAGCCTGCGCAACATCGACCTCTACCGGAGCGTGGGCTACCAGCCGGTGCCACTGACCAGCCCGGACGGCACGGTCTGCCTGGCCAAGGAGCTGTCCGCGCCGGTCAGCGCCCCTGCCACTCCCCGGTGGGGGTGAGCGGGACGGGGCTGGGTCGCCGCACCGTCGTGGTCAGCGCGATCCGCCGACCCTCGGCCGCCGCCCGCAGCAGGCCCGTCATCGTGTCGAGCACGTGCAACGCCAGGTCACCGCCCGCCCGGGGCGCCCGCGTGGCATCGGCCCGGACCGCGTCGATCAACCCGAGGCCCCGGGCGCCCTCCCGGTAACCCGCCGACGGCGGGAGCACCCGCCATCCGTCACCGCCGAGCGGGCAGAGCCGGACCTCGCCGTCGAAGTAGTTCGGATCGGGCACCGCCAGGGTGCCGGTCTCCCCGTGCACCTCGATCGGCGCGGCCGTCGTGGTGACCCCGTCGAAACTCGTGGTGATGGTGGACAGCACACCGCTGGCGTGTTCGAGCACGCCGCTCACATGGGTGTCCACCTGCACCGGGATGCGCTGGCCCAGGCGTGGGCCGGAGCCGACGACCCGCTCGGGGCGCAGCCGGCTGGCCGCCGCCGTCACCGCGCGTACCGGCCCGAGCAGGTGGATCAACGCCGAGAGGTAGTACGGGCCCATGTCCAGCAACGGGCCACCCCCCGGGGCGTAGTAGAAGTCGGGGTGCGGATGCCAGCGCTCGTGCCCGGGGGTGACCATGACGGCCGAGGCGGCCAGCGGACGCCCGATCAGCCCGCCGTCGATCGCCGCACGGGCCGTCTGCGTCCCGGTGCCCAGGACGGTGTCCGGCGCGCAGCCTACCCGGACGCCGGCCGCTGCGGCCCGGTCGACGACCGCCCGACCGTCCGGGAACGTCACGGCGAGCGGCTTCTCGACGTACACGTGCTTGCCCGCGTCGATCGCGGCGAGCGAGAGCTCGGCGTGCGCCGCGGGGATGGTCAGGTTGAGCACCGTCTGCACGTCCGGGCGGGCGAGCAGGTCCGCGACGCCCACCGCCGCGGCACCGGGGATGGTGGCGGCGGCCTCGGCCGACCGGGTGGCGTCCAGGTCGGCCACCGCGACGATGCTGATCTCGGGGTGGTGCGCCAGGGTGTCCAGATAGGCGCGGGAGATGACCCCGAGTCCTACGATGCCGACACGGTGCGGGTCGCCCACAGCATCCCCCTCTCGATGACGGTCCGCACGGACGGGTGTTCCAGCACGTCGAGGCTGTGACCCGGGGTCGTCACGACGACCCGGCCGGCGCCCCAACGTCGGGTCCAGATCGCCGGCGAGGTGACCGGCCGGTGCCAGGGGTGCCAGTCCCGGGTGGGGTGGACGGTGGTGGCCAGCACGTCGATCAGGTCGTCGTGCAGCACCCAGTACTGCTCGGTGACCAGCTCGATGTCGGCGATCCCGGCGGTGACCGGATGCTCCCGGCCGAGGTCGGTGACCGTCACCGTGTGCGGCAGGAAGTTGTCCTCCTCGCCCCCGCTGCGCTCGCAGGGCTGCCGACCCGGATGGGTGGCGAACTGGCCGCCCACCAGGTGCAGGTAGTCCGACGAGGCCCGGAAGGCGTCCACGATGCCGCCGTGCCAGCCGGTCAGGCCCGTCCCGGCGACCACCGCCGCACTCAGGCCCGCCACCTGCTCGGCGGTGATCTCCGCCATCGTCATGCACTGTACGACGAGGTCGGTGTCGGCCATCGCGGCGGCGTCGGCGTAGACCTCTGTGGACTCCTCGATCCGCACGGTGTAGCCGTTGCCTTCGAGGAAGGGGAGGAACAGCTCGGTCGCCCGGACCGGCTGGTGCCCCTCCCATCCACCGCGTACCACAAGTGCTCTGCGCTGCGTCACCCTCGCTCCCCTCCACGGTCAGTCGCCCACCGGGCCGGCCGCTCCCGCCCCGGCGAAGTGCGCCGACGACCCTGCCGGCCGGGCACCGAAACCGTACTCGTATCCACCGACACGATTGGTCCCGGACGACCTCTGCCTCGACGCGGTCACCCGGGAGGCGTCGTCGTCCCGGCGGTGCGGCGGGCCGGTGTTCGTCCGCCGCGGTAAACAGCTTCCTGACAGTCGACGGTGATGCTCGGTTTCGGCGAGATCGCCGTAGAGCCGACCGGAAGGCGTCACGATGAGGAAGCAACTGATGGCCGCGCTGTTCACCGCCGTGCTGATCGGCGGCACAGGGTGCTCGGCCGCCGGCGACGACCGGCCCGAGGCCGGTGCCACCACGCAGCAGGCGGAGGTGGCCACCCTCCATACCGGCCCGCCCACTCCCACCGCGTCGGCGACGCCGCAGGCCGAGCGGCCACGGGAGCGCCTGGACGACACCGAGGAGGACACCAAGGCGCGCTACAAACCGTACGAGAAGTGCATGCTGGAGCACGGTGTCGACGTCCACAGGGAACGTGCCGGCACCACCAAGTCGGGCAAGGTCGGCGAGGCGAGCAGGGCGTGCGACGCCCTGATGCCGCTGCCGCCGTGGGAGCTGGACCCGGCCAACCCGGAGGCGAAGGACTTCGCGCGGGACGTGGTGAAGTGCCTGAAGGAGAAGGGCGTCCGGTACGTCGAGGTCGGCTCGGACGGCACGGGCTGGGCCTTCGGCGGCAAGGACAACGACTCGGACTCGATCTCCAAGGGGTTGAAGTACTCCCCGGCGTGTGAGCGTGAGGTCGCCGCGAAGCGGAAGTAGCCGCGAGCGCGGGAGGTCCACGACCGCCCTGCCACGGTGGCGTCGTCCCGACCGGGGCGACGCCACCGGCCGCGACGTCCCGGGACACGAACCATGACGGCCCGGATGCGGACCGCGACGGTTCCGAGTGCCGACGGCAGCCCTGCGGGCCGATCGTGACACCGGTTTGTCAGGAACCGGTCAGGGGCCGGGATGACCTTCTTCTCACGGTCGCCGGGTCCCCACCCCACCCGTCCACCGAACTGCGGAAGGACCGGAGGACACCCGGTGTCACCACCTTTCGCAGGATTCGCACCCCGGTGACCTGCTCTATATTCCCCACCATGTGCGCACACGTGATGCTCGCGGAGGACGACGAGCGGCAGGCCGAGGCGCTGCGCCGGTACCTCGTCGCGGCGGGTCACCGGGCGACGATCGTGGCCGACGGTGAGACGGCCCTGCGCCAGGCCCGGGAACAGCCGTTCGACCTCCTCCTGCTCGACGTGATGCTGCCGAAACTGGACGGCATGCAGGTCTGCCGGATGATCCGCCAGGAGTCGGACGTGCCGGTGCTGATGCTGACCGCGCGGTCGGCCGAGGACGACCTGCTGCGCGGGCTGGATCTGGGCGCCGACGACTACATGACCAAGCCGTACAGCCCGCGCGAGTTGGTCGCCCGGATCCGGACGCTGCTGCGTCGGGTCCGGACCGCACCCCAGCAGTCGCCGGTGCACCGGCTCGGGCGGCTCACCGTCGACGAGGCCCGCCGCCTGGTCACCGCGGGGGATGCCCCGGTCGACTGCACGGCCGGCGAGTTCGCCATCCTCGCCGCGATGATCCGTCAGCCCGGTCGGGTGTTCAGCCGTGGTCAACTGCTGGAACACACCCGGGGCGTCGACCGGGAGTCGACCGGGCGCACCATCGACGTCCACGTGATGAACCTGCGCCGCAAGATCGAGGCCAACCCCCGCCGGCCGCAGCAGCTGCTGACCGTCTACGGCGTCGGTTACAAGCTGGGTGCCGGCACGTCGTGAAGCGGCAACGGGTCCCCCTGCACCGCAGCCTGGTGGTGCGGCTGCTGGCCACCTCGCTGCTGGTGGCGGTCTGCGCGATCCTGGCCACGACCTGGCTGGCCGTGCAGTCGACCACCCGGGCGATCCGACAGGAACAGGGTCGCTCGCTCGCCGACGACAAGAGCATCTACGACACGCTGTTGACCCACGCCGCCACCCACCGGGACTGGACTGGCGTGGAGGCGGTGCTCGCCGGGCGGGCCGACCGGCTCGAACGCCGGATCACCCTGATGACCCCGGACCGGCAGGTGATCGCCGACTCCGCGCCGGACGGCCCGTCGTTGCAGACGGCCCGACCGTCGGCGACCGTCGACCCGTTGCAGGTGGACCTGGGCCTGACCGGCGGGACCGAGCGCACCGATCCACGCGCGGTCGGGCCGTACCGGCTGACCAAGCGGGAGAGCACCACCACCCGGGACCTGGCCACCCGGCAGCTCGGCTGCGTCCAGGCCGAATCCACGGCGGACGCGAGGGTGGTGGTCGGTCCGACCGGACGGGCCTCGGTGCAGGTGACCGACGCGAGAGACCGCGGCATCGTCGAGTTCTGCCTGCCTGCGGAGCTGACGGAGCCGTTGCCGAGCGAGGCCGACGGGATCACCCAACTGGAGACCCTGACCAAGAGCTGCCTCCGCGAGCTCGGAGCACCGACCCGGGTCGAGATCAGGGCGGACCGTACCGCGGTACGCAGCCGTGACTCCGGCTTCGACAAGCAGGTCGACGGCTGCCTGCAGAAGGCGCGCACGGCCCAACTGCGCGCGTACGTGGCGCCACCGGCGTTGCTGTTCGTGACCGACGAGGCCCAGGGTGGCGCCGAGCCGGTGTTCAACCTGTCCCGGGCGAACGTGGTGCGCATCGCCCAGGTGACCGGAACGGTGCTGGTGGCCACCGTGCTGATCACCGTGCTGGTCGGGCGGCGGCTGGTCCGACCGCTGCGGGCGCTCACCGACGCCACCCGGCAGCCGATGGCCGAACCGGCCCGGGTGCCGGTGACCACCCGCGACGAGATCGGCCTGCTGGCCACCGCGCTGAACGACCTCGCCGCCCGGCGCGAACAGACCGAGGCGCTGCGCCGGAACATGGTCAGCGACGTGGCGCACGAGTTGCGCACCCCGCTGACCAACATGCGCAGTTGGCTGGAGGCCGCCCAGGACGGTCTGGCGCAGCTCGACACCCAACTGCTCACCCTGCTGCTCGACGAGGCGCTGCTGCTGCAGCACATCATCGACGACCTGCGGGACCTGGCCGCCGCCGACGCCGGCGACCTACGCATCCACCGCGAGCCGTACTTCGTGGCCGACCTGCTGGAGCAGGTCGTCGAGGCGCACCGGGGCGCCGCCGAGGCCGCCGGGGTACGGCTGCGCACCTCGGTGGGCACCGACCTGGAGATGGCGGTCGACGGCGCCCGACTGCGCCAGATCGTCGGCAACATCGTCGCCAACGCGGTCCGGCACACCACCCCGGGCGGCTCGGTCGTCGTGCACTGCGCCGTGCGCGACGACCAGTTGGCCATCGCGGTGTCCGACACCGGAACCGGCATCGACCCCGCCGACCAGGCCAGGATCTTCGACAGGTTCTGGCGGGCCGACGACTCCCGGGCCCGCAGCACCGGCGGCAGCGGGCTCGGCCTGTCCATCGCGCGCAAGCTCGCCGAGGCGCACGACGGCACCATCGACGTCGAGAGCGTCCTGGGTCAGGGCAGCACCTTCACCGTCCGACTACCGATCGTCGTCCCGGCCCGCTCCTGACCCGTGGTCCGGGGATGGCGGCGTCAGGTCAGCAGCGCCGGTCGCAGCTCCGCGCCCACGTTGATCGTGCCGACCACCCGGTCACCGGTGAGGTCGAAGACGTTGACGGTCCGGTTGCTGCGCATGAGTTCCCGGGTCGACGGCGGCAGCGACGGTGGCTCCTTCATCGCCGCCCGGACGTCCCGGGCGGTCGAGATCAGTCGACCGACCAGCGACGCGCCGTCGTGGTCGACCCGTACCCGGCCGTACTCCCAGCCGCAGGTGGTGAGGTCGAGCACCTCGAACAGGCAGGCGAGCAGCGGGTGGGGGTCGGTCGCCCGGACGAACTGCGGGGCCCGACCACCGATGACCGTGGCGGCGGCGGTGACGTGCACGTACGGGTGGAGGCCGCCCGGCAGCGCGAACAGCGGCCAGTGCAGTTGGGCACCGGCCGCCCGCCACAGTGGTCGGTAGTTGCGGCGGTCGACCGGGAACCGGTGACCGCCACGCCGGTACAGCTCCGCCGTCTGGGCCAGCAGGTCCGCATGGGCCGCGTCGGCGAACTCACCGACGATCGCGGCCGCCACCGCCGCTCCGTCGCCGTCGTCGAGCCGGCGGACGATCTCCGCCACCTGTTCGGCCGACCGGACCGCCAGGTGAGCGCCGTACCGCTGCCGCACCTCGGTCAACAGCGCCGCCTGCCGGACCGGATCGTCCTGGACCTGCCGGCCCCCGCCGCCCAGTACCCGCCCGAGCCATCCCATGTCGCCTCGTCTCCACCGCCGTCACCGACCGCAGCCATGCTAGTGCGCCCCGACGTCAGAGACAGCTGACGCCTGTCAGTTCCTCGGCCGCCGTCCAGAGCCGACGGCCGACGGCGGGATCGGCGGCCTCCCGGCTGAGCCGGGCCTCGGCGACCGGTCCCCATGTCTCCCCGAGCCGGGACGGACCGAAGAACTGGCCGCCCCGTACCCCGGGGTCGGTGGCGGCACGCAACTGCGGCAGCGCGCCCCGCTCCACCGGCTGGGTGGCCAGCAGGCCGAGCCACGCGATCACCCGGCCCCGCCGGCCCCGGTGTTCCCACGCCCGGGGAGTCAGGTTGGTGCGGGTGACGCCGGGGTGGGCCAGCGTGCTGAGGACAGGTGATCCGGTGGCGCGCAGTCGGCGGTCCAGCTCGACACCGAAGACGGTGGTGGCGAGCTTGGACCGGCCGTAGGCGGCGGCGGCCCGGTAGCCACGTTCGAACATCAGGTCGGCGAAGTCCAGGTGTGCGCTCCGGTGGGTGATCGAGCTGAGACTCACCACCCGGGCCGCCCGCGCCGCCGCCAGGTTGCCGAGCAGCAGGCCGGTCAGCGCGAAGTGGCCCAGCAGGTTGGTGCCGAGGTGCGCCTCGAAGCCGTCGGGCGTGGTGCGGCGCGGGCCGAGCAGCACCGCACCGGCGTTGTTGACCAGCAGGTCGAGCACCGGATGATCGACTGTCAGCTTCGCCGCGAACGCCCGTACCGAGGCGAGGGAGGCCAGGTCCAGCTCGCGTACCTCGACGTCGCCGTCCATCCGGCGGGCGGCCTGCTCCCCGGCGGCGGTGTTGCGGACGGCGAGCACGACGTGCGCGCCGTGGCGGGCCAGTGCGGTGGCGGTGACCAGGCCGAGGCCCGAGTTCGCGCCGGTCACGACGGCGGTACGGCCGTGCTGGTCGGGGATGTGGGCGGCGGTCCATCCGGTCATCTGCTGCTCCTGGGAGATCGGGGTGGAGCGACGACGTTAGGAGCAATCCGGGCCGGATCGGTCGTTCCCGGTTGCCCAGGTCTGCCGGACCTACCTTCACCCGTCCGGGCCGCGACACACTTGCGGCATGACCCATCCGTACGCCCGCGAACTCGGCGATTTCCTGCGCGCCCGGCGCGGCCGGCTGCACCCCCGCGACGTCGGCCTGGAGCCGGGCGGCCGACGTAAGGTCACCGGGTTGCGGCGTGAGGAACTGGCCCTGCTGTCCGGGTTGAGCACCGACTACTACCAGCGGATGGAGCAGGGCCGCGAGGTCCGCCCGTCCGACGACGTGTTGGACGCGCTCGCCGGCGCGCTCGGCCTCGACGACGAGGAACGCCGGCACCTGTTCACCCTGGCCCGCGCCGCCCGCCGGCCGGTGCCCGTCCGGGTGGACCCCGGCCCGGAGCGGGTGCCGGAGAGCACCCGACGGCTGCTGCTGGTGCTGGACACCCCGGCGGTCGTGCTCGGCCGACACCTCGACCTGCTCGCCTGGAACCCGTGGGCGACGGCGCTGCTCGGCGACCCGGAGGGCTACCCGCCCGACCGGCTCAACATGCTCCTGCTGATGTTCGACGACCCGACGACCGCGTCGCGGCGCTGCGCGGCGTGGGAACAGCAGGCCATGGACTACATCGGCATGATGCGTGCCGCCGTCGCCACGGACCCCACCCACCCCCGGGCCACCGCGATCGTCGGCGAGCTGAGCATCCGCAGCGCCGAGTTCCGACGGCTGTGGGCCCGGCACGACGTGCGCGCTTCGGTCAGCGGCACCAAGACCTTCGAGGTCCCCGAGGTCGGTGACATCGTCCTGGACTGGGACACCTACCCGCTGCCCGGCAACCCCGGCCCGGTCATGCTGGTCTTCACCGCCGCGCCGGGCAGCCCCGACGCCGACCGGCTACGGCTGCTGGCGTCACTGCGCGCGACCGGCCGGGCGGGTGAGAGTGATCCGACACGCCGACGCGACATCTAGTGTTGCTTCTCCCCAGGGGACGCCATATATGGTGTCCCACGCAGCTGGTTCGACCGGGCCTGAACGGCCCGGTCGAGGCAACAGGGAACCCGGTGTAAATCCGGGACTGCCCCGCAGCGGTGAGTGGGAACGACCGCCGTCATCGAGCACTGGGCCGCGAGGTCTGGGAAGCGACGGCCAGTAGGCGACCGGTGGAACCCGGTCAGGCCCGCGAGTCCGAAGACCTGCCAGTGCGCCGTGCGCTGCTGCGTGCGGCGGTCGGAGGTCGCGCGGGACGACCGACGCCAGCAACCGGGCCGGCCGCCGCGCCGCGCCCGTTGGCGTTCTCCCGCGTCCGAGGGCCATCGGTGACAGCGAGGAGAGGTCATGACGAACGTAGCGGAGAGCCCCCCGTCCGAGGCCGACGGCGCGGAGCCACGCCGGCCGGCGATGCGGGTACGCAAGCGCAACGGCGACACCGAGCCGGTGGACGTCAACAAGATCGTCAAGGCGGTCGAGCGGTGGGCCGCCGACCTGGACGAGGTGGACCCGCTGCGG